>HF997820.1 GCA_000433635.1 Ruminococcus sp. CAG:254
GCAAACGTGGGCTACTCGCCCACACCTCGGCAGCATCTTTGTAAAACTGCTGCACCGAAAAACTTTTCAATTGCCTGCGGCTCGTTGTTTGCAGTCATAGTTCTAAAAATTTTACATTTTTTTCTTGACAGCAGAAAAAAAATGTGCTATACTGTTCGTAAACCAAAAATAAAATAAAAAGTTTACGAAATGAGGTTTGATTCTATGTCATCATCTTCCATCCGCAGTCTTTGTCAGATTGCTCTGTTCGCTGCAATCATTGCAGTGTGCTCGCAAATTCAAATTCCGCTGACTGTACCCTTTACGATGCAGACGTTTGCTGTATTCAGTGCACTTGCCATCTTAGGCGGCAAAAACGGAACAATTTCCATCTTGATTTACATCGCTCTCGGTGCAATCGGTGTTCCTGTATTTGCAGGTTTCTCCGGCGGTATCGGGGTTCTATTCGGAACGACTGGCGGCTATATCTTAGGTTTCCTGTTCTCCGGTCTGCTCTATTGGCTAATTACCCACTTCCTCGGAACAAAATTGCCGGTTATGATTGCAGCAATGGCTCTTGGTTTGATTGTCTGCTATACATTCGGAACGGTATGGTTCATTCAAGTTTATACCAGCAAGGTGGAATCCATTGGACTGATGGCTGCTCTGGGCTGGTGTGTATTCCCGTTTATCCTGCCGGACTGCGTAAAGATTGCACTGGCAATTCTCATTGCAAAGCGGTTGCCAAAACGGTTCGTTTATCAGAGCGTTGCCACAAAAAAAGATGCAGCCGTATAAACTCCGCCCCCATCATGGGCTTTGTTCCAGCTTTTTTTGCGGACATGGTTACAGTGCCGACTTCACCGAACATATGACAAAAACGCTGCTGCATTTTCAGCAGCACAATCCACAAATTTTGTTGACGGTTGGAGCAGACTGTATTTGTGCAGCTTGTCCGCACTGCTGCCACGACTGCTGTTCTTCGGCAGAACAAGTAGAACGGTATGACCGAGCAGTTCTGAACAGCTGCGGACTTCGAGAAGGCGATGTGCTTGACTGGAACGCCTTTCGCCGACAGGTACAGGAACAGATTCTACATACAGAAGTCTTTCCGCATATCTGCGGAACGTGTTCTTGGTATTCCATTTGCAGCCGGAAAGAGGCTACTGCTATCAGTCAGGCATTTTTACAAAAACAGATTCTCCCTTAAATTTACAATCCGATCAAAGAAAAAACGGAAAGCTGGTTTTATTCTGCTTTCCGTTTTTCTTTTGTCTTGTTGATTTTTAGAAGAATCCTCTGCAAATAATATTTACTTTTCTTTCTTCTGCATCCGTTCCCGCAAGTCTTTCAACCGCTGCTTTACACTCGGTGTATCTAAATACCGTTCCAGATGTTCTTTCAGCGGGATTCCTGAACGAAACGCAAACAAAAACCGTCGCTTTTCGCCGTTTCTTTCTTTGCTTGCCAAAATGTTCGCCTTGAGTTCTTCCAATCGTACCACAATCTGATGTTCTGCTGCAAACAGTCGAATTCGCCGTACCAGTCGCAACGAATAAACCAAATCCAATACAAAAATTCCGAAGAAAAATCCAATAATAAAGGAAAAAGCAAGATTCTGTGCCAGCCAATCCAGACTGTTTAAAATATATGGGTGAATGAAGAAATAATATGTTGCACTCAGCAGCAACCAGAAAAACGAAAACAATGGGCAGATAATCCCTTGCACGTTGCCCCACTGATCACTATAATCCCAGAGTTTGATGTTCATGCCTTTGATGAAAATCAAACCAGCAATATATTCAATCGCTGTAATGCAAATCGCCATAATCACAAACAGCACCAATTTTTTCAAAATATAATTCTGAATCGGTATGTACGGTTCTAATCGTGCAAGTGCATACAGCATACATAAGCTGAATCCGTATAGTGGCAAATAAGGTCCAATCAGAAAACCTGGATTGATCCACTTATGCGTGACAAAATGGCGAAAGACAACTTCCAGACACCAGCCCAGAAAACTGCCCACCGCAAAGAGAAATGCGAGTGTTAGGAGTGTG
Organism: Ruminococcus sp. CAG:254; assembly: GCA_000433635.1. Lineage (GTDB taxonomy): Bacteria > Bacillota > Clostridia > Oscillospirales > Ruminococcaceae > Ruminococcus_C. The sequence goes on from HF997820.1 coordinate 2,040, forward strand.
TTCATAAAATAGCGTCCCTTCTGTTCTTGTTATACCAATAATTATACAGGAATTTCATCATTTTTGCAAGTCGTACGACCCGGTTTCGATGAAAAAAAGACGCTTTTTCTGGATTTGTCGCTTGTATTTACAGCAAATATCCCAAAATCAGCCAAACAGCTGCACCAACCGCCAACAATGCCCCAACAACGCTGACAATTGTATAAATTTTCCGAGATTCAGAATCATGCTTTTCCTGATGCAGATAATAAATTCCTGTTCCCAATACCAAAACTCCAATTAAAATTCCAATGATACAAACCATCACTTTTCGTTCCTCCGTTTCCATTTTAACAGCCATGCAGAATTCAAAATAACCAATACAGACCCTGCATTATGTACCAAAGCTCCTATGACTGGATTCAAAATGCCTGTCATTGCAAGAATGATTGCCAAAAAGTTCAGGCTCATGGAAAAGGTGAGGTTGCATTTAATAGTCACCATCATCCGTTTGGAAAGCCCTAACAAGTGTGGCAGTTCTTTCACTTCGTCATCAACCAAAGCAATATCTGCGGCATCTACGGCAATGTCGCTGCCGATTCCACCCATGGCAATCCCGACATTTGCCTTTTTCAATGCAGGAGCATCATTCACACCATCTCCCATCATGCAGACGGATTCTTGTTTCTGCTGCTCGTCTGCAATCCATCGCATTTTATCTTCCGGCAGGCAGTTTGTATGCACTTCTGTCATTTGCAGTTGCGAGGCAATGGCTGCGGCTGCGTTCTCATGGTCACCTGTCAGCAACACTGGCTGCACGTTCAAGTCTTTCAACTGTGCAATCATTCCTGCACTCTCTGTTCGCACAGTATCCGAAAGCACCAGATAACCGGCAAACTTTCCATCTGCAACCATATGAATCACGGTACAGCCCTTCTGCAAGGCAGCTTATATATCGGCTTGTGCAGCTTTTGGAACGGAAATCTGCTGTTCTTCCAACAGCTTTTGATTTCCGGCAAGCACAGAAACACCGGAAACCTGTGCAGAAACGCCTCTGCCCGTCCACATTTGAAATTGTTCTGCCTTTTGAGAAATCGCTCCATGCATCTGCTGGTAGCTCTGAACGATTGCCTTTCCAAGCGGATGCTCAGAAAACTGCTCTACTGCTGCACAAAGGGCATAGAGTTCCGTGTCGCTCCACTCCGGCAGCAAACTCTTTTGTGCAATGACTTTCGATGTTCCATAGGTTAATGTTCCGGTCTTGTCAAACATGATTTTCGTAACGCCTGCAAGCCGCTCCAAGGCATCGCCCTCTCGCACCAAGAAACCATGTTTGGTTGCGTTTCCGATGGCTGCCATAATTGCGGTTGGGGTTGCCAATACCAAGGCACACGGACAAAATACAACCAAGATGGTAACGGCTCGAATAATCTGCCCACTCAGTAACCATGTAAGTGCCGCAGCAGTCAGAGCAATTACAACAATCCATGTTACCCAGCGATCTGCCAAGCCGACAATTTTCGCTTTCCCGGCGTCGGCAGACTACACCAGCTGAATCATTCGCTGGATGGAACTGTCTGCCCCGACTTTGGTTGCTCGCATTTCAAATGCACCAAATTGATTGACTGTACCGCTGGAAACCGTATCGCCTACTGTTTTATCCACTGGCAGGGATTCTCCGGTCATTACTGCCTGATTGATGGAAGTTTGTCCATCTGTAATCACGCCGTCTACAGGAATCGTTTCCCCCGGCAATACTCGCAGCAAATCTTGCACCTGTACTTGTTCCGCTGGTATGATTTTCTCTGTACCGTTTCGCAGTACACGTGCGGTTTGCGGTGTCAGATGCACCAGTTTTTCAATGCCTGCACGGGCTTTTGCAACGGTCAAATCTTCTAGCAATGCCCCCAGCTGCATGATAAATGCGATTTCTCCGGCTGCAAAATGCTCCCCGATGCAGATAGATGCAACCAGTGCCAGAGAAACAAGGACATCGGCTTTGATGTCAAACGCTGTGACCAGCCCGATGATGGCTTCTAAAATAATCGGCACACCACACAAAATAATCGCAACCCATGCAATCGAAAACGGCAGTGGAATGTGAAACAGGCTCAGCAGCAAGGAAATTCCGGAAATCACCAGCAGGATGATTTCTTTTTTCAAACCGCCCCATTCCAACAGGGTTTCCAACTTTTCCATGATTCGTTTCATCGAACCCCTCCTCTATTCTTATACCTATATTCTTATACCTATGTGGGTATTAGTATGCGTATAGCATACCATAGGGGGTATGGTTTATCAAGAGAAAAATAAAAAAATACTGCCAGAAATTTTTCTGACAGTATTTTTATTCTTAGCCCATATTGGAAAACCGTTCGACTGCTTTGGTAAAGCTTTCAATGGTTTTATCTGCATCGCCGTGCTGAATCCCGTCCCGCACACAATGCTTGATATGTCCTTCTAACACAACCTTACCGCAGCCATGCAAGGCGGATTTTGCAGCGTTAATCTGTGCTAGGATATCTTCACAGGGCACATCTTCGTCAATCATACGGTCAATCGCCTGCACCTGACCAATGATTTTCTTTAAGCGACGGTGTAAGTTGTCTGCATCCATGCATTGTTTCATTGGATTTCCTCCGTTCTCTTGAAATTAATTATCTCTATTGTAACGAAACAGCAGAAATTTGTCAAGCAAGTTGCAAGAAAATCTCTGCTGCAAATTTCTCCGGATAAAAGAAAAAAGCCCGAATATTCGGACTTTTTTCTCAAATATGGCTCCCCAAGTTGGACTCGAACCAACGACCCTGCGGTTAACAGCCGCATGCTCTACCGACTGAGCTATTGAGGAATTTCTGCGGAACAAATTTGTTCCGCTTTGTATCGGCATTTTCCAATTTTCCCAGGTCGTCACCGACCAAGTATCTTAGGCGTAAAGGAGCTTAACTTCCGTGTTCGGAATGGGAACGGGTGGAACCTCCTTGCTATCAACACCGATTATGATAAGAAAAATGGTGACCCGTACCAGAATCGAACTGGTGATGCCGCCGTGAGAGGGCGGAGTCTTAACCGCTTGACCAACGGGCCGCCCATGATTGGTGCACCATCGGGGACTCGAACCCAGGACCCACTGATTAAGAGTCAGTTGCTCTACCAACTGAGCTAATGGTGCATTTGCTATAATTAAATTATAGCAGATTGGATGGCGTTTGTCAAGAGGTAAAACGCATTTTTCTTATTTTTTTAACAATTAAGAAGTTTGAATTCAGAATTGAAATACTCACTGATGAAGTTTTTAGAGAACTGAAA
>HF997821.1 GCA_000433635.1 Ruminococcus sp. CAG:254
ACTGCTGCCGCTGCTGCTGTGGCCGCCAGAGCTGGAATGTTCCGATTCTACCTTGACACGAGAAACATGACGGGTGAGAAACTGGTCTTGTTTTGCCCCATATTGTACCTTTCCGGATGGGATGTAAATCCGTGCAGAAGGTTTCGATTTAAAGCGGTAGTGCGAATGAATAATGCCCATGGCAACCAGTGCAACCACCAGCCCTACCAGAAAGCTGATGCCAAATGCAATCAGAGCTTGTTTTCGGGCGGCATATGCCGGCTTGCTGTCCGACCAAATAACCTGATTCGTTGCATCGTCCAAATACAGATATTGGTCATATTCGTTATCATAGACGTAATAGTGTTTTGGAATGCCTTCTTCATAGTAGGTTTTTAACTTCTGACAGAAAATCTGAACCGCTGTATAAGGGTCTTCTTCGCCCCGTTTCATGTGCGGATTCATCTCGCTGAAAATTTCTGAAACACGGTCATCACCGCCATTGGTGAAATAAAGCTGTGCAATCCCGTGTGTAGCAATAAAGTCGTGTGGTGCATAGTCCGTATCATCAATATATGAGCCGTATAAATCCAGATACAGAGCAATACCATCTGTTTCTTTTTCATCACCAAATCGGTCTAAGTAGTCGGCAACGGCATATTCTCTTGCATCACTTTCACTGGAGAGTTTATTTGCACCCAGTCTGACACAAATGTTCATCTGTAGATCTACTGCCGTTTCATAAACCAGTTCATCCAGTTCAATGGTTTCTTCGCTGGTCAGAACACCCGCTTCATCGTAAACATAGCATTCACTGAGCTGCAAACCGGAGTCCTCTGCACTTACAGATACTGGCTGTATGACAGCAGACAAGCTGCAAACGACAGCAGCAGCGGTCAAAATGGGTTGTATGATGGAAAATCGCATTACAAACTCCCTCCAATCAGACCGCCCAGCACCCCAATGACAACCATCAGAGCCGCACAGAACGTGAGTAACTTTGCCCAACTCAGCGGTGGCGTACCAGAAAGTTTTTTCGTCTGTCCGTTCATGGCAAAGTGATAGGTTTTTCCGCCATGCTGATAGGACATGAACCAGACGGGCAGCAATACATAGTCGTGCTGTAAGTTGGTCATATTGACATGTACCTGTTTATTTTTGATGCTGGTGTATTGGGTCAGGGTTTCATTGATGACTTGTTCGCTGGCAGTCTGGACTCTTGATTGAATCCGGGGAACGATCTTTTCCCAGTCCACATCGTATTTTTCTGCTAAAAAGCCGCTCAGATACTGCATAGAAAACGGCCGCATTTCCTGGACAGGGAATGGCTCAATGGCATCCATCAGAGCATCTTCAATTTTTGCTGCACCGTCTGCCGGAACACGTTCAAAGGGAATTTTTGCCTGACGGGAAACTGTGTATTCTGTAGTTTCAGTCACTTGATATTTTCCATCCCGCCAGGACTTGACAACCTGCCCGACACCGGACATGTCAGTATCTGCGACACAGCTGGCAAGCCAGAACGGCACATATACGCCGCTCATCTTTTCCAGCTGCTGTTTGGAGCGGAAATCAGATGGCAGAAACCAGCGTTTCCGGCACCACGCCCGAAATTCTTTTTCTGCGGCATCTCGCTGCACAGCGAATGGCAACACATATGCCGGCTTATAATTGCCCTTGAGCCGTCCGGCAAGTACAACTGGATTGTGGCAGTAGTAGCAGAATGTTGCAGAGGTGGTTTCATCTGCAATAATCTGTGCCCCGCAGGATGGGCATTCATAAAGACGGGTATGTTCTTCAAATGCCGCTTCATCGTTTTCATCTTTTAAGGTTTTTGCGTCTGCATCTGCCTCTTTTTGTGCCGTTTCGTTTTGGGTGTGATAGCGTTCTTCCATTTCTGCTTCTGTGAAGTCGCTCATACAGTAGGGGCAGGAAAACATCTGCTTTTCCGGATTGAAAACCAATTCGCCGCCGCAGTTGGGGCATTTATATTGTACGGTATTCACAAGGAATCCTCCTTCATTGGAATTGAGTTATCCTCTCGGCTTGCCACATTCGGTACAGAACTTTCCGGTGTTTTCTGCTCCGCAGCTGCACTTCCATTTTCCGTCTGCTGGTCTTGGCTTGCCGCATTCCGTGCAGAATTTTCCGGTATTCTCTGCTCCGCAGCTACACTTCCATGCACCGACTGGGGCTGGTTTCGGCTGACCGCATTCCGTACAGAACTTTCCGGTATTGGTTGCACCGCAGCTGCACTTCCAGCCGTTTGCCGGAGCAGCTTGCTGCTGTTGTTGCTGCTGTTGTTGCTGCTGCTGTGCCTGCATCTGCTGTTGCATCTGCATTTGCTGCAAGTTGGCAGCACTTGCTCCAGCCATGAAGTTTCCAGCACCCTGCATGCCCATGCCCATACCCATGAATGCCTGTGCAGCACCAGCGGTATTTGAGCCGGCAGCTTTCAAACCTTCTGCAACAGCTCCTTGTACATAGCCTTCCCGAATGGTGGCATCTGAGAGCATTGCCCCTTGATTTCGCATATTGATAAGCTTTTTGCTTTCTTCGTCATAGCTGATGCTGGCAATGCCGACCGAGCAAATTTCAACGCCACGCAGTTCATTCCAGGTTGCATCCAGTGCATCGCTCAGATACTTTGCCAGTTCTGCACTCTTAGAAGGCAGGCTGGAGATCCGAACGCCATCCACAGACATCTTTCCGATGGCAGTTTGCAAAGCGGTCAAAAATTCTGCGTTAAACTGTTCGTTGATGTCGTTGAAGTCCACCCGTCCGGTGTTGCACATGCTGCTGTTTTCCATGTAGAACTTCAGCGGATCGGTAACTTTGATCGAATACGTGCCGTGGCAACGCAGGAACAGTTCTGCATTATAGAAGTTATCGAAATATTGCAGGGCATTCCGAGTACCGAAACGGATGCCACGGATTTCCGAGAGGTTGACGAAATAAGCCCGCTGGGATTTTCCCGGCTGACCGCCGAATTTAAACCGTTCAAATGTTTCCTTGACAGAAGCCTTCAGTTCCCCGTTGAAAAGAGAAGGGGACTGCGACAGGAATACTTCATAGTAACCCTGTTCCGCAGTATAGTCAACGATTTTTCCGCCTTCTGTGAGGAATAGCATTTGATTTGCACCGACTTCAATGCGAGAACCATTGGAAATGATGTCGGCACTGCCACGCCGGTGTTGTTTGCCGACCTGTTCGCCCTTGGTGAGAATGGTGGTAGGTGTCATATTTTCTGCCCGGATATAATCCAGCCAGGAATCAGAAAGTGTGCCGCCAACGGCACCGACTGCTGCTCGAATAAGACCCATAAAAATAACCTTCTTTCTAATTGTATTGGAAAACGGTGTGTAAAATTCGTTTTCTGTCCAAAAAACAAAAATCTTGGATATAAAAATTATATCACAATTTTTTAAAAAAAGCAAGCACTTTTTTGGTGCAAATTTGTCAACTGTGACGGGAAATCTGGAAGAATCTGAAACAAGTTTGGGGATGTTTTCTTGCAGGAATGGTGATTTTGCATAATTGACAGGCAAAAGCAGAATGATTATTTGTGCAAGAAATCATGTTGACAAAGTCGAAAAGATGTGCTATAATAATAAAGCTGTCGCACGAGAGTGAAGACTGTGAAAAGAAACGGGAAAGAACCGGAAAAGCATGGATGGGAATGACCGATTCACAAAAATGAAATAAAGTTCATAAAACGTTTACTTGACATTTTCGCAAAAGTGTGATATACTAAATAAGTCGTCAGGACAGAGCACAGAAAAAAGAAACATTGGTTTCTCAAGTATTTTTCTTTTGCAGACGTTCCTGGAACGGACTACTGTGGGAGCTTAGCTCAGCTGGGAGAGCATCTGCCTTACAAGCAGAGGGTCACAGGTTCGAGCCCTGTAGCTCCCACCAAATTGGTCTGGTAGTTCAGTTGGTTAGAACGCTGCCCTGTCACGGCAGAGGTCGTGGGTTCGAATCCCATCCAGATCGCCATTGCGGATTTAGCTCATCTGGTAGAGCGCCACCTTGCCAAGGTGGAGGTAGCGAGTTCGAGCCTCGTAATCCGCTCCATTGCATTGTATTATCTCTTCCATTAGAAAGGCCGTTGGTTTCCCCCTAACGGTTTTTCTTTTTGGAGGAGATTTTTTGTTTTTATGAGGGAATTTATAGAGGTTGTAGGAACGGAAATCGTTTT
>HF997822.1 GCA_000433635.1 Ruminococcus sp. CAG:254
CCCATGATTCCGCCGTGAAAGGGCGGTGTCTTAACCTCTTGACCAACGGGCCAGGAATGGTAGCGGCAGCAGGATTCGAACCAGCGACCAATCGGGTATGAACCGAGTACTCTAGCCAACTGAGCTATGCCGCCACCTGTCATCAACAGATCCAAGCAGAACACATTTCATTTCTGCGACTTTTATAGTATACTACAAAAACGGCAAAAAGTCAAGCATTTTTTCAAAAAAAATGATTTTTGTTAAAAAAGACGAAAAATAGGGGAAAATTTCAGTGAAAATAGCGAGTTTCAACAATTCTTTCAACCTTTCAACAGACTTGCTAAAAATTGGATATCCCAATTTCTGATTCTTGACACATAGTCGGTTTCATGGTATACTAAATGATAAGTATGCTGTGAACTCTTTCACAGCCATTTTTTCAGAAAAACGCAAGCAGAAAGGCGGTTATGAATATGCCAATTCGTGTAGGGATGGTATCCCTTGGATGTTCAAAAAACTTGGTAGACAGCGAGCGAATGCTGTTTAAACTCCGGAAACATGGTTATACATTGGTCAAAGAACCGGGCGATGCAGATGTTGTGGTTGTCAACACCTGTGGTTTTATTCAGTCGGCAAAAGAAGAGGCAATTGAAACGATTTTGGAACTGGCAGAACTGAAAGCAGAGGGCACGATTCAGAAAATCATTCTGACGGGCTGCCTGACCGAACGCTATCAGGAAGAAGTTGCAGATCAGTTTGCTGAAGTGGATGCTGTTGTTGGAATCGGCGACCAGAAAGACATTGTTTCGATTCTGGAATCGGTTCTGAAGAAAGACAGAGTGGTACAGTTTGCTCCGAAAAGCGATGCAGAGTTGATGGGCGACCGGATTATTACAACGCTGCCGTTCTACTCCTATTTAAAGGTTGCAGAGGGATGCAGCAATCGTTGCAGCTACTGTGCAATTCCGAAGATTCGAGGCCCATACCGCAGCGTACCGATGGAAGCAGTGCTGGAAGAAGCCAACCGGCTTGCAGAACGTGGCGTGACAGAATTGATTGTTATTGCACAGGATACCACGCAGTACGGGAAAGACCTGTATGGAGAATCCCGCCTGCCGCAGCTGCTGAAAGCCCTCTGTGAAATTCCAACCGTGCATTGGGTGCGGGTGCTGTACTGTTATCCGGAACGGATTACAGACGAACTGCTCGATGTGATGGCAGCAGAAGAAAAGATTGTAAAATATCTGGATATTCCGATTCAGCATTGTGACGGAGAAATTCTCCGCCGGATGTATCGTCCGGGCAATGAAACGATGCTGCGGAATCTGATTGCAAAGATTCGGGAGAAAATGCCGGATGTCACCCTGCGAACCACATTGATCACTGGCTTCCCAGGCGAAACGAAAGAGCAGTTCAACGCTCTGGGGGATTTCGTGCAGGATATGCAGTTTGACCGGCTGGGCTGTTTTGCCTACTCCGAAGAGGAGGGAACAGCCGCTGCCGAATACGAAGACCAGATTGATGAAGAAACCCGGGAACATCGGGCAGAAATCCTGATGCAGCAGCAGGCAGAATTGCACGCAGAAAAGAATGCTGCAAAAATCGGCACACAGATGGAAGCGGTCATTGAAGGCTTTGACCCGTGGGCAGGCTGCTATTTTGGCAGAACACGGGCAGATGCACCGGAGATTGACGGAAAAATCTTCATCCGCCGGACGAAGGAACACCAGTGCGGTGACTATGTACAGGTAGAAGTCTTTGATACGATGGATTATGACCTGCTGGCAGAGGAGGTAGAAGAAGCATGAATTTGCCGAACAAGCTGACTTGTCTGCGAGTACTGCTGATTCCAGTATTTTTGATTTTCCTGTACATTGGAGCAATTCCCTGTCATTTTCTGTTGGCGTTGGTGGTCTTTGCCGCAGCATCGATTACAGATGCCTTGGATGGAAAGATTGCCCGTGCACGGGGCTTGGTAACAAACTTCGGGAAATTTCTCGACCCGCTGGCAGATAAAGTGCTGGTCATTACTGCCCTGCTGGCATTTATTGAGCTGGACAAAATGCAGATTTCAGCGATTCCAGTGATGATTATCGTAGCAAGGGAATTTATGGTTTCCGGTTTGCGGATGTTGACTGCCAGCGAAGGCGTTGTAGTTGCTGCCGGCATCTGGGGCAAGCTGAAAACAGCGTTTACTATGGTGACGATTGTTGCCATCTTAATTTACTGTTCGCTGACAGGAGATTTCAACTGTGCGATTCCGGAAGCTGTTAAGACATGGGGCTTGAATGGATTGCTCTGGATTTCCACTGTTTTGACGATTATCTCTGGATGCGGATACTTAAAGGGCTACTGGTCTTATATCAATACCGATAAATAACAGGAAAGGATGTACCCTACCATGATAAAAAAAGGATTGGCTGCCGCTGCAGCCCTGATGATGCTGTTGACTGCTGCCGGATGCAGCGATCAAGATACATCATCTTCTACCGCAGATACGGCTTCTTCTGTCACCACTGCGGAAACAGCATCCACCGAAGTGACCACAACCGTGGACATCGAAGCACTGATGCCGCAGGAGGAAGAACTTGACCCAACCCTGATTCCTTTTCAGGACATTGCGTTTCAAGTGCCGGCAGGCTGGGGCAATTTGAATGTAGAAAATCTGGTTGTCTGGTATCCGAACGATGGTTCTGGTTCGCTGACGGTGCAGTGTTTCCCAGAAGATGAACTGGAAATCACCGGAACAGATGAAAAAGACTTGCTGAAAAATCTTGGACAGAACCTTGCAAAGGGACAGACGGTTTTCTCTGAGGTTTGGAATGAACTGCTGGGAACGGATGCCTATGCGATTACCTATTCTCCAGAAACGGACGCAAGTGTAGACACTGCCCAGAAAGTGAACCTGTCGGTTTTGTTCTATGTGAACGATTTGCCGTATGCTATGACGTTTGCAAACTACACCGGAACAAGTCCGGTTCTGAAAAATTCCGGTGCGATTCTGAACACCGTACAGCTTTGGGATGCATCTGATTCGACAGATACAACCGATACAACTGACACAGCAACCGATGAAACCGATACAGAAACAGAAACGGAAGCTACCACCAGCGAAAGCGAAAATTAAGAACTCCAACCATAAAACATGACACAAAAAGAAGCCGCACAGCGGAGAGAAAATCTCTTCCGCTGTGCGGCTTTTTACGGTTGTAGAATCGGGGCTGCCGTTAGGCGTTTTGCGTTTGCTCGTCCGGCAATCCACGGGAAAGCCAGGTAGCTGCTAAGTCCAATGCTGCATACAAGGACGGTCGCTTGGCAGTTCGGAGACTTTTGTTTTCATCGGTGGACAAATCATAGACCTGTAATTCGCTGGCAATTGGAATGACACCGCTGGTATCTTTCTTGGTGACACGAATCATAATGACGTGCGGCTCACACATATAGCCATAGTAAAAGCAATCGCCGGAACGTACCAACGGATAGCCTTTGTAAAAGAGAAAGTTTTGCTCCACGATACCCATCCTTTCTTTGTGTAACTTGGTTTGTGTCTGTTGTTTGGGCGGAGAACTTACTGCCACGAGGTCTGGAAGTCTTCGTCTGTATCGAAGATGTCAAGATTATGCCGCAGGGCATCCAGATAAGAAGACCGACACTGGAAGCTCAGTTCGCCGTTTACAGTGATATAGCAATTGAAGTCATCCGTCTGATAGAATGCAACGGTGCGGTCTTCGCTGCCATCAGAAGTCTTGTAGTGGATTTCTGCATCTGGTGTTCCGGTTGGAGCATCGCCCAAAACCACTTCTTCCGCAGCGGTTTGCAGCAGGAAGGCATAGAATTGCCGATAGCGTTCGGTGTCAATTTCCGACTTGCCATCTCTGGTGATGGAAGCAGTGTCCTTATCTGTACCGCTGTTCTCGAATGTGGTTTTCTTGCCGTCTACGGTAACATCCAGCTCGCTGATGTCCCAAACATAAGTGGTGAAAATCAGCTTGGAAGCCAGACCGGTCGGAGTAATGGTTGCCCACGGGCACTTATCCGCAGCAATCGCATAAATCACATTGCCATCATCTAGCTGTACCGGATAATAAGTGGTTGCAGTGGAAGTGGTTGCGGTACTGTCATCGGTAGAAATGTCGTCAGCCTCAGTGACAACATCGCCGATTTTCAGGGTGTAAGTCGTGCCGCCTTCGCATTCCAGCGTCAGGGTTGCGAACGGGTCAGAAATGCCGTAGTCCTCCAAATCCTGTTCACTCGGACGAACAGCCAGAATCTTGCTGGCAGACAAGCCAAACAATCCCTCAATGACATCCTTAGACCGTTCTACGCTCAAATAAGCAGAAATCGGAGAAGTCATCTTGTGGGTGGACTGGGTGTTGCCGCTCTCGCCGTCATTGCTGGTGTCCCGATGTTCGAGGACAATCGGCGTATCGAGGTCTTTCCGTTCGATGGTAACAGTGTTGATGGTTGGCATATTGTCGTCATCCGGCTTTTCCAGAACGGTTGTGGCTAGGAAGTCGGTGTCTGCCTTGCTGAAGTTTGCCAGCAGGGAAGTCTTAACGGCATAAACCGTATCACTGTCCGCCAGAGCGAAATAGTTGCAGCTTGCACCGGAAACGCTGCCGCCGATGCGGAACGCAAAGGTCGTTCCATCATCGAACTGCATGCTGACTTGTGTGGCATCCTTGCCCAGCCCGAACTTGTCGAGGTCGGTTGCGTGTTCTTCCACACACTGGTCAGCCTGTAGGCTGGCGGTGTTGTTGGCAAGTGTTCCAAGCAGGGATTCGTTGGTGGGAATATCCTCCCAGCCAGAAATCCGGAAGTCTGCCGATTCCGTTCCTGTTGTTGCAGCAGTAGAATCCGTTGCATCTGTTGCATCCGTTGCGGTGGTGGTCTTTGCAGTTTTTACACGAACCACTTCATAGCTGCCGGTTGCGTTGGTAACAGAAATCTGTTTCACATTGTCTGCGGACTCGTCCGAGAGTGTCAATGCTGCGAGGTCTTCTGCGGATTGTGTGGTAGCAGCAGTGGCATCACTGCTGCTGTCCTCCTTGCCAGACGGACGGGTCAGCAAGACAACACTGCCAGCCAGCAGTACCACAACGGCAGCCCCGCAAATCACACCAATCATTCGTTTTTGCATAGGTCACGCCATCCTTTCTGCAATTAGCGGCTCTTTCTGCGTGCCCAGATGACAATGCCAATCACAATCGTAATTGCCGGGAAGACAACCAGAACGACTGTGGTGAGCAACTTCATCTGAGAAGCAGTTGTATTCATCGAAGTGATGTTCATATCCTTTGCAGTGATGACGATGTTGTCAGATTTTCCGCAAATGGTGTTCAGTGCACTGATGAAGTAATCCGCATTGTTATAGGAGGTATCCTGTGCAACGTAGTAATCGAAGTAACCCATCGAACCGATGACCATGACATCACTTTCAATTTGACCGTTATCCTGTGCAGCCTGATTCTGAGAGAATGCCATGACAGAATAACTGCTGCGTTCTGCATTGGCAGCATCAAAGGTTGTAGTGGTGGTTGTTTCTTCCGTGGTTTCCTCGGTTGCTTCGGTGGTGGTAACACCGTTCTGTGCATCCCAAGCTGCTTCTGCCCGTTCCGAGTTGCTATCGAGATTCAGCGGAACGCAGTAAGCAGAATCTGCGGTATCCAGCAGGTCGGTAACCACTCTGCCATTGTTGGCATCTCTGGTGAGAATCGGACGGGAAACCGGAGCGATAATCGGCAGGGAAGTGTTAGAAAGTCCGCTGCTGTAGTCGCTGCTGGTCTGGTTGACAATTGGAGCATACATTCTCTGATTGCCGGCAACGAGCAAGGTAACTGCCTGCTGGGTGCTGGAGTTGTCGTCAATGACATAGCTGTTATCGACCACAATGTTCCAATCCTTCAGGAATGCGTCCAGATTTGGGGTGTTGCCCTGTGTAAAGTCGGCGATGTAGAGTAACCGTTTGCCGAGGTTGCCGTCATTGTGCAGGAACGTTTCCAGCTTGTCAATGGCATCGACTGTCAGGTCGTTGACCGGAGCTGGCAGCACCAGCAAATCATAGTCATCCGGAGAAATGGTATCGGTGACCATATCCAGCTGTGTAACATCATAGCCGTTGTCGTCCAGCAGCGTGCTCAGAACCTTGGCAGCATACTGGTTGCCCTGTGTCGGGCTGTAGATGGTGTTGCCGTTAGAAGTGCCGATAAAGCCAACTCGCTGCGGATTTGCATCGGTAACGTTCATGATGGCATTGGTGAGGGACTGTTCGCCCTTGAATGCGGTGATGCATTCGGACAGGGAAACCTGTCCATAATAATAATACTGCAACTTGTCCTGATCCATGTCAAAGAAGTCAGACAGTGGGAATACCTTTACCCGGTCGCCGCTGCAAACAATGACATTATCAGAACTAATCGTACCGCTGTACTTGCTCTGATATTTTGAGAGAATATCCGGATCTTTGGTGGTGTCGAAGTAAGTTACTTCGATTTCACTGGAATAGCCCTGATATTTTTTCAGCAGTTCCGTTACCATCTTCAGATAGGAGTCCTTTTCCAAGGTGCTTTCCTCGCTGGAAACGGCAATTTCAACGGGTTCGGTGAGGTTTTTGATATAGTCAATGGTTTCATCCGAAACTTCGTACAAGTTGGATGATGTCAGGTCGATTTTGGCGTTCGGATACCGTTCCACCAATAAACCGACAACAACATTCACTAAAATCACAATTGCTGTGACAATGACAGTAATGGCAAACGCAATACCGCCGTATTTCATCTTCTTTTTCCGCTGTCTTTGTTTGATCAGCTTTGCATCCTGTTGTTCCATAATCGTTTTCAGCCTCCTTCTTACCGCCAACGTCTGGTTTCAAATACCCGGACGGTAAAGAAATTAAACAGAACCGCCGTGCTGATATAGAGCAGAACGCTGGACAGGTTAAACAGTCCATAAGTAAAGTCATAAATGCGGCTGAAGAATGAAACCGATTCCATCGCATTGCCGAGCCAGCCCACAAGGGTGCTGAGGACAGTGCTTTTGCTGGAAAGAGAATCTGCACTGCTGGAAACTGTTCCGCTCAGGTAGTCGATCATATAGAGGACAACCAGAGAAACGATGCCCAAAACATAGGCGATGAACTGGTTTGCTGTGAATGCAGACAAAAACAGGGTGATTGCCATGAACGCCGCTCCCATGAGGAAGAGGGCGATAAAATTGGAAAAGACAATCGACCATGCAACCGTGCCGAAGAAGCTCAGCAGGATGGCATAGACAAAGACAATGGCAATGCCCATTGCATAGACGGTCAGGGCGGCAAAATACTTGCCGAGGACAATGCCGCCGAGGGAAACCGGTGCGGTCAAGAGTCCTTGGTCGGTTTTCTGTGCACGTTCTTCTGAAAGCAGACGCATCGTCAGCAGCGGCAGAATCAAAACCATGACCAACCGCATCCATGCAAAATAGTTACTCATATCTGTTCGAGCGTAATTCAGACAGAACAGCCAGAACAGAACACCCGATCCCAGATAGAATACCGTCAGAAAGACCGGGCCGATGGCGGAGTTGAAGAAAGACCCCAACTCTCTCCGATAAATCGCTCCCATGTTACTTTGCCTCCTCTTGTTTGGTGTCGGGTTGTTTTGTTGCCGGAGCAGGTTTTTTCGGTGCAGCATCCGGCTCAGTTTTTGTTTGTTCCGGTGTCCATTCGCCCATGGTCACCTTGAGGAAGATGTCTTCCAGTGTCAGCAGACCGCTTTCCATGCGGTAGATGTTCCAGCCGTGTTCCTGTGCAACGGCATTGACTGCCTTTCGCAGGTCGGCGTTGTTCTTCGGTTCGATTTCGTAATCGAACAAGCCTGCTTCGAGCTGTGTGGACTGCTGAACCTTTGCCACGTCTGGAATTGCACGCAGAGCCTGTAAAACGTCTGCTTCTGCACCATCCAGCCGTACCTTGAGGCGGTGGTTCTGGGACATGGACTGTGCGAGGGTGTCAATTGCACCATCTGCCATCAGTTTGCCCTTGTTGATGATGATGACCCGGTCACAGACTGCCTGAATTTCCGACAGGATGTGGGAAGAGAGAATAACCGTGTGTCGTTTTCCGAGCCGCTTAATCAGGTTTCGGATTTCCATCATTTGTTTTGGGTCAAGACCAACGGTTGGTTCATCAAGAATCAGGATTGGCGGATTGCCAACGAGTGCCTGTGCCAGACCGACACGCTGCCGGTAACCTTTGGACAGATTCTTGATGATGCGGTCTTGCACATCACTGATTTTGCAGAGGTTGCAGATTTCAGTGAGGTGTGCTTTGCGGGGGAGTTTGCACTTTTTCAGGTCATAGACGAACCGCAGGTAGCCCATAACGGTCATTTCCTGATAGAGTGGCGGCAGTTCCGGCAGGTAGCCGATTTCCCGTTTTGCCTGGATGGGATTGTCCAGAATGTTGATGTCGTTGATCAGAGCCTCTCCGGAAGAAGAGCTGATGTAACCGGTCAACATGTTCATTGTGGTGGATTTTCCGGCACCGTTCGGCCCTAAAAAGCCCACAATTTCACCATCTTGTACGGTGAAGCTGATGTCATCGACTGCAAGGTGACTGCCGTAACGCTTGGTCAGATGATTTACCGTAATCATGCGAAAAGAAGACCTCCCTATTTTGATGCAGCTGCAAGGGGATTGCAGCTGTTTTTGATTCAGAATCAGCAAAAAAAGGGGCAAGGGTGCATCCCCAGCCCCTTTTTCAACCTATTCCCGAATGATTATAGTCGGATATTGTGAAAATGCTGTGATAATCTTACGAAAGGCGGTTTATACCGTCCTGAACCCGCTTGAGGGTTTCGTCTTTGCCCAAAATGGCACAGAGTTCAATGCCGCCGCCCGGTGTAAACGGCTTGCCGGAGAGGGCAGTCCGCAGCGGCCAGAGCATCCAGCCATTCTTTACGCCGAGTTCGCCGATTCTTGCGAAAACAGCAGCATGAATGCTGTCTACTGTCCAATCAGAAATGCCTTCCAGAACCGGCAAGATTTCCGTGAGGGCTTCCTTGGCGGTTTCCGGTGTGGTTTTCATCTTCTTGTGGCGATACAGTTCTACGTCATAATCCGGCAGGGCATCAATGAAATCCACCTGTTCCGGAATATCGGTGAACAGTTCGGTTCTTGGTTGTAAAACGTGGCAGAGCAGCTGCAGGTCTGCGGTTTCGCTGTGAACCACCTGACGGATGTACGGAATGGCTTTTTCTGCAAAGGCTTCCGGTGTCATCTTGCGGATATATTCGCCGTTGATGGCTTTCAGCTTAACCGGGTCAAACAGTGCTGGGGATTTGCTGATACCAGAGATGTCAAACGCCTGAATCAGTTCGTCCATGGTGAAGATTTCCTGTTCGCCAGTCGGTGCCCAGCCCAGCAGAGCGATGAAGTTAATGATGGCTTCCGGCAGATAGCCCTTTTCGAGCAGGTCTTGGAAGGAGGCATCCCCGTTCCGCTTGGAAAGCTTGTGGGTCTTGTCCTTCATGACCGGAGAGCAGTGCACATAAACCGGAACATCCCAGCCGAATGCCTGATAGAGCAGGTTATACTTCGGAGCAGAGGAAAGATATTCGTTACCACGGATGACGTGGGTAATGCCCATCAGGTGGTCGTCTACAACATTTGCGAAGTTGTAAGTCGGCATACCATCAGTCTTGATCAGAATCTGATCATCCAGCGTGCTGTTTTCTACGGTGATATCGCCATAAACTTCATCGTGGAATGTGGTTGTACCATCGAGCGGCATCTTCTGGCGGATAACATACGGAACACCAGCGTCCAGCTTTTCTTGAATTTCTTCCGGTGTCAGATTCCGGCAGTGCCGGTCATACATCGGAGCGATGTGAGAAGCTTCCTGAATCTTCCGGACTTCTTCGAGCCGTTCCTTGCCGCAGAAGCAGTAGTAAGCGTGGCCGCTCTTGACCAGCTCTTCTGCATAGCCCTTGAACATGCCCATCCGTTCAGACTGCACATAAGGGCCAACTGGGCCGCCGATATCCGGGCCTTCGTCCCACTTCAAGCCAGCAATGCGGAGGGTGTTATAGATAATATCAACCGCCCCTTCGACATACCGTTCCTGGTCGGTATCTTCGATTCGGAGAATAAAGTCGCCGTCATATTTTTTTGCCAGCAGATAGGCATACAGAGCGGTTCTCAGGTTGCCGATGTGCATATAGCCAGTCGGGCTTGGTGCAAACCGTGTTCTGACACGTTTTTCCATGAGAAAAAAACTTCCTTTCGTTTGATAAATATAGGTATAATGATAATTATGGGGAACAGTGGGCTTTACTGCTTGCAGGCAGCTTGTACGGTGCGGATGTTGTCCGCAATGGCAGCTTTCAGCTCGTCCAGACCGGAGAACTTTTGTTCTTTCCGCAGAAAGTCCAGCAGTTCGATCCGGCAGAACTGCCCGTATAAATCCCCTTGAAAGCCTAATAAATGGGTTTCCGCAACTGGAATGCAGGCATTGGAAACGGTTGGCTTTGTACCGATGTTGGTCACGCCGTTCCAGACGCTGCCGTCTTTCAAATAGACCTTTGCCCGATAAACGCCATAGAGTGGCACAAGTTGTTCCGGAGCAAGGGAAAGATTGATGGTCGGGAACTGAATGGTTCTGCCGAGGGCAGCCCCATGCTGAATGATGCCGGAAATTTGATAGGGTGCACCGAGCAGGCGGTTTGCCTGCTGGATTTTGCCATCTAACAGCAGCTGTCGAATCCGGCTGGAGGAAATGACCGCTCCATCCTGTTCCACAGCGTCAATCAGTTCGACCGTAAAGCCAAAGGTTTCGCCGAACGCTGCCAAGTCGGCAACGCCCCATGCAGCCCGGTTGCCAAATCGAAAATCCCTGCCGCAAAAGAGCTTTTTTGCGTGCATCTGGTCGTGGAGATAGACCCGACAGAAGGTTTCACCGTCCATCGCTGCAATCTCCGGAAACGGCGGGCTGACAACGGTCTGAATCCCA
>HF997823.1 GCA_000433635.1 Ruminococcus sp. CAG:254
AACTTTTTATTTGCCTGCGGCTCGTTGCTTACAACCAATCCTGAAAAATTTTTCGTTTCCACTCGCTATTTTTCCAAAACTATGCTATAATAACAGCAACCGAACAGGAATTTTTCAAAGGAGGTATTTCATGGACCTTTTTACAGCAATGGTAGAACGGCATTCCGTCCGTTCCTATACGACCCAACCCATCACCGACCCCGTAAAATCACAGCTGCAAACATTTCTCAAACAATGCAACCAAGAAAGCGGCTTGCATATGCAGTTGATATTAGATGAACCGCAGGCATTTGATGGACTGCTTGCTCGCTATGGAAATTTTAAAAATGTGCGGAATTATATTGCACTGGTCGGGAGAAAAAGTGACCGGTTGGGCGAGCAATGCGGATATTACGGCGAAAAACTAGTGCTCTTCGCTCAGACGCTTGGGCTGCGGACATGCTGGGTCGGTGCATCCTATCGGAAACGAAAAGCTGCTTTTCAATTGGAAGACGGTGAAAAATGTTGTTTAGTGATTGCCATCGGATACGGAGCGGAGGACGGCGTTCCGCATCATTCAAAATCGTTGGAATCCGTGATACGAATCAAGGATGAAATGCCGCACTGGTTTGAAAAGGGTGTGCAGGCAGCATTGCTTGCACCGACTGCCGTCAATCAGCAGAAATTTTTGTTTACCCTAGTGAATGACCATACAGTTCGGGCGGGAGCAGGCTGGGGATTGTATACAGAAGTAGATTTGGGAATTGTCAAGTATCATTTTGAACTGGCAGCTGGAGACCATTTTGAGTGGGCAGAATCATAATAACAAAACACCCGACCGGATTGTACAAACGTACTTGTCCGGTCGGGTGTTTTTCATGGAGGGTTCTTTTTATGGCATTATGCTTTTGGCGGTACTGGGAGATCTGTAATCATATTCAGTACAAACTGCATCAGGTATGTGGTGTCGTCTTCAGTGACGTTGCCATCTGCATAAACATCGGCATTCTTTAATTGAATGTCTGTAAGGGTAACGAGTGTTGCAAGATGCTTATTCAAGTAAACTGCATCTCTCAAGTCTACAACGCCGTCTGTGTTGACATCGCCATAGGAGATATTAGAATCATCAATTGTAGTGGTTTCAGCGGTAGTGGTTTCTATGATTTCTGAAGTCGTTGATTCTATAGAAGTAGTTGTTTCATCTGGTGCAGTGGTTTCTGCTGGTGTTGTTTCAGTAAGCGTTGTGGTTGTTTCTGTTGTGGTAGTCGTAGTAGTTGTTGTCGTTGTTGTGGTATCCGGGTCTTTTTCGTATTCATAAACCAGTGATACAGAATTGAAGGTGACAGAAACATCTTCGCCGGATTCACTGTTGGTAGAAGATTTCCACCAGCAACCCTGTAATTCTGCATAGTCCTGCGTTGGCGTACCGGAAACTTCTTCCTTGTTAACGGTATATTTGCCATCCATCAGAATGACATTGTCATTTGTGCCAGCTCCAAAGGAATATGCTTTGGAAGCCCATGCTTTTGTACCATCTTCCAGCAGCAGGTCGTTGAAGGCCAACGCACCGCCGCCGCCGTACCAGTCAGCGTTGGTGCTGCAAGTAACCGTGGTGTTGATGATGACTTTTTTCAGGTGTTCCAAGTCGGTCAGCGGAATCTTCGGGAAACCGTTGCCGGACAGTTCCAAGTCTTCATACTTGTAAGTGATGGTCTTAGTATCCGGTTCTTCCGGCTTTACATAAACTTCCTTGTCTGTTTTCTGGTCAGATACAACAACCTGTGCAACAGACATCGGCGGGAGTTCAACCTTAACCTGATTGCCGCTGATGTCGTTCTGAACATCAATGATGCGAATCTGGTCATCTTTCGGTGTGATGGCATAAACAACAGCACTCTGGTAATCCTTTGTTGTACCGTCCAGTGTGATGACAGCATCTTCTGTCTGGTCAGCACTCTTGTTAGAGAGCACGGTCTTTACTGTAGAATCATCGCTGCCGTCAATGGAAGCGTAGGAGTAAGCAAGGGAAATGTCACTGGTCGAAGATTCTACCAGTGTATCACCAAAGGAAGCACCTTCTCCATCGTAGTTGGTGTAGAGGTTGATGGCAGAAGCTGCATATGGGCATTCAGACAAAGTGCCCCAGTAGGTTGCAAAGTAAACATTGTTATCTGCAAAGCAGCCGAGAGCGTCCGCTTCTGCAATGGCAGCACTGGAGAGCTTACCGGATTCTTTTTCATTGCTCAGGTCTGCGAAGTTATATTCGGAGATGGCAATTTTCGTGCCCGGATAATACTTGTCAATGGATTCCTGTAATTTTGGCAGGAATGGGAAGTACTGTCCGAAGGTTGGTTGCAGCCAGCTGTTTTCCACATAGGAGGCATCGTACAGACTTCTTGCAGCCTGTACCCGTGAAGCTTCTGTGCTGCAATCCTGGGAGTAGAAATGCACATCTACCACATCCAACAGTCGCTTGCCGGATTCTTTTTCTGCATTTGCCATCTGTTCCAGATAATAATCCATGAACCAGCTGTAGTTGCCCTTAACAGCATCGTAATCCGGATCGGTGTAAACATTGTTGTTTTTATCGCTTGCACTGTTGCTGCCATTGATACAAGGCAGCATGCCCCAGAATGCAGGGCCGAAAACTTCTGCATTTGGGTCAATTTCTTTTACAACATTTGCAAGTTCAATGGATTTGGAAATCAATTCGCTGCTGCTGACTTCCTTGCTGTGTAACAGTGGATGAGTATCGTTCCACAGGACTGGTTCATTGTCCAAGCTGTAAGCCTGAATACCGGTAGAAGTGGTGGAGTCGCCCAGGGTCTTGACCAGATAGTTGACGTATTCATCCATGTAAACATAATCGTCTGTAACATCCGGTTCGAGTGTCAGAGCAGTGTCTTTCTTGAATTTGACTTCCTTCCAGCGGGAGGATGGAGCTGCTTCCGATTCCAGAACGGTTCCGGCTTTGTCTGCCGCAACATAGCCCGCCATTTGCAGGGTTGTCATCTTGTAAGGGATGTTGTTTTTCTGGCAGGTTGCAGACAATCTTCTGCCGGCATAGCCGCAACCGTCTGTGTCGTCACCGATGTTGGTATCGGAACTATTGTGCCAGTCTTCACCAGCGTTGGAATAGTTGGTTTCCCAGTTGTAGCCAGTCAGACGGTTACCGCCCTGCCGAACGGTGTCAACGGTAACATTTTTCAAGTTGCTGCCGTCACCAGAATCATTGACCCCATAAATGTGTGGGCTGATGGCTTTCTTTTCTCCAGCCAGATTGACAGTAACCGCCATATCATAGCTGCCAGCTGCGTCCGCAGAGATTCCGCTCATGGTATTCATGGAAATCTGTGCCAGACAGGTGATGGTGAATAGACCTGCGATGAGGGCTGTCCGTTTGCGATGTTGCATGTGAAATCCTCCTTCATGAAATTTGTGATAAGAACGTGATACGCATATGTTTTTATAGTATCACTTCTTTTCACAATTGTCAAGCAGTTTGGATAAAAAAATAGAAAAATAGAAGAAAAAACTATGCAGAACATTTGAAAGGAATGAAATTTTCCAAGGATTAGAATTTTAGAAACGTGAGCAGGTTTCACAAAAAATCCGGATGTTTCAGGCGGAGATTTTCGCTTGCAATCGCCGGATATTTCTTGACAATGCAGATGCAATGTGTTATGATATTGTTTAATATCGAACAGTTCAACGATGAACAATCTCAACCAGAAAGAAGGGGTTTCAGATGAAGAAACAAGTTCAGCCGGAATCGCCGTTCCGGCTGTTTCCGCCACTGCATCAGCTTTGTACGCTGATGACTCGATACTGCAACCGTTCTCGTGGGATTCGGGAGCAGGAACAGTTGACCGGTGTACATGGCTGGCTGATTCATTTTCTCTATGATCAGACCGAACCGGTCTACCAACGGGACATTGAAAAGCGGCTTTGCATCCGCCGTTCCACGGTGACAGCAACCTTAAACCGTATGGAGAAAAACGGACTGATTGTACGGGAGTCCGTGCCGGAAGATGCTCGGCTGAAACGCATTGTCCTGACAGAAAAAGCGATTTCTCTGCACAACGATGTCGAGAAAGAGTGCCAGTTTTTTGAATCGGTGTTGACAGCAGGGATTTCCATGGAAGATTTGGAGCAGTTTCAAAAAACCTTGCAGGTGATGTGTAAAAATCTGACCGATTATGAATCCAAAGGAGGGAATTCAACATGTTAAAACGATTGGCTGGCTGTGTCCGGCAGTATAAAGGAGCTTCGCTGTTGTCGCCGCTGTTTGTTGTCCTAGAAGTTATTATGGAAGTGATCATTCCGCTGCTGATGGCAAAACTGATTGATGACGGCATTGACGGGGCAAATCAGGCGGCAATTTTAAAAACAGGCGGAATTTTAGCAGTTTGCTGTATTTTGTCGCTGTTGTTTGGCATTCTTGCCGGACACTTTGCAGCAAAGGCATCTGCTGGGTTCGCCAAGAATATCCGGCATGACTTATTCCATGTGGTACAGGGCTTTTCCTTCTTTAACATTGACCGCTTTTCTGCGTCCAGTCTGGTGACCCGTCTGACCACAGACGTGACCAACTTACAGAATGCGTATCAAATGATTGTGCGAGTTGCTTTGCGGTCGCCGGCAATGTTGATTTTCTCGCTGGCAATGGCGATTCGGATTAGCCCGAAGCTGTCGATTATTTTTCTGATTGCGATTCCGATTTTGGGGGCATTTGTCTTTTTCCTGATGAGCAGTGTGCACCCGATTTTTGAACGGGTATTCCGCACCTACGACAAGCTGAACAACGTCGTGCAAGAAAATGTGCATGGTGTTCGAGTGGTAAAGGCATTCGTACGAGAAGATCACGAAATCAGCAAGTTTGCGAAGATTTCGCAGAAAATTTATGCAGACTTTTGCAAGGCAGAAGGCAGACTGTCATTTTCTATGCCGGGTATGCAGGTTGCTGTTTATAGCTGTATGCTGTTGCTGTCATGGTTTGGGGCAAGAATCATTGTTGGCTCTGGCGGCAGCGATTTGACCACAGGCGAACTGATGAGTCTGATGACCTATGCATTACAGATTTTGGGGGCATTGATGATGCTGTCCATGATTTTTGTCATGGTTGTCATATCTCGTGCATCGGCAGAGCGAATTGTTGAAGTGTTAGACGAACAGAGCGACTTGACCAATCCGGAACATCCGGTTTTGAAGGTTGCGGATGGCAGCGTAGACTTCTCGCACGTTTCGTTCAGCTATTCCAAGCGGATGGATAAGTGTTGCCTGAAAGACATTGACCTGCACATTCCATCTGGTATGACCGTTGGAATTTTGGGCGGTACAGGCAGCTCGAAGAGTTCACTGGTGCAGCTGATTCCTCGGCTGTATGATACGACCGCCGGAACGGTCAAAGTGGGCGGTGTAGATGTCAAGGATTATGATTTGGATACGCTCCGGAATGCTGTGGCAATGGTGCTGCAAAAGAACGTGCTGTTCTCCGGTACGATTAAAGAGAATTTACGCTGGGGCAATGAACAGGCAACGGATGCAGAATTGCAGGAAGCCTGTCGGCTGGCGAATGCCGATGAATTTATTGCAACATTCCCGAAGGGCTATGATACCTATCTTGAACAGGGCGGTGCAAATGTTTCTGGCGGACAGAAGCAGCGGCTTTGCATTGCCAGAGCCTTGCTGAAAAAGCCGAAGATTTTGATTCTGGATGATTCCACCAGTGCTGTGGATACGAAAACAGATGCTGGTATTCGGACAGCCCTGAAAACCTACTTGCCGGAAACCACCAAGTTTATCATTGCACAGCGGATTTCCTCCTTACAGGATTCGGATTTAATTTTGGTGCTGGATGGCGGTGTCATCAACGGTATGGGAACACATGAGGAATTATTGCAAACAAATGCAATTTATCAGGAAATTTACGAAGAACAGACGAAGAAAGGCGGTGTAACAGAATGAGCAAATTCAAAACAGCTTCACCGACTGGAACGGCAGAAAATCCAATGGTTGTATTAAAACGGCTGCTGCGGTATTTGAAACCGTATCGCCTGCGGTTGGCAGTTGTCTTTTTGTGTATCATTTTCAGTGCGTTGGCAAGTACCATCAGTGCCACCTTTTTAAAGACGCTGATTAATGATTACATCGCACCATTGCTGTTGGAATCGCATGCGGATTACAGCGGACTGCTGTCGATGATTCTGAAAATGGCAGTGATTTTTGCTGGCGGTGCAATTTGTACGCTTTTATACATCCGGCTGATGGTGCCAGTTTCGCAGGGCGTTCTGAAAAAGATTCGGGATGATATGTTTACCCATATGCAGAAACTGCCTGTTCGCTATTTTGACCAGAATGCAACGGGCGATATTATGAGCCTGTACACCAACGATACCGACACGCTCCGGCAGATGATGGCACAGAGTTTACCGCAGTTCATCTCTTCCACGATTACGATTGTGGCTGTGTTTGTTGCGATGCTGGTAACAAGCGTTTGGCTGACGCTGTTTGTCATTGCCTTTTTGATTTTTATGATGGTGATTGTCAAGCATGTTGGCGGAAAGAGCGGAAAATATTTCGTAGCACAGCAGGCATCGTTGGGCGATGTAAACGGCTATGTAGAAGAAATGATTCACGGGCAGAAGGTCGTGAAAGTATTTTGCCACGAACCGCAGGCAGCAGCTGTTTTTGATGAGAAGAACGAGGGCTTGTTTGAGAATGCAACGAAAGCGAACAGTTTCGCTAATATCCTGATGCCGATTACAAACAACCTCGGCAACCTGCAATATGTGTGCATTGCGATTCTGGGCGGGGTACTTGCCCTGCACGGTGTGGGCGGTCTGACATTGGGTGCAATCGCTGCATTCTTGCAGCTGAGCAAAAGCTTTACGCAGCCAATCGGGCAGATTTCCCAGCAGGCAAGTGCAATTGTCATGGCACTGGCTGGTGCAGGACGTATTTTCCATATGCTAGATGAACAGCCGGAGCAGGACGAAGGCTATGTGCATCTGGTCAATGCGGAACGGGACGCAGACGGTAACCTTCGCAAAGCTGACCACCGCACGCATCTGTGGGCGTGGGAGCATCCGCATCAGGATGGAACTGTGACTTATACGCAGCTGCAAGGCGATGTGCAGATGGAACATGTGGACTTTGGCTATGTGCCGGAAAAAATTGTCCTGCATGATGTCAGCTTGTATGCAAAGCCGGGACAGAAAATTGCCTTTGTTGGGGCAACGGGTGCCGGAAAAACGACCATTACTAACCTGATTAATCGGTTCTATGATATTGCAGACGGAAAGGTGCGGTACGACAACATCAACATCAATAAAATCTGTAAGGCAGATTTGCGGCGTTCGATGGGAATGGTTTTGCAGGATGTCAACCTGTTCACTGGAACGGTTATGGATAATATTCGATATGGTCGCTTGGATGCAACCGATGAAGAATGCATTGCCGCTGCAAAGCGAGCAAATGCCCATGACTTTATTATGCTGTTGCCGGATGGCTATGAAACCGTTCTGGAAGGAGATGGCTCTGGCTTGTCGCAGGGACAACGGCAGCTGCTTTCGATTGCAAGAGCTGCGGTTGCAGATCCACCGGTTATGATTTTGGATGAAGCAACTTCTTCGATTGATACCCGAACCGAGCGAATTGTACAGGCTGGTATGGATGCCTTGATGAAAGGCAGAACTGTTTTCGTCATTGCCCATCGGCTTTCTACCATTCAGAATGCAGATGTGATTCTGGTTCTGGATCATGGCTGTGTCATTGAGCGAGGTAACCATGCTCAGTTGATGGCACAAAAGGGACGGTATTATCAGCTGCAAACGGGCACATTACCGCCGCTGGAATAAGTAAAACAGAAATTCGTAGCAGAAAGAAAAACAGCTGTCAATGCAAGTTGACAGCTGTTTTTTGTTGGAGGATGTTGTACGAACATAAAAAGTTTTTCGATGCAGCAGTTTTTCAAAATTGTTGAATCAAAAACTTTTCGATTGTCTGTGACGCCTATCCTGTACCCTAAAAAGACAAATAACTACAACTGCAACTTGCATTTTGTAGAAACTTATGATATACTGGTAACAAGTAGCATACAATGCGATTCCAGATGAATCTTTTACGAAAAAGAGGGTGGTTTTTTGCATGATAGCCTTTGGCAGTTTTTGTTGTTGGATTTGTTGCTGCCCTGCTTCATTGTAACAGAAGTTGTGGAATGTCTCGCAGCTTGGATTTATCCAAAACGGAATTGCAAGGATTTATTTCTAGTGTTTCTGGTCAATGTGCTGACCAATCCGGCAGCAGTGTTCATCAACTTTTTTGTGCCATTTCGGATTACACATCCAGTACTTTGGATTTTGTTTTTCGAGGGCTTGATTTGGTTGGTGGAAGCGTTGATTTATCGACGTTGTCTGACGCAGAAACGCAATCCATTTTTATTTTCGTTTGTGCTGAACGCAGCTTCCTATGGAATCGGATTGTTTGTGTAATGGGTTTATGATATGAGAGGAGATTGATGAAACATGAAACGAATGGGAAAAGTAATTGGGAGCAGTTTATTTTCACTGCTGTTGTTGCTGGGGCTGGTATTGCCAATGCAGACTACCGTTCCTGTTTTGCAGCCAATGACGGTTGCAGCAAATGACTTGACTGGACATTTGCCTGCAACAGGGGAAGTCAAGGGTGATGGCGTTTATGGCTATACGACTAATTATGTTTGTTATGGTGGGGCAATAGAAGAACAGCATGCTGTTCAAAATGGATGGCATATCACCTTGAAAAATGCACATTATTCCCATGGAGTACAGTGGTTTGAGTGTTGGGATACCGATGATGGCGACTATTATGGATGGATTGACTGGAAATATATTACCGTTTATTCCAGCACCATCAAAGATGAGCCCTCCTCCGGCAGTTCTCCAGTTACGATTACGAGTATTTCCCCTCGAAAAGGACAAGTTGCCGGAAACGGTGTTTATGGCTATGCTTCCAGTTATGCCTGCTATTCAGACGGGGCACAGGCAACACAGCACAAAGTCGAAAATGCTTGGCACATCACCGCAAAGAATACCTGTTCTTCCCATGGCGTAACTTGGTATGAATGTTGGGATACCGATGACGGCGATTATTATGGCTGGATTGATTCCAACTATCTTTCCTTCTATGATACAACGCCTGCTCCAGCACAGACACAAGCACCAAAGCAGACTGTAATTGTAGAAAAAACCGTTCTGGTAACAGAGCCACCGAAAGAAACCGTTGTCGTAGAAAAAACCATTCTGGTAACAGAACCACCAACAGAAACTATGATTGTAGAAAATACAGTGCTGGTGACAGAAACCAAAGAACCGACTACCACAAAAGTCGTAGCAGCTGTGAATCTGGATGACCAGTCTAAAGATGATTCCTCTAAGGAGAATGATTCTTCTTGGTTGGGATTGCTTCTGATTGGTGCAGGAATTCTTGTGTTGGCTGGACTTGCTGGAGCACTGATTGTTTCTTATGCTAAGCGGTCTAAGGAAAAGGCAGCTGGTAGTGTGCAATTTCATAGCCCGTGGGAAGACCAGGATTCCCCGATGAATCCTTATGCCGGAGAAAGTCAGAATCTTATCCCAGGAAATCACTATCCAGGCAGTTCGGTTTGTCCGAATTGTGGAACGATTTGTACAGATCCAAACGCAAAATTCTGTGAACGGTGCGGAACACTGTTGCGATAACGCTGAGTCGGAAAACCATTGTATGGAAGGAAATGTTGCAGGAAAATTAGGTCTTGCATTTTCAAAAAAGATATGTTATAATAACAGAGATCATCAAAGACGGGAGGTTTGGTCATGGGAACATTAGAAATCGTGATCGGTGCGGTTCTGCTGCTCATCAGCTTGGTTACCATCATCATCTGCATGATGCAGGAACAAAAGCCACAGAACGCAACGGCTGCCTTGACAGGTGCAAGCAACGATTCCTTCTATGATAAGAACAGAGGCCGTACAAAGGAAGCAAGACTGCATAAGTTAACCACCATCTTAACGGTGTTGTTCTTTGTCCTCATTCTTTTCATTGACATTGTCATGCCGTTGATTACAAAATAACAACGACACGTCCTGTCATCCGGCTCGTTAACCGGATGACAGGTATTTTTTTACCCATCCATGAGAAAGTAGAAACAGAATACCGCAGCGGTTCTGCAAAGATACAGTATGCGGATTTGTAATCATCATTTGATCATTGATTGAATAAAGGAGAACCAACATTATGGCAAAAACACCATCTGCACCGCCAAAACGGGATGCAGCAGAAATTTTAGAAGCATATCAGACCAAATGTAAGCTGTTTTTAGCAGATGCTGGCATTCATGGTCTGGAGGAAACCTTGCTGGCTGCAAAGTGCCGCACAAAGAAAAACGGTTCTGCCCTGTTTCAGGAGGCTTTGGAATCCCTGCGAAAAGCAGGCTTGATTTATAAACAACGCCGGAAATATTACTGGTGTGCGTCGCTGCACTGCAAGACCGGAACGGTTGTCCGGTTGAGCCGTACCTTTGGCTTTGTCCGTCCAGATGACCCGGAAGCAGAAAGCGACTGGTTCATTCCAGGAAAGTTCCTGCTCGGAGCATTGCCGCAAGACCGAGTTTTGATGCGGAGCATTCCCTCTCGGAGCGGAAAGCCAGAGGGCGAAGTACTGGATATTTTAGAGCAGGCATCTGCTCGCCTGACAGGTATCATTGTGTATGAGGATGGAAAGCCGTTCCTGCTGCCGGATACCATGAGCAAAACCCCCATCCGGCTGTTGCCGAATCGGGAGGTATCTTATCAGGAACACGATAAAGTTTTGGCGGAGATTGTTTCCCGTGGCACTCGCCATGCCGAACACAAGGCGAAAGTTATCTATTCCTTCGGAAATGCAGACTGTGCAGCAGTCTGTGCACAGGCACAATTGACACTGGAGAATATTTCCCCGATTTTTCCGGAAGAAGTGGAAAAAGAAGCAGCTGCTCTTGCCAGCCAGCCAATTCCGAAAGAAGCTTACCAGAATCGGTTAGATTTGCGGGATGCCTGCATTTTTACAATTGACAGTGCAGAATCCAAGGATTTGGACGATGCTGTTTCCGTGGAACGGATTCCGAATGGTTATCGGCTCGGCGTGCATATTGCCGATGTTTCCCACTATGTCAAGCCGCATTCGGCACTCGACAAAGAAGCACTGGAACGAGGGACAAGTCTGTACTATGCCGACCAAGTGATTCCGATGCTGCCGAAAGCACTTTCCAACGGCATTTGTTCTCTGAATCCGCAGGAAGACCGGCTTACCTTTTCTGCCATCATGGAACTGGACAATCAAGGGGTACTTCGTTCTTATACGTTCCGGAAGAGTATCATTCGTTCCAAGGTCAAGGGCGTTTATAAAGAAATCAACGCTTTGTTGGATGGCACTGCGGATGCTGCATTGCAGGAAAAATATGCAGAAGTACTGGATATGCTGCCGCTGCTGAACGAACTCTGCGACAAGCGGCTTTGCCTGAGAAAACAGCGGGGTGCTCCGGAAATTGAAACGCCAGAGAGCAAGATTCTCCTGAATGCAGATGGCATTTGTGTTGATGTTCAGCCTCGCACCCGTGGCAAGAGCGAATGCATCATTGAAGAAATGATGCTGCTGGCAAATGAATCCGCTGCCCGTGTGGCAAAGGAACACGCTCTGCCGTTTGTCTATCGGGTACACGATGCCCCTTCTTCCGAAAAGATTGAAGCCTTGCAGGATGGCTTGCTGCGAATGGGGGCAGAAGTTCCGGTATTGACCAATGTACAGCCGAGAAACTTAGCTGAAATTCTCGAAAAGGCAGCCGGAACACCTGCCGCTCCGGTCATTCATGGAATGGTGCTGCGGTCGATGGCAAAGGCAGCCTATGAAACTGAACCGATTGGACATTTCGGGCTGGCACTGAGTGATTATGCTCACTTCACTTCTCCAATTCGGCGGTATCCAGACTTGGCAATTCATCGGATTTTGTCAGAATGGTGCAGCACGCATTCTGCGGAAGCGGTTCAGAAGCGGTTCACGAAGTTTGCAGCGAAAGCAGCAGAACAGTCCAGTCAACGGGAACTGTTGACCATTCGGGTTTCAAGAGATTGCGAGGCATGTTATTTTGCGGAATATATGCGGCAGCATCTGGGAGAAACGATGAATGGATTGATTACTGGCGTGACAGATTTCGGAATCTATGTCATGCTGCCGAATACCGTCGAAGGGATGATTTCCATTCGGGATTTGGGCGAAGAAACTGTATGGACAAATGACCACAATGTCCGGCTGGTACAGGAAAATGGCGACCGGGTTTACCAGTTGGGAGATACGATTTCAGTGCGTTGCACCAAGACGGATATTTCTTCCGGCAACATTGATTTTGTATTAGCAGAAACAGAGTGAGAGAAACGGATTTTCTAAAAATTTCCATTTTTCATCAGAAAATAAAGAAAAAGCATTCCATTTTTGCCTTGTGAAATGGGTAGAGATTGGAATGCTTTCTTTTTTTGGAAATTTGTTGCATTTTCGATTTTTATTATGGTATAATAAAGATGTTTGATTTAAGAAGGAGATTTAGATAAATGGCAAATATATTAGTAACAGGAGGCTCTCGTGGCATCGGAGCTGCCATTGCAAAGAAATTTGCAGAACAAGGGGATACCGTTTATATCACATATTGCAAGTCGAAAGAAGCTGCACAGGCGTTGGAACAGCAGTATGGCATTCACCCGATTTTTGCAGATTTTCGGGAAGAACGTGGGGCGTTCAAATCTGGAAAGGCGATTGCTGAGCAAATCGGTACGATTGATACACTGGTGAACAATGCAGCGATATCGGTTGTAGATGTGTTCCAGTGTGTTTCAGAGGAGGATTGCACAGCCTTGTATCGGGTCAATTTATTTGGAACTGTTGATATGACTCGTGCAATTCTGCCGACCATGTTACAGCAGCATGCTGGAAACATTATCAATATTACTTCTGTGTGGGGACAGACTGGAGCATCCTGCGAAGTGGATTATTCCGTGACGAAGGGCGGCATCATTGCCTTTACAAAGGCATTGGCAAAAGAAGTTGCTCCGTCTGGGATTCGGGTCAATGCCGTTTCACCGGGTGTCATTGATACCGAGATGAACGCCCATCTATCCGAAGAAGACCGAAAGGAACTTGCCGAAGAAACGCCGTTGCAGCGGATTGGAAAGCCAGAAGAGGTTGCAGATGCTGTGCTTTTCCTGGCATCGGAACGAGCAGCGTTTATTACAGGGCAGGTTTTGCCAGTCAACGGGGGATTTTTCATCTAACAAGCAGTACTGTTCGCAATAGCCTGAACTTTTAACATGTTTTTTTCAGAGAGATGCTTGCACGTCATTTCAGAAACCCTTTACAATAAAAGTAAAAAAAGGGGTTTTTGCATATGAATGGAATCACACTTGCACTGACACGTTTCTGGCAAAATAAACAGATATCCTTGCCGCCAATGTCTACACTGTTGATTGCAGCGGGAATTATGTTTTTTTGTTTTTGGGTGGTTACAAGTCAAAAACAAAAGGAGCAGGAAGAACGGGCAAAGGCTCGGAAAAATGTCTTTCAGAACTTGGATGCTGCGATTGCAGCCGCACCGATTTGTGAACACATTCCCTGTCGGACGAATCCGGCAATGTTTTATTTTCTGGGGGTACAGACAGGAATTATTTCAGAGCAGGAAGATGCTGGTATTCTCTGTTCCTATCTGACGCATTGGATGCAGACCGGAGCAGTCACTTGGCAGCGGCTTTCCGGCAGGTCATTTTCGCTGCACTTTGAAGAATTGCAGGCAGGAGCAACGCTCTGTGAACAAGCTCTGTGGAATGCACTTTGTGCATTGGTTGGAGAGAAACGAACTGCAACCGGAAAACAACTGCTCCAGTGGAGCAAGTGCTGGGAACACAGCAGTTTTCTCCGGAACGGCAGAACGGGCAGCCGTTCTCTGTATGAATGGTATTTAGAATTAAACGACTTGGTTTCAGCAGAATTGGAGCAGAACGGTTCGATTCAGATTGAACGGGTGGAAACATCGCAGCGACTGTTTCACAAAAAGCAGGTGAAAATTTCGCTTTCTTCGGTGTTGCAGGAAGAAGTCGTACAGATTGCCGGATGGAAACAGTTTTTAAAACAGAAGCAGCCACTGCAACACGGCAGAGATTGGCCTGTTTCCAGCTGGGAAGCTTGCCTGCTGTTCGGGACGATTTTGGGCTTGGGCGATGAGGTGGAATCGCAACTGCAACAGTGCTGCACAGCAGAACAGCGAGAACAGTTCTCCCGTCTGCCAGTAGACCATACATTATTTTTGATACGAGATTGTTGTTATCAGATGCTTGCGAATTGCAGGCGTGCAAAGGAGTTGGTGGAACAGCGTTCGACCGACTGAGAATAGAGAGGAACAAGACAACATGAAAACCATGACGGATTATGCATTGGAGGCACGGGAACGGGCATATGCACCGTATTCCGGTTTTTCCGTGGGGGCAGCCTTGCAGGGAACAGACGGCAGAATGTTTCTGGGCTGCAATGTGGAAAATGCATCGTATTCCATGACGATTTGTGCAGAACGAAATGCCGTATTGCAAGCAATTGCCGCTGGACAGCGGTCGTTTCGTTCGATTGCGATTGTCGGTGGAAAGACAGCAGAAGAAGCCCAAAAAACGCCTTGCATTCCCTGCGGAGCGTGTTTGCAAGTGCTGGCAGAATTTTGTGACGGGGATTTCCCGATTCTGCTGACAGACGGCGTGCATTTGCTGCGTGACTTTTTGCCACAGGCATTTACATTATGAGAGAGTAAAAAAATAGCGTGCAGGACTTGAACCTGTACGCTATTTTTTGTTACTTGGCAGATTTAGAAGTGGTTTCAGAAGATTCTGTAGATTCTGCATTGGAATCGGTTTCAGATTCCTGCGGCAGAGTACCATGTCCAAACTGATGAGTCATCTGAGAATGGGACATATCTTCCAGAATGCTGACATAATCCGGTTCTTCCGGTTCTTCCGGCTCTGGGTCAGGTTCTCGCTGAGAAAGCGGAATCTTGCGTTCCTGTTCCGCAGCTTCCAACGCTTCCTTGTCAGCAGCGGACAGCCGCTTTTTCTTGATAATCCGAACCAACAGGAAAATCAAAACCAATCCAGCGGTGCAGCCCAGCGAAATGCTGACAATCTTCACCCACGGGATTTGCAGGGACTTGAAGTTGATGCGGATGCCATTGCTCCGGCTGCTGCTGATATATTTCGCAGCTGCTCCTTCATAGCCGGTCAGCAGAAATCCACTAACAGCAATGTTTTCCGTTTCATCGGAGGTGCTGCCGTCTGCATTGACTTTCTGCTGTTCGGTCACACCAAATGCAAAATCTCCGATTTGCGTGACTCGCTTCGGCAGGGTCACATCCATCAGCTGTTCACAGCAGAAAAATGCATAGCTGCCGATTTGCAGGGCATTGTCGGTTGCCTCTTCATCGCCTGCAAATAAAACGCTGGAGAGCGATTCACAGTCGGAAAATGCATGGTCTTGAATGACAGTGACGCTTTCTGGAATGGTGATATTGGTCAGACTGGTGCAGTAGTCAAACGCTCCTGAACCAATCCCTTCCAGTCCCTCCGGCAGGGTGACCGATTGCAGCGGTGCAGCAAAAAATGCACCATCCGAAATCGTTTTCACACCATCCGGAACAGTGAAGGAAGTTTCTGTTTTGCCAGCTGGATAGAGGAACAATTCTGTGCCATCCTTGCTGTATAAAACGTCGTCCTGTAATTGATAGGTTGGGTGATTGGCAGAAATGTCAATGGTTTTGAGATTCCGGCAGCCGACAAATGCCAAATAGCCCAAATCTGTCATCGTATCTGGAATGGAGAACGACTCCAATGCGGAACAGTTTTGGAACATATAAGCGGACAGCGTTTCCAGTGTTTCCGGCAGGGTGATGGATTCCAGTGACGAGCATCCCATAAATGTCTGTTCGCCGAATTCGGTAACGCTGTCTGGGATTTCCATGTCAGTCAGAGATGAGCAATATGCAAATGCCATTCGTCCGATTTTGGTAATCTGGTCACCGAGTTGAATGTCCGTCAGAGCGGAGCAGCTTAAAAACGCCCCGTCTGGAATTTCTGTAATGCTGTTTGAGAGTGTAACACTTTGCAGCGATGTGCAGGATTGAAATGCACCATCGCCGATTTCTGTAATGCCATTTGGCATGGTGACAGATTGCAGAGCAGAACAGCCAGCAAATGCTTGGTCACCAATGGAAACGACGGTATAGCCGTCGATTTTCGGCATAATGCTGATGTTGGTAGCAGTTGTAATGCATCCTGTGACAGACACCTGCATGTTTTTCAAAATGGTATAGGTCAGCGTGCCATCATCGAATGTGCTGCCCTCTGTGACAGGCTGTGATTTTCCGCTGGGGTCGCTGCTGCTGTCTGCGGCAAAGACCGGAAAACTGGTTATCATCAGCAGACCTGCTGTCATGCATCCCAGAACAGATTGTGTCCATTGTTTCATGCGGCACCGCCCTTTCTCTTCTTTCGTACAACAAGAATCACCACAATTGCAGCAACCACGACAACACCGCCGCCGATGCAGACCGGAACAACCCAGCTATTTGAGCCGGCAGTTTCCGTTGCTGGAATCTTGTACTGAGAAACATATTTTTTAATCTTGCTGTTTTTTCCGTAGGTCACGGAAAAATCCTTTACAACTGACGGGGAAGTATCATCGGATTCTGCATAGAGTCCAAATGCTCCATCGCCCAGTTCTTTGATACCGCTCGGCAAGGTCAGTTCGTGCAGCTCCAGACAGTTATAAAATGCCTGCTTGCCGATTTTGGTAACAGTGTCTGGAATGGTGATGTTCTCCAGCCGAACGCAGGTATAAAAGGCAAAGTCGCCGATACTGGTCAGCTGTTTTGGAAGCGTGATAGAAGTCAGCTCCGTGCAGTAGGTAAAAGTATTGTTTGGAATTTCCGTGATGCTGTCCGGAATGGTGATGTCCGTTAAGGACTGGCAGTAGAAAAATACATCTTCGCCCAGTTCTTGGATGTTCTGGATGTCAATGCTCTTGAGAGATTTTGCACCAGTAAAACTCCAGTCCTCCAGACGGGTGCAGCCATCCGGAACGGCATAGTCCACCAAATCGCTATCATCCGGATACTTGATTAAAGTTGAACCGTCCTTGCTGAACAGAACACCGTCTATATCCTGATAGTTCGGGTTACTGTCTGCAACTTGAATTTCTTTCAGGGCAGAACAGCCATCAAAGACGAAATCCCCCAAAGTTGTGCAGGTTTCCGGAATGGTGATGTCAGTCAGAGCAGAGCAGCCCTCAAAGGCATACGTTTCAATGGTTGCAATCTGGGAGAGGTCAACGTCTTTGAGTGCAGTACACTGATAAAACGCCTCTGAGCCAATGGTGTTCATGGCTTCCGGAAATGAAACGGTTTCCAATGCAGTGCAGCCATAGAATGTGCTGGTTGGCAGGGTGTTCAGTGTGCTTGGAAGCTTAACATCGGTCAGAGCAATGCAGGCTTCCATTGTGCCTTTGCCCATAGAGGTGACAGAATCCGGAATCTCCAACTTTTTCAGAACCGAGCAGCCATAAAAGGCACTGTCCTGAATAGTAGTGATGGTATCCGGCAGCGTCAGCGATTCCAGCAGAAAGCATTGCGAGAATGCACCCTCTTGAATCCCGCTGATGGTTACGCCGTCCACTTCTGCCGGAACATCGACCGATGTGGCAGACTGAAAGCAGTTTGTTACCCAAGCCGTTCCATCGTCCTGCATGTCCAGTGTAATATCATCTACAACCCAGTCGCCCTCGTTGGTAACGGGGTCGGTCGCATCCTCCGCCCAAACTGGAACGGCAAGTCCCGAGAGCAGCAGCATGCCGCTGAGGATGCCGCAGGCAGTCTGTTTCCATCGTGTCATCATTCTGCATCCTCCGTTTGTTCGTCCTGTTTTTCGGTGGAATCGTCTTCGGATGGTGTTGCATCAGAATCGGAATTGGATTCAGAATCAGAATCAGATTCTGTGGATTCCGGCTCGGTTTTCTTTCCGGAACGCAGTCCCAAAATTACCAAAATTGCCCCAATGACCAGCACCAGACCGCTGATTCCCAGCAGCAGATATTTGCTGTTAAAGCCGGACTTTTTGCTTTCGGAATTGGTTGCAGCAGCAGCTTCTGTTGTACCGCTGATTTCTTCTGAGTCGGAGAGATCTTCAGAATCCCGTCCACCCCGCACCTTGCTGGCATCCTGTACGGTAACAAAGGAGAAACTGTTCTTATAGCCATATGTATCATCACTATCGGAGGCATACCGCTGTGCAGCAGAGCCGGACTGCCCATAGATGACGAAGTTCTTGACAGCCGTTTTCATATCGGCTTCATAGCCAAACGCACTGTATCCGATTTCTTCCACACTGGAGGGGATGGTAATTTCGGTCAAACCTGTTCCAGTAAAGGCAGCCTGTCCAATGGTGGTCAGGTTGTTCGGCAGAACGATTTCTGTCATGCCCGTGCAGCCTGCAAAGGTTGCATTTCCGATATAGGTCAGGCTGGATGGCAGCGTCCATTCTGTGATATTTTCGCAGTAGGCAAAAGCATAGTCGCAAATTTCCACCACACTATCTGGAATGGCGATGTGGTCGATGTTGTCATAGGCAAAAACCCAGTCGTCAATATAGAGCAGGCTGTCCGGCAGAGTGATTTCTTCGAGGTTGTTGCACTTGCCGAATGCAGCATAATAGAGTTCCTTGCAGCCGTCCGGTACAGTGTAGCTGGTGGCGGTTGCGGCTGGCGGATATGCCATCAGGCAATCATCTTTTGTACGGAACAGAACGCCGTCCTTTGCATAATAAGTTTCGCTGTCGTCTGCAACTGCAAATTCTTTCAGGTTGTCGCAGTCGTAAAAGGCACTTTCTCCGATTTCTGTAATGGATGCCGGAATGGTGATTTTCTCCAAAGTGTCGCAGTTATAAAAAGTATCGGCGGAAATACCAGCAATGACCGTGCCGTCCAATTCTTCTGGAATGGTGATTTCCTTGTCTTTTCCGGTGTAACCCGTGATATAGCCCTTTAAAGTTTCCTCATCAACTTCATAGGTATAGTCGCCGCTCGTTCCGTCTGCTGCTGCCGGAATGGCAGAAACAACTGTGCCAACTGCCAGACTGCCCAGCAGCAGAGAAGCGGAAAGAAGCGAAAAAAATGGATGTTTCATAGGTGTGTTTCGTCCGGATGAAACGGACGCCTCCTGTCTTTCAAAAAATTTTAGCTGTAAATCCTCTTTTTCAAGAACGGTGCAGATTTCCTCAGAATCATGCATAAAATGCGGAGCAGGCAGCGGAAACCGCCTGCTCCATAAGATGCAGATATTGTTTATTCAACCGTGACCGACTTCGCCAGATTTCTCGGCTTATCAACATCGTTTCCACGCAGAACCGATGTGTAGTATGCAATCAATTGCAGCGGAACGACTGCGAGCATTGGCATCAGCAGGTCGTCAAAGTCCGGCAGTCCAAACTTGAGGTCTGCCACATCCGTATCTGGCTGATAGGTATCCCGACAAACCAGAACCACCTTTGCACCTCTTGCCTTGACTTCCTTGATGTTGCTGATGGTCTTTTCAAACAATGCCTTCTGGGTTGCAACGGCAATGACCGGCATACCATCCGAAATCAAGGAGATTGTGCCATGTTTCAGTTCGCCAGCGGCATAAGATTCCGAGTGAATGTAGGAGATTTCTTTCAGCTTCAGCGAGCCTTCCATACTCAAAGCGTAATCCAAACCTCTGCCAATGTAGAGCAGGCTGTCTGCGGTAATCAGCGAAGAGGCGATGAACTGGGTCTGTTCCTTGTTCTTGAGGATTTCTGAAATGTAATCCGGTGTCTGCTGCAATTCTGCAACGAGTTTCTGGCATTCGATTTCATCAATTGTACCAGCTGCCAGAGCAAATTCAAATGCCAGCAGATACATGACAGCAATTTGAACCATGTAAGCCTTGGTCGATGCAACGGCAATTTCTGGGCCTGCATGTGTGTAAATCAGCATATCGGCTTCCCGTGCAATGGAGCTGCCCTTTGCGTTGACAATGGCGAGGGTTTTTGCTCCCCGATTTTTTGCCAGCCGCATGGCTGCCAAGCTGTCGGCAGTTTCGCCAGACTGGGAAATGATAATCACCAAATCCTCTGCACTGAGAATCGGGTCCCGATACCGGAATTCGGAAGCGATGTCAACGGTAACGGGAATCCGTGCCAGCTTTTCAATGACATACTGCCCAACAACACCAGCGTGCATGGCAGTACCGCAGGCAACAACAAAAATCCGGTGATACTGTTTCAGAGCCTCCGGTGTGATGTTGCATTCTTCCAAGTTCGGCAGACCGTTCCGAATCCGAGGAGTAATCGTTGTTTTGATTGCAGTGGGCTGTTCGTGGATTTCTTTCAGCATGAAGTGAGCATAGCCGCCCTTTTCTGCTGCATCCATATCCCAGTCCGCCGTTTTCCGTTCCTTCTGTACTTCCACGCCATAGGCATCATATACTTTGACGCCACTGTGGTCTAGAACAGCGATCTCTTCCTGTTCAAGCAGGTAATAATCCCGTGTATAGCGGAGAATTGCCGGAACGTCAGAAGCAATGAAGCTTTCCTCCTTGCCCAGGCCAACAATCAGCGGGCTTTCTTTTCGGGTCGCATAGACCACATCTGGATGGTCGGCGAAGATAATGCCCAGAGCATAAGAACCTTCCAAGTCCCGAATGGTGTTGGAGATGGTTTCAATCGGGCTGCCGTTATAGTTGTAATCCAGCAGTCTTGCAACGACTTCTGTATCCGTATCGCTGGCGAATGTTACGCCCTTTGCAGACAGATATTCTTTCAGTTCTTTGTAGTTTTCAATAATGCCGTTATGAACAATGGTCACTCTGCCGCCTGTATGCGGATGAGAGTTGATGTCAGATGGTTCGCCATGGGTTGCCCAGCGAGTATGTCCAATGCCAGCGTGTCCCTCTGGTCTGCCTTCCTGTTCCATTTTATGAATGAGGTCTGCTAATCTGCCCTTTGATTTTGCGACCTGAATATTGCCTGATTCTGAAAAAACAGCAATACCGGCTGAGTCATAGCCACGGTATTCCAGTTTGGTCAATCCGTTGATGAGGACATCCGTACAATTCCGGCTGCCTACATAACCTACGATTCCGCACATAATAAAGTGCCTCCCTTTTTGGTTTGATATGAATCATTATAACACGTTGTCTTTAGAAATGCAAGAAAAACGGGGGTGCTTTTCATCTCTTTTTCACAAAAAGGCAGAGATTCCATGCGAAATTTGGCAGCACATTTTTGAATTTGCAGCCCGTTTCGCAAAAAAAGACCGCTGCGAGCCGGCGGCAGTCCTTTTTGTCATTGGTTGTAACATTATGTGGAAATCGTAATTTGCACCAGAATCAATCGGGCATCCTGCTGCCGCAGGGCAATCCAAGTGCCCCGAACTTGCAGCAGCATCGGGCAGCGTTTCGGATTCCGCAGGCATTGGATGTTTGTTCCGGGGACAAGACCGAGGTCTTGCAGCCGCCGCTTCATTGCAGGTGCGGT
>HF997824.1 GCA_000433635.1 Ruminococcus sp. CAG:254
TGGATCAAAAAACTTTTTATTTTGCCTGCGGCTCGTATTTTGCAACCACTTCCAGCTTCACCGAAAAACTTTCCTTTCTGTGCTTTCCTGCCGCTTTCCGCCTTTCCTCCGCATTTCTTGTTCCCATCGCACGCTTCCTGCACCTTTTCGTCAAATGCTTCCGCTCTCTACCCACTTTTCATCGCAAAATATCTGATAAATCCCCTGCATTTTTCCTCGAAATTGCTCCTTTCCAAGCGAATTTTTGCGACATTTCAGAGGCAATCATGATTTTTGCTGAAATATTAAGAAAATATTTTGTTGAGATTTCGAAAGAATCATGCTATAATGAAGACAATCAAAAGGAATCAAGAATGACCCATGAAAGGAAAGGAACTTCATGATGACAGGATTTTTAACTTCAACAAAAGAAAGACGGCAACGTCCCATTCTTGCCGTCCGCATCAGTGACATCCTCTGTCAACCAGACAATCAGCAAGACCCAAAAACATTACAGGCTCTTGCAAACCGCATTACACAGACTGGCATTCTCCAGCCGTTCCCCGTTCGGAAAAACGCAGACCAACGGTATGAACTGGTATCCGGCAGCGAACAGTTTCAAGCTGCAAAATTAGCAGGCTTGCAAATTGTTCCCTGTATTCTCTCGGACAATCATTCCCGCAATGCGGAAATTTTAGCACTGGTTGAACAAATCCAGCAACAAAACCTCTCGTTCTTCGAGGAAGCAAGTGCTATTGAACGGCTGATTTCCCACTATGGTATGACACAGGAAGATGCTGCTGCAAAGCTGGGCAAGGCACAAAGCACTATTGCAAATAAACTGCGGCTGCTCCGCCTGACAGAAACCGAACGGGACATCATCCTGCAATATAACCTGACGGAACGTCATGCTCGTGCTTTACTCCGCCTGCGAGCACCGGAAGAACGCCTTCAGATTCTCGATAAAGTGATTAAGCAGAACCTGAACGTGGAAAAAACAGAGGCTGCGGTCGAAGAAAAAATTGGACAGCATCCCTCCAGAGAACCATATCGGAAACGGAACACCGTCTTTCAGAATGTTCGGGCATTCGCCCACACCATTCATCAGGCAGTCGAAACCATGCAGGCTGCTGGCATCTCTGCTGATGCACAAAAATTGCAATCTGATACGCACATCGAATACCGGATTCGGATTCCTGTTCCGCAGCAGAATGTACATAGCGAACAACCGCCACGCAATCGGCTGCCGCTCTCTTAATTTTATTTTGCTAAATTCAACATGATTCCACGACTGCAATCTATCAACACGGGGCGATTCCCCTGACAAGAAAAGAGACAATCCTGCAAAACGAGTTTTTCCTTTCTCCGGCAAAAAAGAAAGAAATCGCCGGAATCCAGACACCCTCCTCCATTTTCTATCTTATGAAAAACCGACCGCTTCCAGCTGCGTGGAAACGGTCGGTTTTCTTATGATGATTGATTTTTCCAACTATTTTTATGGCTTCTTTTCCAGCAAATCATACACCGTGTAGACTGGTGCAGTTGTTCGCTTCCGGCAAGCCGCTGCAATGGTATCCGGTGACATAACATCTGCCACCAAAACTGCATCTGTTTCCGGATATTGTTCTGCGGAACGAGAAAGCAATGTAAATGGCTGCGGAAAATCTTTCATTTTTTTCTGTTCGCTCTTCGGCAAGTTCTCTACGATAAACCGCACATGAATGCCAGCTTCTTCCAAAATTGGACGCAGATACAAGGTAATGCGATTCTGGGCATACAAGCCAATCGTTCGGATTTGCTTTTTATAGCAGAACCGCACAACATCCGCATGCTGTTCCAGATATAGGCGGAAAAAGTCTGCATACTTCAAAAAGCGATCTCGTTCTGCTTGTAGTTGATTTTTCTTCACATCCACCGCCGCAAACGATTCTTCAATATATCCTGCATAGGTTTCTGTATACTGCATCGTGCAGGCATCACAAAGTGCCTGAATCTGTTGCTGTTCGGTTTCCCGTGGGAGTCCCTTCCGAATCGTTTCAACTGCTTGAAAACAATACTCGTAATATTCCCGTGTATAATGCAATCCGCTTACACCCAACCGATGCTCAGTTTCTGCCAGCACTTGCTTCGGAAACGGAATTAGATGTGCCTGTGGCAATAACTCCCGTAAAATTCCAAACACTTTCTGCATTCTCCGGTTTCCATCCCGATAAATCTTCTGCGAAGTCGATGAAAAGGATTTCACATGATTCGCATGGTCAATCTGCAAAAAGACATGCCGGGTTTCTACCAAAATGATTCGTTCTTCCGGGCAGAGCGTTTTGAGCTGATTTGCATAGACCTGCAACCGATGCCGCAGTTCTTCTTCTGACAGCGATTCAAACGAAAATACTTCTGCATCCAGCTGCGGAAGAATGCCCTGTTTTACCATTGCTTCCAATGCAGGACGATGTTCTCCATGGCAGATTAACTTCTGCCCGTTTACCTGCATCTGATAGGGCTGAAACCGAAACATGACCGTATCTACCAGCAAAAAATCTGCTGGGTCATTCAGATACTCCATAAAGCTGCGTTCGAAGTCCAGCCGCCGACAGCGGCGAAAGAAATTTGTCAGTCCGAATGGCTTTAAATCAAATGCTTCATAGGCTGCCCGGTCATAAATCGGAATGGGCGGCTGTTCCAATGCCAGCGGAGAGAAGAAGTTCACATACCGATTGATGCGGTAACCGCCATCTTTTTCTTTGCCGTATACGCCCTGATAATAGAACGTATCTCGCAAAATACAAGAGCCGCAGATATTCACAACGGGCTGCTGTTTGTTTTCCATAAAAAAATCCTTTCTCATTGTTTCACGGGAAACAAATCTTCATCATTCCCCTTTTTCTGTCCCTTATTTCTGCTTTGGGCGAATGCAATCGGTAAACATATATCGCTGAAGCGGTTCCGGAATCCGGATG
This sequence comes from Ruminococcus sp. CAG:254, assembly GCA_000433635.1. Taxonomy (GTDB): domain Bacteria; phylum Bacillota; class Clostridia; order Oscillospirales; family Ruminococcaceae; genus Ruminococcus_C. The sequence continues at coordinate 2,937 of HF997824.1, forward strand.
CTGCCGTCTGGGTTCAGGTTGTTTTCCAAGAAAGCAATCAGCATTCTCGGCGGTGCAACAACGGTATTATTCAAGGTGTGTGCAAAGTACTTGCTGCCGTCTGCTGCCTTGACCCGAATGCCCAGCCGTCTTGCCTGAGCATCGCCCAGATTGGAGCAGCTGCCGACTTCAAAATACTTCTTCTGTCTTGGCGACCATGCTTCTACGTCAATGCTCTTCACCTTGAGGTCTGCCAAGTCGCCAGAGCAGCATTCCAGTGTCCGAACCGGAATATCCATGCTGCGGAACAGTTCTACCGTGTAGCTGTACAGCTTGTGGAACCAGTCCATGCTTTCTTCCGGCTTGCAGACAACAATCATTTCCTGCTTTTCAAACTGGTGAATCCGGTAAACGCCCCGTTCTTCCAGACCGTGTGCACCAACTTCCTTCCGGAAGCATGGAGAATAGCTAGTCAGGGTCTGCGGCAGGTCGCCTTCCGGCAAAATGGTATCAATAAATTTCCCGATCATGGAGTGTTCGCTCGTACCGATCAGATAGAGGTCTTCGCCCTCAATCTTGTACATCATGCCTTCCATTTCTGCAAAGCTCATAACGCCGGTAACAACGCTGCTCCGAATCATGAACGGCGGAATGTAATAGGTAAAGCCCTTGTTGATCATGAAATCCCGTGCATAGTTCAGAATGCAGGAATGCAGGCGGGCAATATCGCCGCACAGATAATAGAAACCATTACCGCTGGTCTTTCTAGCAGAATCAATGTCAATTCCGTTCAGGTTTTCCATGATGTCAACGTGATAAGGAATCGGGAAATCCGGAACAACCGGTTCGCCAAAGCGTTCTACTTCCACATTTTCGCTGTCGTCCTTGCCAATCGGAACGCTTTCATCAATGATGTTCGGGATAACGAGCATTCTCTTCCGAATTTCTGCTTCCAGTTCGGTTTCTTTCTGTTCGAGTTCGTCCAGCTTTGCACCGATTGCAGCCACTTCCTGCTTCACAGATTCTGCTTCGTCCTTTTTGCCCTGTCCCATCAATGCACCGATTTTCTTGCTGATGGTCTTTCTCTGGTTCCGGAGGTCGTCACAAGTCATCTTGGTTTCCCGGAACTGCTTGTCCAAATCCAGTACTTCATCTACCAGCGGCAGTTTTTCGTCCTGAAACTTCTTGCGGATGTTTTCCTTTACCAGTTCCGGATTTGTCCGGATTAATTTCATGTCAATCATGAGAATGTTCCTTTCTGTTTTTGAAAAAATAAGATTCTGTTTTCCCGGAAATCGGCAAAACAGAATGCATGGGTTTAATTTTCTGCTGTAACATCTTCCAGCACGATTTGCAGCGTACCTTCTCGCTGAAAACCTTCAAAGGTCAGAATCAGGGATTCTGTCAACCGATAATCGATTTCAAATCCTTCTCCATCTTCGTCTTCATAGAAATCAGCGAACGCTTCGGAAAACGGTGCAACCGTTGTTTTCTGAAACCGCAGCACCCGTTCGATTTCGCCCTGTAATTCTTCCATTGGGAGGTCGGAACGGGAAAGCAGGGTGGGAATCGCTGCATAGTGATTCTGTGCAATAGCTGTTACCACTGCCTGAATGGTTTGCAGGGCAGTTTGTTTTTCATCAGCTGCAAGCATCTGTCATTCTCCTTTGCTCAGAATTCCTGTTCTGCCAGCTCTGTGAGCTGTTTTGCCAGTGATGCAAGGTCTTCTTTGTTGTAAAATTCCAGCATCAGCGTGCCTTTTTTTCTGCCATAGGTGACAGAAACTTTTCGCTGTAGTCGGTCGGTCAGTTCCAGTTCCATTTCTTTGTAGTACTGGTCAGTCGTCTTGCGTTTTTTCGCAGGCTTTTCTGCTTTTGCTGCCTGTTCAGCTGCCAGCTTTTCCACTGCCCGTACGGTCATGCCGTCCTCGGCACAGCGTCTTGCTGTTTCCAGCTGCAAATCTGGGTCAGAAATTGCCAGCAATGCCCGTGCATGTCCGGCAGTAATTTTTCCGCACTCCAGCAGTTCTTGCAGTGGTTGCGGCAGCTGCAAC
>HF997825.1 GCA_000433635.1 Ruminococcus sp. CAG:254
ACCTCGGCAGCAGGCTCGACCAACACAGCCGAACCCATATGGGCAGCCAGTAAACAGAACCGCTCCGCAGAGCCGTTCCAACAACCCGTATGCTCGCCCGAATACCATCCAGCATTCCGGCAGCAGCCAGAATGAACAGACCAGAATGTACCGAAACAACAGCGAACAAGGAGGGTCACACAATGAAAAGTATTAAACGTGGAGAACGGCTCACCATCCTGCTGATTGTCCTCTTTCTGTTGGGCATGGTGCTTTTGGTCGCAAGAATTGTATCACAGGCAACTTTCTATATGTCCCATTCTCACAACGTGAAACTCGGCTATATCTACGACCGAAACGGAGAAGTTCTGTTCGATGAAGATGCAACTGCGGAAAAATATGGAGCAGATTATTTCCTAGATGTTGGCAACCTCATCGGCGACAACAGCGGACGCATGACGAACACACTCGTTTCCGAAAATCTGAAGGACTTGCAAAATTATAACCTGCTCTTCGGTGCAGTCCAGAACGGAAAAAGTGCGATTTATACCACCCTCGACCACGATGCAAACCAACAGGTTTATCAGTCGTTCGGCGAGAAAAACGGAACTGCCATCGCCTACAACTACCAAACCGGAGAAATTCTCGTCTGTGTCAGCAAGCCCAGTGTCAACATTTTAAGTGATGTCGATGTCAGCACGCTGGAAACAGGAAGCCTGCTCTGTAAGGCATTTTACCAGACCATCCCCGGTTCTACCCAGAAAGTCTGCACCACTGCCGCTGCCATTGAAACCATCGGCTATGACGCTCTTATGCAGAAAAGCTATGACTGTCAGGGCACTTATTACAACAATTATGGCTCTCCGATTCGCTGCTATCACGGCAGTGTGCACGGCTGGCAGAATATCTCGCAAGCGTTTCAGCACAGCTGCAACCCATGGTTTGCTCAACTGGTAGAGGATTTACCCCTTGACGGTTTACAGACTGCATTCCGTAAAATGGGCTACCAAGTCAATGGCGAAGGTAGTACACAAATGGATTTAGATGGCATTTCTGTTTTCACCGCTTCCACAACTTTAGAGGATACCAACGACAGCATCACCCAATGGGGCTGCATCGGGCAAGGCGAAACAGTCATCAGCCCACTTCAACTGATGATGTGGGAAAGTGCCATTGCCAACGGCACGGGACAAGTCACCCAGCCATACTTGATTTCCTATCGGCAAGATTTATTCGGAACGGTCAGGGACAAAGCCAAAGCCACCTATTCCAATGAAATTTTCTCTGCGGAAACTGCCCAGCAGGTACGGGCAATCATGCGAGAGAACGGTGACTTGGCTCGTTATAGTACCATCAATTATCCCGTTGGCTTAAAGACTGGAACAGCTGAACAGGGCGATGATACAGACAATTCTCTGTTAGTTGGCTTCTGCGATGACAGCAACCTCCCAATTGCCTTTTGTATCGAAATCGAAGACTGGAATCAAGACGTGGACACCGTCAATACCAACAACATCGCACGCACCATGCTGAATGCACTCTCTCAATAAAAACCATGCACATTATTTGACATTTCCGGAAAGATATGCTACAATCATATCAGAACTGTTTATTTTTGAAAGGAGCTTTTCCCATGCCTTTTTGTGGAAACTGCGGTCATCCGTTATCGGATACTGACCTTACTTGCCCGAACTGCGGCGAAATTCGACCAAATGCCATTCCAAAGCCGGATTCTATCAACCAAGAACCGACTGCCCCAACACCAGACACCCCAACAGAACCAAATCTCAATCCGGAACAGAGCAATTCCAACACTACCGCTCAATCGGCAGATACTGCGGTTTCGGATAATTATGACCATGTCGCTGCTTATCAGAACAACGCTCAAGCAGATACTCCCGTTGCGAACGATATTCCGAAGGAAGTTCCTCCGCAGCCGGACACTTCCGCCACACAGAATACAACGACGGAAACCAACGCTGCACCGGATTTTTCTGCCTATGATATTCGCAACAACATCCCGAACGGAAACACTGCCAACCAGCAGCAACCAAATTTTTCGGGACAATTTCAGCAGCAGTCAACTGCTGGTCAATCCCCTTACACCTACAATGATCCCTACTCGACCCCGAATACACCATTGACCAACAACAACAATGGTATGGGGATCGCCTCTTTGATTCTAGGCATCTGTTCCATTGCCATTTGCTGCTGCTATGGTGTTGGTGCGATTCCAGCCATCATCGGCTTGATTCTGGGCATTCTTCAGAATAAGAAAAATGCCAACGGCATTGCAACCGCTGGCATCGTCCTTGGTATCATTGGCATTTTACTCAATGTTGTATGGCTGATTTACATGATAATTTTCCTCTCGGAGGATGGTCTTCTGGACTTTGTCAATGAATTTTCCAGCAACTACGAATACTATGAGAATTCAACCCTTTAAGCATTTTTAAGATCTTTTAAAAAACGCAGTCCACGGTCTGCATGCATTGCAGTATTTCCGGGAACTGCGTTTTTTTCGACAGCAAAGGAGCTGACCATGTATCCAATTCTTTCTCTCTTTGGATTTTCGTTCGGAACTTATGGAATCTGCTGCGTGATTGGCGGAGCACTTGCCATCTGGCTTGCCATTCGCAACGGAAAACGCTTTCAGCAAGACCGATTCGCCATGCTGGAGGCTTGTGTCTGGGCACTCATTGGCGGATTTCTGGGAGCAAAACTGCTCTATCTTCTGGTTTCGTTCTCCGACATCGTGGAGATGTTCCAAACTTCCGGTTTTAACTGGAACACAATTTCCTCTTTATTAGAGGGCGGATTTGTATTCTATGGCGGATTGCTGGGTGGTCTGGCTGCCTTGCTGCTCTATCTGCATCATTTTCAGCTGCCCTATGGGGTCTATCTCAGCAGCATCACGCCTGCCGTTCCGCTTGCTCATGCATTCGGGCGAATCGGCTGTTTCTTTGCAGGCTGCTGCTACGGCATTCCCTATGACCCACCGATTGGCATCTGCCTGAAAAACGCCATCGGGACAGCCCCGACAGACATTCCGCTTTTTCCGGTGCAGCTGCTGGAAAGCGGACTGGATTTTCTCCTTGCTGGATTGTTACAGCTTTGCTTCCGGAAACGAACCCGAAAGACGGATGTTATCCCGTTCTATTGCATCGGCTATGCAGGCATTCGTCTTTTTACAGAACGATTTCGCTATGATACCGAACGGGGCATTTATTTTGGCTTGGCAACGTCTGAATGGATCAGCCTTGCCCTTGCCATCTGCGGTGTGCTGCTGTTGCTCGTTCCATCTCTCCGCAGAAAAAGGGCATCGCATTCCTAAATTTCCATCATCTCAATAAATTGTCATTGCTCGCTTGTGCATATCTTCGTAAATCTGAAAATATCGTTCCATGGAATAGGTCACATCGCCGTTCAACGGGTCGCACACATAAACCAAATCATTTTCCTTATCATATCCATGCAACAAAACGCAGTGCTCCAAATCGCACCACATGACGGTTCTGCCGTCCTCCGTCGTCCAGCCCTCTTCCTCATATACATCATATAGACCAATTGTAATCCACATCACAACGGGATAACCGCTTGCAATGTAACGGCAAATGGTTTCTTCGCTGCTGCCCGTCAAGTCCAGACCTTGCTTCTCGCTATCCTGTGTCTTTAAATAAGCATCCGCCGTCTTGACCAGAACCGGAGCATAACAGCCGAATCCATCGCTCGCCTGCGGCAAGCCAATGTAGGCATCATCCAATGTGTTCTTGGCAGTGTCATAACTGCACGGCAGAAAATCTTCCGCCATGGTGGTCTTGTCCACATCGAATCCCAGATATTGCAGCAGAGCCGTCAGAGAAGTAATCTCGCAGCCGGTCGGCAACTCCGGACGCTGGTAAATGACATCGACATCTAAAACGTGTTCTGCTGGTACTTCTTCGACCAAATCCGGCTTGCGTTCTGTGGTGGTGGTTGTTTGGATGGTCTGCTGGGTCATGGTCACAGTTGTTTCCGCTAAAATGGAAAGTTCTTCGGATTCGTCCTGACTAATTTTCACAGCAACAGATTCCGGCGAGGCTGTGCAGGCACAAAATAAAATCGTTGCTGCCAGTCCGCTGAGCATCAAACCAATGGTATGCTTCATAAAAAATGTCAACCTCCAAAATGGCGGAAAAAAGAACCCGCCCAAAATCAAATAAAAATGGCTGCTCTCGCTCGCAGCTATTCGACAAAATTCATTATACACGGATTGCATCTGTTTTACAAGCCCTTGTGGAGAATGTTCAGAAAATTTCAGATGGATTCTCATAAAAACCGCCCTGTGTGCCAATTCGCATCACAGGGCGGTTGTTTCTTTGTTACAATTGTTTTAAAAAGAATCAGTCTTTCCGCAGCAGGAACTTGGTCAGTCCTACTACATCGAGAACATCGCAGGTTTCATCCTGATTCCAGTCCCAAACGGTGTTATAAGTTGCATCTTCTGCATGTTCAGCCAAAAGATACCGCTTTAACAGCATTGCATCGACAACATTGATCACGCCATCGCTGTTGACATCACCAATCACAACTTCTGTTGTTCCGGTGGTTGTGGTAACAGTGGTTGTGGTTTCAGAGCCAGAATCGGTTGTTGCAGTTGTGGTGGTCGGGGTATCTCCGCCGTTCTTATAGTTCTTCCAATCCGGCAATTCGCTCAAGGTGATGCAATAATCACTCTGATACATTTCTTTCAGCGTTTCCGGATTGTTCTTGTCTGTACCAGACAGGAAGTTATCCGAACCGTTGTCATACCAGATGCAGAAATACAGCCAGTTTGCCTTTTCAATCTCGATATTTTCCAGACTCGGAACGGTGTCGTTTTCCGGCATGGAAACCAGCTTTTTGCCGTTGGTCAGGTTTACGAGTGTATAGAATGTGCTGGAGATAGCATCTTCGTTCGGGCCACTGGTCTTTCCATCGTGACGGTTATAAACGCAGTTATACTTGTCATAGCCGACAATATCCACGCAGTCATCGCCCGGATACCACTGCGGAGAAGTCGAGTAGTCATAGCTGTTGTATTCCCAAATCAGGTTGTGAATACCATATTCTTCGGTCAGGGTCGTATACAGCTGCTTCCAGAGCTTCTTGTAAACTTCTGCACCGCTCTTGCCCCACCAGAACCAAGAAGCAGAACCATCGGTATTGGTGTTGCCCTCTGCTTCGTGATACGGACGGAAAATAATCGGTACGCCTGCATCCTGTACCTTTTTCAGTTCTGCTGCCAAGGTCTTAATAGTCAGCATCACATATTCGTATTCCTTTGTACCCTCTACAATTGCCTTAGAGGTATCGAAATCAGTTTCATCCGGCTTGTAGGTGCATTTCTGCCAGTCGACTGCATCGCCCAGTTCGTAATTTGCGAAATTCTTCGGAACATTGATGTGCCAGCAAACCGTCGGAATGCCATTCCGTTCTGTACCCCATTCAATGATTCGTTCGGTTGTCTGGTCATCCCAGCCATAGAGCGGGTTATAGTTCATATAGTCGAAACCACGGATTGCCGGATAGTCGCCGAAATTCTTCTTGATATATTCAAATTCGGTTTCATAGCCCTGCAAATCTGCACCGCTATAGCCGTTCGGGCTGCTTTCGGTGTGACCGCCGCCATAGATTTCCTGCTGACCGGAGAGCATATGCTTTCCGTAAACATCACAGAGATAATTCATCAAGCCCTGTGTTTCGGAAGTTGCCTTCGAGTCGCTCAGCGTCGGGGAAACGCTCAGTTCCGGCAGGTCTGCTTTCTTTACGGTAATCGTATCATAAGCACCATAACCATATCTCGGTAGAATCTGAATCTTATTCGTCCCTTTTTTCAGACGGTGAATGCCAAAGCTGAAATCTGTCCAGCTATCAGCATACGGCATCTTCATCATAAATTCCGAACCATTGATGGAGATGGTCTGTTCCCGTCCGTCTTTGTCCAAAATCTGTGCAGAACGAGTGGTGAATTCATACATTCCCTCTTCCGGTGCTTCCACCTCAAAGGTCAATGTTTCACCGGTCAGGTAGCAGAAACCGCTGCCGGAATACCCCGGAAATTGCTGCCCATAAATATCCGTCCAAGTGGTTGCACCGTCCAAATCTTCGCCTTCTGCCTGAAAAATGATGTCCTCATCGGCTGCATCTGCTAAGCTGCTGAACGGCAGAGAAGCTGCCATGCCAATAGTCAGAACGCCACTGACTGCCAGTGCGATTCCTTTTCTTACCCATGTATGCATCTTGTGTTCCTCCCATCTAAATATCCATGCCTGTTTTCTTGAACAGGCGTTCCCATAAAACTTACCACCATGATAACATATTTTTGCTGTAAAAGCAAGTTTTACATTCCGTTTTCCACAAAATGCACAGCTTTTCCCCTGCTTTTTTAGTGAATATGCAGAATTTTTACGCCAACGTCATCTGCCCGACATCCGGCAAATCTTTTGCCAGTGCTCCGAGTGCCGGCAAGGTTTTCGCCTGATACCGTTTCCGCTCTTCTGCCTGCTCCGCAGTCAGCAATTCCGCAGAGAGAACCACTTGCTTGCCCTTGAGCGTCATCACCTGAACGCCCTGCGTATTACGGGCAGTTTTCGGCAGCAGTTCTTCCGTCTGGAACAGCAATGCCCGATTGCCGCTCGAACGCAACAATACATTCTGTTCTTCTGGAAGCGGCAACGCTGTCACAAGCGGTGACTTGTCACTGTATGCATTCGCCAACTTTTTCCGGTTGGTCTTGGTTGCATAGGATTGCAGCGGTACTTTCGCCACTTTCCCGTTCTCATAGACGAACAGCAGCATGCCGCTGTAGTCATTTGTGAGAATCACAGAAACGACAAATTCCCCTTCGTCAAAGCCCAGCTTCGCCGGAATATAGTCGCCCAACAGGCTGGCTTTGCTGTCCTCGAACGCACTCGCTTTCGTCTTATAGACCTGCTGCTGATTCGTGAAAAACAGCAGTTCTATCCGGTTGGTGGTTTCCCAGTGAGCAATGATGCGGTCATCCTCTTTCAGCTTCTGTTCTGCATTCATTCGCAGCGATGCCGGAGAAATCTTCTTGAAATATCCGCTCTCAGACAGGAACAAATGTACCGGATAATCTGGAATATCCATGGTCGGGTCAGATTCTGCCTGCAAATCCACTTCGCAGAACTGCGTCTTTCTCGGCTGTCCGTATTTCTTTGCAGTTTCTTTCAGTTCCTTGGCAATCACTGCCCGAATCTTCTTCGGGCTTTCCAGGGTCTGCTGTAAGCTGTCAATATCCGTCCGCAGCTGCTCCATTTCCTGTGTCCGGCGGAGAATATACTCCCGATTCAAATGCCGCAGCTTGATTTCTGCCACATATTCCGCCTGAATTTCATCCATCGAAAAGCCCTGCATGAGGTTCGGAACAACTTCGGATTCTTCCTTTGTTTCCCGAACAATACGGATTGCCTCGTCAATATCCAGCAGAATCCGTTCTAAGCCCTCCAAAAGATGCAGCTTTTCCCGTTTCCGCTGCAGGTCATAGACGATTCTCCGCCGAACGCATTCCTCTCGGAACGTAATCCATTCGGTCAGGATTTCTTTCACGCCCATAACACGAGGCTGCCCATGAATCAGAATGTTGAAGTTGCAGGAATAGCTATCTTGTAGTGGTGTCATGCGGAACAGTTTCTGCATGACTTTTTCCGGGTCTGCTCCTCGCTTCAAGTCGATGGCAATCTTCAGACCGGAAAGGTCGGTTTCATCCCGCACATAGGAGATTTCCCGCAATTTTCCCTGTTTAATGCCGTCTACGATTTTATCCATAATGGCTTCAATCGTGGTGCTGTACGGAATTTCTGTGACTTCAATACAGCCGCCGGCTTTGTCATAGTTCCACTTTGCCCGTACTTTAACGCTGCCCCGTCCGGTTTCACAAATTTTCCGGAACTCGTCTGCATCTTTCAGCAGGAATCCGCCGCCCGGAAAGTCTGGGCCAAGCAGCGTTTCGGTAACATCTGCCTCTGGATTTTTCAGCAGGGCAATGGTCGTATCACAGACTTCTGTCAGATTAAACGGACAGACATTGCTTGCCATCGAAACCGCAATGCCCACGTTGGCATTCACCAGAACCGATGGGAATGTCGTCGGGAACAGGGTCGGTTCCATCATGGTATTGTCATAGTTCGGGACAAAATCCACGGTATTCTTGTCAATATCCCGAAATAGCTCATTGCAAATCGGCTCTAACTTGACTTCCGTGTATCGGCTGGCAGCGTATGCCATATCTCTGGAATACGCCTTGCCGAAGTTTCCCTTGGAATCCACATAGGGATACAACAGCGATTCATTGCCCCGTGCCAGCCGCACCATGGTGTCATAAATCGCACTATCGCCGTGCGGATTCAGCCGCATGGTCTGCCCGACCACGTTTGCGGATTTGGTACGTCCGCCGTTCAGCAAGCCCATTTTATACATCGTATACAACAGCTTCCGGTGAGAGGGCTTAAACCCGTCAATCTCCGGCAGAGCACGGCTGATGATGACGCTCATTGCATAGGGCATATAGTTTTTTTCGAGGGTATCGGTAATCCGTTCTTCTTCTACAATTCCAGCCTTTTCGATATAGGCGTTGGGAATTGGTTTGATTTTTGGGGTGGTTGTTCTTTTCTTTGCCAAATCGGACGCTCCTTTTTTTCTTCCAGTTCCGATGAACGGTTTATTCTGCCTGTTTCAGCTTGACAGCTGCCCAGCCTTCTTTTTCCCGACAGTCGGTTACCACAAAGCCCTGTGCTTCCATTGCTGCAATGACTTCGTCTTTTCGTTCTACGATAATGCCGGAAATAATCAGCGTACCTGTCTTTTTCAGGAACTGCGGGAACAGCGGTGCCATCGCTTTCAAGACATCTGCCACAATGTTAGCAGTAATCAAGTCATAACCGCTGCCGATTTCTGCCCGCAACGCTTCATCTGAGAGTACGTTTCCGCAACGTACTGTGTACTTTTCTTCCGGCAGGTGGTTTTCCGCTGCATTTTTCTTTGCAATCCGAACAGCGTTTTCTTCGATGTCCACAGCAAATACTTCCTTTGCACCGAGCAGCATTCCGCCGATGAACAGAATGCCACTGCCGCAGCCCATATCCAGCATTTTACTGCCAGCTGCTTCCGATTCCATCAGTTCCAGACACAGACGGGTAGTATGATGCTGTCCCGTTCCAAAGCTGCTTTCCGGGTCGATTTCCAGCACGGTTCTGCCTGCCTCTGGTTCGTCATGCTCCCAGCTTGGACGGATATACAGCTTTTCGCCGACCGGAAACGGCTTGAAATACTGTTTCCAGTTGTTCGCCCAGTCCTCTTCCTTGACACCCGTCAGAACAGCTTCCAGTCTGCCAAACTTGCCTTCGGTATCGGCTGCCTTTTTCCGCTTCAACAGTTCCTGCACCATTTGCAGCGTTTCTGCACCCTGTGCATCCTCCGGCAGATAGATGGTCACGCAGCTTTCGCAGTGCGACAATCCCATTAAATCTTCGTCAATGTAATCCCACTTGCCATCTTTATTCTGCAAAAATTCGTTGAAATCTTCGGCATCCTGAATGGAAAAGCCCCGAATGCCCAAATCCATCAAATCACTGCACAGCAAATCAATGCCGTCCGTGGTGGTATAAATATCTACTTGTGTCCAGTTCATGCGTTCTGCTCCTTTTTGGTTTCTTCTTTTGCTGCTTCGTTTAACAGCTGTGCACGCTCTTCGAGTGCCCGTTTCCGCTTCCGTACATTCTCTTCTTGAACCCGTCTGCCGTCTGCAATCAACAGCTGCAACGCTGATTCATCCTGCAATTCCAGTGCCGTCCGGTATTCAGACAGGTGGGCAATCAGCAGTTCCAAGTGATGCAGCAACAGCAAACGGTTATCCATAAACAAGGATGCCCACATTTTTTCGTCCATCGTTGCAACACGGGTCATATCCTGAAAGCTACCGCCGGAAAAAGACACTGCATCATCCATACAGTCATCTTTGACATAGGCACTCGATACGATATGGGCAAGCTGTGAGGTGTAGGCAATCATATCATCATGCCGATGCGGTGTGGTCAGAACCAGTTTCCCGAATCCAATTTCCTTTGCCAGAGCGGAAACCCGTTCCACTGCTTCATTGCTTGTGCCATAGGTTGGTGTAATGATGAAATTTGCTCCATCGAACAGGTTTGGAATGCTGGCGTAGTAACCGCTTTTTTCTCTGCCTGCCATGGGGTGTGTTCCGACATAATACAGCCCTGCCATCCGGCAAGCGTTTGTAAATTCCAATACCATCTGTCCCTTTAAGCCGCACATATCCATGAGAATCGAGCCTTTTTTCAGGAACGGCAAAGCCTGCTTGATGCAAGGCTGAGCAATCCGGTGATGCAGGCAGACAATGCAAACATCATAAATCCCATCTTCCATTTTTCCGGTACCGTCAATGGCATGGTCTTGTAATGCTTGCTGTAAAACGGATTCATCGACGTCGCAGCCATATACTTCATATTGCGTTTTGTTTTTCAAGGCTTTGCAGACAGAACCGCCGATGAGCCCCATCCCTACAATTAAAATCTTCATGTTTTTTGCCTCCGATTTTTTTCAATTGTTTTCATTTTAGCACAGATTCTGGATTTTGTAAAGAGTTGGCGGAAAACGCTGCTGAAAATAAAAAGTTTTTTGCTCCAGCAATTTTTCAAAAATGCT
>HF997826.1 GCA_000433635.1 Ruminococcus sp. CAG:254
CCGGAAGATATGGCGAGTCTGCTGTAAAATTACCGCAGACAGCAAGCAGCAGAATTTCCAAAGAAGTCAGATTTGCAGAGAATCCAAAATCGCCTATAGACAAATGTTCAAAATTATGCTATACTAAAAGAGAACCGTATCATTTCAGAAAGGAGTCGCTTTTATGATGCATGAAAAATCCTGTGGAGCAATTGTCTATCGGAAATCCCACGGGAATATTGAAATTCTGCTGATTAAACATGTAAACAGCGGGCATTGGTCGTTTCCAAAGGGACATGTAGAAGGCACAGAAACCGAAGTCGAAACGGCAAAACGGGAAATCAAAGAAGAAACTGCCATTGATGTCCTGATTGACCCGACCTTTCGGGAAACGGTTTCTTATTTCCCGAAGCGAGATACCCAAAAAACCGTTGTTTATTTTATTGCCCGTGCAAAAAATTATGATTTTTTTCCGCAGGCGGAAGAAATTTCAGAAATTCGCTGGGTCGATATTGGACATGCTTCCAATATCCTGACGTATGAGAATGATAAAAACATCGTCACAAAAGCGAAGGTTGCAATTCGGGAATTCGAATGAGCAGGCTGTAGAAACAACAGGCAATCCCACGTTGTGCAAAAAATGGCACGGCGATGGGATTGTTTTGTTCCAGCAACCTGTAAAAATGTTTCGTTTGGCATTTACCTTTTTCAAAAAGTATGATACAATAGAATCAATATCAAACCGCAGCGTGAAACCTGCTGAATAGGAGGCGTTTTCTTGAATCCCACTCTTCGACCCGACCCATACGACCCGTTTTCCAATCCAACCCAGCACCGTGCCTATGCATCACACTATCGCACCATCTTGCCCCAGATTGGATTGCCCGGCTATCAAGTTCCCCTGAAACCAACCAAACAAGAACGAAAACGCATCCGGCATTATTTCAATGCTGCTGGATTCGGCTTGACCGCCCATTTTTTCTTGGTGCAGATTCTTGCGTTGGTTGTCATGGCGGTGTTGCAGGGCATCATGGGCTTTGCGAAAAATGGCGTGGATGCCAATGCTTATATCCAGCAATCTTCCATCTTAATGGCAGTGAATGGGCTTTTATTTTTAATGGCAAATACCAGCGTGGCTGCAATCGGCTGCCGAGCAACAAAAATTCCCATCCGCAACCTGTTTCATACGAATACTTTTCGATTTTCGGAGATCCTTCCGTATCTCTTCATTGGGATTTTTATTCAGTCAGCATCTGGTGATGTGTCAAGCTGGATTACAGACTTGTTGGGACAGGGTGGGATTACTGCTTATGAACCAGATATTGACTATTACGGAACAGGAACGGCAGTTGTTGCAGAGATTTTATATGGCTGCTTGATTGCACCGATTACAGAAGAATTTCTCTATCGGGGATTTGTCTTGAAGAATCTCTCCCGTGTGAGTCAGCGGACAGGAATTTTGCTGAGTGCATTTTTGTTCGGCTTGGGACATCAGAATATTTCCCAATTCCTGCTCGCATTTCCGCTGGGTGTTTTTCTCGGAGCACTTGCCGTTCGGCACAATTCCATTTTGCCTTCGATTTTCGTGCATGTGACCGTCAATTCCGCTGCAACGATTTTCGGTATGGGTTATGAACGCATTACCGACCCAGAAGCTGCTTCGATGTTCGCCGTCTATGGAAATATATTATATACGCTGCTGGCAGTCATCGGAGCAATTTTGCTGGTGCTGCACCTGCGAAAGCATATTTTCCCGAAAAATACCCCTGCACAGAGCCTGCGGGGCGGACGGATTTTGTGTACAGCACCGTGGCTGTTGGTGATTATTCTATTGAATCTTGCAGTTGCAATTGAGGCAATCTGGTCTGCATCGGTTTAAAACTTGTGGAAAAAGCAATCGCTGCATCCTGTTGAAACAGGAGCGGAGATTGCTTTTTTTGTTAAAACAGCATCAGGAACGAAAAGCCGTCCTCTTGAATGAGAAATTGTAGGTTGCTCTGTAAGTCTTTTAGCTCTGCGGTAAATTCGTCGCAGTCCGATTCCAGCAGTGGCTTCAGCCGATAGACAGAATTAGAGGTGTCCATGAGTTTATCTCGCCGAACAGAGAGCAGCAGCCATGGTTCTGCCTTTTCCCATGCAGTTTCGACCGCTTCGCATTGGGCAGCGGTCGGAGATGCCGTTTCAGAAACCTGCTGGACTGCTTCTAAAACGGCATTTCCAGAATACCGGACGGCAGCCATTGAACCAATGCTGATTCCCAATAATATAAGCAGAATGGCAAGACTGATGCGGAAACGGGTCATGAAGCTGCTCCTCCTTTCTCGTGAAACTGTTTTGGAATGCAAGTACAAATGCCGTTGCGGTCAGCGGTCAACAGAAAGACATCTTTTTCCTGTAGTTTTCGCCGTTGCAGTTCGGCAGCAACCCAGCTGTGTTCTTTTTGCAGGCTGTGCAGGGCATTTCGGCTAAGTGTTCCGTCTGCAATCAGCGTAACAGGGGGGTCGATGGTTTTGGGGTGCAAGTCGGCATCTTGCAGCGTGAATGGTTGATGTTCTTTTTTCAGGTAGACAGAAATGCTCCCCGTTGTTTCGACAATGGCAAATTGCACTTCTTCGATGGAGAATACTTGATTGCCACGCAGTGCCGTCATGAGGTCATCAATGGAAAGCCGCAGTTCTCGCATGGTGTCCTGTTCGATTTGTCCATTTCGGATGATAATTTTCGGGCTGCCGCAAATCACTCGCCGCAGACGGCGACTCTTGAGGGAAAACCACGAAATGATGACTTCAAAACAAACCATCGACAGAATGGGCAGAATGCCGGGCAGCAGGGGAATGGCAGTGTCCTCTAATGGCAGCGTTGCAATGTTGGAAATCAGAATGGTGATGACGAGTTCCGAGGGTTGCAGTTCGCCCAGTTGCCGTTTTCCCATCAGGCGAACAGAAAAAATAACGACAAAATATAAAATCAATGCACGGATGAAAATCGTTCCCATGTTTGGATGCTCCTTTATGATTGAAATCTGGGAAATGTGATTGGAAAAACCAGTATGAAAATCCTGCTGTTAGTGTATACCGAGCGGCGGAAATTATCCATGCATTTGGAAAAGCAGTTGAAAGCAGCGATTTTTTTCTTGTTGGCAGTTGATTCTTGTTGAAAAATATGCTATAATGAGGGGCATGAAATGATATGTGAAAAAAGGAGGAAATCTGCCATGAAACGGGTTTTGATGCTTTCGACCGTTGCTTCTTTGCAGGATCAGTTTAATATGGCAAATATCCGGATGCTGCGAAATCTGCATTGTGATGTGCATGTGGCTTGTAATTTTGTACAGGGCAATAATACTTCTCCGCAGCGAATTGCAGTATTTCAAAATGAATTGGCTGCATTGGGTGTGACGTGCCATCAAATTGACTTTGCCCGCAGTCCGTTTCATCTGCTCCAAAATCATCGTGCTTATCAGCAACTAAAAGCCGTTCTCCGTGCGGATACATTTGATTGCATCCACTGCCATACGCCGGTGGGCGGTATCTATGGACGACAGGCAGCTGCTGCCTTTCAGATTCCGGTGATTTATACCGCACATGGCTTTCACTTCTTTCAGGGAGCACCATTGTGGAATTGGTTGCTGTTTTACCCTGTGGAAAAGTATTATGCCAGAAAAACAGATGTGTTAGTCACCATCAACAGTGAAGACTATGACCGTGCTGTGCGGAAAATGCATGCGAAACAGGTTGTCCGGATTCCGGGCGTGGGCTTGAAGCCGGGAAAGTATCGGTTTGCCAGCCGTTCCCGGGAAGAAGTGCGGGAAGCGTTGGATTTGCCGCTGGATGCCATCCTGCTGATTTCTGTCGGAGAACTGAACCGCAACAAGAACCATCGGGTGATTATTCAGGCGATGGCACGCCTGCCGCAGCTGCCACTATACTATATATTATGTGGGAAGGGAAAGGAAGCAGAATTTTTGCAGGAACTTGCCCAGAGTTTGCACCTCTCTAATCGGGTGCGGATTTTGGGATATCGGCAGGATGTTTGCGATTTGCTGCACGCTTCAGATATTTTCTGTTTCCCATCCAAACGGGAAGGGTTGGGCATGGCAGCACTGGAGGCAATGGAAGCTGGATTGCCGCTGGTCACTTCTAATATTCATGGCATTCGGGACTATTCCCTCAGCGGTGAAACGGGATTTGCCTGCCCTGTGTCGAATGTGGAGGAATTTGCTCATGCGATTGAAACGCTCTCCGAAAACCGCAACCTCCGGAAACGGATGGGGACATATAATCAGCAGGCAGTAGAAGCATTCTATCAGGCGAAAACTGATGAAATCATGAAATCCGTTTATACAGATGTCTTAAAACTGGATGAAATCCTGCCTGAAACCGAGCCAGAACCGGTGGAATCGGCATCTTCTTCCCGTACATAAAAAGTTTACAAAATAAATTGCAAAAATCGGGCATTTTCTCTTGCAATTTGCTTGCAAGTGTGTTATAATACTCCTTGCGTGATTGCAATAGATATGCGATGAAGTGAAAGGTTGCCGGCGGTATGTCGGGTAATTTTCATGGAGTATGTCCGATTTAAAACCGGGCGAATCAGGATATAACACAGTCTGTGGGTAATTTTGTCTGTACAGTGGTGCATACTGTACAGCGGACAGATTTGTGCCTAAATCAGCTCGGAATACCGATTTTATACGGAATTCCGAGTTTTTTATATGCTGCCGCACGGAAACACCCGGCAGCGTGGCAAATAATCCTGCTGCCCCCAATACCAACAAGGAGGCGAGAGAAAAATGGCAGTCAATGAAAAGATCAGAATCAAAATTAAGGGCTATGAGCACGCAACAGTAGATGCTGCTGCTGCAAAGATTGTAGAAGCTGCAAAGAGAAGCGGTTCCAACGTATCCGGACCGATTCCGCTCCCGACAGACAAGGAGATCATCACAATCCTGCGTGCAACTCATAAGTACAAGGATAGCCGTGAACAGTTCGAAATGCGGACACACAAGCGGCTGATCGATGTTATCCGCCCGACTCAGAAGACGACAGAAGCTCTTCAGAAGCTGGAAATTCCGGCAGGCGTTGACATCGTAATGGAACTCAAGTAAGAGATTCCGAACAGATAACGGCACTTTCCGTTATCCGGTCAAGTTGATGTAGATCAACCAATAACCAACAGGAGGAAAACGAATATGCAGAAGGCAATTATCGGTAAGAAGATCGGTATGACCCAGATTTTCGATGAAAATGGCAAAGTCATTCCGGTTACCGTTGTAGAAGCTGGTCCTTGCACCATCGTGCAGAAGAAGACCGTGGAAAACGACGGATATGCAGCAGTACAGATGGGTTACGGCGATGTAAAGCCGCAGAGACTCAACAAGCCGGAAAAAGGTCACTTTGCAAAGGCTGATGTTGCACCGAAGAAGACACTGAAGGAATTCCGTCTGGACAACAGCGACGCTCTGAACGTAGGCGATGTTGTTAAGGCTGATACATTTGCAGTCGGTGACAGCGTGGATGTCAGCGGTACCAGCAAGGGTAAAGGTTTTGCAGGTGCCATCAAGCGGCATAACCAGCACAGACTGAAGGAAACACACGGTACTGGTCCGGTTCACAGACAGGCTGGTTCTATGGGTGCTTGTTCTTCCCCGTCCCGTATCTATAAGGGCAAGGGAATGCCGGGTCACATGGGTGCAGAAGCAGTTACCGTGCAGAATCTGGAAATCGTTAAGATTGACGTTGAAAATAATCTCATCGCAGTCAAGGGTGCGATCCCGGGCCCGAAGGGCGGCATCGTTGCCATCGTTGACAGCGTAAAGGCGTAAAGGAAGGAGGCAACATAAATGGCAAAAGTTTCAGTTTTTGATATGACAGGCCAGCAGGTTTCGGAAATCGAACTTGCAGATGCTGTATTCGGAATTACGCCGAATGAATCCGCAATGCACGCTATGGTTGTGAATTATCTTGCCAATCAGCGGCAGGGCACACAGTCTACTCTGACCCGTTCGGAAGTTCGTGGCGGCGGTAGAAAGCCATGGAGACAGAAGGGTACTGGACATGCAAGACAGGGTTCTATCCGTGCTCCGCAGTGGACACACGGTGGTATTGCTCTGGGTCCGAAGCCGAGAGATTATCGGTATGCTCTGAACAAGAAGCTGCGGAAGCTCGCAATGAAGTCCGCACTTTCTACAAAGGTTCTGGACAGCAACCTGATCGTTGTAGACAGCCTGACAACAGACAGCTACAAGACCAAGACCGTTGTTGCAATGCTGAAGGCTCTGAACGTAGACGGCAAGGCAATGCTCGTAACCGTTGACAAGGATGAAAAGCTGGTAAAGAGTGCAGCAAACATCCCGGGCGTAAAGACCGCTGCTTGCAATACATTGAACGTATATGACATCCTGCATCACGATAAGTTCATCGTTTCTAAGGATGCCGTTGCAAAAATTGAGGAGGTGTATGCAAAGTGAAAGCACCGCAGGATATTATTCTGAAGCCGATGATCACCGAGCAGAGCGTGGACAACATGCAGCAGAGCAAGTACACGTTTAAGGTTGCCAAGGATGCAAACAAGATTGAAATTGCACAGGCTGCCGAAGCCCTCTTCCATGTAGAGGTTGTAAAGGTAAATACCGTAAACTGCACAGGTAAGACCAAGCGGGTTGGCCGCTTTACCGGCAAGAAAGCAGATTTTAAGAAGGCGATCATCACCATCAATCCGGAAACCACAAAGACCGGCAAGGATGGCAAGAAGCTGAAGACATCCATTGAATTCTTTGATGGCATGTTCTAATCTCAGAATCATCTGAGAACGTATGGGAGTCATGCTCCCGCAAATGAAGCATTTGAGGAGTGAAATAAATGGCTATTAAGAGCTACAAGCCGACAACCCCGTCCCGCAGAGGGATGACTGTGACCGATTATTCTGGTCTGTCCAAGGTTGCACCGGAAAAGAGCTTGCTGGAACCGCTGAAGAAGAATGCGGGTCGTAACAGCTATGGTAGAATCACCGTTCGTCACAGAGGCGGCGGAAATAGAAGAAAGTATCGTGTGATCGATTTCAAGAGAACAAAGGACGGCATGAATGCAAATGTTCTGACTCTGGAATACGATCCGAACAGAAGTGCATTTATCGCACTGGTTCAGTATGAAGACGGCGAAAAGCGTTACATCCTCGCTCCGGAAGGTCTGAAGGTTGGCGACGTGGTTCGTTCTGGTTCTGATGCTGATATCAAGCCGGGTTGTGCTTTGACACTGGCTGATATTCCGGTTGGTACTTTCATCCACGCAATTGAACTGTATCCGGGCAAGGGTGCACAGCTCGTAAGAAGTGCTGGTAACACCGCTCAGCTGATGGGTAAGGAAGGTGCTTTTGCACTGATTCGTCTGCCTTCCGGCGAAATGCGGAAAGTTTCCATTCTGTGCCGTGCTTCCATCGGTCAGGTTTCAAACGTGGATCACGAAAATGTAAACTATGGTAAGGCTGGCCGTATGCGGAACAAGGGCTGGAGACCGACCGTTAGAGGTTCTGTTATGAACCCGAATGACCACCCACACGGCGGTGGTGAAGGTAAGTCGCCAGTTGGTCGTCCGGGACCTGTTACTCCGTGGGGTAAGCCGGCTCTGGGTTACAAGACCAGAAAGAAGCACAAGGCTTCTGATAAATATATCGTAAAACGCCGTAACGGTAAGTAAGGGGAAAGGAGGAGCATTTCATGAGCAGAAGTATTAAAAAGGGACCTTTTGTCCAGGAAGTCCTGCTGAAGAGAGTACAGGCAATGAACGAGGCCGGTGAAAAGAAAGTCCTCAAGACTTGGAGCCGTTCTTCCACAATTTTCCCTGACTTTGTCGGACACACCTTTGCTGTGCACGATGGTCGCAAGCACGTTCCGGTTTATGTAACAGAAGATATGGTAGGTCACAAGCTCGGCGAGTTTGCACCGACCAGAACCTTTAAGGGTCATGCCGGTTCTAAGACTTCAAATAACGGCAAGAAGTAATTTTGGAAGGAGGCGTTCAAATGGAAGCTAAAGCATATTTGAGAAATGCCCGCATTTCTCCAAGAAAAGTACAGATCGTTTTGGATCTGATCAGAAATAAGCCGGTGGATGTTGCACTGGCAACTTTGGACCTCACACCAAAAGCAGCAAGCCCATTGCTGGAAAAACTTTTGAAGTCCGCAATTGCAAATGCAGAAAACAACTTCAGCATGAACGGGGATGCCCTCTATGTTGCAGAATGCTATGTCACTCCGGGTCCGATTATGAAGCGGATTCAGCCGAGAGCACAGGGCAGAGCATTTCGGATCTATAAGAGAACGTCGCATATCACCGTTGTTCTGAAAGAAGAAGAATAATCCCAAGGAGGTTAAAATATGGGCCAGAAGGTTAATCCGCACGGGCTTCGTGTTGGTGTTATTAAAGATTGGGATTCTCGTTGGTTTGCAAACAAGGCTGACTTCGGCGATACGCTGGTAGAAGATTTCAACGTTCGGAAGTTCATCAAGAAGAACCTGTATGCAGCAGGTGTTCCGAAGATCGAAATCGAGCGGTTTGCAGATAAGGTAAGAATCCACATCCACTGTGCAAAGCCGGGTATTGTAATCGGCCGTGGCGGTGCAGAAATCGAAAAGCTCCGCACACAGTTGGAAAAGATGATGGGCAAGCAGGTTTACGTCAACATCGTTGAAGTAAAGCAGCCAGATATGGATGCACAGCTTGTTGCAGAAAAGATCGCTTTGGATCTGGAAAACAGAATTTCCTTCCGCCGGGCTATGAAGCAGGCAATTGGCCGTGCAATGCGTCTGGGTGCAAAGGGTATCAAGACTAAGGTTTCCGGCCGTCTGGGCGGTGCTGAAATCGCTCGTTCTGAAAGCTATCACGAAGGAACCATTCCGCTGCAGACCATCCGTGCAGACATCGACTATGGTACTGCTGAAGCACACACCACTTATGGTCGTCTGGGCGTAAAGGTTTGGATCTATAAGGGCGAAGTTCTGAAGGGCGATGCTGCAAGAGCTGCTGAACAGAGAGAAAAGGTTGAAAGAAAATCTCGCGACAACCGTAACGGTGACCGCAGAGATGACAGAAGACGTCGGGATAACCGCAACAACGGCGACCGTAGAAACGGTGGTTTCCGTCGTGGCGAAAAAAGAGAAGGAGGTAAACAGTAATGCTGCTTCCGAAGAGAGTAAAATACCGTCGTGTACACAGAGGACGGATGACAGGTAAGGCTTACAGAGGTTCTACTGTTAGCAATGGTGAATACGGTTTGCAGGCTCTCGAGCCGGCATGGATCACCTCCAACCAGATCGAATCTGCCCGTATCGCAATGACTCGTTACATCAAGCGTGGCGGTCAGGTTTGGATTAAGATTTTCCCGGATAAGCCGGTTACAAAGAAGCCAGCTGGTACCAGAATGGGTTCCGGTAAAGGTGCTCCGGAATATTGGGTAGCAGTTGTAAAGCCGGGCAGAGTGATGTTCGAAATCGCTGGCGTTCCGGAAGAAACTGCAAGAGAAGCAATGCGTCTTGCGATGCATAAGCTGCCGATTAAGTGTAAGTTTGTAAAGGCTGAAGGAGGCGAGCAAGAATGAAAGCATCAGAAGTAAGAGCTATGCCGGTGGATGAACTGAACGAAAAGCTGGTGGATCTGAAAGAAGAACTGTTTAACCTTCGCTTTCAGCTTGCTGCAAATCAGCTTGAGAATACAGCTCGTATCAAGGCAGTAAAGAAGGATATTGCCCGTGTTAAGACTGCACTCCGTGCTGCGGAACTTCAGTCTGCACAGCACTAAGAGGAGGGCTTTACAGTGGCTGAAAGAAATTTGAGAAAAACCAGAGTCGGCAGAGTCGTTAGCGACAAGATGGATAAGACAGTCGTTGTAGCAATCGTCGACAATGTAAAACACCCGCTTTACAAGAAAATTGTGAAGAGAACCGTTCGCCTGAAGGCACATGATGAAAACAATGCTTGCAAGGTCGGCGATCGTGTAGAAGTGATGGAAACTCGTCCACTCTCTAAGGATAAGAGATGGCGTGTTGTGGAAATCATCGAAAAGGCTAAGTAATTGACGAACGAAGAAAAAACGGTTCGTTCTGAGAGGGACGTTTCCGAAAGGAGGAACTCGCTGTGATTCAGATGCAAACGTATTTGAAGGTTGCAGACAACACCGGTGCGAAAGAACTGATGTGCATCAGAGTGCTGGGCGGTACCCGGAGACGGTATGCCAACATTGGTGATGTCGTAGTCGCTTCTGTTAAGAAAGCAACACCCGGCGGCGTTGTAAAGAAGGGCGATGTAGTAAAGGCTGTTATCGTACGCTCTGCAAAGGGCCTGCGGAGAGAAGACGGTACTTACATCCGTTTCGATGAAAATGCTGCGGTTATTATCAAGGAAGACAAGAACCCGAAGGGCACTCGTATCTTTGGGCCGGTTGCCAGAGAGCTGCGTGATAAGGATTATATGAAGATCCTGAGCTTGGCACCGGAAGTACTTTAATTCGGAGGTGTCATAATGAGTAAGGTACATGTAAAAACAGGTGACACCGTCGTACTGCTGACCGGTAAGGATATTTACCAGTACAAGGACGTAACCGATAAGTCCAAGGGCAGACTCGAAGGCAAGGTTGTTGCTGTCAGCCCGAAGGAAGGCAAGGTTATCGTAGAAGGCTTTAACAAGATCACAAAGCACGTCAAGCCGACCAGAATGGGTCAGAGCGGCGGCATCGTGGAAACCGAAGGTGCACTGTATGCAAGCAAGGTTCAGCTCGTTTGCCCGAAGTGCGGCAAGCCGACTAGAATCGGTCATGCTGTAGAAGACGGCAAGAAGCTGCGTGTCTGCAAGAAGTGCGGAAAATCTTTTGAGTAAAGGAGAAACGATATGTCTACATTGAAAGATTATTATAACAGCACCGTTGCTCCTGCAATGATGAAGAAGTTCGGTTACCAGAACGTAATGCAGATCCCGAAGCTGGATAAGGTAGTTGTCAATGTGGCAGCTGGCGAAGCAAAGGATAACGCAAAGGTAATCGATGCAATTATGAACGACCTGTCTCTCATCACCGGTCAGAAGCCGGTTGTTTGCAGAGCAAAGAAGTCTGTTGCAAACTTTAAGCTGCGGGAAGGCATGCCGATCGGTGTGAAAGTAACCCTGCGTGGCGAAAAGATGTATGAATTCGTTTACAAGCTGTTTAATGTAAGCTTCCCGCGTGTTCGTGACTTCAGAGGAATCAACGGCAACTCCTTCGACGGTAAGGGTAACTACTCCACCGGTATCAAGGAACAGCTGATTTTCCCGGAAATCGAATACGATAAGATTGACAAGGTTAGAGGTATGGATATCAACTTCATTACCACTGCCCAGACCGATGAAGAAGCTAAGGAGCTGCTGACACTGCTCGGTGCTCCGTTCATTAAGTAAGCAGGGAGGAACGATCATGGCAAAGAAGGCAATGAAATTAAAGCAGCAGAAGACTCCCAAATTCTCCACAAGAGCTTACACCCGCTGCAAGCTCTGCGGCAGACCGCATGCGTATCTGAGAAAGTACGGCATTTGCCGTGTTTGCTTCAGAAACTTAGCACATGAGGGTAAGATTCCGGGCGTTAAGAAAGCAAGCTGGTAAAAAAGAAGCATTACGAAAAGGAGGTCATTGGTATGCAGATTACTGATACAATAGCAGACATTCTGACAAGAATTCGGAATGCGAGCTCCGCAAAACACGCCACCGTTGACGTTCCGGCTTCCAATGTCAAGAAGGCAATCACGCAGATCCTTCTCGACGAAGGCTATATTAAGAGCTTTCAGGTAGTGGAAGACGGCAAGCAGGGCATTATCAGAATTACATTGAAATATACAGACAGCAAGGCTCCGGTTATCACCGGTCTTCGCAGAGTTTCCAAGCCGGGTCTGCGGATCTATTCCAGCTGTGCAGATATGCCGAAGGTAAGAAAGGGTCTGGGTATTGCGATCGTTTCTACTTCTAAGGGTATCATGACAGATAAGAAGGCTCGTGAACTGAATGTTGGCGGCGAAGTTTTAGCTTATGTTTGGTAAGGAGGACACAGAGAATGTCAAGAATAGGTAAAAAGCCGATCAGTGTCCCAGCCGGCGTAACCGTAACATGCGAAAACAATCACGTTACCGTAAAGGGACCGAAGGGCGAAATTGCAAAGCAGTTTTCCCCGGAACTGGGCATTGCAGTTGAAGACGGTGTGATCACCGTAACCCGTCCGACCGACGACAAGGAACACAGATCCCTGCACGGTCTGACCAGAACGCTGATCGCAAACATGGTAGAAGGTGTAACCAATGGTTACAGCAAGACCCTGATTATCGAAGGCGTCGGCTACCGTGCTGCAAAGAAGGGCAAGGAAGTTGTTCTGAGCGTTGGTTTCTCTCATCCGGTCAATGTTCCGGAAACAGACGACATCAAGCTGGACGTTCCGCAGCCGAACACCATCGTAGTAAGCGGTATCGACAAGCAGGCTGTTGGACAGTATGCAGCAGAAATCCGTGAAAAGCGTCCGCCGGAACCGTATAAGGGCAAGGGCATTCGCTATGAAAATGAACATATCATCCGCAAGGAAGGTAAAGCCGGCAAGGGCAAAAAGTAATTGAAAGGAGTTAAATTGCTATGATTAAAAAGGCAGACAGCAATAAAGCCAGAGCAAAAAGACACGCAAGAGTTCGTGCGAAGATTTCCGGTACTCCTGAACGTCCTCGCCTGAATGTATATCGTTCCACAAAGCACATCTATGCACAGCTGATTGATGACGTAAACGGCGTAACTTTGGCTTCCGCATCCAGCATGGATAAGGATTTCGAAGGCGTTGGCGGCAACACCGAAGCTGCTCGCAAGGTTGGCACGAAAATCGCAGAACGTGCACTCGCTAAAAACATCACAGAAGTCGTTTTCGACAGAGGCGGTTACCTCTATCACGGCAGAGTGAAGGAACTGGCAGAAGGTGCTCGTGAGGGCGGACTGAAATTCTAAGGAGGGATTACTTTGGCAAAAATTGATCCGAACAGCTTGGAACTGACCGAAAAGGTCGTTTCGATCAATCGTGTATCTAAGACCGTTAAGGGCGGCCGTATCATGAAGTTTGCTGCACTCGTTGTAGTCGGCGACGGAAACGGTACCATCGGTTTCGGTCTGGGCAAGTCCGGTGAAGTTCCGGATGCAATCCGTAAGGGCATTGAGGACGCAAAGAAGAACCTCATCAAGATTCCGCTGAAGGGTACAACCATTCCGCACGAAATCGTTGGCAAGTTTGGTGCCGGCAGCGTGCTGATGAAGCCGGCTGCACCTGGTACTGGTGTAATCGCTGGTGGCCCGGTTCGTGCCGTTATCGAAGTAGCAGGTATCAAGGACATTCGTACCAAGTCCCTGCGTTCCAACAATCCGTGCAATGTCGTTCGGGCAACCATCAACGGTCTGGCATCTTGTGCAACCGCAGCAGAGGTTGCTGAAATGAGAGGCAAGTCGGTTAAGGAAATTTTAGGTTAAGGAGGGTGCATCATGGCAAAGCAAATCAAGCTGGTAAAGAGCCTGTCCGGTAGAAAAAAGGATCAGGTTGCAACCGCAAATTCGCTGGGTCTGAAGAAGATCGGCGACGTTACCGTACAGCCGGAAAATGCGGCAACCCTCGGTAAGATTCAGAAGATCTCACACCTCGTTGAGGTGCAGGAAGCATAAACAAGGAGGTGCAGTAGAATGAAACTTCACGAATTATCACCAGCAGCAGGTTCCGTAAAGGACGTTAAGAGAGTTGGCCGTGGTCACGGTTCCGGTAACGGTAAAACCGCTGGCAAGGGTCACAAGGGTCAGAATGCAAGAAGCGGCGGCGGCGTTCGGATCGGCTTTGAAGGCGGTCAGATGCCAATCGCAAGAAGAATCCCGAAGAGAGGCTTTAAGAACATCTTCGGTACAGATTATGCAATCGTAAATGTTGCTGATCTGAATCAGTTTGCAGAAGGAACCGTTGTAGACGCTGAACTGCTGAAGGCAACCGGTCTGGTAAAGAAGGTTTATGCAGGCGTTAAGGTGCTCGGCAACGGCGAATTGACAACGAAGCTGACCGTAAAGGCTGCAAAGTTCTCTAAGAGTGCAGTTGAAAAAATTGAAAAGGCTGGCGGAAAAGCTGAGGTGATGTAATGTGTTTAAAACGCTGAGAGATGCTTGGAGTATCAAGGACATTCGCAAGAAGCTTTTGTACACATTATTCATGATCATTATTTTCCGTTTGGGCTGTTCCGTTGTTGTTCCGTTTCTGGATACATCCGTCGTTTCCGACTGGATGTCCCAGAAGGCAACCAACGGGAACTTTCTCGAATATCTGGACATCTTAACAGGTGGTGCACTTTCGCAGGCAACCATCTTTTCGCTGTCCATTACCCCTTATATCAATGCGTCCATTATTATGCAGCTCCTGACTTACGCATTACCGCCGTTAGAGCGATTGCGGGATGAGGGCGAAGAAGGACAGAAAGTCTTGAATAAGATTACTGCTGCTGTGGCTTTGGCTTTGGCAGTGTTCATGTCCGTTGCATATTATTTGACCTTGAAAAACAGTATGAATGCTGTAAAGACGTATGACTCTACAGCTGCAAACGTGTTCGTAGGCATTATCATTGTGCTTTGCTTCATCGCCGGTACTTGTATCGTTGTTTGGATGGGCAACCGGATCAATGATAACGGCATCGGCAACGGCATTTCGATGTTGTTGTTTGCTGGTATCCTCGCACGCTTCCCTACCATGATGGGTACACTGGTGGAACTCACCAAGGAAAACCCGCAGCGGTATTTCTTTGAATCTCTGGCAGTTCTGGTCATCTTCATTGCAATGATTACTTTCATTGTATTCATGAACAACTCCGAACGCCGGATTCCGATTCAGTATGCAAAACGTGTGGTTGGCAGAAAGCAGTATGGCGGTCAGTCCACTCACATTCCAGTGAAGGTTTGCATGAGCGGTGTTATGCCGATTATCTTTGCAATGTCCTTCATGTCTTTGCCGAGTACCATCGAGCTGTTCAAGCCGATGTATGATGATCCGGTTGGCGGCTGGCAGAAGTTCTATAATGGATTCCTGACCTTCTTCCATACCAACAGCTGGGGTTATGCAGTGATTTATTTCGTTCTGATTATTGCATTTAACTACTTCTATGTATCCATGCAGTACAATCCGATTGAAATTGCAAACAATCTGCGGCAGAGCAACGGCGGTATCCCAGGCATTCGCCCGGGCAAGCCAACATCCGATTACATTCAGCGTGTCCTTTCTAAGATCACTTTGGTTGGTGCGTTCTTCCTCGGTATTATTGCAATCTTCCCGATTGCAATGAACAAGGCAGACCCGAACCTCAGTTCTTTGGCAATGGGCGGTACTACCATTCTGATCGTTGTCAGCGTGGCTTTGGAAACAGTTCGTACATTGGAATCCGAAATGATGATGCGTCATCATAAGGGTTTCCTGGAATAAGGAGGATATCCCCATGAATTTGATTCTTTTAGGAGCTCCGGGTGCTGGAAAAGGCACTCAGGCAGAGGTCATTTCAGAAGCATTGTCCATTCCGCAGATTTCCACTGGCAACATGCTGCGGGAAGCGGTGAAGAATGGTACCGAATACGGGCTGAAAGCAAAAGCAGCTATGGACAGCGGTGCATTGGTTTCCGATGAAATCGTCATCGGAATCCTGAAAGACCGCATCGCACAGCCAGACTGCAAGAACGGATTTATTTTGGACGGCTTTCCGAGAACCGTCCCGCAGGCGGAAGCACTCGACAAGATGGGCGTTACCATCGACAAGGTGCTGGAAATCTATGTACCGGACGAAACCATTAAAGAACGGGTCTCCGGCAGAAGAGTCTGCGAAGGATGCGGTGCATCTTATCACATTAAGTATAAGCCGACAAAGGTAGAGGGCGTTTGCGATAAGTGCGGTGCGGCAACTGTGATCCGCAAGGATGACAAGCCGGAAACCGTTCTCGATCGGCTCGCTGTTTACCACGCTCAGACTGAACCGCTGAAGGATTACTATGCAAAGCAGGGGAAGCTGGATACGGTTGTTGGACAGGAAGAGTTGTCGGATACAACGAAGCTGACATTAGCAGCAGTAGGTGCGTAATCAATGATTACAATTAAATCCAGAAGCGATCTGGAAAAACTGAGAGAAGCGGGACGTGTTGCCGCACAGGCACTGGAACTTGCAGGAAAATCCATCC
Source organism: Ruminococcus sp. CAG:254 (assembly GCA_000433635.1). Taxonomy (GTDB): domain Bacteria; phylum Bacillota; class Clostridia; order Oscillospirales; family Ruminococcaceae; genus Ruminococcus_C. The sequence continues at coordinate 16,202 of HF997826.1, forward strand.
ATCCGGGGATGACAACTCACCAGTTGGATAAGATTCTGCATGATTTCATTGTTCACAGCGGTGCGACCCCGACGTTTCTCGGATACGGCGGGTTTCCCGCAAGTGCGTGTATCTCCATCAATGAAGAAATCATTCACGGCATTCCAAGTCGGCATCGTGTGATCAAAGCCGGCGACATCGTCAGCGTAGACGTTGGGGCAACTTTGAACGGTTTCGTTGGAGATAATGCCGCTACGTTTCCGGTTGGAGATGTTTCGCAGGAAGCACTGGATTTGCTGGCGGTAACAAAGGCAAGTCTGTTTGAAGCCATTGCAGCGGCACAGGTCGGTGCAAGACTTGGTGACGTTTGTCATGCAGTGGAAGCATATTGTTCCGAACGGGGCTATGGCATTGTTCGGGAATATTGCGGCCACGGAATCGGACGGGAAATGCACGAAGATCCGGAAGTTCCGAATTACGGAAAGCCGGGACATGGTGTGCGTCTGATGCCGGGTATGACATTCTGCATTGAACCCATGATCAATCAGAAAGGCGATGCCGTTCGGGTTCTGAAGGATGGCTGGACGGTTGTGACCGCTAACGGCAGTCTTTCCGCCCATTTCGAACATGAGATTGCAGTCACAAAGGATGGCCCAGTCATTTTGACACGGCCATAACGGAGGAAACTGTATGGAATGGCAGCAGGGCAGCATCGTGCTTGCAACTGCCGGTCGGGATGCAGGGATGTATTTTGTGGTTGTCGCAGCCGATGAACACTTCGTCTGGCTGGCAAACGGCAAACGCAGAACCCTTGCAAATCCGAAACGGAAGAACAAAAAACATGTACAGCAAACCGCTACTGTGATTGCTCTGACATCATGGACGGATAAACGGCTTCGTACATGGCTGAACGAATTTGCAGCCGCACAATAGAACCCAATCAGGGAGGGTATCAACGTGTCAAAAGAAGATATGATTGAAGTGGAAGGCGTTGTTCTGGAATCCCTTCCGAACGCCATGTTCAAGGTGGAGTTACAGAACAAGCACGTGATTCTGGCGCATGTGTCCGGAAGACTGCGGATGAATTATATCCGAATTGTGCCGGGCGATAAGGTAACGGTAGAAATGTCACCCTATGATTTGACAAAGGGTCGGATTACTTGGAGAGCAAAGTAAGACGGCAGAAGCAAAGGAAACGGTTTATCTGATAAGGAGGTAAAACCAATGAAAGTAAGACCTTCCGTAAAGCCGATTTGCGAAAAATGCAAAGTGATTAAGCGTAAGGGCAAAGTAATGATCATCTGTGAAAATCCGAAGCATAAGCAGCGTCAGGGCTAATGCTTTGAACTTTTAAATGGAGGTGCGATTAGAATGGCAAGAATAGCAGGTATTGACCTTCCGAAGAATAAGCGGGTACAGATTGGCTTGACTTATATCTATGGAATCGGTCGCAGCACAGCAGACGAAATCCTCGCTCGTACCGGTGTCAATCCGGATGTTCGGGTAAAGGATCTGTCTGAAGAAGACGTTGCAAAGCTGCGTGACGATATCGACAAGCACTGCATCGTTGAGGGCGACCTGAGAAGAAATGTCGCAATGGATATCAAGCGTCTGGTTGAAATCGGTTGCTACAGAGGCGTTCGTCATCGGAAGGGTCTGCCGGTTCGTGGTCAGCGGACAAAGACCAATGCAAGAACACGCAAGGGTCCGGTAAAGACCATCGCAAATAAGAAGAAGTAAGGAGGGGTCGTTTTGGCACAGCAGAAGGGAAAGAAGGTTGTGATCAGACGCCGGAGAGAACGGAAGAACATCGAAAACGGCGCAGTACACATCCAGTCTACATTCAACAACACCATCGTTACCATTACCGATACACAGGGTAATGCAATCAGCTGGGCAAGTTCTGGCGGACTCGGCTTCAGAGGCTCCAGAAAGTCTACTCCGTTCGCAGCACAGACCGCAGCAGAAACCGCTGCAAAGGCTGCTATGGAACACGGACTCAAGAGCGTAGAAGTTTATGTAAAGGGACCGGGTGCCGGCAGAGAAGCAGCCATCCGTGCTTTGCAGACGGTTGGTCTGGAAGTCAAGATGATCAAGGACGTTACACCGATTCCGCATAACGGTTGCCGTCCGCCGAAGAGACGTCGTGTCTAATCATACAGGAGGTGTAAAGAAATGGCAGTAAGCAGAGAACCAATCCTGAAACGGTGCAGATATTTGGGCATCAGCCCGATGGTAATGGGCATCTCCAAGGAATCCAACCGGAATCCGGGTGCCAACAACCGCAAGAAGCTGTCGGAATACGGCATGCAGCTGAAGGAAAAGCAGAAGCTGAAGTTCATCTATGGCGTTGGCGAAAAGCAGTTCTATCACTACTTTGAAATCGCTACCAAGATGGAAGGTAAGGCTGGTGACAACCTGGTTACCTGTCTGGAAAGCAGACTGGATTCTGTTGTTTTCCGTATGGGTCTGGCTCTGACCAGAAGAGAAGCAAGACAGCTTGTTACGCATAAGCATTTTACAGTAAACGGCGTAAGAGTGGATATTCCGTCTTATCGTGTGAAGGTCGGCGATGTAATCGCTCTGCACGATACCAGCAAGAGCAGCCAGAAGTTCAAGGACGTTGTAGAACAGACTGCTGACCGTACGGTTCCGCTGTGGCTGGATGTAAATAAGGAAGCTTTCAGTGCAACTGTTACCCGGATGCCGGTACCGGAAGATCTGGATTACGAAGTAGCAGCACATCTGATTGTCGAATTGTACTCCAAGTAATGCCGATTATCCGCATAAGACGAAGAAACAAAAGACTAAGCGAATGCGTAATAGGAGGGTGCTTTTATGCTGGAGAAAATTGAAAAGCCGGAACTTGAGACAGTCGAACTGCGGAGTGACGGAAAGTACGGTAAGTTCGTTTTAGCACCACTGGAACGTGGCTACGGAACCACACTTGGTAATAGCCTGCGGCGTGTGCTGCTCTCCTCGCTGCCCGGTGTCGCAGTCAACTCCGTAAAAATTGACGGCGTACACCATGAACTGTCTACGATCCCTGGCGTAAAAGAGGACGTAACAGAAATCATTCTGAGTCTTAAGGGTCTTACGGCAAAGCTGTACGGAGACGGGCCGAAGACAATCTATATTGAAGCAGAAGGCGAATGCGAAGTTACTGCCGGCGATATCAAAACCGATTCCGAAGTCAACATCCTCGACCCAGGCATGCACATTGCAACCCTGGGAAAAGATGCAAAGCTTTATATGGAAATCGTCATCGACCGGGGCAGAGGCTATGTGTCTGCGGAACGCAATAAGCAAATGATAAATTCGCCCATTGATGTGATCGCAGTTGACAGTATTTATACTCCTGTATTAAAGGTAAATTATCAGGTCGAGGACACACGGCTTGGACAGGTTACCGATTATGATAAGCTGACCCTGGAGGTTTGGACAGACGGTACGATCTCTGCAAAGGAAGCAATATCACAGGCAGCCAATCTCCTCAACGAGCATCTGAAACTGTTTGTCGATCTCTCCGATGAATCGAGCATAACGGAAGTTCTTGTGGAAAAGAACGAGAAAGGTAAGGAAAAGATCCTGGAGATGACCATTGAGGAACTTGACTTATCAGTGCGGTCCTTCAACTGCTTGAAGCGTGCGGGCATCAATACGGTAGACGATCTGATCAATAAGTCCGAGGAAGAAATGATGAAGGTTCGGAATCTCGGCAAGAAATCATTTGACGAAGTGCGGGAAAAACTGCAGTCACTGGGGTTTGACCTGTCTTCTGACGAAGACTGAAACGAAGAACAAGGAACATGATAGCGTGCTTATCATGCAACGATAAAGGAGTGAAACACGATGCCGGGTAGCAGAAAACTGGGCAGAACAACCGACCACAGAAAGGCTATGCTGCGTGCAATGGTTACTTTCCTGTTGGAAAACGGACAGATTGAAACCACCGTTACACGTGCAAAGGAAGTACGTGCGGTTGCAGAAAAGATGATCACCATCGCAAAGACCAACGACTTACATTCGAAGCGTCAGGTTATGGCATATGTCACAAAGGAAAGCGTTGCCAAGAAGCTGTTCGATGAAATCGCACCGAACTATGCAGATCGGCAGGGCGGCTATACCAGAATCATTAAGACCGGCCCACGTCGTGGGGATGCGGCTGAAATGGCTCTGATTCAGCTGGTATAAAACCAATTAAATCCATTCAGCGGATATTCCGCTGCTGCAAGAGGCATGGCAGATTCATTTCTGCTATGCCTTTTTCGCTTTTTAGAACTTGTTTTTGGTCAAAACGACCAGAAAACATGAAAACATTTATGTATTTTTACTAAAAATTCAAGTTTTCTCTTTACATTTGTTCCTCATTACGGTATAATAAATATGTGCGTTGCAGACACATTTCTTATGTTGCGGCGGAGAAACTGCTTGAACATGAGGACGCAGGCTGTCTTTCTGCGTGATTTGTTTTGGAAATGGGGAGGGCGATAACGTCAATGAAAAAAACTGCCGGTGAAACGGCGGAACGGCTTGCAGAATATGCAGTGATACACTTGGGGAAGTGCTGGAATCATGGCATAAAATCGTTTCGCAGACGTTCTTGTTTTTGAGGAATTTCGTATGAATCTCGAAATTCGTGCAGGATGCCCTTGTTCTTTGGTAATTTGTACAATTTCACCAACGGTTCTTGTTGGAATTTGTACAAAAACTTTGAATATGTATTGACATTTCTGTGGGAATATTCTATAATAGTACTAATTCCATTAGGGGCTTTTCATGTGCTCTGAAAAATACGAGAATGTATTGAACTTTATTTCATCGGGAAAGGTATGCGGCCATCGCAAGGGCTTGCATACGAGAAAGAAGGAGGAAAACAATGAAAACAAAAAGAACAATGGCAGGTATTCTGGCAATGGCAATGGCTGCGTCTGCATTGGCATTCAATCCGGTATTTGCAGCAGGAGAAATCGGCATTTCTGCGGAAAAGGTTTCTGCAAAGGCAGGGGCTGAATTTACGCTGGCTGTTTCCCTCAAGGATGTTCCGTCTACTGGGGTCGGCGGCTGCGAATTTTCTCTCGCTTATGATAGCAGCATTGTAACCGTTACTGGTGTGACTGCTGGTACAATTGCACAGACTGGTGCGGATGATCAGGAATCTGCGTTTGCTGGCGAAGCACCGAGCTTTGACAGCAATTTTTCAGCCGCTGGTGTCATTGATGTCATCTATTCTACTGGTTTAACAGACAGTGCTTATATGGTAAAGCAGGACGGCGTGTTCCTGACCATTACAGGTACAGTCAACGAAAGTGCAAAGGTTGGCGATGTTTCTGACTTTAAGATTCAGCCGATCGATCGGGAAACCACTCCAGGTTCTGGCACAAAGAATGATCAGATCGTGTTCGCAAGCATTGCGGAAGATGGAACAGTTTCCAGCTATGATACCGTTGTCAGCGATGGTTCTGTAACAGTTGTTGGCGACAGCGAAACAACAACCGCTGTAACAACTACAACTGGTTCTGATTCTACTACGACCGAAACCAAGGAAACCACAACCGAATCAGAAAGTGATATCAACTATGGTGACGCAAATCTGGACGGTAAGGTTGACCTGACAGATGCAATTACACTGAATAAGTATCTGGCTGGTGTGCTCACTGCAAGTGATCAGGCTGTAAAGAACATGAACGTTTATTTGGATAGCAATGTCGACGATAAGGATACCACTTATCTGATGAAGTTTATTTTGAACGTGGATGGTTATCAGGATCTGCCGATCACTCCAGAAGCTTAATCATTCCCCATTTTTTTAATTTGGTTCTAACTTCGGAAGAGATCCTTCTCTTGCCGAATGATAGCACATTTTAATTGCATTATGCAAAGAAAGGAAAAAGAAACATGAAGAAACGAACGAGAATTGCTTCTCTAGTTGCTGCGGTTGCTATGACTGTTTCTGCATTGCCAATGGCTGCTCTTCCAGCACTTGCAATTCAGACAACAACAGAAGGCGATCACGGTACTCTAACGAATGCAGTTTACCAGATCCGCAAGGCACCGGATAATCTGCATGCACCAGCAAGTGATAGCAATCCAGCACAGAACTTGGTAGAAATCTCTAGAGATGACCTTGCAAAGGGAGATTATACCTTTAAGGCTGCTGCTTACATCAAGGCAGATGGTCAGATGACAGACGATGACTTTGTCTCGACAATCAGTATGAAGTGGCAGGCTTCTAACTACAAATACATGCGGTTTGCTGAAGATGACTATACCAGCGTAATCCCGATGGAAACTTATGAATTGTCTGATGGTACTAAATTTAATGCAACCTTAAGACCGTTCTCACTGGCAAAAATCACCCACAGCCCGAAGAAGGGTGATGGTTATTTCACACCGCTGTGGAGAGTTGTAACCAATGAAACAGCAGTAGAACCGTGCACAGGTACACCAGTTTATTCCGCTGGTCCGAACAAGATCAAGTTCACCTGCACATACTATACAGAAGGTCAGTACAAGTCGCCTGACAGCAAGGTAATCGTTCCGGTAGAAAGCTCCAAGACTACAAAGGAATTTACTTTGGATTTGACTGTGGATGAAGAAACCAACACAGCGACTTATGACTTCCAGGTACCGCAGCAGGGCACACAGCCGGGTGCATATCCGATGTTTGCATATCACGGTGTCATCCATAACTATGACTCGTCCACTCCAGAAGGACAGGTTATCAATGGCGACAACGATATGATCAGAATGCAGTACGGTGAAGATAATGGAACAAAGTGGCTGGATGGCAAGTCTGATTCTTATCCGATTATGACATTTGATGTTACGATGTCGAAGGATACACCGGATGGCTATTACTATGTAAACTTTGATACAGAATCTGGTTCTCCTTACATCGAAGACAATCAGTCTATCATCCTGAAGATGAACCGTATGGTTCGTGCTTACAAGGAAAATGGCAAGTCTTTGGTAGAAACCATTTATCCGACTGGCTTGGAAGACAAGTCCAACTTCCTGACCATTAAGGTTGGCGATGCAAAGGAAACAACTGCAACTACAACCGCTACAACAACTACTTCTGCAGCAGAAACAACAACAACTGTTTCTGAAACAACTGTACCAGTAACAACAGCTGCTACAACAGCTGCTACAACAGCTCCTGCAACCTCTAGCGAAGCACCGACGACCACTACAACCAATGGACTGGTTGTTGGTAATGAACCGACAATGGCAGTTAACAACGGTCAGAAGATCTTCGCAACACCGGGTCAGGAATATGCAGAAATTCCGCTGAA
>HF997827.1 GCA_000433635.1 Ruminococcus sp. CAG:254
AAACTGCATGGTGATTTTTCTTGTTTTCAGCAATGGAATCTGCCGAACAGATAACTTCTGCAACGTCTGTAAAGCAAATGCCTGCTGTTTCAGCGGTGTTTTGCCTGCTCCGGCTTTGTTGCTTTCGCAATCCTGTCATTCTAAATCACTTCGAGTACTCCAAAGATTCAGCGTTTCCAGCAGCTGCTGTAACTGCATTTCCTGATTCGGCAGCCCCATTCCAAACGTTTTCGGGCTGCAAAAACAGCGGAGCAATTCCACTTTTCCTGTACTCTAAAACTGCATGGTGATTTTTCTTGTTTTCAGCAATGGAATCTGCCGGACAGATAACTTCTGCAAGGTCTGCAAAGCAAATGCCTGCTGTTTCATTGGAATGGTCAACAGGCTAAATCGGGAAACCAACAGCCGTTCATGCGTTGTCACTGCCAAAAAACCATAGGTCTGTTCCAAAGATGAGAGATACCGCTCTGAAAAGCCCACATAAACCGGAAATTGATACTGTTCTTTCGGCTCTAGCAGGGCAGTCAATGCAGCATGCATCAAGTTCCTGTCCAGTTTTCTCATCCTTCGCCCCCATCTGCTTCCAGTGCCTCAACCAGAAAGCTGACTGGACGGAATCCATCATTACAGGACAGCAGAACCAACTTCGGATTTTTCATCCAGCCATCATAGAAGTTTTCGCCGCCATGTGCCAACGCCATCACAAACGGGGACAGCGTATTCCATGCACTTTCACAAAAATCTGCTGGCTTCTCACAGCCGTTTGTTACCCAAACTTGCCCAATCGAAACCATGCAAGGCGTTTCCAATGGATTTTCGTACTGCTCCATCAAATCCGGATATTCCGTTCTCCGCAAGGCGGTAATCCTGCATTTTTTCATATGCCTGCTCCTTACAACAAGTGGTCGGACATCGCTGGCAGTGTAATAATGACCGTTGTTCCCTTGCCCAGTTCACTTTGAATGTCCAGTTTTCCGTGATGCATGGTAATGATTTCATTTGCCACAGCAAGCCCGATGCCAGACCCTCTTCGGGTATGATTCGCCTTGAAAAATTTCGTCTTGACTTTCGGCAGGTCGGCAGCACTGATGCCCACGCCATTATCTGAAATCCGCACCTGAATTTGTTCTGCAACCGCTTCTGCACTGACTGTGACCAGTCCGCCAGGGTTGGAATATTTCAGGGCATTGTCAATGACGTTGATAAACACCTGTCGAATCCGGTTTTTATCCCCGTAGACAAATGGCAGCATTTCCGGTTCTTGGTAAATCATCCGAATATGTTCCCGCTTTGCCTTCTCCATGTAAATCAAGACGGCATCGCCCAATTCTGCCAAAATATCCATGGGTTCGGGCTGTACCGTCAACCGTCCGCTCTGCATCCGAGAGAAGTCCAGCAACTCTTCCACCATTCGGGAAAGTCGTTCTGTTTCGTTGACAATCACGTGCATCCCCTTTTGCATCGTTTCCGCATCAATGTCCAGACAGAGCGTTTCTGCCCAGCCTTGAATTGCCGTCAATGGTGTCCGCAATTCATGGGAAACAGAGGAAATGAACTCGTTTTTCATCGCCTCGGTTTCAGAAAGAGCAGATGCCATATCATTGACCGCCTTGCACAAATCCCCGATTTCATCTTGCGGAATCGGCGTGATTCGCTGGGAGAAATCCCCCTGTGCAAATTTTTTTGTAACCGCATTGATGCGGTTGATGGGTCGGACAATCGACCGCAGGAAAAAAGAACCTGTAATGGTCAGCAGCAGCAAAACCCCAATGCAAACGATGGTAATCATCGTTGTATAGTCTCGCAAAGTCGCATCAATCTGCGACATGGACGAAACCACCCGAATCGCATTGTATTCCGGCTGCATAGCGGAGATATTCACACTCACCGCCATGACGCGTTCCCCGTTCTGCCTGCCAGTCCATGTTCCTGTTTCGGATTCCATCGCCGTTTCATAGTCCGGCATCGCCGTCCCTGTATCAGGAGCAAAGCCAGAGGTTGTCAGCGTCACTCTGCCCTTGGAATTGATTGCCATCAGTTCCATGCGTTCCTTGTCGGAAAAGTTTTCAAACGTACTTCGCAGGTCTGCCGAAAAATTCGAGCCGGTATCCTGTGAATAACGAGTCAGTACCGTTGTCACAGAAGAAATCTTCGTAGTAAGATACTGCTCCGCCGAATTGTAATAATAGTGCTGTAAGGTATAAATCACCGACAGTTCCACAATCAACAGCACCAAAAATACAACGCCTAAATTGCTAATGAGCCAGCGAACCGTAATGGTATTTTTTCGGGAACTGCGGCGTTTTTTCTGTGTTGCATCAGCGGTCATCTGGGTCATTCCACTTATATCCATAGCCCCAAATCGTTGTGATATACTTTGGATTCGAAGGCTGGTCTTCAATCTTCATGCGAATGCGGCGGATGTTGACATCCACAATTTTATCATCGCCGTCATACTGTTCGCCCCAGATGTGCTGTAAGATGCTGGAGCGGTCGAGGGCGGTATTTTTGTTCTTCAGAAAATATTCCAACACCTGATATTCAATCTGTGTCAGTTCAATGGGCTTTTCCTGTTTGTGCAACGTCCGGTTGACCAGATTCAGCACAAATGGTCCGCTTTTTAAGACGGATTTCTGTTTATCGCTCATGGAACTCATGCAGACACGCCGATAAATCGCATCGACTCGTGCTGTCAGTTCCGATGGGGAAAACGGCTTTGTAATGTAGTCATCTGCTCCAATCATTAAGCCGTTGACTTTGTCCATTTCTTGCGTCTTGGCGGACAGCATGATAATTCCAATGGTGGAGCTTCGCTTCCGCAGCTCCTTGCATACCTGAAAACCGTCTATGCCGGGCATCATAATGTCCAGCAAGACAATATCAAAATTTCCGTTGGCAGCATCAAACACCCGCAGGGCTTCTTCCCCGCAATTGACATCATACACTTCATAGCCAACTCGTTTCAGATTGATGACAACAAATTCTCGGATGACATCTTCATCCTCACAAACTAAAATGCGTTTCATAAAACGGTTGTTTCCCCTTTCTGCTTTTGATGATTGGCTGTCCGTCCGCAATGTTACGATAAAAAGACAAAATACCCCAGCAGGTCGCCAACGGTTCTTGCCCGTTCATCGGTGCTGTCCTCCGGTACTTTGATAAAATAATACGCATTTCCTCTCGAATACAGCAGCTGATAGCCCTCTTCCAGTCGGCTGTCCCGATTTGCCGTATCCGTTGCCACGGAAATCCGCATCAGTTCCGGCATCTCCGCTGCACGGTCGCCCATGTAGTGATAGAATACCAGATCCCCCGTCAGATTGTCGTTCTGCACGGTGACTTCTGTCTGCCAGTTCGGCGGCAGTAAAAATGCATAGCCGTCCCCCAGACTATAATAGCCCCGTTCTTCTTCCTGCAACGTGCCGTCTTTGGTCACGGTCATCCAGCGAGTCATCCGAATCAAGTCGGAATCGGAATCCTGATAGCCGGGGAATAATCCCTGTACGGGGATTTCCGGAATGTCGTCCTGGTCAATATCCATCGTCAGCCAGCCTATTGGGCGAATTGTGCTCACCGCATCGCTGCCAGTTGGCACAAGATATGACAATTTTTTCCCGTCAAACTGTAAGACTTCTGTTTGCATCGTGGTTGCTCCAACAATGCCATCGAGATAAATCGCTGTCTGTTTGCCCTGCGTGTTGCCACAGAGTACTTGACTATATTCAGTTGTTTTCCCCTGTAAGGTCAGGCTGTAACGGGTATAGTGGTCTTGTGCATCCGGCACATAAACCGCCGCTTCCGCAGCGTGTTCCCCCTCTGCTGCCTTTAAAATCAGCAATTCTGACTGGTCGTCACCGTCCAAATCTGCAACATCAAAGCTCGAATACGAAACAGTGAAACTCTTCGCCAGCGTTCCGCCCTCGTAATTATAAACGACCAGTGCCTTGTCAGATTGGTCAACCTGCGAATAGCCGATAATGAGCCGCTGCCGTCCGCCGATGTCGGCAGTAAAACCACGGTCCACTTCTGCTCCCTCTGCCGGCAAATCACAAACGGACATCCATGTGCCGTCTGCTTGGTCTAACAGATTCAGCCGCAGGGCGTTTTCTGTTGAGAGCGAACTTTCTTTGCGGTAGAAAACTGCCGCTTCATCCTGTCCATCTCCGTCCAAATCGGAAATCATTACCGCAGAAAGATGGTCGCCGCTGCGGGGATACTGGAGGGTGATACGGTTTCCAACCGCATTTTCCAATGCCTGATAAATCTGCTCCTGTTCCCCACGCAGATGGGGCGGTGTCAGCAGAGCGTCCACCGTTGCCCCGAATGTACAACCGGATAACAGGAGCAGCAAGCACCCCGTCAGCAACAGACGAATTAATCCTTTCGGTCGCATAACGGAATGTAAGGCTTTACTTTTGTAATTGGCTTATAAGCCGGACGGATAATCCGCTTTCCGGTCAGCAGTTCTTCCATACGATGTGCTGCCCAGCCAACCATTCTTGCACTGGCAAACAGCGGCGTAAAGAGTTCATCCGGAATGCCCAGCATCCGATAAACCAGACCAGAATACATATCCACATTGGCACACATTGCCTTATCGACCCCACGCACTTCTTTCATCAGAATCGGTGTCAGTTCTTCGATTAAGGACAGCAGCTGGAATTCTGCTTCGATTTCCTTGCCCTTTGCCATTTCAAAGGCTTTCCGCTTCAGAATGACAGCTCGTGGGTCAGACAGCGTATAAACGGCATGTCCCATACCATAAATCAAACCAGAACCATCGCCAGCTTCTTTCTTCAGAATCTTGGTGATGAAATCGGCAACTTCGCCCCGATTGCTCCAGTTCTTGACGTTTTCCTTGATGCAGTCCAACATCTGAACGACCTTGATATTTGCACCGCCGTGACGAGAACCCTTCAGGGAATTGATGGCAGTAGTATAAGCTGCATACGGGTCAGTACCAGAAGAAGTTGCAACCCGGCAAGCAAAGGTCGAGTTATTCCCGCCGCCATGTTCTGCATGAATGGAAAGCATAATATCCAGCAGCTGTGCTTCTTCCTTGGTATAGTTCCGGTCGTTCCGAATCAGGGACAGAATGGATTCTGCTGTGCCCTCTTCCGGACGAATCTGGTGAATAATCATGCTGGCATTGTCGAATTTATGCCGCTTTGCCTGATAAGCACCATCCATGAGAATCGGCATTTTTGCAATCAGACCGAGAGCAATCCGCATTTCGCCCTCTAAAGACGGATGTTCCGGGTCATCGTCATAGGAATACAGGGACAAGATGCTTCTTGCCAGCTTATTCATGATATTTTTAGAAGGTGCTTGCATAATGCTGTCTACGAGGAATCCCGGCGGCAGTTCTCTCCGCATTGCCAGCGATTTCCGCATCACATCCAGTTCGTCTGCGGTCGGCAATTCGCCCATCAGCAGCAAGTAAACAATTTCTTCAAATAAGAAGCGGTCTTCCCGTTCTGCATTTTCCACCAAATCTTTGATGCTGTATCCACGATAAATCAGTTCGCCCGGAACTGGTCTGCGTTCGCCCTCATCAATGACATAGCCGTGTACGCTACAGATGCGAGTAATGCCAGCAACGACACCAGAGCCATCGCTGTGCCGCAAACCACGGTTTACATTATATTTTTCGTAGAGTGCCGGAGCAATCTGAGAATGTTTTCTTAAATTGTCGCATAGTCTTGTAATATCAGACTGTGGGATATCGGTTTCTTCGGTCAGGTAGTTTTCCTGCATCGTCATATTAAGAAGGCCTCCTTTAAATTCAGGGTCATTTCATACCCAGTTTTGCGATTGGTTTGTTGGTGCCGCATGCAGAAATTTCGTTCCTGTGGGACAGAACAAACGGCACGCAAGGGTCTTTTTTGCATGGCAGCAATGGAAAACACCGCAATTTTAAGGGGTTTTCCCTGCCTGTATCTTATAATTATACACGAAATTGCAAAGTATGTCAACCGGCGGAAAAAAAGCTTTTCCCCGTTTCCACAAATCTATTTTTTGTATTTTCCACAAATTCATTTTGAAAAATAGGAGGATTTTCCGATGGCTTATACCGAACAGGACAGACGCAACCACATCCGAGAGCTGCAACAGTATCTTTACAGCCTGTCATTTTTAGATGAAACGCTGCCCCGTGTGATTCCAGACGGCATTTATGGGCGGCAAACTGCCCTTGCTGTTCGGGCGTTTCAACAGAAAAACGGGTTGCGACCGAATGGGGAAACAAACCGTGCAACGTGGGATGCCATTGTCAACGCCTACCGCCAGCAGATTCAACGGGAGGCAACACCGCTGCATCTTTATACACCAGAGCGGGAATTGTTGGGGGCTGGAGAAACAGGGCTGCTGGTGTTGGTGCTGCAAAGCATCTTGAAAACGCTGGGGGTTCGCTATACAAATATTCAGAATCTACAGATTACAGGCATTTATGATGCTCCGACACAGAAAGCGGTTCAGAATTTTCAGAGTCTGACTGCACGAAAACCAACGGGAATGGTTGACCGGGCAACTTGGAATTTACTGGTTGCTGCTGCGGAGTGTTCGAGTTTATAAGAAGAGAGTGGCTGCAAGATATGAGCCGCAGGCAACCGAAAAGTTTTTCGGTGCAGCAG
>HF997828.1 GCA_000433635.1 Ruminococcus sp. CAG:254
CGACAAGCCGCATGACATCAGCGGAAAGCTGATTGCAGGTAAGACCTATACGCTCCACGAAGAGAACGCTCCGGATGGTTATGCGTATGCCGAAGATATCACCTTTACGGTTGAAAAGAACGGCACAATCACAGTAGATGCAGCAAACAAGGATGAAAACGATGTTATCATCATGAAGGATGATGTCACAAAGGTATCCATCAGCAAAAAGGCAATGACTGGTTCGGATGAACTGGCTGGTGCAGAGCTGAAACTGTACTATGTAACCCAGAACGATCAGGGCGAAGTTACACTGGAAGTGGATGCTTGGACATCTGGCACAGAAGCACACGTGATAGAAGGTGCACTGATTGCTGGCGGCACTTACAAACTGGTGGAAATCACCGCTCCGGATGGCTATCAGGTTGCAGAATCCATTACCTTTACCATTGACAAGACCGGCAAGGTTCTGGTAAATGGCGAAGATGTAAATGGTCAGGTAACCATGTATGATGCAGCGTTGGGTGATGTTGTCATCAGCAAGCGTGCAGTCAATGGCACGGAAGAACTCGAAGGTGCAAGCCTGAAGATTACCGATGCAGACGGCAAGACCGTTGCAGAATGGGTATCCGACAGCACACCAAAGACCATTCAGCTGGATGCTGGCACATATACCTTGACAGAAGAAACCGCTCCAGATGGTTACACGGTTGCAGAATCCATTGAATTTGTTGTGGATGCAGCAGGCAAGGTAACCGTAAACGGCGAAGATGTCAATGGTACGGTTCTCATGGAAGATGATACGACCAAGGTAACCATCAGCAAGAAGGACATTACTGGCGACAACGAAATCCCGGGAGCAACCCTCCAGATTAAGGATGAAAACGGTGAT
>HF997829.1 GCA_000433635.1 Ruminococcus sp. CAG:254
GCACCGAAAAACTTTTTATTTGCCTGCGGCTCGTATTTTACAACCAATTATGTTTCATCTGGTTTTTGATTCGCTTGCATCATAATCGCTAAAACATCCTGCATCTGCTCCAGTGGTAATCGCTTTGGCTCTAACTTTACGCCAATATACGGCTTCTGCATCCCATTAAAGACAATTTTTCCCCGATAGGCACACGCCAATGCTGTAATTTGTTCCTGTGTTGGATGTTCGATATAAAAATAGAGTGTTTGATTTCGCTGCGTGATTTCTGTAATGCCTAACTGTGCCGCCCGATTTCGCAATAATGCCACAGTCAGTAAGCCCAAAATTGCCTTCGGCGGTTCTCCATAGCGGTCAATCAGTTCATCCAGCAATTCCGACTGATCCTCTTCTGTAGTAATTGCTGCAATCTTGCGGTAAATATCCAGCCGCTGGCTCAGGCTTTCTATATAGGTTTCCGGAATGTGGGCTTCCATCTGTACATCGACCACACATTCTGCGGTTTTCTGAATCGGTTCTCCCTTTTCCTCTGCAATCGCTTCATTTAATAGCTGCAAATACATTTCATAGCCGACTGCCTCCATGTGTCCGTGCTGTCTGCCGCCCAGCAAGCTGCCTGCTCCCCGGATTTCCAAATCTCGCATGGCAATCTGAAAACCGCTGCCAAACTGCGTAAATTCCCGCATGGCAGTCAATCGCTTTGTTGCTTCTTCAGAAAGCACCTGATCTCTCCGGAACGTAAAATAAGCATACCCTCTGCGGTTGGAACGCCCGACTCTGCCTCGTAACTGATAAAGCTGCGACAAGCCAAAGCAATCTGCCCGTTCGATAATCAAAGTGTTGACGTTCGGCACATCGACACCTGTTTCAATAATCGTGGTGCAAATCAAAATATCAATTTCATATTCCACCAGCTGCCGCCAAATTTCTGTCAATTCCTTTTCATCCATCTGCCCATTCGCAATTGCAATTCGAGCTTCTGGCATGACTTCCTGCAATTTGGCTGCGGTCTGCGGCATGGTTTCCACCCGATTGTGGATATAGTAAACCTGTCCGCCCCGTTTCAGTTCTCGCCGCATCGCCTGCACCAAAACGCCTAAATGATATTCCATGACACAGGTCTGCACTGGATAACGGTCTTGCGGCGGCTCTGCAATTACAGACATATCCCGAATCCCACTCATCGCCATATTTAAGGTGCGGGGAATCGGCGTTGCGGAGAGCGTCAGCATATCCACACCCGGAAACATCTCCTTGAATTTTTCCTTGTGGGCAACGCCAAACCGCTGTTCTTCGTCTACAATCGCAAGCCCCAGTGCTTTGAACTGAACATCTTTCTGCACAACCCGATGCGTTCCAATCACCAAATCTGCAACACCCGAACGAATCTTTTTCAGATTCTCCTTGGTCTGTTTCGGCGAATTATAACGGGACAGCAGAACAATATTTACCGGAAATGTTTCAAACCGCCGCAAGGCAGTCTGATAGTGCTGCATTGCCAGAACCGTCGTTGGCACTAAAATAACACACTGTTTTCCACTTAAAATGCACTTCATTGCTGCTCGCAGGGCAACTTCTGTCTTTCCAAATCCAACATCTCCGCAAAGCAGACGATCCATGGGACGGGGACGCTCCATATCTGCCTTAATCTCTGCAATGGATTGCAGTTGGTCATCTGTTTCAATATATGGGAACCGTGCTTCAAAGTCGGTCTGTTCCCGACTATCCGGATAAAAGGCAAAGCCCTGACTTTTCTCCCGTTTTGCATAGAGTTCCGTTAATTCCTTTGCCATATCCTTGACAGCGTGCTTGACATTATTTCGGGTTTTCTGCCACTCTACAGAAGAGAGCCGATTCAGTTTCACACCGCTGTCATCCCGTCCGCTGATATAACGGGAAACCAAATCCATTTGTGTAACCGGAACATAGAGGTTTTCATTTCCTCGATACTGGATGGTGATATAATCCTTGGTCATACCCTCCAGCTCCAGCTTCCGGATGCCCAAAAACCGCCCGATTCCGTGCGTTGCATGGACAACCAAATCGCCCGGTGTCAAATCAGATAGGCTGTGCAGGGCTGCTCCCTCTTTATGAATCCGACGTTTTCGACTGCCAGCACGCATTGTTCTGCCCTGTGTCATGACTACAAAATTTGTTTCTGGGCAGTAATATCCGCCGGACAAGCTGCCTGTTCGCAGGTAGACCGTATCTGGCAGCCACTCTGTTTCCCCCTCTGCCAGTTTGCAGGGAATACCGCTCTCCTGCAAATCGTTTTGCAGAATCGGCAAAGTTTTTTCACTCCCTGCCAGCAGGAAAATCGTACTGTGCTGCTCCAGATAGCTTTTCAAATCTTCAATTAACTGCCGGAGTTCGCCGCCCCACGGAGAAAGCTGCACCCATTCCATGGAAAGCAGTTTTTCATAGGCAACATGTGTACCGCCCTGCAAAAACTGGTTCGCATAGACACAGAAGTATTTTGAAAGTCGCTCCTGTAGAACTTCCGGCTCTTGATAATAACCGTCTAGCCCTCGGCAGAGTACACCGTCTTCCAGCAGGACTTTGCAGTCCTCCCGATGGCGGGAAAGCAATGCCCGTGCAGTTTCTGCAATGGAACTGTATTCACTGAGCAGAACTGTTGAAAAGCCGTAATCGGTCAGCAGTGCAGGTGTTTCATGAATCAAGGGGTAATATTTATCAATCTGCACCAAATCCAGTCCATCTTCCAACTGCTGAGCCTCTTGTAAAAGATGTTCTTTTGCAACAGCTGCATATTTTCCACGCAGTGTTTTTGCATGGCTACGAATGCGTTCAGCTAGTTCTTCTGGTGGGCAGAGTGTTTCTTTCGCTGGAATCAGCATCATTTCAGAAACCGACTCTGTTCGGCGTTGGGTCTGCGGGTCGAAAAACGAAATCGTATCCACTTCTTCATCCCAAAATTCCATTCGGTATGGCTGTGGTGCTTGTGCCGAAAAAATATCAACAATTGCCCCTCGAATGGAGAATTGCCCTGCACCTTCTACCGCTTCGCAGTGCTGATAGCCCATAGAAATCAACTTCTTCCGGAGCGTATCCATTGGAATAGTATCGCCGTTTTTCAAGGTCAAGCTTTCCTGCTGAAGCTGTTCCGGCGGAATGACAGGCTGCATCAGGGCTTCGATACTGGCAGCAACTACCGAGCAGGTTTTCTGCTGCAAGGCAGAGAGTACGCCCAGACGGGCATGTACATAGGCAGTAGAAATGCCCTCTGCTGGAGCAAAAACCAATTCCTTTGAAGGAAACAGCAATGCCGTCTGTGGGTCGTTGGTCATTGTGTTGATATCTGCACAAAGGCGGCGTGCCTCTGCTTCTTCTCCGGTCAGAATCAAGACTGGCTGTTCCGGACTGGAGAGCGTCAGGGCAAGCTGTGCTTTCTGCACCATTGCACAGCCAGTCAGGGCAACGGGAGAACAACCTTCTTGTCTTGCCCGTTGCAGCTGTCGGAACGCCTGCATCTGTTGCATGGTTGTTTCAAAAAATGGCATTGGAATCTCCTTTCAAAGGGATGAGTACGGCAAATGTGGTTTGCCTTGGGTTGATAAATAAAATATTGGCGGCTTGTCTTAGGAAAACCACCTGCGTACAGTTCGGCAAGGCTGGGGCACATCCCCAGCTTGCCTT
>HF997830.1 GCA_000433635.1 Ruminococcus sp. CAG:254
GCTTGCTTTATTGCAGGAACTACGATTCTTACAGCTACAGGTCTTGTTGCAATAGAAAAGCTTGCCGCAGGAGATAAAGTTATATCAACAAATCCCGACACGCTTGAAACTGCGGAGAAAACTGTTCTTGAGACTTATGTCCGACAGGTAGACAAGCTTGTACATATTACAATAAATGGAGAGGAAATCGTTACAACCGATAATCATCCGTTCTATGTACAAGGCAGAGGATTCATCAATGCAGGAAACTTGCTTGTTGGTGACAAGCTTGTCAGTGTGAATGGTGAAGACTTAATTATTGAAGATTATTACCTAGAATTGACAGAAGAACCTGTTTCGGTGTATAATTTTCAAGTGGAGGATTTCCATACTTATTTTGTTGGTGATTGTGCTGTTTGGGTGCATAATGCGGAATGTAAAGTGAGTTCTTCAAGAAGAGAACATATATTAGAAGGAGAAGGTCCTAATGATCCTGGTCATGGTCCTAATAGAGGATTTGGTAATAGTGCTTTTCCTGATACTTGGACAGATGATTACGCTATAAAAGCAGTGGAAAATGTAGCCAATAGTCCAAATTCAACATGGCAACAATCAACAGGACCTGGTGGAGGACGCAACGCTCCCGTTACAATAGGAGGTCCTGATGTGAATGCACCGCTAACTACAAGAAATGGACGACCAGTTAGGTTTGTTGTTGAAGGTAGAAATCATGGATTAGATGTTAGAGTTATTGTTGAACCTGGTGGTGAAGGAATAGTTACAGGATTTCCGATTAATCGATAAATTTCTAGGAGATTAAATGATGAAAAAAGAAGCATATGATAGGTTTATGTCAAAAATGTCAAGTGAATTTGGCAATGTTGATAGTGTAAAAGAATTTCTTTTAGATGCAGAGGAATTAGCTAAATATGGAGAAAAACGAGTAGCACTTGAAAATCTACTTGAAAATTTACTTGAAAATGAAATATATATTTCATCTGAATTAATAAATTTGGCGGAGGAAGCATTTAGTGATAATCCGACAGATTATGATAATGAATTAATTTATGACATAAAACAATTTTAACTAAATCTGTTATTTGAGGAGTACTATGATTATGATTGAAAATAATAATGATTTGGCAGAACTCATATCCAACTCACAGGTAGCATTTTTAAATGGCAGATATCAAGAAGCATTTAGCCTTGCAAGGTCAGCAATCAAACTTGATCCTAAATGTGCTGATGCATATCAGTGTGCTGCTGTATTTTATAAGATAATCCCCTACCGATTTTCCTGCTCCAATGCGATACAGATGCTCTATTTCACCTTTTAATTCATCTGAAAAATAAGGTAATTCTGGCGTGCAGCAGATATTCTCAATGCCAAGTTGCAAAGCCTTGTTATAAATCTCAGTCTTCAGTTTGTGTGTTGGAACAGCAATCAAAAATTTCTCATTTGGATGTGCCTTGATGTAATTCAAATACAAATTTGTTTTTCCGATTCCTGTTTGAGCCTTGATAATGTGTAGTCCCCTATTTTTAGAATGCATTGCCTCCAGAAATTTATTTTCGAGATCCCATTCTGCTTCTTCGATAGAAACATATTCCTGTTTCTTTATGGGCAAAATCGTACAATCCCCCGGCTTGGCAGTCAAAACCATGTTTTTAGCATGTAGACAATCTTTTTCATAAGGGCAGACTTGACAGCCTGTGGGCTGATAGTCCATTTCCATGAGCATATTCAGAATCTGTTTCCAGTTTCGTTGATGATAGGCTTCATATCGTGCGTTCTGTTCGGATTGTAGAATATGAAGAAACTGTGCTTTTCCCTTTTCAATATTGATTAGATTGGTTGCAATATGAAACAGTTCTGGATAGTAGTAATATTCTGAACCATCAAAAAATCTCCTGTAAAGCCGACATCTGTCATACAGAATGTTCCAATCCAGATTTCGTGTTACTTGCCTTCTACCGTTTTTTAACTTGTCAGAAGCATGAGAACGGACAGGCTGAGGACTTGTTTCTGGAATGAAACTGCCATGATCTGTAATCGGATGATTCTTTTCAAAACGAATATGGTTGGCAATGTAGAACTTCTGTAATTCCCTGGTGTAGTGCTTGCTGCCATATTTGTCAAACATATATGCAGTAAAAGCGAGTATGATTTCTCCCAGTGAAATTTCACGTGGCTTACTTGCAAGATGTAGCAAACCTTTTCCGCCAAAAAACAATCGTGCGGAATCTTTGCAGGCTTCATCGCAATTTTCGAATATTTTCATAAAAATGCTTACGATAGATTTTGCAGTAAACGAGTCTGTAATTTTATGCTGTAATGCAAAGACGACCCGAAATCTTTCATGTTCTATTGTATGGGAAAAAGTCTTGTATGCAAACAGCATTTTTAGATGATAGTATTTTGCTCTCTCCTGTATGATATGGAACGGAACACCACTGTCAAAATCAAGACCGATTATCTGTTGGGATTTGAAATTTTCTGCCCTACGCTTGCCATGATACACGGCAGGACAAAAGGAACAACCGGCTTCTCCCACTTCAGATACAAGCTTTCTGTAGTCCATTTTCGTTTCCACCAAATGATTACTAATGATTCCAATTTCTTTACCAGTCGGCTTTGTTGTGTGCTTTCTGTCCTGAAAAGATATATCGTATTGAAACATAACAAGATCAACTCCTATCTGATTTTTACAGAATTGTTTAGACCATGTTGTTTTTTGATCTTGATGTAACATAAAAATAAATCTCTTTGCAGATTTGAGTGCAACAATAATCTGCCTTCTTGAAAAATAAGTTTTTAAAATGAGGAGAGGTGATGAAACAGAAAGGAATAATCATAGCAAAATTAGATTTCAATTTTCAGTTATTTTAGAGTACAGAGCGTGGCTGAATCATAGAGGAGAGCAAAAATGCGAGACATCCAGATGACATTCAGAGATTATGAGTACAGCCTGAGAAAGCGGAAAACAAAGTGGGAAGAATTCCTGGACATCATGAA
>HF997831.1 GCA_000433635.1 Ruminococcus sp. CAG:254
GGCATCGGCTACTTTTCCATCTATTATCCCATCGGATTACAGGGAATTGGCTGGGCACTCGCTGGCGGTGGTTTAACCATGCTTTGTTGGAAGCCCTGCCTGCTCGCCATCATTGGACTTTGGAACGTACACAAATTATTGTGGCAGAAATTCCGCCGCTGGATGAAGAAGGAGGTTGCTTATGAAACCGTTCAGTAAATGTTATTATCTCAACGCCTGTGGGCTGTTGCTTGCTGGGCTGATTGTAACAGGAATCAGCGTGGGGGCTGGTGCTTGGAACGCTGAAAAATACGGCGAAGCCCTAAACCTCAAAGACCGCTACTTTGAAGTGACCGAACCATTCACCAGCATGCAGCTGATTTCCAACACTGCAAATGTAGTTGTAAAGGCAACTGACACAGACACCTGCACCGTAACCGCTACCAATATGCCGGAAAACACCATCAAGGTTACAGTCGAAGACGACAAGCTCTGCATCAACGCTGTTCCAGAACATCGCAAATGGTATCAGTATTTTCAAATGGGTGTCAATCCTCCCACTTCCACCATTACGCTTTCCCTGCCGATGAATGTCTATGAACAAGTGGAACTGCAAAACGACATCGGAAACCTGACTTTGCAGAATGTTCACGCTGACCGCATCTCTTTAAAAAGTGACACCGGAGATATGGATTTACAATCCATCACCGGAAAGAGCTGCTCCATCACAAACAATATTGGCAGCCTCTCACTTCAGGAAGTACAGATACGGGAACAAACCGATATTCAGCAGGATACCGGTGACTTGGAACTGACTGACTGCACATTCCACGGCAGCAGTGCTATTTCCACGCAGATTGGCAGTATGCACCTGTCTGACAGTGAATTTGCAGCCACAGCCATTACAAGCGATACGGGCGACATCCGTCTGAAAGATTGCACCTTCTATCAAGTCTGCACCATCAAAAGTGATGTTGGCGATGTCAAAGGCTCACTGCTTGCAGATGTCAACAATACTTCTATTGCAGCAGATACAGACGTTGGCTCGGTTTCGATTGACGGCAAAAAGAACGGCTATCAAGTCCCCAACGCCCTGAACACCATCACTATTCGGGTCGATACCGGCGATATTCGTCTCACCACCCAGCAACCGACTGCTTAAACAGCAAACACAGATAATAGAAAATTTCCCCCTCTCAGTCCCCCATTTTTTAAAAGTCTGCTGCGGATGCTGTGCCATTGTGCAATGTGACGGAAAATCATACTGAAATTTCTGCATCTATTTTTCAAAAAGCGGTTGCCATTTTATGAATCTTATGATATAATAAAACGGAACGGGCGTTTTGAGTCGGTAGATTGCCAGACGCTCCCGTCTGATTACGAATCATAGAAAGGAATCTGTTATGAAATTTGGACACTTCGACGACGTGAATAAGGAATACGTCATCCAGAATCCGAAGACCCCGTACCCGTGGATCAACTACCTCGGCACACAGGCGTTCTTCTCCCTCATCTCCAACACCGCCGGCGGCTATCACTTCTATAAAGATGCTCGTCTCCGCAGAATCACCAGATACCGTTACAACAACGTTCCGGTTGATATGGGCGGACGTTACTTCTACATCAAGGACAATGATACCATCTGGTCCCCAGGCTGGGCTCCGGTAAAAACCGAACTGGACAGCTATGAATGCCGTCACGGTATGGGTTATACCGTCATCACTGGTAAGAAAAACGGTCTGTCCGCAGAAGTTACATTCTTCGTTCCGCAGGATTACAACGGCGAAATTCAGAGCGTTGTTCTCAAGAACGAAAGCAACGAAGCAAAGACCTTCAAGCTGTTCTCTTTCGTAGAATGGTGTCTGTGGAATGCACAGGATGACTCCACCAACTTCCAGCGGAACTTCAACACTGGTGAAGTTGAAATTGTGGATTCTACCATCTTCCACAAGACCGAATACAAGGAAAGAAGAAACCACTTTGCTTTCTACACCGTAAATGATACCATTGACGGTTATGATACCGACAGAGAATCCTTCCTGGGTCTGTACAACGGCTTTGAAAATCCGCAGGTTGTTGCAGCTGGTAAGGCTTCCAACTCTGTTGCAGACGGCTGGTCTCCGATTGCTTCCCACTACAAGGAAATCACCTTGCAGCCGGGCGAATCCAAGCAGCTGGTCTTCATCCTGGGTTATGTTGAAAATCCAGTAGAAGAAAAGTTCAATGCAGATGGTTCTATGAACAAGTCCAGAGCATATGCAATGATGGAACAGTACAACACACCGGAAAAGGTGGCTGCTGGTCTGGCTGCTCTGAAGGAAATGTGGAACAACCTGCTGTCTAAGTACACTGTAAAGACTCCGGATGACAAGATGAACCGTATGGTAAACATCTGGAACCAGTATCAGTGCATGGTTACCTTTAACATGTCCCGTTCTGCTTCTTACTTCGAAAGCGGTATCGGTCGTGGTATGGGCTTCCGTGACTCCAACCAGGACTTGCTGGGCTTCGTTCACCAGATTCCGGATCGTGCAAGAGAACGTCTGATCGACCTCGCTTCTACCCAGTTTGAAGATGGCGGATGCTATCACCAGTATCAGCCGCTCACCAAGAAGGGCAACAACGAAATCGGCGGCGACTTCTCCGATGACCCGCTGTGGATGATCCTGTCTGTTGCAGCTTACATCAAGGAATCCGGCGACTACAGCATTCTGGATGCAAAGGTTCCGTATGACAACGATGAAAACAAGGCAAAGACCATGATGGATCACCTCGAAAAGAGCTTCTATCATGTATTTGAAAATGTTGGCCCGCACGGCCTGCCGCTGGCAATGCGTGCAGACTGGAACGACTGCATCAACCTGTCCTGCTTCTCTTCTGAACCGGGCGAATCCTTCCAGACTTCTACTTCTCCGAAGTACGGCGAAGACAAGTATTCCAAGATTGCAGAATCCGTTATGGTTGCTGCTCTGTTCACCTATGCAGGTCCGGAATACGTTGCAATGTGCCGTCTGAAGGGCGACGATGCAGCTGCTGACAAGGCTCAGGCTGCTGTTGACAAGATGAAGGACAACATCATGAAGTACGGCTGGGACGGCGAATGGTTCTTGCGTGCATATGATGACTTCGGCAAGAAGATGGGCTCTCACGAATGTGAAGAAGGCAAGATCTTCATCGAACCGCAGGGCTTCGCTGTTATGGGCGGCTGCGGTAAGGAAACTGGTGCAGACCTGAAGGCTCTGGAAAGCGTTGACAAGTGGCTGAACTCTGAACACGGTCTGAGCCTGAATCAGCCGGCATTCACCAAGTATTACATTGAATACGGTGAAATTTCTACTTATCCGGCAGGCTACAAGGAAAATGCTGGTATCTTCTGCCACAACAATGCATGGATTATCTGTGCAGAAGCATTTGTTGGCCACGGCGACAAGGCATTTGAATACTACAGCAAGATTGCTCCGGCTTACAGAGAAGAAAAGTACTCTGACCTGCACAGAACCGAACCGTATGTATACGCACAGATGATTGCTGGTAAGGATGCAAAGCGGCACGGCGAAGCAAAGAACAGCTGGCTGACTGGTACAGCAGCATGGAACTTTGTTGCAGTTTCTCAGTACATTCTGGGTATTATTCCGGATTGGAACGGTCTGAAGGTTGACCCGTCCATTCCGCATGAATGGGATGGTTTCACTGTTTCCAGACAGTTCCGTGGCAACACTTACGAAATCACTGTAAAGAACCCGAAGCACATCTGCAAGGGTGTTCAGTCTGTTACCGTTGATGGTAAGCAGATTGAAGGCAACGTTCTGCCGGTATTTGATGGCGGCGTTCACACTGTTGAAGTGGTTATGGGCTAAGCATTTGATGCGAATTTCCGATTGATAAAAAGAAGAACCCGACTCATCCGCACTGGAATGGTGTGGATGAGTCGGGTTTTTATATTGGTTGTAAGAACC
>HF997832.1 GCA_000433635.1 Ruminococcus sp. CAG:254
AATTGAATTTGCTCCGCAAATGTGGGCTACTCGCCCACACCCCGGCAGCATTTTTGAAAAATCGCTGCACCAAAAAACTTTTTAGTTGCCTGCGGCTGATTTCTTACAGCCTATCTAGAAATCAATGATTGGATTTATCGCAGCTGAATCGGCATCAACAGGAAAATAAAGTTTTCACCCTGCATTGGCACCATCTTTGCAACATGATTGCCACCTGTTAACTGCAACCGAATCTGGTCACAATCCGATGCCTTTGCAGCCTCCAGCAAATACCGGTTATTGAAACCAATCGTAACTTCTGGACCTTTTACCTGTGCCGGGATGGTATCGTGAATCTTACCAATTCCGGTTTCACAGTGGACATATAACTGATTATCAGAGAATGTGCAGCGAATTGGTGCATTGAATTTGCTGTTGATCAGCAGCGAGCACCGTTCCAGACAAGAAATCAAGTCAGCAGTCTGTAAAATGACTTCTGTTTCATAGCCGCTGGGAATGCTGCTCTGATAATTATGAAATTCACCTTCCAGCAATCGAGAGAAAACAAGATAGCCATTGAAAGAGAATGCAATGTGGTTGCGAGTTGCAGTCAGTTCGCATGGTGCTTCTGCATCATCTTTCAGCATCGAAGCAACTTCCAGCAGTGTCCGCTTTGGTACAACAAAATGATATGGTACTTTTGTTGCAATCTTTTCGGTACGGATGGCAAGCCGATAGCCGTC
This sequence comes from Ruminococcus sp. CAG:254, assembly GCA_000433635.1. Taxonomy (GTDB): domain Bacteria; phylum Bacillota; class Clostridia; order Oscillospirales; family Ruminococcaceae; genus Ruminococcus_C. Next base: position 723 of record HF997832.1, read on the forward strand.
AATGGCAACGACCCGCAGTTCATCTCCGATGGTTTCAAAGAGTTCCCCGGTGAAGACAGGCTTGTTTTCGTTCAGCGAGGTTGCATAGCTGGTCTGATGGATCATGGAACGCAACGTTCCCTGTTCGAGGGTCAGTCCATCTTCCATTTCCAGCTCTGGCAAAGACGGATAGTCCTCTGCGGACATTGCAGAGATGTGAAACTCGGTTGCTTCACAGTGCATGGTGACTGCCAACCGGCTGTCGATTTCCAGCAAAACCGTGTTGCCGGAGAATCTCCGCAGGGCTTCACTGAACAGCCGTGCATGAATGACAAATTCTCCGGTGTCATGGGTGTCCACTGGAAGATTGGTCTGAATGCCAAATTCAAGGTCGTAACCAGTCAGCTGTAACTGTCCCGGACGAAGCTGCATCCGAATACCCTCCAGGGCAGGGATGGTTGATTTTTGTGCAACCCCTTTTGATACATAGGTAACGGCTTGATAAAGGGCTTGCCGATCACAAGTAAACTGCATAATAAAGATTCCTTTCTATTGGAATGGGCGATTCGAATCCCTGTTCCGGTCTGTTTCATCTAGAAATTGTGGAAAGTTTCCACAGTTGCGATGGTATTTGCTGTTCTGTGTGTGTCGTTTTGATAGAATAGAAAGATTAAAAAAATTAGTAGTAGTAGTAGTGACTGTTGAAACGGTGGAAAAGTCAGAAAAATGGCGAATCTGCTGATTTTTTTTTCAACAGTGCAATTGTTGAATGCGTGTGGAAAAGTTGAATCCGCATTACTCATTTTGAAAAGTTGAAAGATTGTGGAGTTGAAAAGAAAAACTTGTTGAAAATTTTGTGGAAAACTCGAGGAAAATCGAACGGCAAAAATTTTTCAAAAATCCGCATGTTGAAACTGTTGAAACAGAAAATCGGATTTTCGTGGAAAACTGGTTGGGAAAGATTTCCGACACCCAGAAAAATTTCCGAAATTTCGGGCAATTTCCATCTTTCCACAAATTGTGGAAAACGCTGTTGAAAGTCTTCGGAAAGTCTGTGGAAAACCGCAAAAATGGCTTGAAATCGGCACATTTTTTTCGCTGAAATCAGCACATTTTTCGAGAAAAAACGGGCTTTACAGACACAATCCGGCTGCATATTGTGGAATATGCAGCCGTTTTTTCAAAACCGGAAATCGGAAATTTGTTTGCATAAAATGGAAAAATGAGGCAAGAAAAACGGCAATCCATTTGCCTTTAATGGGTCTTGGTTTTGATGTTTTTGATGATATCTTCTACCAATTGCTTTAAATTGGCATCCCGTTTCATCCCTGCTTCAATGTTATTGATGGCATAGACAATGGTCGAATGATCTCTGCCGCCGAACTCCGTTCCGATGGACTGCAGCGGCATCTGCGTGATTTCCCGGACAACATAGGTTGCCACTTTTCGAGCGGTGGAAATCTGTGCGGAGCGTTTGCTGCTGCGGATTTCCTCCGGGGTTACGCCGTAGACATCTGCCACCTCGGCAATAATTTTTTCTACAGTGATCGGCACAGGCTGGTCGTTGTTCAGGATGTCCTTGATGACACTCTGTGCCATGGAGATGGACGGCGGAGAACCAGCGAAGTGCTTCAGAGCTTTCAGCTTTTTCACTGCCCCTTCCAGCTGCCGGATGTTGGTTTTCAGGCGGTTGGCAATGAATTCTGCCACATCGTCCGGAATGTGCAGGTCAAGCAGTTCTGCCTTGCGGCGGATGATGGCGATGCGGGTTTCAAAATCCGGAATGGTGATGTCGGTGATCAGACCGCATTCAAACCGGGTACGAATCCGTTCTTCCAGTGTTTTCAGTTCTCTCGGCGGCTTATCGGACGTGATGACGATTTGCTTGTTTTCTGCGTGTAATTTATTAAAGGTATGGAAGAATTCTTCCTGCATCCGGTCTTTGTCGCTGAAGAACTGAATATCGTCGATCAGCAGGACATCGGCGGAGCGGTATTTGTCATGGAAACTTGCCATATTGTTGCGGTTGATGCCGTTGATCAGGTCGTTTCCGAATTCTTCACTGGTCACATAAATGATGTTGTAATCCGGATGCTGCTGTTCGACCTCGTGGGCGATGGCGTGCATCAGGTGTGTTTTTCCCAGACCAGATGGACCGTAGATGAACAGCGGATTGTAACTCTTGCCCGGTTCTTTTGCAACTGCCGTACAGGCAGCATAGGCAAATTCGTTGGAGCGACCCACAATGAACGTGGAGAATGTATATTCGTAGTTTGCCCCTTCAAAGCTCTTTTCCAGTTGCTGATTCCGCAGAGCCAGGTCTTCCGAGCCGGTAGATTCTGTCTGGGTCGGTTCTGGTTCAAATTCTTCTTCAATCCGGATGACCAGATTGACATCAAAGCCTAAAATATTGCGAAATGCCTCTTTCAGCAGCGGTTCATAGTTGCTGAGAATGACAGAACGCTGAAAATCGGACTGAATGGTAAAAACGGCATCCGTTCCGCTGAGATCCACCGGATGGAGGGCATCAATCCAAAGTTTGACTGCAACCTCCGGGATCTGCCCTTTCTCCAGACAGTATCGTTTTACATGTTCGAATACCTCATCGAATGAATTCATAGCATTGTAATCTCCTTTTCTTGGCGGCGTGCAGCGGCAGGAGCCGGGACATTGTGGAAAATCTTTGGTGCATCGGCTCGACTGCATGCCGTCTGTGCAGTGTTCTTCTATGTTCTGCTGCATCGGCACGGGAAAATTGCCCGAAAAATCGGGAAATCGAAGCAAATTCTGTTGGAATGGGTGGATTTTTGTTGCCATTTTCCCATTTCTAGACAGACGAAAGCCGATAGCAATACTATTTTATTGTAACATGAATTGTGGAAAAAATCAAGTCTTTTCCTTGAAACATTCGGGCTGCGGCAAGAGGTTTCCACAAATCCACGTGGAAATGTCAAATCCGTTGTGCGAGATGCACAAAAATGCAGGCGAAACCACGCTGCCCCCTGCTGAAATGAAAAAATTCTATGTTTTTTGAAAAAAAGGCTTGACACCATGGGAAAAATTCGTTATAATAGAACAGGTCGGACATTGGTCTGCCCATTTGGGCACGAATGCCAATTTTTCGACCCAAGGAACAATCATTGGGATTCCACGCCGCTGCTGCCAGTCGGAATTGCGGCAGGTATAACACACAGAATGCTGCCGGATTCGCTGCGGATGCACCTGAACTCGACAGGATTCCAGTTTGAGATTGCAGAAATTGCACATGGGAAAGGAGGCAGTTGTTGTGAAGAGAACATATCAGCCGAAGAAGCTGCACCGGAAGAAGGAACACGGTTTCAGAAAGAGAATGGCAACTTCCAACGGAAGAAAGGTTTTAGCTCGTAGAAGAGCCAAGGGCAGAGCAAGACTTAGCCACTAACGAGACGGACCACAAAATCTTTTTTGTGGTCTTTTTTGTTTTTTCAGCAAATTCAGAAAGGAGCGGAACATCGGTGAAACAGACCATCATCCTGAACCAAAATCGGGATTTTCAAACCCTGTATAAGCGGGGCATTTCGTTTGTCACGCCGTTTGTGGTGATTTATATGCGGCCGAATCGGTTCGGCGTGCACCGACTGGGCATCACCGCCGGCAAACGGGTCGGCAATGCGGTGCAGCGAAATCGTGCAAAACGGCTCATTCGACAGGCGTATCGGGAGTTGGAAGCCGAGCTGCCGCCCTATCTGGATATCGTCATTGTTGCCCGGGCACGGATTTGCAACCTGACATCGACCAGATTGGTCAAGTATCTGCGGAAAGAAACCATTCCGCAAATCCAGCGGCATTGGGAACCGCCCATTCGGATGCGGGCAGGCGGAAAATCCTCCAAGCCGGAGGGAACACCGCAATGAAAACCCTGCTGCTGCTGTTGATTCGCTTTTATCGGAGGGTGCTTTCCCCTTTAAAAAAGCCATGCTGCCGCTATTATCCGACTTGCAGTGCTTATGCGTTGCAGGCGGTCAAACGGTTTGGGGCATGGCATGGAACGGGTCTGGCAGTTCGCCGGATTCTGCGGTGTAATCCATGGAGTCCCGGCGGGTTTGATGCTGTACCCCTGACGCTGCCGCAAAAGCGGCATCGCTGGACGAAAATCAAATTGAAATAAGAAAACAGAAAGGGTGACGCATCATTACCATTTTGTATGACATATTCGGCACCCCATTTGGCTGGATTATGCGGCTGATTTATCAGCTTGTCAATAACTATGGTGTCGCAATTGTCCTCTTTACAATCATCACCAAGATTTTGCTGTTCCCGATTTCTTATAAACAGCAGAAGAATACGCTGCGGATGCAGCTGATACAGCCGAAGCTGAAAAAATTACAGGCAAAATATAAGGACAAGCCGCAGGAATTGCAGCAAGCACAGATGCATCTGTATCAGGAAGAACACGTCAACCCGATGTCCTCCTGTCTGCCAATGTTCTTACAGTTCTTCCTGCTGTTCGGCGTGTTGGACGTTGTCTATAAGCCATTGACACATATTTTGCATTACAGCAAAAGTGTGATTTCCAGGGTCGTAGAAATTTCTACACAAGTTTTAAGTGCTAATGATATTAAGCAATATACTGGACTACGTCAAGAATTAGGTGTATTGAAAGCATTTCAGGAAAATCCATCTGCTTTTGGAAATGTTGATACGTTTGATGTTTCAAAAGTATCAGACTTCATGGAACATTTTACTGTATTCGGTGTAAACCTCGGCGATACTCCAAAATGGCATCCGGAAGTTTGGAATACCTCCGCAGTCATTCTGTTCTGTATTCCGCTGCTCTCCGGTATTTTACAGCTGATTATGACCATCTATATGCAGATTATGCAGAAGAAGCGGGGCACAGCACCAGAACAGAACATGGGTTGCATGAACGTCATGCTGTATGTAATGCCGCTGTTCTCTGTTTGGTTTGCCTTTCAGGTATCTGCCGGTGTTGGTTTCTACTGGGCTTGTTCGTCCTTCTTCTCGCTGTTGCAGACCATCGGTCTGAATCTCTACTTTACACCGGAACGGGGTGCAAAGATTATTGAGAAGGAAAACAAGAAGATGGAAGCCCGTTATGCTGCCGGAAAGCAGTCCTTTACGGAACGGGTGATGAATCAGAATGCTGGTGCAGCCAGAGTACAGGAAACCGAAAAGACCAAGAATATGTCGAATCGGGAACTGTCTTCTTACAATAAGCAGAAGATTCAGGAAGCCAGAAAGCGAATGGCAGAAAAATACGGTGAAACATATGAGGAAGATTCCTCGGATGAGGATTGATGGAACGGAAGGGTGCAGAGATTGCAAAGCCCATCCGTGAAAGAAAGGAGTGCGTGTGCACATGAGACAGATTTTTACTGCGAAAAAGCTGGAAGATGCAAAGCGGCAGGCGGTGCAGGCTTTTGGTGTTTCCGAGTCGCAGATTGTTTTTCGGATTCTGGAACAGAAAAAGGGTCTGATGGGAATTGGTGCAAGCGTCACGATTGAAGCAATTTATGAACCACCGGTTGCAGCAGTAGAAACACCGGCTCCGGCAGCAGAACCGATGCCAGAACCGCAGGCAGCTGCACCAGTGGTAGAAGAAACTGTGAAAACGATTACAGAAACAGTTGTAGAACCGGAAACAGATGCAGTCGTAGAAGAAACCGTTTCTGTAACGGAAACTGTAACAGTAACTGAACCGGCAGCAGATGCAGAGTCGGAAGCAGTTGCTACAGAATCAGAAGAACCATTGTCGCTGGACAGCCTGACATCGGAACAGCAGGCAGCTGTAAAGCGGGTACAGGACTATGTAGCAGCCGTTTATGAAAAGCTGGGCGTTACTGTTACCACAACCCCGAAGGTACAGGAAAACGGTATTCTGCTGGAAATCAGCAGCAATAGCCGAGGCGGTACGATTATTGGCAGACGGGGCGAAACCCTCGATGCGATGCAGTATCTCTCTTCCATCATCGCCAACAAGGGTGAAGAAGATTACTGCCGGATTATTCTGGATAGCAATGGCTATCGGGAAAAGCGTCGCCAGACCCTCGAACACCTTGCAGAACGGCTTGCAAAGACGGTGATTCGTAATCAGCGTGCAACAACTTTAGAGCCAATGAACCCGTATGAACGGCGGATTATTCATGCAAAGGTTGCAGAGATTGACGGTGTTAGCTCCAAGAGCGTGGGCGAAGATCCATACCGGAAGGTAGTCATTTTGCCATTGGATGAAAATGGAGAACCGATTCCGGCACGCCGCTCCAGAGGCAGAAATAACCGCAATGACAACCGGAATGACCGCAAGGGTGGTTATCGGAATCATGGCAATGGCGGCAATCGGAAACGGAATGGAAATCCGCACCGCAATCGGGAGGAAGAAATTCCGCATAAGCCGACAAATTTCGATGATATTATGAGCACAAGCTTTGAAAAAGATTATCGGAAGCCGAAGCCGGAAGATGATTTACAGGTTGGATTGTACGGAAAAATCGAATAAGTGCAAATGCAGCATGAGGAAGAGCAGGGCGGTACGTCCTGCTCTTTTTTGTAAGGGGAATATATATAGGGCTGCTGGGAGCGAGCCGCAGGCAAATAAAAGTTTTTCGGTGCAGCA
>HF997833.1 GCA_000433635.1 Ruminococcus sp. CAG:254
GCATTTTTGAAAAATTGCTGGATCAAAAAACTTTTTCGTTGCCTGCGGCTCGTTTTTTTCGCCTTTTTCCCAAAAACCCCACCCCATTTCCCAGAAATTCCACAAAAAAGTTTGACAGTCGAAAAAAAACATGCTATAATAAAAACGGGTGTCGGTCGATGACGGTCGCTGTGGATTTTTTTATGGAAATCTATTGCGGCGGCGATCGACTCTCACCCGCATCATTCCATAACGATTTATGGATTATGGAAAAAGAATCAGGAAATGAACGGTGCTCCAACACCGGCATCATCAGAAAGGATTGGATTTTTTTATGATTATTCTCGTTGTAAATGCTGGCAGCTCCTCTCTGAAATATCAGTTGATTGATATGAAAGATGAATCTGTAATCGCAAAAGGAAACTGCGACCGAATCGGCATTGATGGTCATCTGAGTCACAAGACTGCGGATGGCAGAAAAGTAGAGGAAGACTGCAATTTCCCGACCCATGCGGAAGCATTTGAACGGCTGGTACAGGCTCTGACTACTGGTGATGCTGCGGTCATTTCCAGCATGGATGAAGTATCTGCTGTTGGTCACCGTGTCGTACAGGGTGCAGAACTGTTCACCAAGACTACACTGGTTACCGATGAAGTCATTGACGAAATCGAAAACCTGAAGGAACTCGCTCCGGTTCATAACCACGGTCACGCACTGGCTCTGTGGGCTTGCAAGAAGACCATGCCGAACATTCCGCAGGTTGTTGTATTTGATACTGCATTCCACCAGACTATTCCGCAGAAGGCATTTATGTATGGTTTCCCATATGAAGATTACGAACAGTATCACGTTCGGAAGTATGGCTTCCACGGAACTTCTCACCGCTTTGTAACTGCAAAACTGGCAGAAGTTATGGGCAAAGACCTGAAGGATTTGAAGGTTGTTTCCTGTCACTTGGGCAACGGCTCTTCTATCACGGCTGTTAAGGGCGGCGAATCCATTGATACAACCATGGGCTTTACACCGCTGGATGGTGTCCTGATGGGAACTCGTTGCGGTGCGGTTGACCCGTCCGCAGTTACCTATGTAGCTGGTAAGCATGGCTTCCATGTTGCAGATATGGACAACTACATGAACAAGAAGTCTGGTATGCTGGGTATTTCCGGTCTGTCCTCTGACTTCCGGGACATCACTGCTGCGTCTGAAAAGGGTGATGCACGGGCAACACTGGCAAAGGATATGCTGGTTTATGATATTAAGAAGGACATCGGTGCATTTGCAGCAATCATGAACGGTCTGGATGCTGTAATCTTTACAGGCGGTATTGGTGAAAACGCTCCGAACTGCCGGGAAGAAGTTTGCGAAAACCTCGAATATCTGGGCATCAAGATTGACAAGGAAGTCAACAACTTCAAGGGCGAACTGAAGAAGATTTCTACACCGGATTCCAAGGTAGAAGTTTGGGTGATTCCGACCAATGAAGAATTGCTGATTGCAAGAGATACACTGGCAATGGTAGAAGGTTTGAAGAAGTAAGCCGTTTGCATCATTGCAGGAAACCAGAAAGAAAACCGTTGTCGGAGCGATTCGGCAGCGGTTTTTTGGTATACTGGAAGTAAACGAATGTGGTTGTAAAATACGAGCCGCAGGCAAAATAAACCAAAACAGGAGGAATTTCTCATGACACCAGAAAAAATTGCAAGAATCAATGAACTTGCAAAAAAACAAAAAGCCGGAACATTAACCGATGCCGAAAAAGAAGAACAAGCTGCTCTGCGGCTGGAATACCGTCAGAGCGTTGTCGGCAACCTCAGACAACAGCTGAACAACGTGGAATTTGTAGAGCCAGACGGCAAAAAAACAAGACCTTGCCATAACAAGAAGAAAAAATAACATTTCCTCTTGACAAGGTGAAATTGCATATGGTATAATCGTCATGAAGAAAGCAGGCAGGTCTGTTTTCTTCGTGACGATTTTTATATTTGATAAGAAGAATCACATAAAAAAATTGGTCGACAGACTTCTGTTGAAAGGGCAAAAACCCATTAAAATGACCATTCAAAATGTAGATGGAAGATTTTTAATGGTGTTCTGTGCCCTTTCTTAGTTTTAAATTAGTAGTACTTTAAAATTACATAATATTACAAATCAATGTACTGATTGAAAAACAGGAAAGTGCAAAGATCCTACTAAATTTCTTTTGCAAAAAGGAAAAGGAGGACTTTGCCATGTTATTAAGACCAGATTTTACATTCTACCTGAAAGGGATTCGTGTGCGGCGATATGATTTGACGCAGCATAATCCCAATGCAATTCCAATGCCGACCGCTGTCATGGACAGGGATTCCATTGTTGGCATTACCATTCACAACACGAACCGCAAACCATCGCTTTACAGCATGGGAACAGCGGAGCAGTGCGTCTGGAAAACGATGCACCAAGAACTAAAAGATGTGCGGGTACACTTCTATGTGGACGAATACGGGGCGTGGCAAACGCTGCCGTTACAGCTCGCAGGCTGGCACGCTACAGATGGGGCAGGGAACGGAAATCGCCGTACCATTGCCATTGAATGTGCGATGTCGCCGAACAATACCATAGAAGACCGGCTTTCTGAGAACAATTGTGCCAAGCTTGCCGCTTGCCTGTTGATTTGGATGAACCTGCCAAAGGCAGCCTTGTTCACCCATACCTATTGGCTGAATTGCAGAGATGGCATAATTGGCAGTCGGGAAGAGTTGAATACCCATCCACATCCCTATAAGATGTGCCCGTCCTATATTTTGCCCCATTGGGATGCATTTGAGGAACGGGTCTGGGCGTACTATGACCAAATGCTTGCAACCATTGCGGCTGCATAATGAAGAATGAAACAGAAAACGGGAACGTTCAAAAAATAGCGTTCTCGTTTTTCTATAGCACGAAAAATAGAAACTGTTTCACATGAAACAAAGCTTTTTTAAAATGGGAGGTTGTGAAAGGATGCGTTGCACCGTTACAGCTCCATGCAAGGCATAACGGATGATTGCATGGAGCATTTGCTCATTCCGTTTACCTTGCAAATCTGGATGTGATTGGAAACAGATGGAAGGAGCAAGGTATTTTATGAAATCATTTTATGAACTACGATTTTTTTTGATTCTTTGGCTGACACAGGCGTTCTCCTCGCTGGGGAGTGCCATGACCAATTTTGCACTGGTGTTGTGGCTCTATCAGGACAGCGGTTCTGCTCTGAAAACTGCCATGCTCACCGTGTGCTCGTATGCCCCCTATGTGCTTTTGAGTATCTTTGCCGGCGTAATCAGTGACCGCTGGAACAAGAAAGCCGTCATGCTGGTCTGCGATAGCGTTGCAGCAGCCGGCACATTGGTGATTGTGCTTTTCTTGCAGTTGCGTCTGCTTGCCGTCTGGCATTTATATTTGCTGAATGCCTGCAATGGGCTGATGAATGCAGTGCAGTCGCCTGCCTCAGATGTTGCCACAACACTGCTCACACCGAAGAAATATTATCAGAAAACCAGCGGACTGCGTTCTTTTTCTAACTCGTTGGTTTCTATGCTGACCCCTGTCCTTGCAACGGCATTCTTTGCCTTTGGTGGGTTGAAAGCTGTGATTGCATTTGACCTCAGTACATTTGCAGTTGCCTTTTTGGTGCTGTTGCTGTGGATACCGATTCCGGAAGTTCCGCATACGACCGAGCAAACAGAATCCTGTTTGCAGGCTGCCAAGGCGGGGCTGGTCTATCTGCGGTCGAACCGAGGTATTTTCTGGCTGATTTTGTTTTTATCCAGCATCAATTTGATTGCTTCTATGCATCAGGCAGCCCTTCCAGCAAGAATTCTGCCACAGCAGGGAGAAACCGCTTTGGGCATCGTGAACAGCTGTGTTGGATTTGCCACGCTGCTGGGCAGCTTGCTGGCAGTGTTTTGTCCGAAACCGAAAAATAGAGCCACTGCTATTTGTAATTGTCTGCTGGTTGCTATGAGTACGGAAAATTTTCTGCTGGCATTCGGCAGAAATCCCGTTATTTGGTGTATCGGGTCAATATTCGGCTGGGGACTGATTCCTTTAATGAGTGCAAACTATGACGTTCTTTTCCGGAGCAGTGTGCCGAAAGAAATGCAGGGGCGTGTCTATGCCGTCCGCAACACGCTTCAGTTTTTCACCATTCCAGTGGGGTATTTTCTGGGCGGCTTTCTGGTAGATGATGTTCTAGAACCGTGGATGGCAGCCACACAATCTGAATGGCTGCGGCAGTTGTTTGGAACAGGGCTTGGTTCTGGAGCAGCTGTATTGTTTGCCGGACTGGGCGTTGCCGGAGTTGCTGTATGCTTGATTTTTCGGAACAGTGCTTCGCTCCGAGCCTTAGATAGTGAATAAAAATAGACCTCCGCTGCAATGATTTTTCGGTTGCAGCAGAGAAAAAAGAATGTTAAATCATCGAAAAAACCGCTTGTCTGCCTGAAAACAAGCGGTTTTTTGTTGGATGGCTGGGAATGTTTCCCGTGAAACACTTTACTTTTTTGAAAAAATGTGGTATACTGCTTGTATGTGTAAATTCGTATAGAAAGGAATGAATCTATGGGACTCGTTTATGCAATTGCCAACCAGAAAGGCGGCGTGGGAAAAACCACAACCGTAGTGAATCTGGCTGCTTATTTTGGGGCTCGTGGTAAGCGGGTTTTGTGCATTGATATTGACCCGCAGGGCAATACCACCACTGGCCTTGGCATTAAAAAACGGTCGCTGACCGCTTCTTCTTATCATGTATTAAATGGTTCGGCAAAAATTTCCGATGTGATTCAGCAGACGGAATATGAAAATGTTTCAATTGTTCCGGCAAGAGATGAGTTAGCAGGCTGTGAACTGGAACTGAGCCAGATGGAATATCGGGCAACCCGTTTGCGGATGCAGCTGTTGACTTGTAAAGCCGATTATGATTATATTTTCATTGACTGTCCGCCGGCATTGGGACTGCTGACTTTGAACGGTCTGGCGGCAGCAGATGAAATCATTGTACCGATGACCGCAGAATTTTATGCGTTAGAGGGGCTTTCGCAGCTGATGACCACCATGAAAGCAGTGCGTGCAAATCTGAATCCGTCGCTGAAAATTGCTGGCATTCTGTTTGTCATGTTTGACCCACGACTGAATGTTTCCCGTCAGGTGGAAGAAGAAGTTGCGAAATATTTTCCAAATCAGATTTTCCGGACGAAGATTCCGAGAAATGTACGGCTTTCGGAAGCACCGAGTTATGGAAAGCCTGTGATGTATTACGATAAAAATTCCAAGGGAGCGGAAGCGTATGCAGAACTGGGGATGGAGTTGCTGGGAGAAACACCACCGCCGAAAGAAAAGAAGCGGTTTCAGCTGTTCCATCGCAAAAACAAAAATTAACGCCATTGTTTTCACGCCGCAGGCGAACTAAAAAGTTTTTCGGTGCAGCAATTTTTCAAAAATGCTGCCGAGGTGTG
>HF997834.1 GCA_000433635.1 Ruminococcus sp. CAG:254
CGGTACGAGAAGCGATTTGCAGACCTTGCCGCAGTCGTACCGTACTGTGATGAAGTCCACTATTATGACAACGAGAACGGCTTTCAAGAGGTCGCCTTTTACCAGAACGGGACAGTGTTCCCCCTGACAGACCATCTTCCACAGTGGTTGCATGATTTTATAGCCTATCAAAAGCAGGCTTGACAGTCGCCCCTTACATAGGGGTGTGGATTGAAAACAGACACACAAAAACACCGGCTCCAGAGTAACCGTGCAAATGCCTTGACAAAACGGTTTTCTGTTGCAAATTCTGATGTACTGACAAACTGAAAGTCCATACTGATGACAACATAGTCGTTTTTCAGATGCTCTCGTAGTGCTTTTAGAATGGTAGTCTTTCCGTACTGTCTGCCTTTGTTGATAGAAAAATACTGTCCCTTATCCACCATTTTTTTGATTTGTGCAAGACGACTGTCTAAATTGACCATATAGTGTTCCTGTGGATTGCAGCAACCAGTAATGTTAAAGTAACGATTCATAGTTTCACCTCATATTCACTGTTGGAGTTTTATCTCAAGCC
>HF997835.1 GCA_000433635.1 Ruminococcus sp. CAG:254
AAAACTGCTGCACCGAAAAACTTTTTGGTTGCCTGCGGCTCATCATTTGAAACAATGCATGCAGAAAAATCAATTGTGGCTCGATTTATAATCCCCTGCTCTTCTCTTAATGACTATACTGCGACATCGCTTCCTCAATCTTTCCGTTTACAATCAATTCCGCTGCTTTTCCTGCCTGCTCAAACGCCTGCTGCATAGCTTCTTGATCGCTCTCTGGAAACTTCCCCAAAACCCAATCTGCTAAATTATAATCTTTCCGTGGCTTCTCGCCAACCCCGATTTTTACTCTTGGAAATTCTTCCGAACCCAACAGAGCAATGATACTCTTAATCCCATTATGTCCGCCAGAACTGCCCTTTCGGCGAATCCGAATCTTCCCCGGCGGCAAGGAAATATCATCATACAACACCAGCACCCGTTCCGGCGGAATCTTATAGAACTCCGCTGCGGCAGCCACTGCTTCGCCACTGTTGTTCATGTATGTTGCTGGCTTCATAAAAAAGCAGCGTGTTTCTCCCAGCATACCATCTCCGCAGTCTGACCGGAATTTCATCGTAGACAGAGCAATTTCATGCTGTTTTGCCAGTTGCGTAATGGCTAAAAATCCAGCATTGTGCCGGGTTTCTGCATATTCTAAACCGGGATTCCCCAGCCCGACTATCAGCCAGGTCGGTTTCCCCATTTTGTGCGATTCGCCCTCAATCTGCTTGAATAAATCAAAAATACCCATAGTTCCTCATTTCTCTCCATAACCCACAGAAGCGGCATCTGCCGAGGCAAATGCCGCAAGTGCGGTGGATTTTATTGTTCCGATGATGAGAAGTTTCTCATTAATTCTTATTCTTATCTTCCGGGAACAGCTTGCTCTTCAGTTTCTTCAAGCTGTAGCCTTCCTTTACCTTCAAGTCTGCACGCTCTACTGCCAATGCGTAATCCGGAACATCCTTTGTAACGGTTGAACCAGCTGCTGTATAAGCACCCTTACCCAGTTTCACTGGTGCAATCAGGTTCGTATTACAGCCGATAAAGCAGTTATCACCAATTACACAGCGATTCTTTTTAATGCCATCATAGTTGACGGTTACCGTTCCGCAGCCGAAGTTGACTTTCTTTCCGACATCGCTGTCACCGACATAAGTCAAGTGTGCAATTGCGGTGCTTTCGCCAACAACAGAATTCTTGACTTCTACAAAGTCCCCGATTTTAACGCCGCTGCGAATGTGCGAATTCGGGCGGATATGTACAAATGGCCCAATCTTAACAGAATCCTCAATCACAGATTCATACGCCTGTACATAGTTCAGAATGACATATTCGCCTACAACGCAATTTTCAATCACGCAGTTCGGGCCAATCGTGCTTCTTGCACCGATTTTCGTTCTGCCCTTGAGCTGTGTGCCCGGCAAAATTGTGGTTTCTGCTCCGATTTCAACGTCTTTTCCAATGATGATACCGTCTGTATTGATGAAGTTGACACCGTTCTCCATGTGCTTCTCCAGCACCTTCCAGCGTGCAACTTCGTTCAAATGCAGCAAGTCTTTCCGAGTATTTGCTCCCAGGACTACATCCGTATTGTCTGTGAGATATGCACCGGCTTTCTTGCCCTGCTCCAAAGCCAGACCAATAGTATCCGTCAGGTAATATTCACCCTGTACATTCGACTGAGACAAGCCTTTCAGCAGTGTCAGCAGATCTGCTGTCCGGAACCAATACGCACCGGAATTGACTTCCTGAATCTGCCGCTGTGCATCGGTGGCATCCTTTTCTTCTACGATGGCAGCAATGCCCGTTTCACTTCTCAAAATTCTGCCATAGCCGAACGGGTTGTCCAGCTTTGCGGTGATAACCGTAACCGCATTACCCTGTGCAGTATGTAGCTGATATGCCTGCTGGATGGTTTCGCTGTCCATAAACGGAGCATCCCCACACAATACTAAGGTATTGCCGTCTGGATTTTCCTCCAGAACCGGCACTGCCTGCATCACAGCGTGTCCCGTTCCGAGCCGCTCTGCCTGCAAAACGGTCTTGTATTTATTGTTTAAGTAGTGTTCGATAAACTGCGATTTATAACCTGTTACGACACAGATATTTCTCAGGTCTGCTGCTTCACAAGCCTGTACGACCCAGCCCAGCATTGGCACGCCCAATACTTCCAGCATTGGCTTCGGAATGGCTGCCTTCATCCGGCTGCCATGACCGCCGGCTAAGATTACAACTTGATCCATGATTCTTTGTTCCTCCTGCAAAACTTCATGTTGCCGCATTTTACCATTTTTCGATAAAAATGCGTACTACTTATAGTATGACAAAATTTTGAAAAAAATGCAAGCCTTTTTGCCAAAAAAAAATTTGTCTTGTTATTTTTGTATAAGTTGCCATAAAAATCGGGGTGTATTTTTTTGAAAATATGTATGGTATTTTCCTGTGAGATATGTTATAATAGAGTTGAGGGTCGGTTGACAGGAAGAAACTGCCATTTCTCTCCTGCCGTTTGCCGCTTCACAAACGCCGTACCCACAAAAATATTTGAATCAAATTTGGAGGTAGTTACCAATGGCAAACAAATGGGTTTATATGTTCAGCGAAGGCAACATGACCATGCGGAACTTGCTCGGAGGCAAGGGTGCAAACCTGGCTGAAATGACCACAATCGGTCTTCCGGTACCGCAGGGCTTCACCATCACCACAGAAGCTTGTACCCAGTACTATGAAGATGGCCGCAAGATCAACGACGAAATCATGACACAGGTTATGGACGGCGTTAAGAAGATGGAAGAAATCAACGGCAAGAAGTTCGGCGATAAGAAGAACCCGCTGCTGGTTTCCGTTCGTTCTGGTGCTCGTGCTTCCATGCCGGGTATGATGGACACCATCCTGAACCTCGGTCTGAATGACGACGTTGTTGCTGCAATGATCGAAGGCAATCCGGATCCGGCTTTTGAACGGTTCGTATATGACTCTTACAGAAGATTCATTCAGATGTTCTCCGACGTTGTTATGGAAGTTGGTAAGAAGTACTTCGAACAGCTGATCGACAAGATGAAGGAAGAAAAGGGCGTAAAGTTCGACGTAGAACTGACTGCTGCTGATCTGAAGACGCTGGCTGAACAGTTCAAGGCTGAATACAAGAAGCAGCTGGGTTCTGACTTCCCGTCTGATCCGGTTGAACAGCTGAAGCTTGCAATCGAAGCTGTATTCCGTAGCTGGGACAACCCGAGAGCAAACGTTTACCGTCGTGACAACGATATTCCGTATTCTTGGGGTACTGCTGTTAACGTAATGCCGATGGTATTCGGTAACCTGAACAACGAATCCGGTACTGGTGTTGCATTTACCCGTGACCCAGCAACTGGTGAAAAGAAGCTGATGGGTGAATTCCTGATCAACGCACAGGGCGAAGACGTTGTTGCCGGTGTTCGGACTCCGATGCCGATCGCACAGATGGAACAGGAATTCCCGGAAGCATACGCTGAATTCATTCAGGTTTGCAAGACACTGGAAGACCACTATCACGATATGCAGGATATGGAATTCACAGTAGAAAACAAGAAGCTGTACATGCTGCAGTGCCGGAATGGTAAGAGAACCGCTCAGGCTGCTCTCCAGATCGCTTGCGACCTCGTAGATGAAAAGCACAAGACCGAAGAAGAAGCTGTTCTGATGATCGATCCGAGAAACCTCGACACCCTGCTCCACCCGCAGTTCGATGCAAAGGCTCTGAAGGCTGCTACACCGATCGGCAAGGGTCTGGGTGCTTCTCCGGGTGCTGCTTGCGGTAAGGTTGTATTTACTGCTGATGATGCAGAAGCTTGGAACGCTAAGGGCGAAAAGGTTGTTCTGGTTCGTCTGGAAACTTCTCCGGAAGACATCACCGGTATGAAGGCTTCTCAGGGTATCCTGACTGTTCGTGGCGGTATGACTTCTCACGCTGCCGTTGTTGCTCGTGGTATGGGTACTTGCTGCGTATCCGGTTGCGGCGACATCAAGATGGACGAAGAAAACAAGAAGTTTGAACTGGCTGGCAAGACCTTCACAGAAGGCGACTATATCTCGATCGACGGTTCTACTGGTAACATCTATGACGGTATC
Organism: Ruminococcus sp. CAG:254; assembly: GCA_000433635.1. Taxonomy (GTDB): domain Bacteria; phylum Bacillota; class Clostridia; order Oscillospirales; family Ruminococcaceae; genus Ruminococcus_C. The sequence continues at coordinate 4,090 of HF997835.1, forward strand.
ATCCCGACTGTTGATGCTTCTATCACTGGTACATTCGGCAGAGTTATGGGCTGGGCAGACAAGTACAGAACCATGAAGGTTCGTACCAATGCAGATACTCCGGCTGATGCGAAGAAGGCTCGTGAACTGGGTGCTGAAGGTATCGGTCTGTGCCGTACCGAACACATGTTCTTCGAAGCTGACAGAATCGCAGCATTCCGTGAAATGATCTGCTCTGACACCGTTGAAGAAAGAGAAGCTGCTCTGGCTAAGATCGAACCGATGCAGCAGGGCGACTTTGAAGCTCTGTATGAAGCTCTGGAAGGCAACCCGGTTACCATCCGGTTCCTGGATCCGCCGCTCCACGAATTCGTACCGACTGAAGAAGAAGATATCAAGAAGCTGGCTGATGCACAGGGCAAGACTGTTGATCAGATCAAGGCTATCATCGCTTCTCTGCACGAATTCAACCCGATGATGGGTCACCGTGGCTGCCGTCTGGCTGTTACTTATCCGGAAATCGCTAAGATGCAGACCAAGGCAATCATCAAGGCTGCTATCAACGTAAAGGCTAAGCACCCGGATTGGACTGTAAAGCCGGAAATCATGATCCCGCTGGTTGGCGATGTAAAGGAACTGAAGTTCGTAAAGAAGGTTGTTGTTGAAACTGCTGACGCTGAAATCGCTGCTGCTGGTTCTGACCTGACTTATGAAGTTGGTACGATGATCGAAATCCCGAGAGCTGCTCTGACTGCTGACGAAATCGCTAAGGAAGCTGACTTCTTCTGCTTCGGTACAAACGACCTGACTCAGATGACTTACGGCTTCTCTCGTGACGATGCTGGTAAGTTCCTCGGTGCTTACTATGATGCTAAGATCTTCGAAAGCGATCCGTTCGCTAAGCTGGATCAGACTGGCGTTGGCAAGCTGATGAAGATGGCAATCGAACTGGGCAAGCCGGTAAACAGCAAGCTCCACTGCGGTATCTGCGGCGAACACGGCGGTGACCCGACCTCCGTTGAATTCTGCCACGAAATCGGTCTGGACTATGTTTCCTGCTCTCCGTTCCGTGTTCCGATTGCAAGACTGGCTGCTGCTCAGGCTGCAATCAAGAACAAGTAAGATTAAACTGTTCGTGAAATTCTTTCTTTTTTGCAAAAAAGTACCCATTCGCATAAAAACCTTATAACCTCACTCCCCGTTCGTATTTGAAAAAATACGCACAAAACGAATCCCGACACTCGTTGGGTTATCTTTCGATAGACCGTGAAACCGTATGGTGTCCAGCGGACAAGCTGGAACCATGCGGTTTCTTTTTTTCGTTTTCCACAGTGTTTTCCACTTTCCAACAGCAATGTGTCCAAAATAATTTCCACCGTTTTGTGCAAAACGGAAAAACCATTGAATTTCTTGTTGACAGGCTCGACAAGATGTGTTAGAATGAAGCCATACGGTGTTCGGTGTACAATCGCACCGTTTTTGGCACAACCCGAATGACCCGATTTTTGAAATACATTGCAGCGGCTCGGAAATTGCCTGCAATGAACATATCACAAAACATGGAAGAGAAAGGCCGCAGTTCGTTTACACGTTCTAACAGAGAGCACTTGCCATCGGCTGCAAGCAGTGCAGAACTGGAATTGACGGCACACCGTCTCCGAGTCTGCCCAATCCGCAGCGGCTTGCTCCCGTTATCGAGCATCCGAAAGACGCAGCCGTGCTTCTCATACAAGAAAAGACGGCATGACTTCGGCGGCGTTCAGAACGTCCCTCCTGTAACAAAATCAGCAGGAGCGATGCGAAAGATTCGTCCTGCCATTTGCGTGAAGAAGGGTGGAACAGCGGCAGCTTATTTGCGATCGCCCCTTATCCTGTGGGAATCCCACGGATAAGGGGCATTTTTTTCACCCTGTTTTCCCCCAATCATTCGGATTGCCAACCACCCGCAAATCTTACACATCCATTCAAATTTTATCATAAAGGAGTTTTTCAATCATGAGTCAACTGCAACTGAAAGACGGCAGTTTCCGAGAATTTACCCCGGGTCAGTCTGCCGCAGAAATTGTAAAAGGAATCGGCATGGGACTGTATAAGGCTGCTTGCTGCGTCAAGATCAATGGCGAAGTCTGTGACCTGCGTACCCCTATTACCGAAGACTGCACCTTTGAAGTCTGCACCTTCGATGACCCAGACGGCAAGAAAACCTTCTGGCACACGGCTTCTCATGTCCTCGCTCAGGCGGTTAAACGGCTGTATCCAAACGCAAAGCTTGCGATTGGCCCGGCAATCGACAGCGGTTTCTACTATGATTTCGATGTAGAAAAACCGTTTACCGCAGAAGAACTGCGGAAAATCGAAGCAGAAATGAAGAAAATCGTCAAGGAAAATGCAGAACTGGAACAGTTCACACTCTCCCCAGACGAAGCCATTTCTTTCCTGAAAGAACAGGATGAACCGTACAAGGTAGAACTCTGTGAAGAACACGCTGGCAAGGGCGAACCGATTTCGTTCTATCGGCAAGGTGAATTTACTGACCTCTGTGCTGGTCCACACCTGATGAAAACCGGTGTCATCAAGGCATTCAAGCTGCTCTCCTGCACTGGTGCTTACTGGAGAGGCTCGGAAAAGAACAAGATGCTCTCTCGTGTTTATGCCATCGCTTTCCCGAAAGCTTCCATGCTGGACGAACACCTGAAGCAGCTCGAAGAAGCAAAAATGCGGGATCACAACAAGCTGGGCAGAGAACTGGAATACTTCACAACTGTTGACGTGGTTGGTCAGGGTCTGCCGATTCTGTTGCCGAAGGGTGCAAGAGTCGTACAGCTGTTACAGCGTTGGGTCGAAGATGTGGAACAGTCCAAGGGCTGCCTGCTGACCAAAACACCGCTGATGGCAAAACGGGAATTCTATAAGATTTCCGGTCACTGGGATCACTATCTGGATGGCATGTTCATTCTGGGCGACCCATACGACGAAACGAAGGAATGTTTCGCTCTGCGTCCGATGACCTGCCCGTTCCAGTATCAGGTTTATTTGAATCGTGCTCGTTCCTATCGGGATTTGCCGATGCGGTTGGTTGAAACTTCCACCCTATTCCGGAACGAAGACAGCGGCGAAATGCACGGCTTGATTCGTGTTCGGCAGTTCACCATCTCCGAAGGTCACTATATTCTCCGTCCGGATCAGCTGGAAGAAGAATTCAAGGGCTGTCTGGAACTGGCAAAGTACTTCCTCGGTACGGTTGGCTTGCTGGATGACTGCACTTTCCGGTTCTCTCAGTGGGATCCGGCAAACCCGAACAACAAGTACGAAGGTACAAAGGAACAATGGGAAGAAGCACAGCGTGTTATGGGCAACATCCTCGACCATCTCGGTTTGGATTACACCATCGGTATCGACGAAGCTGCCTTCTATGGTCCGAAGCTGGATATTCAGTATAAGAATGTTTACGGCAAGGAAGACACACTTGTTACCATTCAGATTGATATGCTGCTGGCTCAGCGGTTCGGTATGTATTACACCGATACAGACGGACAGAAGAAGCTGCCGTATATCATTCACAGAACCTCTTTGGGCTGCTATGAACGGACACTGGCATATATGATTGAACACTTTGCTGGTGCAATGCCGTTGTGGATTGCTCCGGAACAGGTTCGCTTGATTCCAATTGCAGACCGTCACCTCGATTATACCTATGAAGTTCTGCATCAGTTACAGGCTGCTGGTCTGCGGTGCGAAGTAGATAGCCGTGCAGAAAAGGTTGGCTATAAGATTCGGCAGGCAGTACTGGAAAAAGTGCCGTATATGATTACCATCGGCGACAACGAAGTGGAACAGAAAACGGTTGCGGTTCGTTCCAGAAAGAATGGCGATTTGGGCAGCATGCAGCTGGATGATTTGCTGGCAAAGCTGAAAGAAGAAGTCGATACCAAGGCAAAGTAAGCAGTTGCCTTGACAAAATCGCAATCAATCGAAAAAGCGTCTGGTGGGAGATTCTCACCGGACGCTTTTGTTTTGAAAAGAATGCAAAATACGAGCCGTAGGCAACTAAAAAGTTTTTCGGTGCAGCAGTTTTT
>HF997836.1 GCA_000433635.1 Ruminococcus sp. CAG:254
GATTGTTAAGGGGGACAAGCTGTCCCCCTTAACAGACGTATGGATTAGATGAAATTGAAATCTAAGAGAAAATCGAAAAATCGCTGCTCGCCATTCTAAAAACATAAAAAATTCTTGTAAACTGTAATCTAAGAAAGATTCATAGGCAATTCGGGTAACGCAACCATGGCGAACAGCGAACACAGGCAGACAGCGAAGCGTATCTGCCGGATGGTATGTAATTGGTTTTCCTAAGAACAATTTTGCTCGAATTTCCGCAAGGATTTGACAGAATACAAACAAAACACCGTATGGAATCATAAAATCCATACGGTGTTTTTTGTTTTCTTATGCTTCTGAATCGTCCTGTGAATCTTCCTCAGAATGAGATTCTGACGGCAGGTGAATCGGGCGATTATACGGATATGCACCGCCACGGTGCTGCATTGGCGGAATTGGAGCAATCTCCGGAGCAGCAGTTGCTTGCGGTTCAGGCTGTCCGTAAAATTCCGGAGCAGGCTGCTGCTGTGGGAACGGCTCTTCCGGCATTGGTTGCGGAATCGGTGCTTCTTCCAGCGGTTCTGCATCTGGAATTGTTTCCGGAGCGAATGCTTTTGATTCTATCTCTGCATCTTTGTCCGCTTCTGTATCTTCTACAGGTTCTTGCGGTGGGAGATACCGCAGTGAAAGCGTCATGCAAATCATGCCAGCGTAGAAAACCGCTTCATTCATCAGAAAATGCATCCAACGGGTTTGCTTGACGGCATCGGTCAAATAACCCTCCATTTTCAATTCTAGCAGGGCATCTTGCAATTGCATCCAAGCCATTGCAAATGGAATCAGAATTGCAATGATTTCCAGCCCCTTCAGCAGCCAGATACACCACGGTTTCCAGCGAATCATGAGCAGTAAAATCAGTGGTACTAACATCAGAATTTGATAGAATGGAATTTGGGTCAGCAGTCCAGAGCTGCCATTGGCTTGTAAGTCCGACCATCCCTCAATGACACCGCCGTATACATAGCAGACTGTCGGAATGATACACATCCACGGGAAAAATCGCATACCGACCAATCCAACGAGTACCATGAAGCAACCAGCAGCAAGATACAGCCAGTATTCCAATGTCATATCATAGAGTGGATCACGAAACCGCTGTACCATGCCAATGCAGAGCAGTGCCCCAAATAGTGCCATCAGCAGTGGAAACAGGGAACGGCGAGAAACAGAAACGTGCAAGCGTTCCATGATAAGAAAGCCTCCTTATTTATTCAGTTGCCTGCTGGGAATCCGCAGCAGTTGTATTTTCCTGTAAGATATACCATAAACCATCGACTTGAATCAGTGTCGGGGAGATGGTTTCTGTTTGTGTGCCCTTGCTGCCTGTCAGGGTGCGTTCTACGTTGAGCGTTACGGCATCTTGAGCGTGTACTTTGTCTTCTCCAATCATTTCATTCATATCATCTGTCCATTCGGTCAGGAAATCCTGTGATTGTTCAGACATGCCCTTGATGGCAAATGAAACGGTGACATCATCGCCGCACTGCTGTTTCCAGGATGCCATAGTATTGGTGATGGCTTGCTGGTAGGTAGAAATGACATCTTCTTTTGTCTTGTCATAGTGTTCCATGTAATAATCCCAGTAAGCGGATGGTGCCATAAGACGGTAGAGGGTGTCTGGTTGATTCTGGATGAATGCCGTATAATATTCCGAGAGAACAGACTGATAGGTTTCAGGTGCTTGGTCGGAATTTTCTGTGTCTGTGCTTGCAGGTGCAGCAGTGGTGGTGGTAACTACCACATTAGAAGTAGATGATGCTTCCTTGTG
>HF997837.1 GCA_000433635.1 Ruminococcus sp. CAG:254
GGCAATCGAAAATATGACACGCTCATCATACCTTTAAAATGGTAAATCGGAATCCGGTTCATCCGCTGCGGAATCGGTCGATTCCAGGGAAACAAAATCGGTTCCCAGCTGTTCCAGCATGGCTTCTTCGCTGGTTGGCGGCAGGGTCGTTTCCGGAATCTCAACAGACATTCCGTTGACCTGAATATCTGGGTCGTCCAAGTCAATCATCAGATAGCGGTGACCGTCTACGTTTTGCAGGTGTACGCAGGATGTGAAATCTTTTTTCACCTGCACAGAAATCCCCGGAGCGGTGATAACCGTTTTCTTATCCACTAAGTTATCCGCAGAAAGCGGGTGGTTCTGCACCTTTTCCCGATAAGCGGTCTGCATTTCTTCTGCTTTTTCTTCGCTGACCCCAGCATCTAAGAGAATATCCCGTATCTGGATGTCGTCAATCACGGGCAGGTCTGCGGACGGCTCTGGGTCTTCGGCAACGCTCTGAATCCGCTCATTGACAGCGGTGATGGTGTTGTAGTTGAGTTCTTCGCCGAGGATGTCTTGCAGCATCTCTTGAAACTGTTCTTTTTCCTGTTGAGCGGTGTAAGTAAATTTGCAGCCGAGCACCTGTTCGACTAAGCTGACATTGACCTCTTTCGGCTTGCGGGTATAGTAGAGAACGTGGTTGACGTCTGGACCTCTGCCCGTAAAGGTTGGATATAGGAATCCATCGGACGGCACTTCCGCAACAATGCGGTCGGTGTCGATTTTTTTCATGATTTCGTTGTCGGTTTCGTTGTAAATCAAGCCGTCTGTCCGCACTTCCACGGGGCAGATGGCAACCGCAAGGAATGAATAATCCAGACTGTCATAGGGATTCTTTTCATCGTTGCGAGTCTTATTGAAAACCGTATAGGTGCAGTGTGCAACCAAGATGGCATACATGGAAGTTGCATCCATCTGGCGGACAATCTGGTCAAGCAGAATGGAAACGTCCGATTCATCTTTTAATTTTGTATTGAGTGCCTGATAGAGAATCTGCTGCGGAGCACCTTCTTCATAGGCTTCCTTCGGGAATTCATATTCGAGCAGCCCTTTTCCGAGCGAGCCGGAGAGCACTTTCTTGAAGGTTTTCCAGTAACAGAACGCCTCTTCCTGTGGAATGTCGTGGTATGCCTGACTATTCTGGCAGCGAATGTTCTTTTCTGCATCGACGAATGCGGTTACAACGTGATTCATCGTGAAGAGGTCGCTGGTGTCGGAGAAGTTTTTCTTTAATTCTCGCAGGTCTTTCTTATTCATGCAGGTTGGATGCCTCCTTTTTGAAGTTGGTTTCAAATTGCTGCAAAACCCGATAGAGCTTTGCAACGGGCAGCCCCATCACGGTGAAATAATCGCCCTGAATGCCCTGAATCAGCAGCGAGCCTTTTCCCTGAATGCCGTATGCTCCGGCTTTGTCGAACGGTTCGCCCGTTTCCAGATAGGCGGAAATCTCTGCTTCTGAGAGCGGATAGAACTGCACAGCTGTTTCCGAGGCGAACGAAATCGTATGGCTGCCATCTGTGACCGTTGTTCCGGTAATCACCTGATGGCGGTTACCAGAGAGCATTTGCAGCATTTCCCGAGCCTGCTCCGGCGAATGAGGCTTTCCAAGAATCTGGTCATTTAATAATACAATGGTATCGCAGCCGATGACGATACTGCCCGGATACTGGTTGGAAACAGCTTCCGCCTTGATGTGGGAGAGATAAACCGCCGCATCTTCCGGCAAGATGTCGTCCGGAATGGTTTCGTCTACGTCTGCCGGCTGTACAATGAAATCATCTGTAATCTTATGTAACAGTTCCTGTCGGCGAGGGGAGGCGGAGGCTAAAATATAAGGCATGGTGTCCGCCCCTCCATTATTCAAAGGAATCGAAGTCAATGCCAGCGAGCAGGTTTTTCAGTTCGACTGCTTCATCTGCTGACAGGGTGACACCTTTTCCCATTTTTGCGTGTTCTGGTGCCCAGTCCCGAATGTCATACTTTGGTTCTCTGTCGTTCCAGCTGACGAGGTTCAGTTCTTTTCTCCAGCCTCTTGCATTTTCGGAAAGCACACCGATGTGCTCCACAATTTCATACTTTAATTCTGCCATGATGTTTCATACTCCTTTTTTGTAATCAAGCCGTTTGGGCTTTCAATTTTCTATTATAGCGAATTGCGGAAAAAATAGCAATCGTTTTTTTCATGAATTTTGTGTGAGAAGCGGCTGATATTTTTGATATTTATGTGAAATGTAGAAAATTTTAAGACTGTTTCAAGCTATCTTCACTACAATGAACAAAAAGGGATGCACAAGAGGATACAACAGTTTGGAGGTGAAACATTATGGCAATTGAAACATTCCAGCGGCAAGAGATTAAGTTTCTGCTGAACGAAGTCCAGTACCAAGCCCTGACGGAACAGCTGGAACAGTACATGAATCCAGACCCATACTGCGTGGGCGGTAAGGATTACGGCATCTATAATATCTATTACGACACGCCAGACGATTATTTGATACGGACATCTCTGGCAAAGCCGTATTATAAAGAGAAAATTCGGTTGCGGAGTTATATGTCACCAGCAAAACCAGAAGATTTGGTCTTTCTGGAAATCAAGAAGAAAATCGGCGGCATTGTCAACAAGCGGCGAATTACGCTCACATTAAAAGAAGCGGAAGCGTATTTGCAGCGTGGCATTCATCCGGTGGACAATGGGAAATATGTCCGGCGGCTGGTGCTGGAGGAGCTTGACCATTTCTGTGACCGCTATGCACCGCTTGTACCGAAGCAGTATATCAGCTACCAGCGAGCGGCATTTTTCGGAAAGGATGACCCAAATTTCCGGCTGACCTTTGACCGACAGCTGACACAACGGCGAACGAACCTGAATCTTTCAAGCGGGGACTTTGGTTCGCTGCTGATACCGGAAAACAGTCACCTGATGGAAGTCAAAATTGGCGGAGCAATGCCGATTTGGCTGGCACAGCAGCTTGCAGCACTGCGAATTTATAAAATCAGTTTTTCCAAGTATGGAACTGCATACCGCCTGTATTGCACGGCGGAACAGCAAACAAAAGAAAAGAGGAACGTGTCTTATGTTTAATTCTGTTTTATCATCCGTGGGATTGTCGGTAGGGGCAGCGGCTACTACTGACACCACTTCATTTTTAAGTAACACAGTCACAACTGCAACGGATGCAAAAACGATTGTGATCATATTGTTTTTGGGAGTACTGGTGGGGTTGTTGATCAGCTTGCTATATATCATTACGCACCGGAAGAATGGCTACTCGCAGAGTTATGTTATGACGCTGTTGATTTTGCCGCCGATTGTGGCAATTGTGCTGAGCATGATCAATTCCACTGCCAGTGCATTGAGTTTGGCAGGCGTGTTCACACTTTGTCGGTATCGAACAATTCCAGGCGACCCGAAAGATATTACATATATATTTTTTGCAATGGCAGCGGGTGTGCTTTGTGGCATTGAGGGAGCAGGACATATTTGGTTGATTTTCCTGTTCTATATTGTTGTGGCAGCAGTTTTGCTTGCAGTGGAATTCAGCGGATACGGCAAGTGCAAGACCAGCAGTATGACGCTGAAGATTACCATTCCGGAAGATATGAACTATACCGGATTGTTTGATGAGATTTTGAATCAGAATACGACTAGCTGGAAGCTGCGGCGAGTAAAGACGACCAATTTTGGTTCGTTGTTTGAACTGGTGTACAGTGTTGAGATGAAGAACACCGTTGACCAGAAGGCATTCATCGACCAGATTCGGACGCTGAACGGAAATTTGACCGTTGTTTTGACCTTGTTCCGGTATGATGACAAGGTTTATGAAACCAATTGATTTTATCACCTCCCATTTCAAGATAGAGCAAACGCCCTTTGTCGAGATCGCATCGGTAGAGGGCATTTGTCTGTTATGAGATTGACTGCAAAGTATGAGCCGCAGGCAAATAAAAGTTTTTTGATCCAAC
>HF997838.1 GCA_000433635.1 Ruminococcus sp. CAG:254
AATAATAGCAATAAAAAAGCAGAGTACGATTTTTTCCGTACTCTGCTTTTGTCTGTTATGCGATATTCGTAACCCCAAACCCTGCATCTGTAACAACCTTAATCAAGGTATCATCTGCAATCGGATGGGTTAATGTCACCGTTGCCGACTGCTTTTTGAGGTTGACTTTTGCCGTTACACCGTCCAGCGATTCCAACGCCTCTGTCACCGATGCCACGCAATGCCGGCACAGCATGCCGTCAATGATGAGATGTTTCTTAATTCTCTTTTCAAACATCGTTGTTTCCTCCGCTTTTTTCTTCTTGCTCTTTGTAAGAGCGACCCGTTTCTTTTCTTCTTTATCATAGCATGCTTTTTTGTCAAATTTCGCTGGTGACTTGAAAACTTTATGAAAAAGAAGTATGACGGAGAAAATCATATTTGAAAATTTTATGTTATCTTCATTTCAGCAGTTTGTTTTTGCACGTTAAAGCGATAAAACAAAGAGAACTATTATGTGGTACTATGTTTCCATTGCCGTAATACATACCCATAAAACAGTAGCCCAATTCCTCCGGAGATGCATTCTGAAATCGGAAATGACAGCCATGTGTATTGCAGTCCGAGAAACGAAAACGCCCAGAAAATCGGAACTAGGCAGACAATCTGCCGCAGCAGCGAAAGAAATATACTCCGAACGCCAGCCCCGATTGCCTGAAAGAATACAGGCATCATCAGCGAGAATACAGCTGGTAAGAAACTTGCTCCGATAATCGGGAACGCTTGTGCTCCGATGTCGTGCACTTCCTGACTGTTCGAGAAGATGTCAACCATCTGCCGAGGAAAGAATACAAAACAAATCACACCAAGCACCATAAACAATGCGGAAATCAGGAACGAAAGATTCATGGTGCGTTTGCAGCGACTGTAGTTTTTTCTGGCAAGGTTGAAGCTGATGACGGGAACGATGCAGGTTTGCAAGCCAAACAACGGAATGAAAAAGAAGCTTTGCAGCTTATAATACAAGCCCAGCACGGTTACAGCTGCATCAGAGAACCCAGCTAAGATGATATTCAGGGCTAAGATATAAACAGTATACAATCCCTGCATGAAGATGGAGGAATAGCCATAAAAGTAGATTTTTTTTGCGTAGTGTCCCAGTTCTCGCAGGGCTGGCGGTTTCCGAAAGCC
>HF997839.1 GCA_000433635.1 Ruminococcus sp. CAG:254
GTTGCCTGCGGCTCGTATCCTGCAACCTATCTGTCTGAATCACAAACAAAAAACGGACTTGCAAGCTTTTTCTGCAAGCCCGTTTTTTCAACCCCTTATCGAGCAGCTTTTCTTCTTCCAATCGTACTGCCCACAATTGCAATCAATCCCAGCACTGCCAGAACAATTCCTGCAACCAATCCAACACGGGTACAATGATACAAAACCCCGGTCACTGCTGCATAAACTGCTGGCACTTTGATTGCCAAGCCACTGAAATAGCTGGTAGCAAGCACCCATGCAGTCGGTAGAATCAGGAAAACACCATTGATGAACAGTGCACAGCCCGGAAAATAAAGCATACCCCATTCGCCATTTCGTTCCAATCCCATTAAGATTCCCATCAACAACAGACTTACTACTCCGCAAACACCGCAGGCAATCCACAAATACAGCTGCTTCCCTGTCAATCGGCTTAGAATGTTTGCATTTCTCATGGTGGAAAAATGGTAGACATCCAGTTGCGAGGTCAACTCTGTTTCTGCATTGTCAATGGTTTCCTGCAATTTCTGTTCATAGGTACTGTCTTTGGTATAGTTGATTTCTTCGGCATAGTCAGAGAAAAACTGTGTCAATGCTGCTTCTAAATCAGACATATCCAGCTGATAACTCAGTTTTGCACCATTTAAAATCTGATATTCAGATGTAATTTGTTCCTCCAACCGCTCTGCAATCCAATCTTCTGTGACTACATTTAAATAGGTTTCCGCTGGAATTGCAGTGGTCTGATATTGTGCTGTAAAATAGCTTTCCACACTGTCGTGAATTTTTGCTGCTGCCTGCTGCTTTTCTACCTGAGAAAGGCAAACCTTCGGCGAGGATAACAAATACCCAGCATATCCGCTGCCCAGTGTTCCCAGCACGGTAAAGGTCAATAAAATCGTAAGTAGCAGCCGCACAACCAACCGCTTTCCAAATCCATTTGTCATTGTGCAGCCTCCGTTTCATAAAATTCTGTACTGATGCAGTCGCAAACCACACCAATCCGCTTTGTGGACGAACCAAATACCTGCATTTCACAGGTGTACAAGGTCAACTGCTCTTGGTCTGTCGGCAAAATGTACTGCTTATCCGTATTTTCAAACTGAATGCTTTTCTGAACCGCATAGGTAAACCGACCATAATTTGTGTACAGGGTCAGTGTATCTCCGGTTTGCAGTTCATCCAGCCGATTGAAAAACGTATTGACATGTGCACTGATGACAGCATTGCCACCTGCTCCGGCAATGGCAGAGGCAGTTGTCTGACAAGCCCCCAGTTCCAGCAGTTCCGAGGTTGCCCCCCAGTAAACCGGAACATACAAGTCAATTGCCTCACAGGACAGCACACCATATTGTTCTCCGAATGCTGGATATACCGGTTCTCCTGTCTTTGCAATTTTTCCGCTATAATTAGTGGTAATGTCATTCTGTACAATCTCCAATCCATCTGAACTGCTGGACGGAGCTTGTTTCAAGTCATCCATAAAGGCAATCTGCAAGTAAGTATGCAGCTTTTCATAGGGGCGAAGACTGCATACTAATACGATTGCTGCACATAACAGTAAAGTTACAACTGGCAAAATCAATGGCATTGCCAGCGGCAGTGCGGAAGCGGATGTTTTTTCTGGTTTGGATGATTTCTGCTTCATGCTTGTTCCTCATTCCGTTTCTTTTTTCCAGCAGCAAAAATAATCGCACTCACACCGCAAATGCCACCGCCTGCCAGCAGGGCTGCAATGGTAATCGGCGTGGTATAAGATTTTCCGGTTTCTTCCACGGTAACGCCCATTGCAGAAACGTCAATCAGTTTGCCATCCTTATCTCTCGCACTGACAACAACACTATCATTGGTCATTTCATCTACTGTGAAATGCAGACCCAAAGAATCTCCAACGCCCAGAAATTCATTCAAAACAGCTGCTTTATCGCTGACTGGCAGCTGCTTGATGAAGCTGTTCCGTTCCTCGGTGGTCAAATTGGAGATATAATTGCTGCGTTCCTCTGCCGGAAGCTGGTTCACATAGTCAATTTTTTCATCCAGTGTCATATCCGTAAATGACTTAGAACCATCTGAATCGCCAGATGTTCCGCCATTATTTCCTGAGTTGGCATTGTTGGAATTGCTCGAGGAATTGGAGTTATTTCCGGATGAACCGGAATTTCCGCCGGAATTGCTGCCAGAGTTGTTATTATTGCTGCTGTTACTGTTATTGCTGCCGCTGTTATTGTCAGATGCGTTATTATTATTTCCGCCGTTGCTCGGTACGCCGAAATAATCCTCTAGCAGTTCATCGACTCTT
>HF997840.1 GCA_000433635.1 Ruminococcus sp. CAG:254
AACTGTAGCACCAACCATTGGGTTGTTGCCCATACCGATAAGACCCATCATCTCAACGTGTGCAGGAACTGAAGAAGAACCAGCAAACTGAGCGTCGCTGTGCATTCTTCCCATTGTATCTGTCATACCGTAAGAAGCAGGACCAGCAGCCATGTTATCTGGGTGCAGAGTTCTACCTGTTCCTCCGCCTGAAGCTACTGAGAAGTATTTCTTGCCCTTCTCAAGTCTTTCCTTCTTGTATGTACCTGCAACTGGGTGCTGGAATCTTGTTGGGTTTGTTGAGTTACCTGTGATAGAAACGTCTACGTTCTCTTTCCACATGATAGCAACGCCCTCGGTAACATCGTTAGCACCGTAGCAGTTTACCTTAGCTCTCAGACCATCAGAGTATGCCTTGCGGAATACTTCCTTAACTTCGCCTGTGTAGTAATCCATTTCTGTTTCAACATATGTGAAGCCGTTGATTCTAGCGATGATCTGTGCAGCGTCCTTGCCAAGACCGTTAAGAATAACTCTCAGAGGCTTTGTTCTAACCTTGTTAGCCTTCTCAGCGATACCGATAGCACCCTCAGCGGCAGCGAATGATTCGTGGCCTGCGAGGAATGCGAAGCACTCTGTATCCTCTTCAAGAAGCATCTTGCCGAGGTTACCGTGGCCAAGACCAACCTTTCTCTGGTCAGCTACAGAGCCAGGGATACAGAAAGCCTGAAGTCCCTCACCGATAGCAGCAGCAGCGTCAGCAGCTCTTGTGCAGCCCTTCTTGATAGCGATAGCGCAGCCTACTGTGTAAGCCCACTTAGCGTTCTCAAAGCAGATAGGCTGAATGCCCTCAACGAGCTTATAAATGTCAAGACCCTTAGCCTTGCATACGTCAGCACACTCTTCGATAGTGTTGATACCGTACTGATTGATAACAGCAAGGATCTGCTTTTCTCTTCTCTCATATGATTCAAATAAAGCCATTGTAACAAATCCTCCTTATTCTTTTCTTGGGTCAACGATCTTAACAGCGTCAGCTACTCTACCGTACTGACCCTGTGCCTTCTCAAAAGCAGTGTTAGCATCGTCGCCAGCCTTGATGAAGTCCATCATCTTGCCGAAGTTTACAAACTTGTAGCCGATGATCTCGTCATCTTCGTTAAGTGCAAGACCTGTAACATAGCCGTCTGTCATTTCAAGGTATCTAGGACCCTTTGCAAGTGTACCATACATAGTACCTACCTGTGAACGAAGTCCCTTACCAAGGTCCTCAAGACCAGCGCCTACTACAAGACCGCCCTCAGAGAATGCACTCTGTGAACGACCGTAAACGATCTGGAGGAAAAGCTCTCTCATAGCTGTGTTGATAGCGTCGCAAACGAGGTCTGTGTTAAGAGCCTCGAGAACTGT
>HF997841.1 GCA_000433635.1 Ruminococcus sp. CAG:254
GGTAATTAAACGAAAATGCAGACATTAAAATTGAAGTGTCGTTGCACGTTGAGTGCGTGGTAAAAATGACAAGGCAATAAGGCTCTAAAATGGCTATTTTGCGTGGCTTTTGGCACAATGCAAAATGTACAAATGAAAAATTCGCAGAGTATTGCACAGTATTTTGTGTGTCTGCGTGTTTTCCATATACAGATAAAAAGTATTTTGTAAAATTTCGGTTCTTACTCACTCGACCTCAATTAACGCTTTCAATCGGTAAAATGTGCGTTTTTGTGCGTTGGTGGAAAGATAGCTGATATGCTGCTTAAAATTGAAAGTTGTAAAGAAAGCATAATGCAACAAAACCCCTCTGCTGGTTTTTATTCCAACAGAGGGGTTCGTTCGCTATGCTCACATTTCTACACTCACAATCACGCCTGATTTGAACGCAAAAACAATATGGTCATCGAAAATCGTGATCTTTGAAAGCATATGTCTTGCAAGCGTTTCATCATATTCGGTGATGCTGTGGTATGAGGTAGCGATAAATTTCTTTAAATCGTTGATGCGTTCCTTATAATCAGAACGGGTGGTTTCGTCCATCATAAGTTGTTCACGCTGTTCCTTCAGCCTGAAAATTTCCTCAGCAATATCATCATAACCCTGATGATTTTCTGTTCTGATGGTCAGTTCCTGTTGAAGTTTACGCAGTTGCTCATCGATTTTCAGAATATTTGCAGATTTTCCAACGGTTAATGCTTCCTCCAGATTGTCCTGCAATATCTGCAAGTATTCACCGCTGTCGCCGATCATCTGATTTAATGCAGCAACAAAGGCTTTCTGAAGTTTATCTTCATGGATACTTCTTGCAGAACAACTGTTATGGTCATGCAGTCTTGAACTGCATCGCCATACAGGTGTTTTCCTGCCATGAATATTCCATATGATTCGCTTATATCGTTCATTGCAGTTGGCACAGTAGGTAATTCCCGTCATGCAATATTTTGAACTGTATCCACGTCTTCTTCCCTGGCAGTCACGGAGCATTCCACGTCTTGCAATTTCTTCCTGAACCAGCATAAAGGTTTCTCTTGACACTATGGGTTCATGATTTGACTCGACATAGTACTGTGGCATATCGCCGTTATTCTTGACACGCTTTTTACTGAGAAAATCAATTGTGTAGGTTTTCTGCAAAAGCAAATCTCCCATATATTTTTCATTTTCCAATATTTTACGGACAGTGGTATCATGCCAGCGTTTATTGCCTCTGGATGTTTTAATGCCATTACGTTCAAGACCTTTGCAGATTGCCTGACAGCTTGAACCGTTGAGATACTCTCTGAAAATACGCCTTACAATTTCGGCTTCCTTTGGATTTATGACAAGATTTCCGTTTTTATCTTTATCATAGCCCAGAAAACAGGTTGTATTTATCATTGGTATTCCCTGCTGAAAACGATACTGCATTCCAAGTTTTACGTTTTGGCTTAGTGATTCTGATTCCTGTTGTGCCAGTGATGCCATAATAGTAATCATGACTTCACCTTTAGCATCCATTGTGTTGATGGATTCTTTTTCAAAGTAGACAGGAATATTCATGTCCTTCAGCATTCGGATGTAGTTCAGGCAGTCAACCGTATTTCTGGCAAAACGGCTGATCGACTTGGTAATAATTATATCGATCAGACCCTTTTTGCAGTCTTCAATCATTCTGTTGAATTCTTCTCTCTTTTTGGTGGAGGTTGCACTGATACCATCATCTGCATAAACATTTACAAGTTCCCATTCCGGCTTACTGCGGATAGATTCCTCATAATGAGAAATCTGTGTTTCATAACTGGAAGCCTGTTCTTCCGTATCTGTGGATACCCGACAATAGGCAGCTACACGAAGTTTTTTCACTTCAATTTTGGTGGCGGTATTTCCAACTCTCGGTTTTCTTGGTATTACGGTTACCTCACGCATTTTCTTTCACTCCAATCAAACTGTATAGGTATTCTGCCTGTTCTGCTGGATTTTCAAATTGTTTTGAAGGAATATCCATGCAGAAATCATGAAGGATACTCGGTTCGATACATCTTTTTTTGCCTCGCTGACAATGTGCAGCAGAGCGTTTTTCGATCTCTGTCTGCACCAACGCAAATAACGCTTTATCGATAATTGGCGGATAATATTGATCGCCCAGATAAATTTCTCTTTGCAGCATTTTCTTGATCTGGCTGTGACAATTATGCAAGCCTGCTGTTTCTGCCGCTTCTGTCAGACTCATGCCATTAAGATAGTTGTGAAACATGGTATTCAGAATGCAGGCTTCATTTTCATCAATGACCGCTTTTCCGGATTCTATTCTGTAGCCATACATTGCAATTCCTCCTTTAGTTTTAATCCGCATTTCAAATAAAAAACAGCTGTTTTTCTGTCGGTAATGACGATTTTATCAACATACTCTGTAAACTGTTCCTCGTCAAAGGCAGTGAGCATTTCACTGTGATCAATCAATTTCATCAGCTTTTCTGTTTCACGCAATAGAATTGCACCCTGAGATTCTGCATTTGAACATTGCATCATTTCCATACGATACAGATCTTCCTGCTTTTTCATATCATTCAGTTCACGATTGAAAACCACATTGTCTATCATATTCTGAGCCCTCAGCTTACGGAGATTATCCGTTCTGACTGACAGTAATTTGATTTTTTCCTGCAATTCTCTGATATGGATGACATTTTCATCACCTGCGGATGCTGCAACAGAATCATAATAGGGTTTCAGCAGAATTCCTTTTGCGTATATGAGTTTATTGATCATTGTAACAAAAGCTGTCTTTAAACTGTCGTCACGGATGCTTTTCATATCGCAATGTGAAATATCGTTGATATGTGTGATACAACACCAGGAAATCCGATTATTTGACTGCCTTTTCATGACACTGCCGCAGTTACAGAATATTTTACCGGAAAAGCAATATCTGTTTTCGTATATTCCACTGCCTTTCTGGTGGTTTCTTGCTCTCCACCGGATCGTTTCCTGTGCCTGGTCGAACAATTCTCTGCTGATAATGGGTTCGTGATGATCGTGAATCAGAAATGACTCCATTTCGCCGTGATTCTTCTTTCGTTTGAAACTGTCTGTTGTAAATGTTTTTTGGAACAGAGCATCGCCCATATACTTTTCATTACCAATAATATTCAGTATGCTTGTGCTTGTCCAGTTAGCTCCTTTTCTTGGAATAATACCATCAGCGTTCAGCTTTTTGGCGATTCTGTGTGAACCGAGTCCGGAAACAACCATTTTGAAAATGCGTTTTACAATTTTTGCTTCTTGTGGTTCAATGATCATTTCTCCATCTGCATTGCGTGTGTAACCATATGGTACACAGCTGAACTTAAATGTGCCGTTTCTGAATTTTCTCTGGATCGACCATTTCAGGTTCTTTGAAATCGATATTGATTCCTCTTCAGCCATGCTGCTTAAGATAGAAAGAATCAATTCACTGTCCATTGTACCGGTATTGAGATTTTCCTTTTCAAAGTATATCGGTATTTGTAGCCGGATCAGTTCTCTGACAATTGACAGACAATCTGCTGTGTTTCTGGAAAATCTGCTGATTGATTTGGTAAGAATATAGTTGACTTTACCATTTCTGCAATCCTGAAGCAGAGCCTGTAAGCCATCACGTGTGTCGGAACTTGTACCTGAAATGCCTGAATCATAGTATATTCCGGCACATTCCCAATCGGCATGAGCCCTGATGCAGGATTCATAGTGTTCCTTTTGTGTTTCAAGGCTTTCAAGCTGATCATGATTATCTGTTGAAACACGACAGTAAGCAGCTACACGACATAATGTTTGCTTTTGCTTTTTCGCTTCGATTTTTCTTACAATCATAAGCTTCCTCCTTTCCGTGTAGTATGTTAGCTCTTTTTCGATGATATATCAAGCGATTTTGGAAATAAGTCTGCAAGTATCGGGGAGAATTTTTGCCTGTTTAATTCCTGTAATTTGTCATACTCGACAGTTGTGATCAAACCAAGATTTAAGAGCATTTTTGCTGTTTTGTCTGCCCGATGATAATTCAGCTCATCCAATAGTTTCTGTTGTTCCATCAAAACACCTCCTACAGTGTCTATGGAAATGAAAATCTGTTTTGACGAAAAAAATCCCCACGAAATATGAAAAAAATCATACTTCGTGGGGAAGGGGTCAGATCATCTGATTTACTTTTTTCTGCACTTCGTTGTAGTCATAACCTGCATCAGTCAGACGTTTCTTTCGTTCCGCACCATTTGACCACTTACCCTGAATGACTTCACGGGCAACTTCGTCAACGGACTTCTTTACAGGATACACCTGCTTACCGGAGCTGTCAAACACAGCATATCCCAATTTGCAGGCTTTCTTGGCATTTTCAAGAGAAGAAAAAGCCCCGATCTGCGATTTGGCATCGGACCAGGACTTTCTTACTCTGTAAAGCTGTTTTGCCGCAGGTGCAGAGAGGGTGTTGATGTCGTTGCAGAACCAGCGTTCATATATCCCTGTACCTTTTTCTTGAAATCCGACCAGTGAGGCAAAATGTAAAGCGGACACATCTTGTAGAAGTTTCTTGCTGTATTGAGATAATCTACACTGCCCGATTTGCCATCTCTGACATTGAGCCAGTGGGTGTGGGTAAAGAGGTGGTTAATATCAAGATTGTATTTCTTCAGCAAAGCTGCCGCCAATCTTGCACAATTGTCCTCAGACTTCTTATCTGTCGCATTATACGCAGATGACATGATGCACTCGATCGCAATTGTTCTGCGATTGCCATTGCCGGAGCCATCAGCGGCGTGCCATCCGCTCAGACTGTGGGGCAGATTCTGCCATGCACAGGTATTGTCAACATAATAATGCACTCTGACATCATTCATATTGCCATTGACGGTTGCACGAGTATACTGCTCCGCAGGTGTCGTTCCTGCAGCGGTCGTGATCCATGCTGTATTGTGGACTGTTACGCCAATAATTTTACCCTCCATCGAAACAGAGGGCATAGCGATTCTATTGGGATTATGTCTGGTGAGCAAATACTCGTTGATTTTTACTCTATTCAAAGTGGTTGTTGTATCAGGTCTTAAAATAGCCATTTATTCGTCCTCCTTTTCATCTTCGGTTCTGCCTACTTTCGTTTGCAGAACATCAATTGCTTTTTTGAATGCAGGCGGGAAAGGGATTCCCATTAAAGTTGTATTCTCGATAATGGAGAGTAGTTCATTCAGACAAAAGCTGAT
>HF997842.1 GCA_000433635.1 Ruminococcus sp. CAG:254
AGCATTTTTGAAAAATTGCTGGATCAAAAAACTTTTAGTTGCCTGTGGCTCGTTCCTTGCAACCAATACAGAAAAACATTTTTTGATTTCTCCACAAAAAATGACTGCTTGCCAAAATAAGTTTCTCTTGACAGTCTTCGCTGCATATGTTATAATGCAAGTACAACCAACCGACATATTAGAAAGGATGAAAATTCATGAAAAATAGAAAAACAGGAAAAGCCATCGCCGCTGCTGCCATGTTGACCATCGCAGCAATGACCATGCCGATGCAGACCGTTTCTGCGGAAGATATTGTTGACGCTCCTTACAACGTTGTTGTATTGGGTGACAGTATCAGCACCGGTTATGGGCTGGAGGATTCCAGCAAGTCCTATGTTTCCGTTCTGGAACATCATATGAATCAGAAAGTCACCAATCTTGCAAAGGATGGCACAACTTCTTCGGAACTGCTCCAGTCGTTGCAGGGGGATAGCACCATGCAGAGTGCAGTTGCAGGGGCTGATATCATTGTAGTCACCATCGGTGCAAACGATATTTTGCAGCCGGTTCTGAATAATGATGTGGTGAAAGTAGACGATTATGACAACGTTTATGATCTGGCGAATGCCATCAAGGACAATCAGATTGCGTTCCAGAAGTATTTGAGAGCCACTATGCCGACTGCGGTTGCCAATGCAAATACCAATATTGACAGCATTATTTTGCAGTTGAAGAGCACAAACGATCATGCAAAGCTGATATTTCAGACGGTTTATGACCCGTTGAGTGTTGATCAGGACGATACAGGATTGTCTACCAACGCACTTTCTATGTTGAGTGCATTTTCGAATGGGCAAATGTATCAGTATTTGAATGGAAGTGCCAACGGTGGAACGTATATTCTAGTTGGTTTGAACCAGAATTTACAGACCCATGCACAGAATGGAGAGATTTATCTGGCAGATGTTTATAGTGCATTCCTGCATCATGCATGGACAAATGTCAATATTGCAAATGCAGATGTGCACCCGACCGCAACCGGTCACGCAGCAATTGCAAACTTGCTGATTGAAAGCGGCTATTTCCCGAGTGTTGCAAATATTGATGGTGATATTGATGGCGATGAAAAGATTGATGTTTCCGATGCAGTTGCTGTTCTGACGGAATATGCACGGATTGCAGCAGGCAATGAAGCACAGTTTAATCCTGCACAGAAAAAGAGTGCGGATGTCAATGAAGATGGCATGTTGGATGTTTCCGATGCCGTTGGCATTTTGATTTATTATGCAAAGCAGGCTTCCGGACAGACACCGTCTTTCAGCTAAGGAATTATCGGAATTAGAACGAAAACCGTTCGATTTTGCGGAAAAGTACCGTAGAATCGAGCGGTTTTTTTGTGAAAAAATGTGAAAAACAGAATCCATCTGTGTTTAACGATGTTTTCCATCTACTATCATAAATTTATCACATTCCAGCGTATAATATTAAACATAGAGCAAAGAACAAGACAGACCGATGCAGAACAGCAGCGGTTTTCAATAGAAAGGAAGATTCTTATGTATGAACGGGAACAGGACATGATGAAAAACGAATCGAACAACACAGCAGCTTCTGCGTCGAATCAGCCGGAATCTACTGTAAACAATCAGAATCCTTACAGCACATCTGCTGCAACGGGCAGCACCACACCGAATGGTTATGGTTATACTACTAATAGTAGTACCAACCCAACCACTGGCTATACTGGAAATACTTCCTCTGATACACAGTCCCAGCAGCAGGGTTATAGCTACGTCAATTATTATTCCAATCCGAACGCTCCGGTGCAGGCATCCGGCAGCGGCAAACCGCCGAAGAAAAAGAATCACTTCTGGATGAAAGCGGTTGCATTTGTTGCAGCGATGGCAATTGTCTCCGTTGGTTCGATTGGCATTTACAATGGTGTTCATAATTCCAACAAGCTGGTAGCAGCTGAAAGCAGTACTTCTGCTTCGGATTCCACCGATACCACAGCCAATACCACAGCACAGGATAGCAGCAGTAAAGCACAGAGCACAACCGTAAAGGGTGATGCTGCAAAGAGCTGGATTGAATTGGCATCTGGTACAAATGCAATGTCCATCAGCGACATCGTTAAGAAAGTAGCACCATCGGTTGTCGGTGTTCAGGCAACTTTCAAGATGCCGAATAACTACAATAGTTATAATTATGGTTTTGGAATGTTCGGAAATGGCAACAGCGGAAATGGTGATAATTCCGGTTCAATGACCGGTGTCGGAACCGGCATCATCATGCGGGAAGATGGCTACATTGTCACAAACGCCCATGTTATTTATGATTCGGAATATGGCTGCGGCGAAGCAACTGCCGTAGAAATCCGGATGTCCGATGAAGAAACCACTTATGATGCAAAGGTCGTTGCATATGATATTGAAACCGACCTTGCTGTTTTAAAGGTAGATCAGACTGGTTTGACTGCTGCGGAATTTGGTGACAGCGACCAGTGTCAGGTTGGCGATGCAGTTGTTGCAATCGGTAACCCGTTGGGTCTGGAACTTCAGAACACGGTTACTTGCGGGATTATTTCCGCACTGAACCGGAAAGTTACCATCAACGACAAGACCATGACGCTGATTCAAACCGATACCGCTATTAATAATGGTAACTCTGGTGGTCCGTTGATCAATAGTTCTGGTCAGGTTGTCGGCATCAACTCTGCGAAGATGTCCTCTAGCGTTTCTTCCAGCGGTGCAACCATTGAAGGCATCGGCTTTGCAATCCCGATGACAGAAGCACGGGAAATTGTAGATGATTTGATCAATTATGGTTATGTTACCGGCAGACCGCAACTTGGCATCAGCTGTCAGGATGTTTCCGAAGCCGTTTCTCAGGCATATAACTTGCCAATCGGTGCATATGTTATCAGTGTAACCGATGGAGGTGCAGCAGCAGAAGCTGGTTTACAGGTCGGCGATGTCATTACTGCCATCAATGATAACAAGATTGAAACCACAGAAGAGCTGAATAACTATAAGAATGAATATAATGCTGGTGACACGGTCACCCTGACCATTGTCCGCAACGGACAGGAACAAAAAGTTTCTGTTGTTCTTCAGGAAGTACAGCAGAAAAAACAATCCTGATGAAGTATCACGGACAGTGAAATGTTTCCCGTCAATGCTAAAAGTTGGGCATCTGACCGGAAATTTAGAAATGCTTTCTTCATACATTCTCCTTATTATTTTTCCAACACAGGCAGCCTGCAAAGTCTTTTTGCAGGCTGTTTGTGTTTTTTGTGAAAAATGACGGAAACAGCCGTTTCTGAAAACACGACTTTCACAAGGTGCACACAAAACTTCAGTTGAAAGCCTGTTGAAAGCTGTTGAAAACGGTGGAAAATTGTGTAAAAGCTACAAATACGGGCGGAATTTCCACCTAATAATTTAAAAAAAAATAAAGGCAGAGGCTTGACATTCCCGACAGAATGTGTTAGAATACTTTATGTAAATCGTTTACGGCGGTTTATGCACCCATGCCGTAAAGGATCACGTGAGTCCAGGCATTCATGGAACATCCGGTTATTTCAGTTCTGCGAAATCCGGCTACATGGAAACAGAAACAGGGCAGTTTAATAGTGAGGGGAAATGAGACTGCACAAATGCAATCACGTCTGTGCGTCAGCTTGGACGGTCACAAAAAATTGAATGAAGAGAGGGAAATGTGCAATGAAGAAGGTATTCAATAAAGTCATTGCCGTTGCAGCAACTGTACCGCTCGCTCTGACACAGGGCTTCGCTGTATTGTCCAATGCTGCGGACGCAACCACCATCAGCGTGGAAAGAGTACTGGAAATTAAACCACAGGAGCTGGAGTCCGATTGGGCAAAGCTCGTAGAAGGTGCACTGATTGATTCAGAAGGTAAGAGCTTTGAACTGAATGTTGCAGATATCATTGATTCTGCTGACTTTTCGGATAAGAACGCTGCTTATGTTGAAAAAGTACAGAAGTGCATCGTTGGAAACCCAAGCGTAAGCATTCAGAATAGCGTTGCAGTGATGACCGCACAGGTGGATGCAACCAGCTATGTACAGAGCAACATCATTGATGCCATCAAGAAGGAATTGACCAAGCAGGGTGCAGCTTCCATCATTGATGACATTGATTTCAGCATGCTGGAAAAGAAGGGCACCTTTACTGCTGCCGTTGATGGCGATAGCATCGAAAATACCGCAGCCAATAAGGCAGCTGGTACTGCAAACACCATTCGGGTAAAGGGTGCTGTTTTCGTAGATAGCGAAGGCAACCAGGTTGCAACATATGCTGATGCAAAGGCTTATGCTGCAAGCACCGTTCAGAAGTTGAAGGTTGAATTGACCAAGAAGGCTGCTGCTGCTGGTGTAGAAGTTAATCTCGACAGCTTGCTGGCTACTTATCAGAAGAAGGTAGAAAAGGCATTCTCTTATGCAGATAAGGCAATCACAACATCTGCACATCAAGAATTTGCAACCGCAGATGAAACACTGGCTTGGCTGAAGGTACAGAAGGACCAGAGAACCACACGGTTTGACGTTCCGGGCAGTGTTGCAGACCTTGCTAAGTATGGCGATACATTGAATAAGGCAGTTGCAGAAGTCAATAAGGCATTCCAGAATGTAGGTGTAAATTATACCGTAGATGTAAGCATGGATGATGTCACCAGCCTGCTGAACAGCGGTTCTGATTTCGTTGCCGATGCAAATGCAGATACCAATGTTTATACTGTAACCTTCAAGGTTCCGGATACCGATGTAGATGCAGATTACTTCAGCACCGTTGAAGGAATTGAAAAGTATTATGCAGCACATCCGGATCAGGCTGAAACAGATGGCGTAACAGATGCTGATTACAGCCAGCTCGTTTATGATTCTTCTTACAAGCTGGTAACTGCACAGGGCGATGCAGATAATGATACACTTGCAGGCGTTCCGAGTGGCTACTTCAATGTGGAAAGAATCATCAAGTTCAAGGATAAGGCCACAACTACTACCACAACAGATATTAGTGGCACAACCACCACTGACGTATCTGGTACAACAACCACGGACGTAAGCGGCGGCACAACCACCACAGACGTATCTGGTACAACGACCACAGACGTAAGCGGCGGTACAACTACCACAGACGTATCTGGTACAACGACCACAGACGTAAGCGGCGGCACAACCACCACCGATGTGAGCGGTGCAACCACCACTACAACAACCGGCACTGGTGACAGCGAAACCACAACGACTACCACCACAACAAACACCGGCACAATCACTCCAGTTGGTACAACCACACTGGAAGTGGAAGTAAACCCGACAAACTTCTACTTCTCCGTAGATGAACGGGAACTGAAGCCGTCTGACTTGTTCAGCAAGTTCGATATCGTGGACGAAGATGGTACACACTTCAATGCTCTGGAATTGGGTGCAGTTACCCTCGACAAGACCACACCGAAGGAAATCTTCGATGCAGAAGGCAAGCCGTACTGCGTAACAGAAGTAAACGCTTACTTCACTGACCCGACAAAGGCAGATGCTGAACCGGTTGCAGCTCCGGTAAATCCGACTGTATACATTGGCGTTAAGGGCGATACCGACCTGAGCGGTCTGGTAGACGTACCGGATGCAGTTGCAGTTCTGACTTATACTGCAAAGATTGCAGCTGGTCAGGAAGGCGTTGTCTTCAATGAAGATGAAAATCTGAATAAGTTTGTATTCTTCCTGGCTGATATCGATACAGAATCGAAGGAAGGCAAGAACGACGGCAACAAGTTGATGGCAACAGAAGATGCTGTATACATTCTGACTTACACTGCAAAGACTGCAGCAGGTCAGGAACCGACATGGCCGGATGTGATTCCGTCCCTGAAGTCTTTGGAAGGTTCTATCTGGTACGAAGGCTAAACATTAAAATTACAGATAAGGTAAAAGTGCGGTGTCTGGAACACCGGACACCGCATAATTTATATTTGAAAGGAAAATAGAAAAATGAAAAGTACATTTAAGAAGGCACTGGCAGCTGTTTCCGCAGCAGCAGTAGTTGCAACTTCTGCCGCTGTTTTCACTGCTGTTCCAGCACAGGCAGTAAATACTCCTTCTATTGGACAGGTTACTGTTACATTGGATGAACTGCAGGCAAACAATTATCTGGTAACTGTTCCGGTTAGCATTTATGGCAACACAGACGGTTGGGACTCTATCGCATTTGGTCTGCAGTGGAGCACAGATGAACTCACTTATTCTAAGTGCGTATCTGGCGGAAGCATTGCAAACGCTATGTTTACTGATGGTATTCAGGTAAGTGGTTCTGGCTTCCAGCTGAATCCGGCTGGTATCGGCGGATGGATTACTTATGCAACCACTCCGACAGGCGATGGTCCGACCTATGTAACTGGCGATGATCCTGTTATCAACATTACCTTTAAGGTAACAGAAAATGCACAGCCGGGTGACATCTACTACATCGACGGACTGGAACGGTCTTATGATGGTGCTTATGTTCCGAAGGTTACTCACGGTAGTGAAGTTGTAACTGGTGCTCCTTCTCAGGGTTATATCCAGATCGAAGGCGTACAGACCACCACAACTGAAGCTACTACTACCACAACGACTACCACAACAACCACCACTACTACAACGACCACCACAACAACCACTACAACTGCTAAGCCGACTACCACCACCACAACTACCACCACAACTGCTAAGCCGACCACAACAACTACTACCACTACTTCTGCTGCAGCAACTACCACCACAAAGGCAGCTACCACCACAAAGGCAGCTCAGCAGACCACTAAGAAGAACACTGGTTCTACCAGCTCTCCGAAGACTGGCAGCATGATTCCGGTTGCAGGTGCTGTTGCAGCAATCGCAGTAATCGGCGGTGTTGCTCTGGTTTCCAAGAAGAGAAAGTAAGAATCTCTGATTCCGAATCATCTTCCGAAGAAAACAGATAAAATTTAAGGAAGTCATCCATTCAATTACAAGTGGGATTGGACAAAATCTTTACAAGTAAAGAATTTGGATTGCGGAAACAAGAGGGCATACTTCGCAAGAAGTGTGCCCTTTTTGTTCACCCCTTTTCTCCTGCCTGCATAAAATGAAGTACACCCATTCTTTGAGAATGGGCGAAAATCCGGAACAAAAGGAGGGAATGCAAGATGCAACAATTGCTGCAAATTTTGGTGGCTGGCGGTGACCGCCGCCAACAATATGCCGCCCAAAAACTTGCCAAGTCGCCGCAGCTTTCCGTGACGACAATCGGATTTTCTCAGTCAGATTCTGAAACATTACCAGAATTTGACGTTCTCATCCTGCCCATTCACACGACAGCCGAATCTGTGCCGTCCAAAAATGGGAACTTGTCGCTGCCCGAATTGCTGTCCCATGTGAAAAAAGGCGGTCTGGTGTGCGGCGGCGTACTCCCCGAAGCTGTTTGCCGGATGTGTCAAGAACAAGAACTGTGTTTTTGCGATTATTTTCAGCGGGAGGAACTCTGTCTGGCAAATGCCGTTCCAACTGTAGAGGGAGCAATTCAAATTGCCATCTCAGAACGGGAAACAGTACTCTGCGGCAGCTCTGTTCTCGTCATCGGCTACGGCAGAATCGGAACAATCATGGCAGAGCGTTTGCAGGGCTTGAAAGCAGATGTCACCGTTGCGGCTCGCAGTTGCAAAGATGCGGAACGCTGTGCTGCAAATGGTCTGAAATGGATGCATCCGTCTGAAATTGCTGCCCGTGCAGGAAAATTTGACTGGTTCTGCAACACCGTTCCAGTCCTGATGCTGGACGAAACAGCCCTGTTCAACATGAAACCAGATGCACTGGTGATTGACTTGGCATCGAAACCGGGCGGAACGGATTTTGATGCTGCAAAACGCCTGCATCGTCATGTCGTCTGGGCGTTGGGGCTGCCGGGAATCACTGCACCGAAAACCGCTGGAGCAATCATTGCGAAAACCATCTTCCATATTTTACAGGAGAGGGGACTCGCAGATGAAGGAAACAATTGGTAAACGCATTGGATTTGCGGTAACAGGGTCGTTTTGCACCTTTTCTGCTGCGTTTGCAGAGGCAGAACGACTGGTGGCGGCAGGTTACAGCTTAACGCCGATTTTCTCAGAGCATGCCGCTAGCATTGATACCCGTTTTGGGAAAGCTGTGGAACAACGAAAAAAATTGGAGCAGATTTGTGGAAAACCTGCCCTGTTAACGATTTCAGATGTAGAACCGTTAGGGCCAAAAGACCGCTTGGATGCGTTGCTTGTTGCCCCTTGCACCGCCAATACCATGGCAAAACTGGCGATGGGCATCACGGATACCACCGTGACCATGGCAGTAAAATCCATGTTGCGGAACGAAAAGCCAATTATTTTGGCTCTGGCAACCAATGACGCTTTGCGGGCATCGGCGAAAAATCTGGGCTTGCTGTTGAATACGAAAAATTATTATTTCGTACCGTTGCGGCAGGATGCTCCCGTCAAGAAACCATCGTCTTTGGTGGCTGATTTTACCCAGATTTCCGACACCGTTGCAGTGGCTTTGGGTGGACTGCAAATTCAACCAATGTTTATACAAAATCTATAAAATCTAAAAACCACCATGCTATACTATCAAGGAAGTGACCGCCTGTTTCTCCACCATCAAACGGGCGGTTCTTATTTTGGAGAATGGCAGTCGTTCGGCTGTCAAAAAAAAGGAGTACGAACATATGGCAGGAATTATTTTACAGCAGGCAATTATTATGCTCATTCTGAATGTGGTCGGAATGATTGCATACTACACCGGCATTGTCAGCCGAGAGGGCGGCAAGCAGCTTTCCAATGTCGTGTTGGAAATTGTAACGCCAGTCATCATCGTGCATGCTTACTTAGAGGAGGAATATGATTCCCGTCTGGTCGTGAATTTGCTGTTGACGTTTGTGCTGGCAGCAGCTTCTTATGTCATCGCCATTTTGATTTCCATGTTGTGTTTCCGAGAAAAATCTGCCGGAAAGTTAGCACCGATCGAGCGATTTTCTGCAACATATAGCAATTGCGGCTTCATGGGTATTCCGCTGGCAAGTGCACTGTTCGGGGCAGAGGGTGTTTTCTATGTCACTGCGTTCCTGACGATTTTCTTCTTGTTCTCGTGGACACACGGTGTCATGCAGCTGACACAGACCAAGGACTTCAAAAAGGCATTGAAAGTGCTGCGTTCGCCAACGGTCATTGGTATCGCCATTGGGTTGATTCTGTATTTTGTACAGCTTCCAATGCCGGGCTTGCTGATGGATACGATGGGCTATATTTCCGACTTGAATACACCGCTTGCGATGATTGCATCGGGTGTCAGCGTGGCACAGGCGAATTTGCTGGGAGCATTGTGTACAAAGCGGATTTATTGGGTCAGCTTCGTGAAATTGCTGGTGATTCCGCTGGCAGTTATGGCAATGTGCCTCTGCCTGCCGTTTGTATCTATGGAAGTGCGGACGGTTGTTTTGTTGCTGACAGCTGCACCGGCTGCTGCAATGTGTACACTGCAATGTCAAGTACATGGCTTAAATGACATTTATGCTTCTCAAATTTTTGCGGCAACAACCATTCTTTCCATGGCAACCATGCCGCTATTAATTCAGATTTTCAGTATGTTAACTTAAAAAGAGCGGAGCAAACATGAACATTTTCCCTATTTTTCAATAAGATGTAAATTTTCATCAGAAAGTCTCCACAGAAACTTGCAAAATCCGGTTGAAATTGTTAAAATAATAGTATTGATTTAAATCGATAAAAGATTGCATCAATAGAAAGAAAGGAAATTGTGAATTGAGGGGGAGCGAATCCGCAATGTGGAAACCAGTCATTGCCCGACAGATGGAACGAAAGTGGATGTATTTGCAGGTATTGCAGTTGATTCAGCAATACGGAGCAATTTCTCGTGTGGAGATTGCCAACAAACTGCATATGACAAGAGCATCCGTGACGCTGCTGATTCATGAGATGATGGAAAAGGGCGTTTTAGAAGACATCGGAACCTGTCCAACCTCGGAGGGAAAAGGCAGAAGAAAATTATTGATGGATGTGCATCCTTCTCGCTGGCTGCTGATTGGTATTTCCATTCAGGGAAATCATTTGGTGGTTGGACTGACAACCTTGGGCATGAATACGCTAGAAAAGCAGTGCATTCCGTTTCCAGTGATGCAGGCTTCATGGGCATCCATACAGGAACAAATGATTATAACCGTTCGCCAGATTTTGAAGAGCAACTATATTGAGGAATCGCAAATTTTGGGCTTGGGTGTTGGATGGATGCCCAGCGTCTTGCAGCATTTTTTTCCGGATGCAACTAGGCAGGAACAACAAATGACAGAATTGCAGCAGATATTGAGAGATGCCCTGCACGTTCCGGTCTTCTGGGGAAATGCATTGCCGTCCATGGCAGTATATTGCCTGTATCAGAAACCAAAGCAGGAAATTATTGCTTTATTCTGTGCAGATGGGGCAGATTATTATGTTTCTATCGTCTGTCGCTCGCATACCATGGAGTGTCTAAACGGCAAGCCGATTTCTATGCAGGGATTGCCGCTTTCTCCAAATCAAACTGTGGGTGACTTGCTGACGCCAGTTGCATTGCAGCAGCGAGTAAAGCCGTATTATAGTGCGGAGCAAACGCCAGTCTTGTATGACCTGACAGGCGGAAAGCTGGAAACGATGACGCTGCCGGATTTGTTCACCGCAGCCTGTGCAGAGGGTAAGGACTTTGACCCGATTCTGTCAGACTTGATGGAAGAGATGATGCAGCAGTTCTGCCAGTTCTGGAGCAGCATTCTGGTGATGTATCCGATTGAGCAGCTTTATCTGTATCGCCCTGATTTCACTTTGCCACACTGGCAGGAAATTTATCGGTATGCGAAGCAGTATATGAAGCCGGAGTTGGCTGCAAAGTTGTCCTGCGGGGATTTGACAGAAAAATGTCAGTATGCAGGCGGTGTGTTTTATGCATTGGACGGCGGTATTTTTAAGCTTTGTACTGCAGAAGAACAAAAAACATCGGAGTAAAAATAAGATTTCATAGAGAAAACAGTCGATTTGCTGGAAAACAGACCTGCTGTTTTCTCTTTTTTTAAAATTTTTGTTTTTTCTACACGAACACTTGCAAGCGATAGAAAGATATGTTATAATAAGACCGTAGCAAATTTGCAGGGTTCGACAAAAACCGTGCACATGGAAGATTGCAGAAAGGAGTAGAATTTCCGAACGGAAATTCACACGCAAACAATGAGATTACAGGAAAAGAATCATGCGGAGTTGGAGGCATTTCAGGCAGAATGTCAGCAGGCATACAAGCAGTTTCAGGCAGAAAATCTGAAACTGGATATGTCCAGAGGGAAGCCAGCACCAGCACAGTTGGAACTGAGCATGGATATGATGGATTGCCTGAAGAAGGGCGATTATCGGGCTGAAAACGGTCTGGACTGCCGGAACTACGGGGTTCTGGATGGACTGCCGGAAACAAAGGCATTCTTTGCACCGATGCTGGGCGTAAAGCCGGAAGAAATTATTGTATACGGAAACTCCAGCCTGAACATTATGTACTGGGTAATGTCTGTTGCAATGACCAACGGTGTTTTGGGTGGCACACCATGGGGCAAACTGGATCATGTGAAGTTCCTGTGTCCGGTTCCGGGATATGACCGCCATTTTGCAGTAACCCAGTTCTTTGGTATGGAACTGATCAATGTGCCGATGAACGAAGATGGCCCTGATATGGACATCGTAGAAAAGCTGGTTGCAGAAGATGACAGCATCAAGGGAATCTGGTGTGTGCCGATGTACTCCAATCCGGGCGGGGTTGTATATAGCGATGAAGTGGTAAAGCGGTTTGCAGCACTGAAGCCGAAGGCAGCAGATTTCCGGATTTTCTGGGATAATGCATATTGTGTACACCATCTGGTTGACAATCCGCCAGTACAGGCAAATCTGCTGGAAGAAGCAAAGAAGGTTGGCAACGAAGATATTTGCTATATGTTTGCATCTACTTCTAAAATCACCTTCCCGGGCAGCGGAATTGCAGTAATGGCAGCCAGCGAAAGAAACTTGGCAAGCCTGAAGAAGTCCTTGGGCTTTGCAACGATTGGTTTTGATAAGATGAACCAGCTGCGGCATCTGCGGTTCTTTGGCGGCAAGTTTGAAAACCTGCTGGAACACATGAAGAAGCATAAGGCGTTGATTGCTCCGAAGTTTGCAATTGTTGTCAACACACTGGAAAAGGAACTGGGTGATTTGGACATTGCGACTTGGTCGAATCCAAAGGGCGGTTACTTCATCTCTTTCAATCAGAAGGGTTGTGCAAAGCGGATCGTACAGCTTTGTAAGGATGCTGGTGTCGTTCTGACGGGTGCAGGGGCATCGTTCCCGTATGGCGTAGACCCAGAAGATGAAAACATCCGGATTTCTCCGACATTCCCGACCGAAGAAGAACTGCAAAAGGCAATGGATGTCTTTGTATGCAGTGCAAAGCTGGCAGCAGCAGAACAGTTGCTGGCTGACTAATTAGAACAGAAAAACGATAAAAATAACACCGCTGCGGATGGAATTGCAACCTCCGCAGCGGTGTTTTGTGTTTCAGAATGATGAAATGATTGATTTTACTGTTTGCATTCTGCCTGAACAGCTTCAAATTCTTCTACCAGTTCGTTATCCGGTGCTTTTGTCAGCAGCGAAACAATAACAATGGCAGCCAGAGCCACGATAAAAGCTGGCAGCAGTTCGTATAGATCCCATGCTCCGCCCAGCGGACGAACGAGGAACTTCCATACAAATACCATCACACCGCCGGCAACCAGTCCAGCCAAAGCTCCCCACTTGTTGGAACGCTTCCAGAACAGGGCACACAGCATAACAGGTCCAAAAGTCGCACCAAATCCAGCCCATGCAAAGGATACGATATGGAAAACAGAGCTGTCCGGATTCCATGCGATACCGATGGAAATCACAGCGATAATCAGCAGAACGGCACGAGCTGCCAGCATGGCAGTCTTTTCCGAAAGCTTAATGCCGAACACGCCTTGCAGCAGGTTTTCTGACATACTGGAGGATGCTGCCAGCAGCTGAGAGTCTGAAGTAGACATCGTGCAGGCAAGGATTCCAGCAAAAATCAGACCGGCAAACAATGCAGCCAGAACGCCATGTTCACTGATCAGCGTTGCAATCTTCATGATAACAGTTTCAGACTCTGCACTGAAATTGTCCGGATTGTCGCCCAGTACGGAAATTGTACTGTTGGTCATCAAGGTTTTTCCAATGAAACCAATCAGAATGGCAATGCCCATAGAGATGACAACCCAGATAGAGGCAATTCTACGGGAGGTCTTGATTTTTCTGCTGTCCTCAATTGCCATGAATCGCAGCAGAATATGCGGCATTCCGAAATAGCCAAGTCCCCAAGCCAAGGTGGAACAGATGGTCAGAATGTTGTACGGCTTTGCGGAATTGGTTGTAATATCATAGGTGTGGTTGAAAGAAAGATAGCCCGGCAGAGCCTTTGCATTTTCCATGACAACGTCAATACCGCCAGCCTTGACAATTCCAAAGACAACTACCATGACCAGTGCAACGGTCATAATAATGCTCTGGAGCAGGTCGGTTGTGCTGGCAGCCAAAAATCCGCCGATGCTGGTATAGGCAATGATGATTACAGCACTTAAAATCATCGCAGCGTGATAGTTCATCCCGAACAGCGTCTGGAACAGCTTTCCGCAGGCGGAAAAACCAGATGCAGTATACGGCACAAAGAAAATCAGAATAATGATGGCAGAAATGCCCATCAGGAAATGTTTGTTATCGTGATAGCGGTTCGAGAAAAAGTCTGGAATTGTAATCGAGCCGTTGTGCTGAGAATAAATTCGCAGCCGTTTTGCAACGAATAGCCAGTTGAGATATGTACCGATTGCCAGACCAATGACCGTCCAGCCAACATCGGCAAAGCCAGTCAGCAGTGCTAGCCCCGGCAAGCCCATCAGCAAATAGCTGCTCATGTCAGAGGCTTCTGCACTCATAGCGGTGACGATTGGCCCCAGCTTTCTGCCGCCTAGGTAGAAATCGCTGGTGTCTTTATTTTTTTTGGATGCGAGAATGCCGACTACGATCATTAAAATCAAGTATGCAACGATGGTAATCAACATACAAATGAGGTTGGATTTCATGAAATTGATACTCCTTTATTTTTCCGGTTGATGATGGGGTTGGGCAGATTTATTTCTGGTTTTCCTTTTTCCAGTCCAGAAATTCTTCATAAGTGCCTTGTCTGTCCAGACAGCCGTCTGGTGTGATTTCAATGATGCGGTTTGCAACCGTCTGCAAAATTTCGTGGTCGTGTGAGGACAGAATGACAACGCCCTTGAATGCGGTCAAGCCGTTGTTTACAGCCGTAATGCTTTCCAAGTCCAGATGGTTGGTCGGGCGGTCTAACAGCAACACGTTAGAATGATACAGCATCATCCGAGAGAACATGCAGCGGACTTTTTCCCCACCAGACAAAACCTTGACCGGCTTATAAATATCATCGCCGGAGAACAGCATTCTACCGAGAAAGCCTCGCAGATACGTTTCGGTTTCATCTGTTTTGGAATACTGCCGAATCCAATCCAGAATGGAAAGGTCACAGTCGTTGAAATAAACAGAGTTATCTACAGGGAAGTAGGAAGTCGAAGTGGAAACGCCCCACTTGAATGTACCTTCGTCTGGCTGTTCTTCTTCCATTAGGATTTTGAACAGCATGGTAATTGCCTGTTCACTTTCACCGATGAAGGCAACTTTGTCCGTACGGCTCAGGGTAAAGCTGACATTGTTCAGCAGCTTCACACCGTCTACGGTTTTGGAAATGCCGTTGACCTGTAACACTTCTTTTCCCAGTTCCCGATCCATGTCGAATCCGATAAACGGATAGCGGCGGCTGGAGGCTGGCAGCTGTTCCACAGTGAGATTGTCCAGCAATTTCCGGCGGGAGGTTGCCTGACGGGATTTGGATTTGTTGGCAGAGAACCGCTCAATAAAGGTTTTGAGTTCCTTAATCTTTTCTTCAGTCTTTTTGTTCTGCTGGCGAATCATCCGTTGCATCATCTGGCTGGACTCATACCAAAATTCGTAGTTGCCGACATACATTTTAATTTGCGTATAGTCGATGTCAACAATGTGGGTGCAGACGTTATTCAAAAAATGGCGGTCATGGGAAACCACAATGACCGTTCCGAAATATTCAGAAAGAAAGTCCTCCAGCCAGGTAATGGCATCAATGTCCAAATGGTTGGTCGGTTCGTCCATGAGAATGATGTCCGGATTGCCGAACAGTGCCTGTGCGAGCAGGATTTTCACCTTTTCGTTACCGGAGAGGTCGCCCATGGTCTGGTACAGCAAATCTTCGGAAAGTCCCAGTCCTTGCAGGAGCTTGGAAACATCCGATTCCGCTTCCCAGCCGTTCAGTTCTGCAAATTCGGCTTCGAGTTCCGCCGCATGGTTGCCGTCCTCTTCCGAGAAGTCCGGCTTTGCATACAGGGCATCTTTTTCCCGCATGATGGCATAGAGCCGTTCATTGCCCATAATCACCGTGTCGAGAACGGTGTAGGCATCATAGGCGAAGTGGTCTTGCTTCAAAACGCTCATCCGGAGTTCTTTCGGGATGGTAACTTCTCCGGTTGTGGGTGGCAAAACACCGCACAGAATTTTCAGGAACGTGGATTTTCCAGCACCATTTGCACCGATGACCCCATAGCAGTTTCCGGCGTTGAATTGCAGGTTGACGTTCTTAAAGAGGGTGTCGCCGCCGAATTGGAGGCTGACGTTGGATACAGTAATCATGAATACTCCTTTCAAAATACGAAATCAATATGATTAGTATAGCATATCTGCGGGGGAAATGCAAGCAAAGCGGCGATTTTTTCGACAAATGCAGCTTGCTTGACAGATTTTTTAGATTGTGCTATGCTAACAGAAAAAGGGAGATGATTTTGTGATACGTCCCAATACACCGGAACAAAAACGAATGTTGATACTTTTGAGCATTGTCATTGGACTGTTGCTAATTGGAATTGGATGTTTTGGGGTTCTGCTGCATCAGAAATCTGCACAAGAACCGCAGCATTCCACAACGGTTTCCATCGAGTCAACAGATTCCATTACAACGGAATTGGAGATGAAAACGCAAGCTACAACCGTTTCAACAAGCGTGACAACCACAACCACTGCAACAACTATTTCAACCGCTATGGAAACAACAACCATTCCAGTTTGTGCAGAGTTGGCAACCATTTTGGACAACAATGGTTATACCTTGTCTGACTTAGGGGACAGCAAACAGCTGATTGCTGTGGTTTCAAGCGGCTGCTCTGCGGTTGTCTATGGATTTTCAGCAGGAGAACAGGGTTGGAAGATGGATTTTGTATCCAATGGCTGTGTAGGAACAAATGGCGTTTCTGCGAACAGTCGAGAGGGGATCTCCTGCACGCCAAAAGGGCTGTTTTCGTTGGGGTTTGCCTTTGGAACAGACCCACTTACAGATTTATCCATCCCATATCGGCAGTTGAACGAGAATTGTTATTGGGTGGATGACCCTGCTTCTCCGGTCTATAATCAGTGGCAGGAAACAACAGAAATCAACTGGAACAGTGCCGAACATCTGATTGATTATGCAAGTAGCTATCATTATGCCGTGGTGGTGAATTATAACTGTGACCCAGTTGTTCCCGGAGCGGGCTCAGCTATTTTCCTGCACTGCACCGCAGGGGCATCCAGTACCGCCGGATGTATTGCCGTTCCAGATTCGCAGATGTGGGACATTCTGCATTGGTTACGGGAAGAAGATTTGCCGTTGATTTTGACATCCTGATACATACACATAACAAAAAATCCCCGTATCCGTTGGGAAATATCCGCAGGATATGGGGCTTTTTCTGTACAAAATTTTGTTAGGTACTTAGTCTACGGTTACGATTTCACCGTACAGTTCTCTCGGAGCAGATACTGCATTGGATTCATCGGTATCAATGTGCATTGCCAGTGCATAAGAATCAGAAACACGGCAAACAACATCGCCCAAAATTGCCTTTCTGCCGTCTGTATCCAGACGAACCCATACAACGTCCTTATCCTTTACGCCCATTTCTTCAGCGTCTGCCGGAGTCAGATGAATGTGACGCTTTGCAACGATAACACCTTCAGAAATTTCGATTTCGCCTTCTGGACCAACGATCTTACATGCACCAGAACCAGCAACATCGCCAGATTCCCGAATCGGAGCAACAATGCCGATGGAACGAGCATCAGTTGCAGAGAGTTCTACCTGATTTGCCTTCCGGAACGGGCCGAGGATGGAAACGTTCGGCAGGGACTTCTTCGGGCCTACGATGGTAACCCGTTCTTCACTTGCGAACTGTCCCGGCTGAGAGAGCATTTTCTTAACGGTCAGTTCCTTGCCTTCGCCGAACAGGGTTGCAAATGCTTCTGCGGTCAGGTGAACGTGTCTAGCAGATGTTTCTACAATAAATTTCTTTGCCATAGGAAAAACCTCCAATGATTTGATTGTTCCCTATCATTGTACTACTTTTTTGTAGTTTCGTCAATAGAATTTTGGAAATTTCGAGAAAAAGCGAGGTTTCCTTTTTGTAAAAAAATTCGCCGCTGGAAGATTCCGGAGAACTTCCAGCGGCGAATTTCAAAAAGAAAATTTTTGGTTATTCTGGGATAGGGATATATGGAAGGTCATTAATAGCACGGAGAACAAACCGCATGAGGTATGTGGTATCATCTTCGTTCAGATTGCTGTCTTTATCCAAGTAGCAGTTTGCATTTGCCAGTGCAGCATCAGACAATACAACCATTCCAGCCAGATACTTGTTTAATAGAATTGCATCCGTCAAGGATACAGTACCATCCAAATCAACATCTCCATAGAGAATATCAGGGTCGATGATTGTAGAAGTTGCTGTTGTGACTGCGGTTGTAATTTCTGTGGTTGGTGTGGTGGAGCTTGCTGTTGTGGTTGCCGGAGCAGTGGTTTCTGCTGTTGTTTCAGCAGTGGTGGTAACTGTCGTGGTTGTGGTGGTCGTTGTAGTAGTCGTAGTTGTTGTTGTGGTCGTTGTAGTCGGGTTGTCGTCCGGTGTTGTGCCGTCTGGTTCTGTACCCCAAATCAGCGTATCTCCATCATACATGGTCATATACGGGGTATCTACCATTGCATCTTCTCCACCCTGTGTCAGACCCTGGAACGAATAGTCGTTGGAAGCATCCCAAACGCCTTGAATGTTGTCCGGAATGGAGATACGGAACTGACATTCGGAGCGGTGTTCAGATTGTCCGGTCGGCATGACAACGCTGCCATCTGCGAACGAAAGCT
The DNA here is from genome assembly GCA_000433635.1 of Ruminococcus sp. CAG:254. Taxonomy (GTDB): domain Bacteria; phylum Bacillota; class Clostridia; order Oscillospirales; family Ruminococcaceae; genus Ruminococcus_C. The sequence continues at coordinate 18,378 of HF997842.1, forward strand.
TGACATAATAGATGTTATCCTTGTAGTGAATCGGGTCGGAAATGGTCATCTTGCCCTCATCAGAAGCGTGCTGGTCGTAGCCGATTCTGACAGATACATCGTCAATGGAATAACCAGCGTCAACCAGTTCGGAGATGTCGAAATAGTAGTTGTAGGAGAGGTTCTGAATCACTCTTGCCGGCCATGCGGAATGGTTCATGGCAAATGCCTTGATTTCGGTATAGCTGCCAGCAGCCTGGTTGATGGATGCCCGCATGAAAAATTCTGTCCACTTCGGGGTTTCAGTTGGCGGGAAATCTGGATCACTGCTGCCGCCGTATTTCTGTACCATTGCACAGAGTGCAGCGGTATAGCCAGCGTTGTAGTCGATGGCAACTTCGGTATACTGATAATCGCCGATTTTATCGGAGTATTTACCAGTCTGGTCAGGGCCGCCAACCAGTGCACCATACAAGGTGTGTGCGTGCGGCTTTGCATCTTCGCCCTCTGTCTGTCCGATGTTGCTCCACTTGTCGTTCCATGCACCAGAAGATGTTCTGTGGTGCCATGCCTGCGGATATTTGTCGCCCATGCCGATAACATAGCTCATATCAAGGTCATTGTCGCCGAATGCATAATTCATGGTAGAATCCGCAAAATCGGTGTATTTTGTTGCAGCGGCTGCATCGTCTGCAAACAGTTCGTCTGCTGCAACATATGCCAGGAATGCAGTAGTGGTTGCGTGACGCATAGAACCCCACTGGAACAGCCATGCCAGACCGTCCGGTGTGTGTGCAATTTGCTTGCCGCCGTAACCCGTTGTCCAGTATTCCAGATGTTTCCGGAACTGTTCTTTCCACTGGCTGTCGCCAGTATTCATTGCATAAAGCAACATACCGCCCTGCATGGTGTCATCCCAGCAGTGTCCCCAAGTATATTTCATTTCAGAGGATTGTTCTTCCTTGCCCAGATTCGGGATGTAATCGGTCTTGCACAAATCCAGATAGGATTGTTCACCGGTTGCCCGATACAGCCAGTTTGCAGCAAAGAACAGGTCGTCATAGAATGAGCTTGGCTTATAATACTTATGTTCTTCAGTGTCATCGCCGATGGAGCGATTTTTGTCAGCCCGTTCAAAGCAAGCCTTTGCGTGTGCCAGATAGTTGTCTGCACGGTCTGGGTCGGAATCCTTGAAGCAGAGATAACCAACAGCAAGAGCCGCTGCCATCTGTCCTTCAATACAGCTATCGTTGCAGGTGTAATACGGCCGTTCATCTTCGCCTTTCATCAGCTTGAACTTCCGCATATAAACTTCCGCAGAACCCCACCATACATGGTCGAATGCACCATCGCCAATCATGTAAACGATTTCATCGCCCAAATCACAGCTTGCAACGTAATCCAATGCCCAAGCAAGGTTGTTCTTGTATTCAGTCAGTTCGCCGATTTCCTTGACACCGTCCTGATATTCCAGCAAGCCCCAACCCAGCATGGTTGCAGCATAGGCGTTGGTCAGTGTGAATTTCAGGTGGTCGCCGGCATCGAACCAGCCGCCCGGAATATAGTCGTTGACCATGCAGTCATCTCGCCAGCTGACTTCGTTCCAGTCTGGCAGCTCGCCGCATTGCTGTACCTCATAGAAAAACATCGACTTCTGTAAGGCTTCGCCGTAGTTGTAAGTGGAGTTTGTGGTGTCCGCAGCTTCCGCAGTTCCGAACAAGCCGGAGGAGGCAGAAGCTGCACTGGTGATGGCAAGAACCGCTGCACTGAGCAGGGCAATTCCTGTTTTTTTCATCAAAAATCCCATTCCTTTCCTTGTGATAAAATTCATTTGATTTTTTGTGGCAGGCAGCCGACAAAAAAGCGATTACTTTTAGTTTACCACGAGGATGTCAAAAAGTCAAGGATTTTTGTGGAAACTTTTGTAGTTGCAAACTGGATTTTGTGAAACAAAAACAGACCCTTGGTTGCCCAAGCGGTCTGTTCTTGCATGTATATGAAAGGTTTGGAAAAAGATTAAGAAGAAAGCAACTGTTAAGCAGTCGTGTTTTCGGACGACTGGCTGCCTTGCAGCGGTGTTGGTGCACCATTTTCACCGTTTTGTTGTCCTTTGCCAAATTCACCTTGCGGCGGTTCTGGCTGTTCGCCGTCTGAAAAGGTTGGCATTTCGCCGTTGTTCGGCGGTGTACCGCCTTTTCCGCCAAAGTTGCCCGGAGCGGAGCTTTGTTCGCTGCCGTCTGTCAACTGGAACGAATCCGCAGCTGTTCCGCCGGAAACCGTGCCATCGGTGGCAGTTCCGTCATCGGAGAGTGTGCCGGAATATGTTCCGTCTACAATCAGCTGGCAGTTGTCCATCTGGTCGCCGTAATAAACGACATCAGAAACGGCTTTTTGTGTCTGCATACCCATCAGGACGTTGCCGTCTGCATCACAGACAGCGATGAAGTCGCCGGCATTGGCTGAAATGCTGGTTGTATAATAATGCTGTGTGCTGGGATATTCCATCATGCCACGGCTGGACAGTGCCAAGATAGAACCGCCTGTCATGGTCATATCGGTTTCAAAGTCAATCGCACCATCGCCGCCGCTGACTGGACCAGAAACAAAAACTGTTCCGCCAGTCATGGTAATACTGCCGTTGGAGTCGATGCCGTCCCCGTCCGCACAGATGTAAATTGTACCGCCACTAATGGTCAGTTCGTGGCTTTCCTCTGCGGCATCTGTGGCAGTGTCGGTGCTGGAAAGCGTTGTGGTGGTAGTCGTGGTTTCTGTTGTGGTAGTTTCATCAGCAGCAGTGGTTGCAGATGGGTCGCCCGGCTGGTTTTCGTCTGGCTGTCCCATCGGGACGCCCATGCCCATACCAGTGCCGCCGCCTGTATTCAAACCGTCATCGGTTGCCTGTAAAATGCGAATCGTACCGCCTGCTAAGTTCATATCTGCCTTGGATTCAATGCCTTCGGTTGCTTGGTCAATCGTAATTGAACCGTCTGTGATTTCTAAGTCACCGTGGCTGCTGATGCCCATTGCCATGGAAGAACTCAATTCCAGCGTGCCGCCGGAGCAGGTAAACGCTCCACCGCTGTGCATACAGTGGTCAGTTGTGTTTGCCTGAATCGTTCCACCTGTAATGGTCAGTGCATTTCCGGCTTTGATACCCTTGCTGCTGGCATCTTCCGCAGCAGTTGTGTTTGTGTCGGTGTCTGTGGTTGCTTCTGTATTCGTTGTGGTTGTGGTCGTTGTAACAGCCGGAGCGGTTTCTGCTGGCTGAGAACCCGTTGCATCATCTGGCTTTTCCATGGGTGCAGCCCCATCTGGACGATTGCCGCCCTGTGGTGGTGTTTGTCCGTCAAATGGCGATTGTCCGTTATCGAATCTGCCACCGAAGCCACCGCCGCCAAACGGCTGGTCGTCCGAGGTGCTGACTGCAATTTCACCCGTTGTTGTGACATTCAGCGTACCGCCGTCAATGTAGCAGTCTGTTTCTGCCTGAATGCCGTCTCCTTTGGCGGTAATGTTGAGCGTACCGCCGCTGATGGCAATCCAACCCTGTTCTGGGTCATCTGCTTTTGTTGCCTTTAAGCCATCATTTTGTGCATCTATAGTAATCGTGCCGCCGCAAATACCAATGCTGTCTTTGCCTTTCATGCCGTTATTGGCAGCGGTCACGGAGATGGTTCCATCTGTAATTTTTAAATCATCCCGGCAGACAATGCCATTTGCTGCATTGCCAGTTACGGTCAAAGCACCGCTGCCGTTGATGGTCAATTTATCTTCTGTAAAGAGGGCAGCAGTTTCTCCATCTGTGGTGACATTTGAATTTGCACCATCGGAGAGGAAATTTTCTGTGTTGGCTGCCAAGGAAAGAATGGTGCGTTTTTCGTTTTCACAGGATAATGCTGCACCATTGGAATTGGTAATGGAAACGCCGTCGAAATACAGCTTTACTTTTTCGCTGCCAGTGACTCGCAGCTGACCGTCTTTCCATGTTCCGGTGATTCGGTATGTACCGCCGTTCTGAATGGTAACGGTGCGGTCGGAAACAGAAACGGCATTGGTGTTGCCGGTTACATCTGCGGTCGTTCCGCTCAGCGTGATTTCTGCATCAAATGTATCATAAGTACTGGTTTTGTCGTCGTCATCATAGTCCACACGCTGTTCTGAATCGGAAAGCGGTGTTGCAACGGTACTTTCTGAATGTTCAGAATCGGTTGTTGTGGATTCTGATTCCAGTTCAGAAATAGCAGCAGTGGTTTGTGTGGATTCGGCGGTACTGGAACTGTTATTGTCTGTACAGCCAGTGGTATAGGCGAGAACGGCAGCAACTGCCATGGTCATCGCCCAGGCTCGGTTTTGTTCTCTGCTACTCATATGAAATCTTCCTTTCTTTTGAGAAGAGGCTGTCTTTGTTTCTATGCTCCTATTTTCGCATAACTTTATGGAAATTGCGTGAAAGGTGTTCGTAAAGTGCCTGAAAGTCGGGTGGCAGATTTTCCATAAATCGTTGGATGCTTTCCCTATATTTTGGATGAAGAAATCCAGCGGTTTTCGTCATTTTCTTTAAGAATTTCACAGAACCTTGACGTTCTGGAAAAGAACGTGGTATAATAATGAGGAAGCAATGAGAGCAATTTAACTAGAGAATTGGAGGTGTGAAAATGGATGCAGATTATTTCAAGAAGTTGCAGGCAGTTCCGCCGTTTGCAGCGGCAGCAACGGCATTGCAAACAGGAGATTTATTTTCAGATTTGACCGGAGCTGTGACCGCTCCGGTTTTATATAGTTATGTCTGGTGGTGCTTGCAGCAGGCAATCCACGACCAAGTGGACACGCTGTATTTTCTGGCACGAGATGGACACATTCTCTATGAAATCGCAAAGCGGTTCTGTGAACAGTATGCGTTGCCGATTCACTGTCAATACCTTTATGTTTCTCGAATGGCACTGCGAATGCCAGCCTATCACCGCATGGGAGAAGCTGCGTATGATTTGCTGTTGGTACGGGGGGCAAATTTAACGCCTCGTCATGTGTTGGAACGGCTGGCACTTTCTGCGGAAGAACAGCAACAGGTTTATGCAGATTGTGCCATTCCGGCAGAAGATTGTGACAAGTCACTTTCTGTGCAGGCGTTTACTGCGTTGGCAGAACAGCTGCGGAAAAGCAGCGTTTACCGGAATTTTGTACAGGAAAAATCACAGGCAGCCGAAACCGCTGCTATGGCTTATCTGGAACAGGCAGGCTTGCTGCGAGATGTCCGGATAGGCATTGTAGACAGCGGCTGGAATGGCTCAATGCAGAATTGCCTGATGACGTTGTTGGAGAAGGGAGCAGGAAAACCATTGCCCAACCTGAAAGGCTATTATTTCGGGTTGTATACTGAGCCGAAACAGGGAACGTGGGAGGCATGGTATTTTGACCCGCTGACTCCTTTAAAAAAAGTCATTTGCTTTAATAATAATGTCTATGAGTGTATGTGTGCTGCACCGCATGGGACAACGATGGGCTATACAATCCAAGAAGATGGCAAGGCAGTTCCTATTTGTAAGCCGATGGGAGCAGTTGACCAGGCAAATGCAGCCCTCGCAGAACAGCAGGAGCGAATTTGTCTGGCATTTACAGAACGGGTTCTGCCGCAGGTTTCGTTTTCCGATTTTGCAGCGTTGCCACTCGCAGATGTAACAGAATCGCTGTTGCAGCGGCTCTTGTTTCGCCCAACAGCAGAAGAAGCACAGGCATTCGGGCAGTTTCAGTTCTGCGATGATATGGGTGAAATGTATGCGTTTCCGCTGGCATCTGCTGGACAGGAAGTAGCGTTGAAACAGGGGCTGTTGTCGCAGCATGTGTTACAGCATTTTCACCATGTGGAATCGGTACAAGCAGAACCGTTTTGGGTGTATGGTTCATTGGCGTGCAGTCAAATCCGCAGAAAACGGTGGTATCACTGGAATTTTGCCTGCTGGGATTGGATTCGGCACGCAGTCAACAGGAGGAGAGGACATTGACAGAAGAAAAAAAGCCGCTCATTTCCGTATTGATGGGCGTTTATAATTGTAAGGAACGCTCAATGTTGGAGCGTTCTGTGCGTTCGATTGTAGAACAGACTTATCCCAATTGGGAATTGATTTTGTGTGATGATGGCTCGACCAATGCAGCTTTGCTCTGGATGCAGAACCTTGCTGCTCGGGACAGTCGGATTCGATTGCTGCAAAATGACCGCAATTTGGGTTTGGCTCGGACGTTGAACCGCTGTTTATCCGTGGCGAATGGGGCATATCTTGCACGGCAGGATGATGATGATATTTCAAAACCCGACCGTTTTGAAAAACAAATTGCCTATCTGGAATCACATGCGGATGTGGATTTCGTTGGCTCTAATTGTGATTTGTATACGCCGGATGGCGGTGTTTCCGGCTGCTGGAAACGACCGGAACGCCCTCGAAAGCAGGATTTTTTGTTTAATTCGCCGTTTATACATGGTTCGATTCTATTTCGGCGACGGTGTTTTGAAAAAGTCAGCGGTTATCCGGTAATGGAGAAAATCGCTCGCTATGAGGACTATATGTTATTTATGCAGCTCTATGCAGCCGGCTTGCAGGGGGCAAATTTACAGGAATGTTTATACCAATATTATTTCGATAGTAAAACTCGCCGGATTCCGGTGCGGGAACGTTGGGATGAGGCAATTGTTCGCTGGAGAGGGTTTCATATGTTGAACCTGATGCCGAAAGGGTTGCCGTATATCGGAAAGCCGTTGATGCTGGCAATGCTTCCGCCGAAGCTGATTCATCATATGCATTCATAATTTTTTCATATCCTAGGCTGATTTGTGGCGAAACGAAAAAATTCTTTTCAGGTGCTTTTCAGCTTCATTTCACAGGATGTACACAATCTTCCTCTATACTATAACCATGCTCTGAAAGAGAGCATGTAACATCCTCTAAAGTGCTTTTGCATTTACCCCGGTGCAAAAGTATCATCCCCAATAATCCCTATATCATAGCAGTGAACGCCTCCACCCCGGGGCGTTTGCTGTTTATGAAACAATATCTGAGGGTGCTAAGTATTGACATTTTACTACTCCTTTCAAATAAAATCTGCGTGAAAAAGAGCGTACCGATTGCTTTCGATACGCTCTTTTTCCATGTCTGTTTCTGTCTGCATGCAGACTAAAGAATATTTTTCAGAGAGAACAATTATACCTTGCTTTTTTGAATGGTTTGTGTTATACTAAAGCTACTACAAATTTTACGGAAATTGTGAAAATTGTAAGAATATGGAATATCAAATACAGTAAGAAAGGATTATACGATGATGCAATATCAAGAGGCTTACAATCGACTGGAACAATATGGACAGACCCATCTGCTTCGTTACTATGACACACTTTCAGCAGCAGAACAGGCAGCGTTGCTGCAACAGATTTCAGAGATGGATTTTTCCGTTCTGGAACGGGCTGCACACGAAGAAGCACCAAAGGGTAAGATTGAACCGTTGGGAGCTTGTACGATTTCGGAGATTGCGGAAAAGCAGGATACCTATCGGAAAATTGGTCTGGAAGCCATCCGCAAGGGCAGTGTAGGGGCTGTTTTGTTGGCAGGCGGTCAGGGCAGCCGGCTGGGCTGTAATGGCCCAAAAGGTGTGTTCCAGATCGGTATCAACAACGATTTGACGATTTTTGAATGTCTGTTCCGGAATCTGATGGACGTGACCGAACAGGCAGGTGTTCCTGTTCCGCTGTTTATCATGACCAGCGAAACCAATGATGCAGAAACCAGAGCATTTTTAGCAGAAAAGCAGTATTTCGGCTATCCGGAATCTTCTGTGCATTTCTTCGTGCAGGAAATGGCTCCGGTTGTGGACAAGGATGGAAAAATTTTGCTGGAAACGAAGAGCAGAATTGCAGTTTCCCCGAATGGAAACGGCGGCTGGTTCTCATCCATGCAGCATGCAGGTCTATTGAATGTGCTGAAAGAACAGAACATTGAATGGCTGAACGTGTTCGCTGTGGACAACGTTTTGCAGAGAATGGCAGACCCTTGCTTTATCGGGGCAACGATTGCCGCAAACTGCACGTCTGGCAGCAAGGTTGTTGCAAAGGCAAGCCCAGATGAAAAGGTTGGTGTGCTGTGTCTGGAAGATGGAAAGCCGTCAATCGTAGAATATTTTGAAATGACTGATGATATGCGGAATTTGCGGGAGGCAGATGGCACATTGACTTATCGGTATGGTGTTATCCTGAATTATCTGTTCCGAGTGGATCAGCTCTGTAAGACGTTGGATTGCAGCTTGCCGCTGCATCGGGCATTCAAGAAGGTTGCTTGCCTGACAGCGGATGGCACAGCAACCGTCAAGCCAGAACAGCCGAACGGCTATAAGCTGGAAACTTTGGTGCTGGATATGGTACATATGCAGGAAAACTGCCTGCTGTATGAAGTAGAACGGGAAAAGGAATTTGCACCGGTGAAAAATGCAACGGGTGTGGATTCTGTGGATACCGCACGGGCACTGTTGAAACAAAATGGCGTTGCACTGTAAGCAAATATTGTTGAAATAAGAGAAAAAAGACGGCATACAGGGAAGAGGCTCTCTGCATGTCGTCTTTTTGTTTTTTATTCCCTTGGCAAGGTGTCCCAGTCAATTTTTCGGTTCTTGAAATAATAAACACGGTCGTGTTCGCTGACTTCTCGAACCACTCGGCAGGGATTTCCAACTGCTACCACGTTGGACGGCAAGTCTTTCGTGACAACACTGCCTGCACCAACAACGACTTGGTCGCCAATGGTAACGCCCGGCAAAATAATTGCACCTGCTCCAATCCAGCAATTTTTCCCAATGTGAACAGGCATATTATATTGATAAACAGTTTCTCGGAGTTCCGGAAGAATCGGATGTCCAGCCGTTGCAACAATGACACCCGGTGCAAACATCGTATAATCACCAACATAAATATGTCCGTCATCGACCATTGTTAGGTTGAAATTGGCATAGACATTTTTCCCGAAGTGTACATGCTTTCCGCCGAAATTTGCATGAAACGGCGGTTCAATATAACAGTTTTCTCCGATTTCTGCGAACATCTGCTTTAAAAGCTGATTTCGCTTTTCCTGTTCAGAAGGGCGGGTCTGGTTGAATGTATAGAGCAGTTCCAGACAAGCATTCTGTTCCTCTGTGATGGCGGCATCATTGGGCAGGTATAAGTCACCTGTAAACATGCGGTCTTTGTTTTCCATCGCAAATCCCTCTTTCTTTGCAATTATCCGTTGGCTTTTTTCCGCAGCTTTGCAACAAAAAAGCCTTCATATTGGGCATCTGGGCAGACACACAGCGTTTCTGCAAATCGACTTGGCAGCAGTGGCAGCGTTTCCATGCCGGAGAATGCAATGGGCAGCAGTTCCACTTGTCCGGTCTTTAAAATCGCTGCAACCTGTTCTTCGTTTTCTTCCGGCAGGATGGAGCAGGTGGAATAGACCATTTCCTGATTTTTTTTCAGCAGAGATATTGCTTTTTTCAGCAGGGCACGCTGTGCCTTGACTGTTTTTTGCACCAAAGCCGGAGAGAAATTTTGCAGACCTGCTCCGGTGTGCAGGGAAAGCGTTCCGCTGCCGCTGCATGGAGCATCCAGCAAAATCCGGTCAAAAGAAAAGTATGGGCTGAGGCGGCGTGCATCCGTTATGGAAACCGTCACCCGCTTTGCACCCTGCTTTTCCACGTTGTACTTGAGTTTTTCTGCCCGAATGGCATGCAGTTCACACGCCATGATATTGGCTTGATTCTGGGTCATGGCTGCCATTTGAGTGGTTTTTCCGCCAGGAGCAGCCGTCATGTCTAAAATTTCCTGTTTGGGCTGCGGCTGCAACACAATCGGCGGCAGCATCGAGGAAAGACTTTGCAGGTAGATTTCCCCGTTTTCATAGCAGGACAAGGCTTGCAGCTGTGCTTCTGTGGTGGAATCCGTACAGAAAAAGGCAGTTTCACTCCATGCAACCGGAGTAGTGGCAATGCCAGCGGTTTGCAGCTGTTCCAGTACTGCCGGAGCGGTTGCTTTCAGCGTGTTGACCCGAAACGACACGGCACGCTGTGCCGCATAACCAGCACAAATGCGGTCGGTCTGCTCCTGCGAATAGCAGGCGGAGAGCCGTTCCAGCAAATATGACGGAAGCGTGGGAACATTATTCAGATTTGGCATGGTCGACTCCTTTTTTGGATTCTGTTGGTGCAATCGCAGGCGGTGCTTCTGGGGCAGGTTGTTGGTCGGTTCGGATGGCAAACCAGAACGTAGAACCTTCTCCCAACTTGCTGTTGACACCGTAGTCATAGTTGTGCAGCTTTAAAATGGCTTTAACGATTGACAGCCCTAACCCTGTTCCAACCACTTCTCGTTTGTGATTTTCAGAGCGGTAATACTTGTCGAAAATCAGCTTGATTTTATCCTCTTCAATGCCATCGCCTGTATCTCGCACTTCAATTCGGACACAATTCGGCTGGTTGACTTGTCGCAAAAAGACTTGCTTGTCTTCCTTGGATGTGTAGTTAATGGCGTTGTTGATGAGGTTGCAGATAACTCGTTCAATTGCTCCGGCATCGCAGCAAACCATCCGGGAAGCATCTGGCGTGAAATGAAGATGATACCCCATCTGTTCAGAAATGCCCTGATAGCGGTTTGCAATTTCCGTCAGCCGCTGGGAGATGTCGAACGTGGTAAATTCCAGCTTTTTCGTGCCGCTTTCCAGCTTGGACAAATCCAACATATCGTTGACCAGCAGGGAAAGCCGGTCGGTTTCCTCAATGATCACTTGCAAATGTTTGGCTCGTTTCTCCGGATTGTTGCCGGACAAATCCCGAATCATTTCTGCATACGCTTTCATCATGGTCAGCGGTGTTCGCATATCATGGGACACATTTGCAATTAAATCTCGCTGCATTTCGTCTGTGCGAGAGAGTTCATGTTCGGCATAGGTCAATGCCTCCGCCAGTTCGTCCACTTCTGCACAGCCGCCGCCCTCGAATTTTGTTTCATAGTCGCCATGAGCCAGCCGCTTTGCGGAACGAGTCAGGCGAGTGATGGGAACGCCGATATGCGTTGCTGCTAAGAACGACAGAACGCAGCCGAAAAACGCCATTGCAATGGTAATAATCATCGTTTGCCGCTGTAAAATAGAAACCGTAGACTGTACTGGCACTAAGCGGGAATTTAATAGCAGATAGCCGACTGTTTCATTGGTTTCGCTGTCCAGAATCCAGTTGCCATAAACAACCGTCTGGGTTTGCAGCTGTTCATTGTAGATAGAACGGCAGATATAACCGTTGTCGCTGCGTTTCAAGTCCATCAAGAAGAAATAAACGTCCTGGTCGTTGTGGAGCAGGCATTTCTGTGCAGAAACGCAGTGCTGATAGGTTTCTTCGCCGTCTGTGTTCAGGATAGAAATGCACATTTCGTTTCGCATTGCCTGGTCTTCGGCAATGTCGGAAAAGTTATCCAGTCGGCAGGATTGCGTGAGAATTTTTGCAGATTTTGCAATATCTGCAATTTTAAACGCCTCATAAAAGCGTTCTAAAAAGACCACCTGCAAAATCCACATCAGGATGAAGACAATGCAGACAAACATCATAAAAAATAGCCAGATTTTTACACGGATGGTCAAATTCCGTTCCATCTGGAGATTAGGCATCCGGATCAAACTTATATCCCATTCCTCTCAAGGTCACGATGAATTTTCGATATACCCCAAGACTGCCACGCAGCATTTTAATGTGTGTATCGACAGTGCGGTCATCTCCAAAGAAATCATATCCCCAAACCGCTTCGAGCAGTTTATCTCTCGAAAGTGCCAATCCCTTATTCTTTACCAGATAGAACAGCAGGTCGTATTCTTTTGGTGTCATGGTTGCCCGCTGTCCGTCCACATAGACTTCTCGACCAGCAAGGTCGATTTCCAATCCTTCAAATTTCAGCCGCTGGTCAGAAACCTGCTCTGCGGTGGCGTGATGCCGATTCAGAACAGCTTTGACTCTTGCCATCAGTTCTTTCGGAGAGAATGGCTTGACCACATAGTCATCAATGCCCAGTTCAAAGCCAAACAGTTTGTCATATTCTTCTCCACGAGCGGAAAGCATAATGACAGGAATGTTTTTCCGCTTCTTGATTTCCTTGCAGGCGGAAAAGCCGTCCAATCTTGGCATCATAACATCCATAATAATCAGGTCAAAGTCCTGTTCCCGACAGAGGGCAACGGCTTCCATGCCATTTTCCGCCTCTGTCACTTCATATTCTTCAAACTCAGCATATTCCCGAACGACGTTCCGGATATTTGCTTCATCATCGACTACCAGCAAACGATACATTTGTATCTTGCCTCCTTTCTGTTTCTACGCAAAAACCGCCCGAAAATCGGACGGTTTTTGATTTTTTGCAGAGAATCGCTGCACATCTATTTTGCCGCTGCTGCAAAAAGAAATTGCCGCCTTTGCGAAATTAGGATTCAGCTTCTGCCTTCCGCTTCTGCTGCAAAGCTGCTGCGATAAATGAGGTAAACAGCTTGTGCGGCTTGTTCGGACGGGACTTGAATTCCGGATGGAACTGTACGCCGATGAACCACGGATGGCTCGGCAGTTCTACGATTTCCACCAGCTTGCCATCTGGAGAAATACCAGCCAGCTGCAAGCCGCTTTCTGTGAGTTGACGGCGGAATGCATTGTTCAGTTCAAACCGGTGACGATGACGTTCATAAATCAGTTCTTCGCCATAAATCGAGCGAACCTTTGCACCATCAGTCAGCTTACACGGATACAGACCCAGCCGCATCGTACCACCGAGGTTGGTAATATCCTTCTGGTCTTCCATGATGTCGATGACATTCTGTGTGCCTTCCGGCAGGAATTCTGCGGAGTTTGCATCCGGCAGACCAGCACAGTGTCGTGCAAATTCTACAACTGCCATCTGCATACCCAGACAGATACCAAACATCGGAATCTGATTTTCTCTTGCATATTCAATTGCGGTAATCATACCTTCAATGCCACGGTCGCCGAAACCGCCCGGAACGATGATACCATCGCAGTCCTTTAAGGTTTCTGCAACAGTTGCACCGGTAATCTTTTCGGAGTCAATCCAGAGGATTTCCACCTTGACATCATTCGGAATACCGCCGTGCCGCAGAGCTTCTGCAACGGACAGATATGCATCCGGCAGGGCAACATACTTGCCGACCAGACCAATCGTAACCTGTTCGGTTGCCTGCTTCTGGCGTTCGGTCATCTGAATCCATTCGGTCAAATCCGGTGTGCGGTTTTCCAGACCGAGGTGGTGACAAACGCAAGCTGCCAGACCTTCCTGTTCCAGCATCATTGGAACATCATACAGGGACGGAGCGGTCATGTTCTGAATAATGTCTTCTTCCCGTACGTTGCAGAACAAGCTGATTTTCTTTGCCATTTCCTTCGGAATTTCCTGTTCGGTTCTGCAAACGATGACGTTTGGCTGAATGCCGATGGAGAGCAGTTCCTTTACGGAGTGCTGTGTTGGCTTGGACTTCAGTTCGTTCGAGCCGGAAATATACGGAACGAGGGTAACATGAATGTACATGGCGTTCTGTCTGCCCACTTCGGCAACAAACTGCCGGATGGCTTCCAGGAATGGGGTGCTTTCGATGTCGCCGACCGTACCGCCGATTTCGGTGATGACAACGTCTGTGTCAGAACTTTTGCCGACCCGATAAATGCGTTCTTTGATTTCGTTGGTGATGTGTGGAATCACCTGTACCGTACCGCCCAGATAGTCGCCACGGCGTTCCTTGTTCAGTACTGTCCAGTAAATTTTACCGGTGGTAACATTGCTGTTGATGGAAAGATTTTCATCAATGAAACGTTCGTAGTGTCCGAGGTCGAGGTCGGTTTCTGCACCGTCATCGGTAACGAAGACTTCACCGTGCTGATACGGGCTCATCGTGCCGGGGTCTACGTTGATATACGGGTCAAACTTTTGAATGGTTACCCGGTATCCTCGTGCTTTCAGCAGACGACCGAGTGAAGCAGCAGTGATGCCCTTTCCCAGACCGGAAACGACACCGCCGGTAACAAATACATATTTTGGCATACGTTAATTCCTCCAAAGCGATACAAATATTCCTGTTCTTTCTTATTATACTATGTTTCCCGTGCAATTGCAAGCAAATTTTTTGAGAATCTCCGGGAAACAGGGGCGACATGGAAAAAGGCGGCAAAAGCCGCACTTTTTTTATACTTTTGGTGCTTAATGAGATGCTGCATGGCGGTTTGCGGCGGAGAACACACAGCCGCAGAAATCTTGCCGATACAAGTCATATTGGTGGGACAGTGCAATCGAACGCTGATAACCGCCCTTTTTCTTGAAATCTGCATATAACCACGGGACATCGAATTGCTTTGCCAGCTCTGCACCGCACTGATTGATGAAACTTGCATCTTTGTGCGGACTGATGGAAAGCGTGGTGGTGACAAAATCCGCATGGGCAGCTTTTGCCGCCTGCATGGTCTGTTCCAGTCGCAGGCGAATGCAGCGTTGACAGCGTTCGCCCCGTTCTGGTTCGTGTTCATGACCTTTTGCCAGAGCCAGAAACCGTTCTGGTTCCCATGTTCCGGCAACGACAGAAACCGTTCCTTCCAATGGCATTTCCTGCAAGAGCCGCCGCAGTTCGGCGAGCCGGTGGGAAAATTCCGCTTCCGGCATAATGTTGGGGTTATAAAAATAGATGGTAATCGTAAAATAACGGCTCAGATATTCCAGTACATAGCTGCTGCACGGTGCACAGCAGGCATGCAGGAACAAGTGTGGTTTTGTTCCGGTTGGAATGGTGGAGAGCGTCTGTTCCAACTCCCGTTGATAGTTGGGTTTGGGTGGGGTTTGCATGGGGCATTACTCCTCTTTGGATTTGGTTGCCTTGGATTCTTCCGAACGAGGATGATTCTTTTTGGCAAGCTTGACCTCGCTGCGGTTGCATTTTACAGGCACGTCGTTGTCTGGCACTTGTACTTTTAAGTCGCCCGTGAGGGTGTTGGATTCCACAACTTTTCCCACTTTTCCATCCGGCAAAACAACCATCGCATTCAATTTCGGCGTAATCTTGAGCAGTTCTTCATAGACGTTCTGCTCATGTTTCAGGCAGCACATCAATCTGCCGCAGCAGCCTGAAATTTTTGCTGGGTTGAGGGAAAGTCCCTGTTCCTTTGCCATTTTAATGGAAACCGGCTGGAATTCGCACAAAAAGCCTTTGCAGCAAAATTCCCGTCCGCAAATGCCAATACCGCCGAGAATTTTTGCCTTGTCTCGCACGCCGATTTGACGCAGTTCAATGCGTGTCCGGAAAATTGCAGCCAAATCCTTGACCAAATCCCGGAAATCCACACGATTTTCAGCGGTAAAATAGAACAGCAGTTTGCTGTTATCAAACGCACATTCTACTTCAATCAGTTTCATTTCAAGTTTCCGCATCGCAATTTTTTCTTCACAGATGTGGAATGCACGAATTTCTTTTTTGCGGTTCTGTTCCAGTGTTTTACGGTCTTCCTTGTTGACTGGTCGCAGAATCTGTTTCAGCGGCTGCACAACTGCAGCTTGCTGAATGGTTTTGTTGGGGATGGTGATTTCTCCGCATTCCGTCCCTTTGGACGTTTCCACGACCACAAGGTCACCTGTTTGAAACTGGTGGTCGCCGGGGGAGAAATAATATACTTTTCCGTTTGCTTTGAAACGGACACCGATGATTTCAATCATATAAAATCCTTTCTCAGGTCGGTAAAAATAAAAAAAATAAGGTCAGCTAATCTGCATCCACGTTCCGCACAGAGTCGCCAGCAGCAACGGAACAGTGCCGTTTGCTTGCAATGCCTGCTCTGCCTTGCGGATGGTTTCAAATTGCAGCAGTCCTTGCCGCTGGGCAGTTTGCCGAGCCGCTTGCTTTGCCAGCTGCGGGGCACAGCTGCACGTTGCAGCAGATGGGTCATTGTGCAGCACTAAAACATCCCGAACATAGAGTCGCAGTTGCTGGAGGAAAAACCGTGCTTGTGGGCGGTCTTTTCCAATGGCGGCGACTGCTTTTAGGAATGCATATTCATTGTGCTGCTGCAGGGCTTGAATGCTATCTTCGATACGGGCAACGGCAGTTTGTAGATTGGAATCTGTGGCATAGGCAAGCGTTTGCCCGATGTTGCCGGGGAATCGCTGGAAATCTGCATCCGGAATGCCAAGAGCCGTGGCTGCTTCCTGCACTTCTGACGGCTGACATGGAATCAGTCCGAAAGAGAGAATGCGGGAGCGAATCGTAGAAAGCAGCGTATCCTTTGCCGATGCTGTAAATAAAAAAAACGCATATGCTGGCGGTTCTTCCAGCTGCTTCAGCAGGAGATTTTGTGCACGGTCATCCATCTGGTCGCAGTCCAAAAATAAATAGACTTTGCGGTTGCCGTTGTTTGGCGGAATGGAAACGCTGCTGCAAATCTGTCGTACTGTTTCTACAGAAAAACCGCCCAGTTTTCCGCTGTGCGGAACTAATATCAAATCTGGGTGGCAGTCTTTTTGCAGGTTGTGGCAGGATTTACAGTGTCCGCAGGGCTGTCCGTTTTCGGGATGTTCACAGAGCAGCAGAGCGGAAAACCAATGTGCGACGGTTTTTCGTCCTAGGCCAGCATCTCCATAAAATAAAAAACTTTGTGCAAGCCGTTCGCCGCTTGCCATACGGGACAAGGTAGTTTGAAGCGATTTTTTACCGTATAAAGTGGGCAGCATTGCCGAACCTCCTTGCATACAATTGTTCGATGGGTACGCTTTTTATTATAGGCGATTTCCGGAAATTTGTCAACCGGAGAAAAACAGGGAATTGTGGAAAGTGGGGTTTGATTGCGGTGTTGAAAGGAATTGCAGTTTGTGGAATGGTTCTTGGAAGATTTTTTCGAGGTGGGTTGTTAAGATACGAGCCGCAGGCGAAATAAAAAGTTTTTCGGTGCAGCAGTTTTTCAAAAATGTGCCGAGGTGTGGGCGAGTAGCCCACATTTGCGGAGCAAATTGGATTTTGCAAACTGGTTTTTCTGCTGCAATTGCATATTTTGAAACTGTCAAATTCAAATAAAGTTGAATGATAAGAATCAAGGTTGTAAATTCGAGCAAGGCAACAGGGCAATTGCAGCACGCTGGCAGGCAAAAGCAGGGGTGGAACCCCCTTTTGCCGGACGCTGAAAATTGTTTTTCCTAGGAGCAAGGATTTTCTGTAAAGTAATATTTCGTTGCAACTGTTCCCCCGGAACAGTTGCAAGGGATTGTTTACTACTAAGGTTTCACAAGGCGGAGCGGTCTTGTTCGCCC
>HF997843.1:0-1602 GCA_000433635.1 Ruminococcus sp. CAG:254
CCCCTGCCAGTGTGGAGGCTGCTGCCGGCAATGCCGGAAGGCTAGCTGCTAAAACTGTTGCACAGAACAAGCTGGCAACTGCACCTCTGCCAAACCGTTTTTTTGCTTGTTTCATAGGTAATCGCTCCTTTTTTTCCGTTTACACGCCCTGAATGGCTGTCTTTCTGTTTTTCATTGTAACGACTGTTTCTGAAAGTAAACTTAAAAATGAAACGACTCTTGAAAAAATGTGAAACTTGCACAAACAACATCCGCCTATTTTTCACAACCTGTCCAAATTTCAAAGTGATTTTCGCTGAAATGCAAAAAGCCGACCGATGCATCGTCTGCATCAGTCGGCTTTTGTTTTTGCAATTATTCTGCCCGTTTCCGGACAATTGTTCCCTTTGACACTGCAACCGGACACGGGAATGCACATGCCATCATTGCATGATTGGCAACGGTGATTCGTTCGCCGGTTTCATCAAACAGGTTTCCATTCAGTGGAATAGAAATCGGTTGCTGTTCCGGTGCAAGCAGTTCCACGGTATCTTCTGCAAAGAACCGATTTCGCTGGGTCACATATAGCATACCATCTCGCCAGTCGTCTGCAATCGCAATGACATCAAAGCTGCGGTCATAGCTGTTATCCGTATACCGCTGCCCAGACTCTGGCTTTCCGAAGAAGAAGCCCGTGCAGTATCCACGGTGACTGACTTTGTACACTTCTTCCCGAATCCATTCCGGCAGGACAAAGCCCTCCGGCTGCTGCAAATAAGCATCCACAGCAGAACGATACGCATTCGTCACCACTGCCACATAATACGAGGACTTCGCTCTGCCCTCTAATTTCAGGCTATCCACGCCAGCAGCCAACAACTCCGGAATGTGGTCAATCATGCAGAGGTCTTTTGCATTCATGATATACGTTCCCTCGTCATGCTCTTCCACTGGAAAATACTGTCCCGGACGAGTTTCCTCCATCAGACGATATTTCCAGCGGCATGGCTGGGCACAAGCCCCCTGATTCGCATCCCGTCCTGTCAGATAGGCGGACAGCAGGCAACGTCCTGAAAAAGATACACACATTGCCCCGTGAACAAATGCTTCCAATTCCAAATCTGCTGGGGTTTTTGCCCGAATCTCTGCGATTTCTTCCAAGGAGAGTTCTCTTGCCAGAACAACCCGTTTCACGCCCAAATCATAGAGAGCGTTTGCCGTTTCATAGTTGACGATACCCATTTGGGTGGACATGTGAATCTCCAAATCCGGCAATGCTTTCCGAATCAATGCCAGCAAGCCCAAGTCGGCAACAATCACCGCATCAATGCCCGTTTCTGCCATCTCTCGCAAATAGGGCAGGAACTGCGGTAAGTCTGCATTGTGTGGCAGGGTGTTGCAGGTCAGATAGACCTTGACCCCCTTTGCATGGGCAAGCTGCACCGCTGCTGCAAGCTGTTCCGCTGTAAAATTCGCCGGTGCTGCCCGCATGGTAAATTGCTTTCCGCCCAAATAGATGGCATCCGCACCGTATTGCAAGGCAAACTGAAATCGTTCCCAGTCCCCTGCTGGTGCTAATACCTCTGGTTTTCTGATGTTCATGCTTCTTTTATTCCCCATTCT
>HF997843.1:1641-7096 GCA_000433635.1 Ruminococcus sp. CAG:254
CCGATTGTGTTTCTGTGGTCGTCAGCAAATTGCCGTATTCATCCGTTGGCGGTTCGGTTGCAACACTCGTTCCCACGCCAAAGACAACCTGCGTTTCTTCCTGGCTGTCTTTCGTGGTCACTGCTGGCTGGCGAGTCCGTTCTACCTTTTCCATAATTGTTTCATGTTCCTGCAAGGTACGGCTGAAATAGGTTTCCTTTGTATCCAAGTTGGAATAGAAGTAATAATAATCCGTTTCTGCTGGATACAGGGCTGCCCGAATCGCATCCATGCCCGGATTGCAGATTGCCCCCGGCGGTAAGCCGTTCGACTGATAGGTATCATACGCTGCATACAGTTCCGGATCTGCCTTTTTGATGTTCGGCTTGATGACTTCTTCCACATAGTTGGTGGTTGGGTCAGACTGTAATTTCGGGTATTCGTTCGGATGGTTCAACCGATTCCAGAATACAGAGGAAATCTTCGTCATCTGATCCACCGTTCCGGCTTCTGCCTGAATCATGGATGCCAGCGTCAAGGTCTGATCCAAAGACAGATTCAGTTCGTCCATTCGTTCGTAGTATTCCGGTGTAATCTTACTGTTGAAGTTCTCCAGAATCTTCTGGCACACCAAGTCTACATCCATATCTTCATAGAAAATATAGGTGTCCGGAAACAAATAGCCTTCCATCGGATAGAACTTTTCATTGACAAAGCTCGGCAGGTGGGATTCATACGTATAGCCGTATTTTGCATTCTTGTTGAAAAATTCCAAGAATTCTTCTGCCTTGCAAACGCCCGTGCTCTCCAGCATGTCAGCTGCTTCTCGCAGGTTGATGCCCTCCGGAAATGCAATCTGTACCGTTCCGGCTTCGTTCATTGCTGGAGATGCCAATTCTTCAAAGATGGTTTCATACGCCATATCCGGACGAAGTTCATGTTCACCAGCGGTGAATTGTCCATCTTTATCACTTCTTCCTGCAAAGAACGTAAACACTTTCGGATGGCTGATGATGCCAGCTTCTTTCAGAATGTCGGCAATTTCACTTGTATTCGAACCGGACGGAATGTTTACAATACGAGTTTTCGTATCGTTATTAATGCCAAGCAAGTCCCGACCAAATGTCATGGTCAAAGCGGAAACCACAACGGAAACCGCAATGACTGCAAACGTAATAATCAATGCGGACAGCACTCTGCCCTTCCGCCGTTTTTTCTTTTTCTTCTTTTTCTTCTGCTGCTGTGGCGGTACTGGTGTTGGCTCTTGCTGACTGATGCCGTCTAAATCTTCATAGAGCTGTGCCGTTTCCGCAGCAGAATACGTCTTTACCGGAGCAGCATGCTTTCCACCTGTGTTAGTCTGAAATGCCTGTGTGCTGCCAATGTTCCAGTCGGGTTCTGGCAGGTCGGCATCCCGTGGGTCAACCGGTGGTGCTGCTGGCTCTGGAGTGGGTGTAGGTGCTGCATGGGAAACCGGTGCACTGTTTTCCGCAGCGTGAGAAACCACTGGAACGGGTTCTTCTTCCGCTGCATGAGAAACAGGCGGACGCTGCGGTGGTTTCGCAGCCGGACGGTTCGGGCTGGTATCATCGAGAATCTCCCGTAAAAGGGCATCTCGTTCCTGCGAGTCGGTCTTATGTTCCTGATCCATACAATTCCTCCTCTGTCTGTTCTGTAATTAAATATTGCACGGGGCAATCGGTTTCTTCTCTCGGTAAAGTTTCTGTAACGTGCATCGATGGGCAATAACCGACCCGAATCAACTGCGGATGCTGCTGCAAAAATCGGTCATAATAACCGCCGCCATAGCCCAGACGATACCCTGCCCGGTCAAATGCCAGCCCCGGGACAAGACAAACGCAGCCTGTTTCCGGCAGCGGTTCGAGCGTCGGACAAGCTGCATCCGGCTCTAAAATGCCGTATGCACCCCGATGCAGCTGCTGGGAATTCGTTACCTGACAAAACACCATCTGCCGTTCCGGCAGGCATTTCGGCAATCCTACAATCTTTTCATCCTGTAATGCCTGTGATAAAATCCATTCAGTTTCCGGTTCTGCAATGGTTGCTGCATAGAGCAACAGCACGTTGCTGTTCCGATAGCAGGCAGATGCACAGAACCGCTCCTGCATGGCAAGGTCAAGCTGTTGTTTCTCCTGAGCCGTACGTTCTTTGCGGAGCGTGCGGTAATACTGGCGGAGTTGTTCTTTTTTTGTCTGTTGTTCAGGCATATACAATTCCCTTCCGAATCTCTGCACTTTTTTCTGCACCGCAGAGAGCTGCAACCAATGCCAAACCAAAATCAATGGCAACACCTGCACCTCTGGCGGTGATGATATTTCCATCCTGTACAACGCCTTCTGTTCCAACTTCTGCACCCGTCAAAGCCGATTCAAAGCCCGGATAGCAGACAGCATGCTTGCCGTTCAACAGTCCCCGATGTCCCAGAATAGACGGAGCTGCACAGATGGCAGTCAAATAGCGGTTCTGCTCTGCACAATAGGTGATGGCAGCCTGTACCTGTTCGGAAGCTTCTTCGTTCAGTGTGCCTGGCATTCCACCCGGCAGCACAA
Organism: Ruminococcus sp. CAG:254; assembly: GCA_000433635.1. GTDB lineage: Bacteria > Bacillota > Clostridia > Oscillospirales > Ruminococcaceae > Ruminococcus_C. The sequence goes on from HF997843.1 coordinate 4,191, forward strand.
TCATTTCCAGCTGGTCATTCAGCTGGATTTCATCCTGTGTGATGTCTGCTGTTACTGGTACACCGTGGGAACTGGTGACAACTTTTCCCGTTACGCCAACGGTTACCACTTCTTTTTTTGCACGGCGAAGCATGTCAATCGGTGCGATTGCTTCGGTTTCTTCAAATCCATCTGCTAAAAATACATAAATCATAAAAAATGTTCCTTTCTCTTTCCAGTTCATTTTGGTGCAAGTTCGACGCTCGTCGCCTCCACCATTTGTAATTGCGGAAATTATCGCATGGATGCTGGAATAACCAAATCGCCTTTCTCCAGCAAATACACCGGATAATAAGACGCTTTCGCCTGCCGTAAACCGGCAATGCCCAAATCTTCCTCTCGATTGATATAGCGATAATTCTTTGCAAACTGTGCTGTAAATGCCTGTGTCAAAGCGGTATATGAACCCTGATAGGCAATGTCTGCCTTTTCAATGTGTGTCACAAAAGTATCTCGGTTCAGCGGTTCGCCAATCGAAAAACCTACTAATTTTCCATCTACTCGCAACACTCCGCCGCAAAGCCCCAGCGTGTCCCAATGCGTAAAAAAGGTATGAATCGCAAACTGTTCCACAATGCTGGAACGGTCATCGTATCCCTTTTTTTCATTGTACAGGGCAGCACTGAATGCAATGCAAGCATCTTGATCCGCTGCTGTCAGCGGTGTAAACGTCCAGTTGTACCGCTCCTGAAATTGATGCAAGTGATTGCGTTTCTTGTGGTAGCGTTTGCCTTTTAACGTAATCAAATCTTCTGTTCGATAGATATAATCATACGCCGCTGGGTCAGGCTGCCAGACCGCATCCGGAAACCGCTGCTGCAAAAACGCTGCCATTTCTCGGGTCACTCCCGTAAACCGCAACGGTTCGCCGTTCGGGCAGAGCGTTTCCACCAACTCCCGCAGCAGAGCGTCCCAATCGCCGCTTCCACTCGGAACGGTGACATCCGGAATCCCGTCCGGCGTATCAAATGCTGCAATGATATAAAAGCCCTGAAACGAGGCAATTCTCGAATCGCTTCCCCGATACCACGCAAGGTTATTGGCAAAGCTGTATTCACAGCCCTGATACTGGGACTGCTGCAAGGCTTTTTGAATCCATTCCCGATCAGAAATGGAAATCGTGCGAAACGTCAGCATGTTTTTTTATAACCCCCAACTGGTCTGTACATGGCGAAACAGTTCCTGATGAATGGTTTCTACGGGCAGCGGTTCGCCGTTCTGGCTGCACGGCAGCACTTTCCAGCCCAGCTTCTCCGCTGCGTAATAAGCCGCCTGCTGGCACTGCAACTGAAAGGCAATGTCTGCTTCGTGCAAGTCTTTCTTTCCGGCATCGCCACCGTATCGTTTGGAGAGCAATGCTTGCTGTACTGATACCGGCATATCCAAATAAATCACAGTATCCGGTTCTGGCAGCTCCAGCCGTCCATATTCATATTCTGCCAGCCACTGCAAATAGTTGTCCCATTCGCTCTTCGGCAGCTTACCCATCTGATAGATGGCGTTGGAAGTGGTATAACGGCTTGCTAAAATACAAGTTCCGTTGTGATATGCCTGCTCCCAGTGCAAATGATAATTTGCATAGCGGTCAACCGCATAAAAACTGGATGCTGCATAGGCATTCACGCCATCCGGCGTATTGGAAAGTTCGCCGTTTAAATACATCTTCACCAAGGCAGCCGAAGGGCTGTCATAATCCGGAAAGCTCACCGCCTGAATCGAAACGCCCTGCTTTTGCAGTGCTGTTTGCAGTAATTCAAATTGTGTGGACTTTCCGCTGCCGTCCAATCCATCTAGAACCAATAATTTTCCGTTTGGCATCCGCTCACCTCGTTTCTGCGGTGGACGGTGCAGCGTGCAATGCTGCGAACCGTTCCCGAACGGCTGCCATCTGTCCACAGGTCATCTTTCCCTCTGGACATCCGCCCTGACAGCAAGCCGGACCTGCATGGCGGAACAATGCCGGAGCTGCTTCGCAGCAAAGCTTCAGCATCTGCGTTGCCAAATCCCGAATTTCCCACTGTGCCCGATTGCAGCAGCGTAACTGGAAAAAGTGCCGCAGGCTGCGAACATTCATCGTCACCATCATTTTTGTTTCACAGGCGTTCGGCAGGACATAACGAGCGTCTTCAATCGCCTTCTTTTCTGCCTTGGAACGAGCTGCCTTTTCGGTACAGCCCTCCGCCAAAAACTGCGGATAATAGGTTGCCTGTAAGCGGTCTGCCAATGCATTGTAAGCCTGCACAGTCTGTTCCATCGTCTGATGATACAGGGCAGCTGCTGCTTCATCGGCTGCAATTGCCGGCGGTGTCACATAGGTGAACTGATTCTTCCGCACATAGCGTTGACTCTGTACGGAAAATGAGGCAATCCGGTGACGGGTAATCTGTGCCAGCAGCGAACGAGAAACGCCAGCAATGCCAAACGTAAAGGTAACATGTTCCACGGGGCTTTCATGTCCCATGGTTTCCAGCATGCCAACAAACTTTTCTGCCTGCTCCGCAGAAAGCCCGTCCATCAAGTCCTCTACGGTCGTATCGGAATAACATAATTTTGCAGCGGCTGCAATGATTTGCTCCGGCTGCGGAGTGTGTGAAATTAATGTGACCGTCAAAACGGTACACCTCCCTAAAAACATTCAAAATTGTTTTCATTATAGCATAGTTCTGCGGTTTCGTCAAATCAAAAAGCCATTGTCAAACTGTCGGCGAACTTCTTCACGTTTTCCGCCCTGTTTGCATAGAATAGGAAGAAAAAGGAGGCGACCGTAATGGAAGAACGCTGGCCGATTCCCATTCCGCTGCATCGCCTGCGAGCTGGAACAACTTGCACCTTATACGCCCTGCACACCGCACCTGCAATGAAGCGGC
>HF997844.1 GCA_000433635.1 Ruminococcus sp. CAG:254
TTTTTGAAAAACTGCTGCACCGAAAAACTTTTTAGTCGCCTGCGGCTCGTTGCTTACAGTCATCTTTATTATTTCAAAAACTCCCGCAGCTGCGATTCCAACAGTGCCCGCACTGCTCCATAAGAGAAATCCTGCTGCCGTCTTCGCTGTCGAGCAACCAGCTCTCTCCGCAAACTCGTATCCGTCAAAATGCGGTCTGCAACCATCGCCGTTTCCATCGGGTCTTTTTTATCCAGCAAAATGCCACTGTCCCCCAGTGTATCCGGCACGGCACATGCCCGATATGCCAAAATCGGCACACCAAAATACATCGCCTCTACCAATGGCACGCAAAAGCCTTCGTGCTCGCTCATACATAGGAACAAATCCGCAACATGATAATATGCCAGAATATCCGGAAACGGAATATGTCCGGTAAACAGTACATTTTCCGCCTGCAAGGCTGCGGTATACCGACAAAGCCGCCGATAATAGGACTCTGCACCCGACCACGAACCAACCAAAATCAATCGGGACTTCGGGTTACAGAACCGCTGATAACAGGAAAAGGCACGAATGACATCTTCCTGCTTCTTATTCGGGGCGATCCGTCCAACAAAAATAAAGTTGACATAACCATCATTGTCATAGCGGTCAATAATCTCCTGCGTTGGCTTCTTGGCATAGTCTGAAAATGGAATCAACACCGGACGCACGGCAATCGGGCAAGTATAGCCCATTTCCAGCAAGGCTTGTTTATTAAATTCTGAATCTGCCAGACAAAAATCAAATGCCCCCACCAGATTCAAAACACCTGTCAGCCCATCTTTCAGCAGCTGTGTCAGTTTTGCATTATACGGCTGAAAAAAGTAAGAAGGGGTGATATTGTGATAAATCATCCCCTTTTTGCAGCGGAGTTTTGGAATCATTTCATTCAAGGCACTGCCAGTGGACATATGATACAAGACCGCATCCTCTGTTTGCAGACGGGGCATTTTGGAAACCGGCTTCGCTGTTCCTGCCGGAAGCCGGTTGTCAATGTTTTCTGCATAAATGCCCGTCTGGTAGCCCATATCCCGCAGTACTTTTGCGATTGCAAGGGCATCATTGCTGACTGCATCCCCCATCGAAATGGTTGGCAGCAGCTGAATCACCCTCATTGTGCAGCCTCTTTCGTTTCTGTCTGGTGCAGCTGTGCTTGCAGGGCATCCACTTGCTTTGTCAATGCATCAATCTGCATCCGGCTATTCTTCTGCTGTAATTCCAAGTCTGCAATTCTTTCTGCCAGAGCCGCATTGCTGTGTGCCTGCGTATCAATGATATACAGTTCCATTTCCTGCAATGCCTGTGCAGTATTGGCGTTGAAATAAGTCTGTTCCTGTGCCAGCGGTTCGATATAAAACCGCATCAGCCGCCGGAGCACCTTCTTGAAAAAGACCATGACTGGATTGCCAGCCAACGGGCGGTATGGCTGCATCTGATACTGTGTGCTGACATACTGCACATTGCTGCGGAGCGTATCCGGGTCATAAGCATCGGTTGGATTTTCCGGATTGGCATCACATGGCACATCCGCAAACGAAAGCATCGAGCTGTTTAATCCTTTTTCCTGAATGTCAGAGCGAATTTCTGACATGATATCTTCAATATTGATTGCCATAGGCGAACTGGCTTTTCTGTTGAGAAAAGCCCCTCCTTTCAAATAATCTGCACGATTTTATTTGACCTGTGCAGCGTCAATAAAAATGGAATTGATTCCGGTAAAGGCATATTCCACATAGCCTTTTTCCTGCAAAAATGCCAGAATCTCCGGATTTTTCTGTCCAACTGGCAGTTTTTTAGAATAGGGAATCATTTCCAGAATCAATACCAATGGACGATATTTTGCAAAGTCAATGGAACGTAAAATTTCCATCTCCATGCCCTCTATATCAATATTCACCAAAACCGGCACGGCATGCATCTGTGCAAATAAATCATTGACGGAAACCGTTTCCACGTTGACCGTTTCCAGCAACTTCAAGTCTGGGTGATTGGCAAGCAGTTCTGTAACATCTTCCGGCGTGGACAGACCGTCTACATTCATGACATGGAACGGGATGACATCGCCGGACTTCGGAGCAATACAGCGGTTTAAAATCACATCGCCGCTGCGTTCTTTCTGCAACGCCGGAATCAAAGCCGGATTTGCTTCAATCAGCGTTCCCGTTGCACCCTGTTCATAGAAGAAATAGGTATTACTCATTTCCTTTGGACGATTTGCCCCCAAATCCAAATAGGTACACTTTGCAAACGGAATGCCCAGAACGGCAAACAGATATGCTAAAATGGCATCTTCGCCGGATTGTGAATAGGTTGTTTTCATGAGCATATTCAAGTCCATGTTATGGCTGCCCTGCGAGCTGGCAGCCCGTTCTAATTTTGTCACCCGTTCCAGCAGGGAAAGTGTAGTCAAATCATCCTGCTGCAATCGGGAAAGTGTCTGCTGCATGGTGGTTTGCAGCTGCTGCACGGCTGCACCAGATTGCTGCGTCTGGTTCGCAAGTGTCGGTAAATCCTGTATCAGTTGTGGCGGTAACTGTAATGTCCGACAAATTCTACGATATTGCCACTGCCGATAACGGTTTTTTAATTGATTGAGCATTGGTTGTATTTCATCCTCCTTTTGTAACCGCATCCACAGCGGCAAATTTATTTGATAATGGCTGCAAAAAACGAGCCGCAGGCAATGAAAAGTTTTTTGATCCAACAATTTTTCAAAAATGTT
>HF997845.1 GCA_000433635.1 Ruminococcus sp. CAG:254
AATCCCGGCAACTCGGCTTCCATCACAAACTTGTCGCCCTCATCCCGAACGTCAACCTTGCAGGTACTCCAGCCAGTTCCAGCGAAAAAGTCGTTTTCAAAATCATGAAATGCATTCAGTAAATCAAAATGCTTCTTTTCAAACGGTGTCATGGTATACATAAAAATGCCTCCTCAAAAAAGCAGATAACTCTGCGTTCAAATTTCTGTGGTTTTCTGATTCGTTCTTGCGAATCTTACTAACATTTCCGATACCTTCTCATGGGGCTCATTCCTTTCTTTCATTGTCTATAGGATACTGCCGCTATATGAAAACTGTGTCACACAATTGTGAAAATTAGATGAAATTTAGCACTCAATAGAAAAGAGCGCTAACAAGTGTAAATAGAGAGTGCTAATGTCAAAGCAGGATCTCATTGCAAGGTACAGAAACAAAAAAACAGCGTTTTCCCCGAAGAGAAAACGCTGTTGGATACGAGTGATTTTAGGTTGATGTTGTGATTAGTCGACGCTGAGGATCCACTTTTTCAAGCATGAGAGATCAATTACATTGATGACACCGTCGCTATTGGAATCTGCTGGCTTTGTCTGTTCAGCGGTCAAAGTTTCTTTGCGAATCAGATACTTTTGCAGCAGAACAACGTCCTGAACATTGACATTTCCGTCCAGATTCACATCACCCAGCCGGAATGTAGGTTCTGTTGTGGTCGTGGTTTCGGACGGTGTTGTATCGGTTGTGATTTCAGTTGTTGTAGTGGTTGTAACCTTTGGTTCTACATTGTCCACGATGGAATAATACGCCGGCTTTGCCTGGAAGTTTTCATCGAACAGCAGCGGAACTCTGGTTGCACGCCAGCTCTGGTCGTCGGTAACGCCCCAGACAACAACAGCAGAAATGCTGTCTGCATAGTCGGTGTAAATATCGAAGATGTCGCTGTACAGCTGAGCCTGCTTTTCCAGACCTGCTTCAGAGGTATCCGAAGTGGTGATATCCAATTCGGTTACCTGAATATCCAGACCAGTGGAAGCGAACTTGTCGATTGCCTTGCGATAAGTGGAAGCGGTCGGGAAACCAACATCCAAGTGGGACTGCATGCCGATACCATCGATCAAGCCCTTTTCTTTCAGTTCCATTGCCATGTTATAGATAGCAGTGGTTTTGCCTGGCATGTATTCGTTGAAGTCGTTATAATAGAGTTTGCAGTTCTTCGGAGCATATTTTCTTGCATACTGGAATGCATATTCAATGAATGAGTTGTCACCGAAAATCCGAACCCATGCAGAACTGTTGGAATCTTCAGACTTGCTGGAGCCAGCCTTTCGAGGATTACCATCATCCAGCCATGCTTCGTTTACAACGTCCCAGGCATAAAATTCAACATCCGGATACTGTGTTGCCAGACCTTCCATGACGTTCTTGATGTAGTTTTCCATTCTCTTGAGCATGGTGTCCTTGTCGACCCAGTCGCCATCATCAGAGAAGTTTTCCTTGAAGAACCAGTCTGGTGTCTGGCTGTGCCATAC
>HF997846.1 GCA_000433635.1 Ruminococcus sp. CAG:254
GGTAATATCTCGCTTGTCAATGGATACCTTTGTGACATCATCTTTCATGACGATCACGCCGTTTTCGTCCTTGTTTGCTGCATCTACTGTAATCGTGCCGTCCTTTTCAACCGTAAAGGTGATATCTTCGGCATATGCATAACCATCCGGAGCAGCAGTTTCTTTCAGCGTATAAGTTCCAGTCGGCAAGCCAACAATGTTCTTTGCAGCATCGCTGGATGTCCACTGAACACCATTGCCCACTGCTGTCAAATCTGTGTCTGCAGCAGCAATTGCATCCCACTGTTCTGTGGTCAGGTCATCATTGGTCAGGGTCAAGGTTGCTCCTGCAACTTCGTTTTCGCCAGTGATGTCCCGCTTGTCAATCTGGATTGCAGAACGTTCATCCTTGATGGTCAAGGTCTTTCCATCTTCGGACTTTTCAACTTCGCCGTTTGTTACTTCCGATACGGTTGTTACAACGCCATTCTTTACAACAAAGGTAAAGGTGGAAATCGTTGTGAATCCGTTCGGAGCTGTGATTTCTTCCAGTTCATACGTGCCATCCGGCAAAGCAGAAATGGTAACATTTCCCTTGAATGTTGCGGATGTCGTATCTTCTGTAATCTTGGTTGCACCAATCTGAACACCGTTCAGCGTTACATTTTCATCCTTTGCAGTCAGCTTGAATTCTGCTTCTTCTGCTGCAATGTTTCCGCCGTCAAGTGCTTCCTTGTTAATTTGAATGGTGCTTGCTTCGTTGGTAATGGTAATAATCGAACGATCCTGACCGTCTGTGGATACCTGATTATTTACAGATATTGCACCATTTGCAGAAACGGTTACAGCCCATTTCTGTGTCGTTGCGAGGTAACCAGCCTTAGCGGAAACTTCGGAAACTTCATAAGTTCCAGTCGGTAAGCCCTTAAAGGTCATGGATTCTCCGGTAGAAGTCCAAACCAAAACGGTTGCATCTTCTGCGGAAATCAGGTCTGTTACTGCATCGCCATTCAGCTTTACACTCGACCAGTCAACATTTGCATCGTCTGCCTTTAATTGCAGCGTTGCACCTGTCAAAGCGTTGCCATCCTGATCGACCTTTTGAATGGTCAATTCACCCAACTTGTTGTTGATAACTTCTTTCGAAACAGGAATTTGATTTCCTTCATCATCAAATATTGCTTTCGTTAAAATAACATCCTGCACATCTGATGATTTCAAGTAATCGGTCGGAGCAGAAACTTCTGACAATTCATACTCGATTGCCGGCAAGCCGGTAATCTTCATTTCTGCATCGGTCGAAACGAACTGAATGCCCTGTCTGCCATCTACGGTTACCTTCTGATCTTCGGTCAGCGGCTTGCCATCAATCTGAACATCGTCCAGATTCAGCGGATCTGTGGTCTTGCTGAGCAGCTGCAAGGTTGCACCAGCCAAGAACGCATCACTGCCATCCTTCTTGGAAATGGTCAGTTCTGCCCGATAATCCTTCATGACAACTGTTCCATTCAAGTCAGCACCAGTTGTTTTGTCAACAACCTTGCCATCAGAGCCAATGATAAAGGTAATGTCTTCAGAATAAGCATAGCCATCCGGAGCAACGGTTTCTGTTAAGGTGTAAGTGCCAGCCGGCAGACCAACAATGTTAGTCGGCTCTACTCCGGATACCCAATAAACACCATTGCCGTCTTCTGTCAATGTAAGGTCAACGTTTTCATTTGAGAGGTTAAAGTTCTCAAATGCGATTTTCTGCCACTGTTCTGCAGTCAGGTCTTTGTTGGTCAGGGTCAGGGTTGCTCCCGGCAACTCTTCATCATTTGCAGCATCAACCTTGCTAATACTTACTTCTGTCCGCTTATCGTTGACAGAAATAATATTTTCATCTTCCTTGATGGTAATCGAACCATCTTCTCTGGAAGCAGTAATGACTTTTCCACCCTTTACTTCAAAGGAGAATGCTGTTACAACGGTATAGCCATTCGGAGCAGCATCTTCGGTCAAGAAATACTTGCCATCCGGAACATTTTCCAGTTTCGTACTGATAAATTCCTCGGTTGTCCAAATAATGCTATCCCTTGTCTGTGTCAGAACATTTCCGTCAGTCAATATGATCTTACTCAGATCTATGGTCTGACCTTCCTGCGGTGTCAACTTCATTTTTGCATCTGGCAAGTTGACTCTGCTGGATTCCTCGGTGTCAATGTCATGCTTGTTGATGATAATGGTTGTTCCTATCACGACATCACAAACTGCAAGACTGATATTACTTTCTGTTCCATTGTAATAGAAGTAGCTATCTGCTGCATCTGCGTCAACCGTGTCTGTTGTTCCTGTAGTATTGGCAATTGTTCCATCGGTCAGCGTAAAGGTTGCCGTACCTTCTGCGACTTTATACGCCTTTCCATCGGTTTCAGAAGTAAATTCACTTCCGGTTTCTGCCAAGGTGTAATCGCCGTCCGGCAATCCCTTGATAACTGCATCAGTACCGGTAGAAATCCACTGAATACCAATTTGCTTCTTATTTTCATCCAAAACAGCGGTGCTGTTTTCCAGTGTAACCTTGCTCCAATCGACATCATTTTCAGAGGTCAGGGTCAGGGTTGCACCTGCAAGTTCCGTTTGCTTTGTGATGTCATATTTGCCGATGATAATCGTAGATTCCTTCGAGTCGTAAGCAATCAACTCAGAAGTCCAAACGTTTGTATCAACGAGAACTTCATTATTGTGAACGTCAACATCTTCTCTCGTGTTATCCGACAAAACGATTTGACCGTTTGCATTGACAGTAAAGAAGATTGGGTTCATAATTGCATAATTTTCCGGAGCGGTGGTTTCTACCAGAACATATTCCGTATTTTCTGCGAGATTGGCAGTGATTTTGTCTGTAATATTTTCTTGAATTGCAGACAAAGTCGTTTCCTGTCCGTTCTGATATGCTTCATATGCAAGTTTGGTATAAATTGCAAACTTTGCACCTGTCAGTGCTGCACCGTCCTTGTCTGCAAGGTCTTTCTTGACCAATGTCCGTGTAACACTTACAGTCTTATTGGTAACAGAAACTGCACCAGTCGGAGCAGTATCAAACCGACCATCCAGCAGCACTGCACCATAAACAGCAGCACTGTCCGAACCATTTACATTATAATAAATGGTATAATTGCCGTTTGTACCATCTGAGAACGGAGTACCCTTGTCATCACATTCTGCAATGTAATACATTCCAGCATCCGGTTCTGTATCGGTCTTCGCCGGCAGTTTATCGAAGGTGACTGTCGAACTTGTGGATGTTACTTCCTTTACATAGTCGGAAACATCACCATACAGTTTCAGATTGCCCTCTGCATCCCGTACATACAGACCAACATAGAAGGTATCATCCCAGTCAGTCAGCTTGGTGCTGTTCTGCAATACCGTCTTATCAACAGTAATCGAACCAGTTACAGCCTTAGTCTGTTCCCGGTTCTGGATTGCAGACTGCTTGATGCAATCATCCACTGTCAACGGTTCATCCGCATCCGTCTTTCCGAACTGTGTCGGGAGATAATAAACGGTGCTGGTCATTGTATTGGTTTCTGCATCGGTTGTTTCTCTGGTATCCACATTCGGATACTCTACAATGTAACTTATTTTGCCCTTGGTTACCTTGTCGCCCTGCTTCAAGATGTTGTCATTGCTATCCAATTCAAACAGATAGTAATAGGTGTTTTCTTTCAGGTTGTAGTCTTCACTAAAGGAAACCGTCTTACCAGCTGCAACATCCTGCGACTTGCCAACCATGGTCAGACCTGCAAGGTCATCGTTGGTCAGCTCTTCCTTATCAGAACTGTACAATGCAAACCGATAAGTACCAGATTCAGCTGTCAGTTTTTCGCCGTTTACAACCTTGGTTGCCTGAATCTGATAAGTTGCAGATTCTTCGTTGGTAATCTTTGCAGTCTTTGGAACATTTACATCATCCAATTTAATTGCATGATCCTTACCAGCAGAATCGCCGTAAGTAACCTTGTAATCCAGATAGCTGTCTGTTACTGGATTGCCCTTTGCATCTGTTTCCAATACATACCAGTTTCGCTGAATCGGAACTTCGTCAAAGGTTACAGTATCCGTTGCACCCGTCTTAGAACCCGTCAAGGTTACTGTCTGCAAATCGCCATACTTCACATACGCACCATCCTTGGTCTTATAGAACAAGCCAAAGTAGAACGTATCTGTTGTGTTAAATGGAGATTTGAAGGTCTTTTCTACGGTAATCTTACCGTACTGAATTTCGTTCAGGAACGAAACAGCTGCAACCGTATCTTCGTCTTTATACGTCAGTTTCGTTCCGCTGTCACCACTGACAGCACTTTCTGGCATGCTTGGATTCAATGCTTTTGCATCTGTTCCAGCCTCTGGTTTGCCCACTGCAACATTGACATTGTCCTTAATCACACCATTTTCATCGGTTTCAAAGATATAGAGGTTCTTCTTTGCCGATGCCGGAATATTGGTAAAGGTTGCGGTTTCTGTTTCGCCGTCCTTTACGGTAATCGGCTTGATTTCGCTGCTGTAACGTGTGAACTCGCTCGCATTTGTCAACTTGCCATCTGCACCATAGGTTGGTGTCACACCATCTGTTTTTGCGGTAAAGAGTGCAAAATAGAAGGTCTGTGTATCGCCCTGACCGCTATCATAAGCCTTGTTGACAACCAAGCTAACGGTATCTTTCACTTCCGGAACCCAGACACCAACCTTTGCCGGTTCTGCGACCATCGGTGTTTCTACCAGTTCATTCTTATCATTCAGGTACTGATAAGAATAAGCAAAGCTGTTCCATGCGATGTTTTCTTCGCCAGTATTCTGTACGTAATCCGGAATCGTTCCCTTGAAGGTAATGCAAACGGTCTGACCCTTATCTACTTCAAAAGTACTCGGGAACTGGAATCTCAGGTTTACGATTTCACTGGTTGGAGTATCTTGCCAGTTCATATTGCCGGATTCGCCCATCCAGTCGCCAGCGTGCTCATCCAGACTAGAATGCTTATCGCTAGAATAAGAAACCTTTACGCCTTGCACTTCTGTACCAGAGAATGCACCTCTTGCATCTGTGGTGTTGGTCAATGTACCGACTTCATAAGTCACACTTGAAAGATCCGGTATTACCGTAAATGCAGAGTAACGGTCATAACCGGAAACCAGACCGATGTCCACATTTTCAAACGGCAGACGGTCGATAACCGTGAAGTTCTTCAAAGACTTTGTGGTAGAATCATTGGTTACATAAATTTTGTATTCAACTTGTTTTCCCTGTAAGCCCTTAACATAGTTATCGTTCGGGGTATTGCCCTGTCCATAACCATCGCTTTGACCCGTTGCACTGTTATCAATCCAACCATCCTTATGTTGTTCATCAATATTTTTTGGATCAAAAGAAATCGTCTTAAAGGAGGTTGTTTCCACGCCGCCTTGGCTATTGCTTGCGGTTGCTTCCAGCTTTCCATCTACCAAGTCACCGGCAGTGACACGATCCTGATAGATTTTTTCACTGGTGGAAAGGGTCGTCTTATTGAAATAGGTCTTTTCTGGAACTAATTCATCTGTTGCCAGATTTGGATCATCTGCTGCATAGCGAATTTGAACGCTCTGACCCGGCTGCAATTGCACAGTATTTGGCAACTTGATGGTAAACTTGCTGCCATTCACCGTTACACAACCGTCTAAATCGTTCCAAGTTTTTCCGCCATCCGTGCTGTATCCATTAAACGCTTCGGTCGGAGTGGTTTCGTTTAATGTATCAATCTTTGCACCTGCTGCATACTGCATGCCGCCACTCAGTTCATCTTCCAGAACAATATTCGTCATTGGAGCATCTGCATCATCATCATTGGAAACAGTGATGATCCATGTTGGAATATTAATGCCAGGATTAGACTTACGAGTTGCCTTGACATCGCTAGCAGCCTTTGTCAGACCCGGAGCGGTCTTCTTAATAACCTGCTTCAAGGTCAAGTCTGCGGTATCGATAATCGTTCTGCCCGGTTTTCCATCAATCAAAACATCTTTATTTGCGGTGACTTGTGCTTTGTTTTGGAATAACTCAGAAACAAGGTCTACATTTTCTGGGTCTGCACATTGCTTTTGCAATTCAGTTGCAATTTGAGCTGCTTTGGTATCTGTCAATTTTACGGTATATTTAAACATCAAAAATTCTCTGTTATTTATACACCAATCAAAATCAAATAATGCACCTGTAGCATAATTTTGCTTTACCAAATCGAATGTCAACGTTGTTCCTGTATCAGAAACATCTTGCTTACGACAAATAACAATCGGCTTCCCACGAGGATTTAGAGGATTTATTACATCTACACTATGCATACGTGCATCTGTATCTGTTACTTCGACAAATTCCATTCCATCTGGAATTACGTCAGTTAATGTAACATCTTTTCCATAAAGCGAAGCAGCAGTAGATACATTTCTTAGTATTATAGTATACTCAAATCTGCTCTTCTTTAAAGCATCCACTGTATCATCATAACTGAATTTTCCTGAACTATCATATTTTGGTTCAATCGTTTCTGATTTTGCTTTTGCAGAAACATTTCCATGGCTATCTGTTCCAAATCCTTTTTCAAATTCCATTTGCGGTGCATCCGCTTTATATTGAATGGAATCCTCTACAGTTACACCTTCTGCTTCTACTGTTACTTTATTTGTACCAGAACTAAAGGAACCATTTTGATTGGTTGCATCCGGTGCAATGACCTGATAAGCAACTACAATATAGCCATCCTTTGGAATAGAAAGCTTTTGAGATCTACTATCAATTGCAATACCAACATTCCCGCTATAAATAGAACCAATCCGATCAGAACCATCCCATAATGTGCCACTAAATGTTGCACGATTTCCAGCATCTACAATGTATACATTAGAATTTTGACTGGCAATCGTATTTTGCATCACATCTGTAATTGTCAGGTTCTTTTCTGTTAATGTTGTTTCGCCAGTATTGGTAATCTTAATATAGAATGTAATCCGCTGTCCTGGCAATACGCTGCCATAAGCTCCTTCTCCCATTTTCTGCTGAATCACAGATGAGTCTTGTAATGCAGTATCCCAGGCTGTCATATTGCCTTTGATGTCTTCAGCGGTTTTATAATCCCCAATCGTACCATCATCAGCAATGGCAAACTTATCCACATCGAAAGAAATATCAGAAATTTTAACTTCCGGAGAAGTACCTTTCAATTCCTTATCAGAACCATGAGAAAGCGTTGCAGTGTTTGCCGGAATTGTTCCACTTGCACCCTCTGCAATCTGACAAGTTACCTCAACTGTTACAGAACCATATGGTGCAACATCACCAACATATTTTACTGTAACCTTGTTATTTACGTTCTGAATGTCTGGTTTTTCCTGTTCTTTCCCATTCAACTTAACTGTTATATTTCCTACAGTCAAGTTATTCAGCTTTGCAAAGTCATCTGTAAATTCCAGTGGATCATTTTTAGTATACTTACCAGCATAACGACTATTATTATAGTACTTCAGCGTGTAAGTGATTTGACCACCAGCAATGGCAACCGTACTGCTGACATTCTTGGTGAACTGTCCATCGCCGAAGCTGAATGCGTTCTGAGAAGCCGTTGCAGATGCGGACTGCGGCGTACCGCCTTCCGGTGTTGCAGTTGCTGTGTTGGTGATGTCACCAGTCTTGCCTTCCTTTACGGTAACCGGAATCTCGAATGTCTTTGTTTCTCCAACTGCTAACTCAAAAGAGCCAGTCGGCAAGTTGGACTTGTCAATCTCCAGATTCGTTTCATCGTTAAAGGCATCAGTCAAGCTACTGAATGTGATATCCTCTTCACCCGTATTGGAAACCGTAATCGTATAAGTCAACGTATCCCCTACAGAATAAATGGACTTATCAACCGATTTTGCAATCGAGAAGCTGGAGGACGGCTTTTTGATATTGACATAAGCCGCTGCAACCGATTCATACTGTTCCGGTGTGCCGAGATAAACAGCGTTCCGGACGGACTGCATGGAAGTGCTGATATTGTCATCTACCTTGCAGACTACATAGCCTGTAAAGGTTTCGTTGACACCAAGTCCTTCCTTTGTCCAAGTAATATTCTGTCCGTTAATTGTACCATCGGTTGCATAACCGCCAACAGTAACACCGGATACTGGTGTTAAGCCAGCCGGAACAACGTCTGTCAGTGTCAGCGTGCCGCCCTTTGCGGTTTCGCCGTGATTGGCTGCTTCCACTTTAAACAGTACATATTCACCGCAAACCAGATAGCCCTTGCTGGAATAGTATTGTGCAACAGAAGCAGCATCGTCGCCAGCAGTTGCTGCTACACTTTTACTCAAATCAATTTTTGCCGGTGCTGGTGTTGAGATTGCAACATCTGCGGACTTCTTCGGCAGGGTTTCCCATTGATTGGTGGAATTAACACCCTGAACCCGAACGGTCAAGTCATTGTGAATTTTGCCGGAAGTAAAATTGCCAACTTCAATCATGTTCGTTTTCAGTGCAGCGTTCACCGTATACGGTGCCATTTCTGCATCGGTGTTTGTGCTTTTCTTTACCCATGTTACGCTCAAGGTGTTTCCGCTTGCCGAAGCCGATGTGATTTCGACATCATTCGGCAGCGTCAAATAGTCCTGAATATTGCCTGTATTTGCACCACTCTGAAACGTCAAGCCATCCGGCAGTGTGATAACGTCTGTCATCTCAACTGCACCAACCCACCATTCACCTTTTTTGGTTGAGGTATAGTTCGGATATGCTTTCAAGGTATATGGGATTTCATTGTTGCCGCTCAACTGCGACAGGGAAATCGTATCCCGACCAGCAGACTTGCTGTCATCCCAAGCAATCTTTGATTTTGCTGTAACGGTCGAAGTTTTCGACTGTCCGGAGCCGCTCGCCGTAATTTTTACGGTTGCTTGTTCTCCATTCGGGGTTTTCCCGTTTGCAAACTTTGCTTTCAAATAGATTGCCTTTGTCTGACCATTTGCAATGTCATAGGTCAAATACCGGCTGTTACCTTCCACATGCATGGTAAAGCCACTATACTTTGCTCCATCCCGCAGGCCTTGCCCTGGGAAGTCAGGAAGCAAAAGGTTTTCCGGAATATCAATTCTGTAAGTCGTACTATGACCCCAGTGATTGACATTGTTGCCCGCTAAAGATAGATACAGATAAAATAGTTCACCGGATTCCTGTTCCGATGTTCCATGATAAGAAGTATCTGTAAATTCCGCACGAACATTCGTCATAACATCCGGTGTTTGTCCCCAGCCTGGACGCCCCCAGCCACCGAAGCCGCCAAATCCTGGGCCGCCCCATGCGGAAGCCGTCAGTGAACTTATCGGAACACTCACCAGAATCATCAAAACAGCAAGCAGCATACTGATCACACGCTTGATGCATGATGTTTTTCGGATTTCTTCCATCTTTTTCCCGCCCTGTGTCATAGCGGTTTCTCTCCTTTCCATATTTCTGCAACACAGTTTTTCAGATTTTGTATCTTCCAAAGCCCACATTTTTCCGGCACACCAAAGGTGTAAATCTGGGTATGGATATACAGCTTTATTATAGCATACTCCCTTTTAAAATTCAACCACTCTACGATTTTTTTTACCGTTCTTTCAAATGCCACTACCAGTATTTCTAACTTTTATTAATCTTTTCATTATTTTATTCTCATTTATTTTTCTATCTTTCTTCATTGCTTTTAATTTATTTGATTTTTTCATCATAGATTTATCATTTTTAAAAACAAACAAAAATCGGCACTGTCCACTTGCAGACAGTGCCGATTTTTTCACGAACAAATTTTATTTAAGGGGAAATTGCGGATTCCAATTAGTTGATAATGGTTTCTTCGGTTTCCTTGTCGAACAGGTGCATTCTGTTCGGATCCAAAGCAACTCTCAGGTTCTTGTCGCCCTGCTTTGCAGTAGACCGTGGGTCAACACGAGCAGTCAGCGGAGTGCCCTGGCAATCCAGATACAGGAAGTTTTCAGCACCCATCATTTCGGTGATGTCTACATCACATTCAATGACACCAGTGGTTGCAGAGGACAGGAACATTTCGTCATCGTGGATTGCTTCCGGACGGATACCCAGAATAACTTCCTTATCCACATAGTTTGCAAGCTTCTTGTCTTCCTTTGCAGCCGGAACAGCCAATTCGTACTTCTTTGCGAACTGTACGCAATAGCCGTTGTTCTTCTTCTTCAGAACACCATCGATGAAGTTCATCTGCGGAGAACCCAAGAATCCAGCAACAAACTTGTTGCCCGGTCTTTCATACAGGTTCTGCGGTGTATCGATCTGCTGAATGATACCATCCTTCATAACAACGATCCGATCACCAAGGGTCATAGCTTCGGTCTGGTCATGGGTAACGTAAATAAAGGTTGTACCCAACTTCTTGTGGATCTTAGAGATTTCAGTTCTCATCTGTGCACGCAGTTTTGCGTCCAAGTTAGAAAGCGGTTCGTCCAGCAGGAAGACCTGCGGATTCCGGACGATTGCACGACCCATAGCAACACGCTGTCTCTGACCACCGGACATTGCCTTCGGCTTCCGGTCGAGCAGGTGGCTCAGGTCGAGGATCTTTGCAGCTTCCTTTACCTTGCGGTCGATTTCATCCTTCGGAACTTTTCTCAGCTTCAGACCGAATGCCATGTTCTCATAAACGGTCATGTGCGGATACAGAGCGTAGTTCTGGAATACCATTGCGATATCTCTGTCCTTCGGAGCGATATCGTTTACCAGACGGTCACCGATGTACAGTTCGCCCTTAGAGATTTCTTCCAGACCAGCGATCATACGCAGGGTTGTGGACTTACCACATCCAGAAGGGCCAACCAAAACGATAAATTCCTTATCCTTAATTTCAATATTAACATCCTTTACCGCAGTAACATTGCCCGGGTAAATTTTGTAGATGTGTCTCAATGATAAACTTGCCATTGATGCAATCCTCCTAATAGTTTATTTTTATTTTGAAAAACGCAAACAGGGGAAACGGAAGCAGACCGTTTTTCCTGTAATTCAGCCAGAACATTGTTTCGATCTTAGCTCTGATATAATCATAGCAGAGTTTTGATTTTTTTTCAAGTCGTGATATGCCCAAATTTCAGCTTGTACATTTATCAAATATGACGAACTTTTTTTTCGGGTATGTCATTTCGTCAAAAAAAGGGGGGCTTTCCGCGGTGGAATTTTATTTTTTTTGTATAAAATGCATGAATTCTATGGTTTCTTCCATCATGAAACTTTTTATTAACTTTTTACTAAAAATTACTATTTTGAGTCAGTTCCCACAAGAACTTGGGGTCTGGCTGCTGGGAAAGCAGGCTGATTTGTGTGCTGGTCAGTTTCTGACACGCTCCAATTTGTAAACCAATTGGTAAAAAAAGGTTTCCGATAGCAACTCGCTGCAACTGCTCCACATGGTTTCCGACTGCCGCCAGCATCCGCCGCACTTGATGATATTTCCCCTCATGCAAGCAAATGACTGCCATTCGGTCTGTATTCAAAACGGGTAAAATTTCCGCCGGCAGGCAGTGCGTTCCGTCTGCCAACACCAACCCCTCTGCAAGCTGTTGGGCATAAGATTCTTCATAAGGACGTGCCAGCTGCATCCGATAATATTTTGGAACATGCCGTTTCGGAGCAAGCAGAGCATGGGAAAATGCTCCGTCATTTGTCAACAGCAGCATACCGCTGGTATCCTTGTCCAGTCTGCCGACTGGAAATAATCCTTTTCGCTGTAATTCCGGCGGAATCAATTCCATTACAGTTTTTTCCGTTGCATCTGTTACCGCACAAACATAACCCAATGGCTTATTGAGCAGCAGACAATAGCAAGATTCCGCTGGTTCAACAGGATTTCCTTGCAAACAGATGACATCGGTTTCCTGAACGGGCGTTTCTGGTTTTTTGACAATCGTCTGATTGACCGTTACTTGACCGCTACGGATGAGTTGTTTCAGCTGGCTGCGAGTGTAGGAAGTGGCATCGGAAAGCCATTTATCTAAACGCATATCAAGCATCTCCTTTGGTTCTTTTTTGAAGGATGGGGGCATAAATTTACAATGAATCTGAGAAGCAAATTATAATTATTTCTTTTTCAAACGATGCATCAAATAAAAAGTTTTTTGATCCAGCAATTTTTC
>HF997847.1 GCA_000433635.1 Ruminococcus sp. CAG:254
ATTGTATTGCCCATGGGTTTGATGCAAAGACGCTGAGTGAATTGCTAGGACACGCTGATGCCAGTATTACTTTGAATCGATATGTGCATTCTTCTATGCAGATGAAGCAGGAATATGTAAAGCGGTTGAAATTGACGGGATGATGTTTCGCCGTCAAAAAATCGTATGAGAAATGCAAAAAACATTGGAAACAGCGTGGCTTTTTAGGCTTGAATGGTCAATGGGCGGATTTTACGAAACAAAAATGCTTCTTTCCTTTTAGTATCTCCAACGGTAAACAATCTATTCTTCTTGCTTTTTGGGATTTTTTATGGTATGATGAAAATAGAGAGAGAAAGCTAAGAAAGTGGCATATTACATGATTTGCATAGCAGTAGTGGATGATGAAAAAGCAGTATGTGATGAACTACTATTTTTTCTGAAGGAATATGAGGTGAAAATTCTAAAAATTTCTTATGATTGATGATTGCAGAGCAATCTTGAAGAATCGTGCAGATTAATTTAGAGAGGAGTGATCATATGCAGGAACAAATTTTGCTTAGATGTCAAGAAGTCAACTATAAATTTAGCACACATATCGTCTTGTGGATGAATAAAAAAATACAAACAATATGCAAAATGGGATTAAGCTTGCGAAGTAAAAATGAACTTCATAATGCATTATATACGGAAAATCAATATATATTTGGCGGAACAAAATACGATAAAATCAAATTTAAGATCTACAATAATAATTATTTAACGACTGGAATAAATGAATATACAATAAGTGATATATTTGCAGACATCGAATCTTATTATGCAACCGATAAAGAATTTAATATGGAATTAAATAAAAAATTATATTCTATAACAAAAGAGCACTTTTCATACTATGATATAAAAATAATATTTAGAGTTATAAGTGAATTGCTAAACGAGATTGGAACTTGTATTTATATTGATGAAAACAGAACTGTTAAACAATATAATTCAATTGCTATTCCATATGTGCAAAATCTTTGTATATCACATAAAATGCCAAGTAGACAGGAATTTGAATGGATTTTTGCATATGCCTTTACATCTACATCCGATCAATGGGATGGATATTCTAAGTTGGATTTTTCAACAGATAAATTTGGAAATTACGGACTAAAATTAAACAACAAAAATTTTTTAATTAGTATATTGATGGACGCACTACTTGATGATGAAATTATAAAAATAACGAAAGAAATATTTTGTGATATTGATATTGCTACTTTAATTCAATGCATTAAATTTATAAAAGAAATATTGCTATGTCTTGAGCCGTAAAACACATGCAAACTTATTTTCATTAAACCATGTTTCCTGATTTTGAAAATTAACCGCCTAAAAAAGGGCAGTTCTGTCCGGCAAACAGCTGGGCAGGACTGCCCTTTCTATTTTTCCTCAAGCAGCATACAACCCAGCGAAATGACTGGTTTTGTATGCTGTTTTTTCTTTCTCTTGTTTATTCATATAAAATTTTTCTTTTGCTTCTCTCAATTGCTTTAGTAATCTCATGAGAGTAAAAAATCTTATTAAAACTAAATATAGATGAATAGAAAATAATGTTTATTCCATTATATGATGATTAACTGAAACTTGAAATTTTCGATAGTTTTAACTTACTGATATTTGTTAAATTATCTTGTAAGATTGCAGATCGATTGGAATACTATGGCATTGTCCAAAAATCCAATAAAGCATTATATGAATATGGCCTGCGTCAGATGTTTGCAACAATT
>HF997848.1 GCA_000433635.1 Ruminococcus sp. CAG:254
CTTTCCAGTTCATTTCTTCTGTGTGATAATCCAAAGTCATGGGGTGAGAAACAATCTCAAAGCCATCATCCAAACTGCCATCTGACTTGATGTAGATGGTTTCAAGCTGTGCATTTCCAATACTTTTCAATCTATAGGCATTATCATTGTCCTTGCCTCCGTCATCCACTTCCAATTCTACACCGAAATATCGCTTTCCATCTCCATAGAAAATCGGTGTGGGTTTGTAGCTGTAATCTTCGATTTCATCTTCCAAATCTTCAAAACAGCTTTCACAATATGGTAGATCATCGTGCCAATAGCAGTCGTCATCCGATATGATGCGGTCACAGGATTCACAGCGGTGATAATGTGCATCAAAACAGCTCTGGCACAAAAAGCTGTTATCGTCGGTCACGCAGTCTGTTGTCCAGATGGTTTCACCGCAGTGGTCGCATGTGATGCAGTGGTCAGCAACACAATCTTCACAGAGCAGCTCTTCATCCACATATGTGCCTTCATCCTCTGCAAGTTCCATGCCGCAGTAATCACAAATTCGTACTTCTTCCATTTCAAATTCCTCCAAAAACAAAAATTCCGATAAGGCGAAAAGTTACCTTATCGGAATTATAATATATATTTGATTTTAGGTATTGACACAATGAAAAAGCTTCTTTGTTTCTCCAGAAGAATTTGAATTAGATTTTTTGATCATCTCATGACTATATATAATATATTTATATTAAATAATAATTATATAATTTACTTATATTATATATCTATATGAAATAAGATTCTATTTTAAATTCTCTCGTAAGAGAGTGACACTGTGACGAATCTTTGATGAGGAACAGGGGCATTGCTCGATGCAATCGGACTAAATGGCAATGCTGATGTTTGAGAAAAACATATTGTATTAATTAAAGATCCACACCCCAAGGAATTTGATCTTTTCCTTTTTTGGGTTTATCTCGCCATGTAGTGAAGAGAAATTTGTCAAACTCAAAAAATTCAGTTTCACGATAGGGATATTGCCTATCAAAACTACCAATATTAGTAACTAACCCTGTTTGCACAGATCTTAAATTGTAATTTTTGTAATGCGATGAGGGAAATAATTGCTTATATAATGCATAATTAAAAGGATCATCTATTTTAATATGCTTTGTAATTTTAGAATATTCATTATCATAATCAACAAACAATACAAGATTAATAGCACATAATGAAAATATTTCATCTGATACTCGTTTAGAGTAATATGCTATTCCATCGTATCCGATTTTTTTACATGCCATCATTATTGCTTGCGAAATTATATATTCAGATTTAAATGTTCTTTCTTTTTCATTAATTCTAAATGACGTGGCGATTGAAAGCATATATAATTTTAACCAACAATGAATTTCATCAAGGTCAAGATCATGTGTTATAAAGAAATCTCTTGATGAAACAGCTAAATTAAATATTTTTTGTGTTCCATCCAAGATAACAGGTGAAACATTGAAATTTATTTCAGATGGAAAACCTGTTTCAATCCAGCATCCATACGAAGAATTTGATAAATACAAGCTTGGATTACCTGGAATACTAAATCTGTAATTTCCTGATTTTGCTCTCATTTCTTTAGGAAGATGTAGCATTTCCTTAGAAGTGAAGGAACTTGAAGGATTTCCCGTTCTACATCTAAAAAACTGTATTTCTTCACCTCCACTTCCCCCAAAAGCAGCACTTTCTTGTAAAGTATTTACAGCAAATGGGTCATCGCCAATATCTTCAATTAAATTTCTAATTATGGTACTACTTTCTGATAAATCAGCACTATAGTATGCGTTTAATGCTTCAAGAATTTTTTTCTTGTAATTTTTGATTATCTCAATGCTTTCTTCATCAGCTTTTGCCTTGATAGCTTGATTTAGTAAAATTTCATATTTATCTTTTAATGTTTCATAATAATCAGTATCATAATTAATAATATATGGAGCACGGAGTTCCTTCCAAATAAACTCATTTTGAAGCCAATTAGATTCCATTATTCAAATCCTTTTTATCAGTAACGCAAAAGTTCATTAAAAACAGTTACAGCATATCTATCAGTCATGCCAGAGATAAAATCAACAATTGCTTGTGCATATATTTCTTCTGTTTCAAGATTTCCATAAATCTTATTATTTTTACACCTTAAAACTTTTTTCGCTATTTGTGGATTGTTTGGATCAAGTGTCGAGTATTGATCTATATGCTGTAGGAAATCCTTGATTAAAATCGGATATGTCTTTATCATTTTTTTCAACTGTTTAGGCGTATTTTCTTTACTATAGGCATCCATCAAAGTTTTAAAAACACTTCTTATAATCAATGCTGCATATTTCCGATAAACATCAAATTTGTGATTTTTATATATTGCAATCGTGTTATAGTCCTTGATTTCTTTTAGCATTTCATTATGTCTATTGCTTAGTCGAATCCCAAGATTTGGAGAACTATTTTCGCAAATACTAGTGATAAAATTGTGGATAATCACGGTTGTATTAATCACTTTTTCCCCATATTTTTTTGATATTTCAATCAGTTTCCTAAAATCCTTTTCATCAATAAAATGCATACGAATCGCATCTTCTATGTCTCTTCCGAGATATGCTATTTTATCAGCAATTTTCACAACACAGCCTTCCCAAGTATAAGGTTGGAATTTTCCAGGAGAAGAAAATTCACTTAAATTAATTGCTTCTTTCCTTGGGAATATGCCATTTTGATCAACTTCACCACAATGTGAAATAATACCATCTCTTACCGCATAAGTTAAATTTAAATTTCTATAATTTTTCTGATTGTCTTGAAGCAATTCAATATTATCGACCATTCGTAAGCTGTTTCTTTCGTGCCAAAAATCATCAAATCCATATTCATTTCGAATCGCTGTTAGTTCAACTTCTCCTTCATGTCCAAATGGAGCGTGACCTAAATCGTGTCCCATTGCAATTGCACGAGTTAAATCTACATTCAATCCTAAATATTTGGCAATGGTACAGCTCACTGATTCTACATGTTGCACATGTTCCATCCGAGTACAAATATGATCATTGTCAATGTTGAAAAATACTTGTGTTTTGTGTTTAAGCCGGCGATAAGCTAACGAATGAAGAATTCTCGTATAATCTCGTTCATATTCTGAACGAATATCATACTCTCTCTTATATAATTCTTGCTGACGTTCGATTTGCTTTTTCCAATTTGGATTAGTTTCACTTGAAGCATACGCTTGAAATAAACCTGGAACCATGATTTCCTCCTGCACAATCATAATTTATAAATGAAGTTAGAAATTCAGACAACATTATTTCTTTGATATAAACTATATTTATTTTACCATATTTCGCTCCTATTTTCAAGTCTTTTTTGATGATCATTTCTTGTCTCATTTTTTAGAAGACAAATCATAGTACACAAATCGCATTTTGTACAGTACCAGTTCCTTAGAAAAACACGCTTGTTTTTCCCATTTTCC
>HF997849.1 GCA_000433635.1 Ruminococcus sp. CAG:254
CCACTTACTTTTCTTTTTACTGAAAAAAGAAAAGGTAAGCAAAAGAAAAAAGAGCATGAAAATGCTTGAATAAATTGCCTTATGATATGCATTTCAAGAGTGTATATCAGAAGATAAGTTAAGATTTATCTTTTGATATCTGTTCTTGAAAGAGAGCAGAGAACAAAAAGCAGCTTGAAAACAGAATAGAAAGAAAACAAGATGAAAATGAGGAAACTACGAGTAAGTAAAGAAACGACATGAGAAATCAAGTCGGGTGAAAAACTGCAAAAGTAGGAAAATCATAAGAGAACGCGAAAGTGACCAAGAAACAAATGGTAAAGCGTAAAAGAGCGTAGAGTGAATGCCTTGGCATTGGGAGCCGATGAAGGACGTGGTTAACTGCGAAAAGCTACGGGGAGTCGTAAGCAGACATTGATCCGTAGATGTCCGAATGGAGCAATCCGCATGGAGTTAGTCCATGCATCCATAAGTGAATTCATAGCTTATGGAGGGGAACTGCCTGAACTGAAACATCTAAGTAGGGCGAGGAAGAGAAATCAAACGAGATTTCGTAAGTAGTGGCGAGCG
>HF997850.1 GCA_000433635.1 Ruminococcus sp. CAG:254
GGCAAGCTGGGGATGTGCCCCAGCCTTGCCGAACCGTACGCAATTGGTTTTCCTAAGAAAGCGGAAAACAAAGCAGGAGGTATTAAATAAACGATGCATGCGAAAATATCAAATAAACCTTATCAAATTTTCAACCGTGATATAATAAAGTATATTGCAATGTTTACGATGCTTCTCAACCATATTGCGACTATTTTTTTATCATCCGGCACATGGCTATGTGAATCTTTCCTTGCTATTGGATACTTTACCGCAATTACCATGACTTATTTTTTGGTCGAGGGTTATCACTACACACATTCAAAGAAAATATACATATTACGATTATTTGTATTTGCTCTAATTTCGGAGATTCCATACTGTTTCGCTTTTACCACAAATGGTATAATCGAATTTTATGGTTTCAATATGCTGTTTACACTTTGTATTTGCTTTGGAATTTTATATATTCTTGATACAATAAAAAACAGATTTGCAAAAGTATGTCTGATAATTCTTGCAGTTATCATCAGCCTTTTTTGTGATTGGGCGTTGCTTGCACCGATATTTACGCTGCTATTTGTTTGGGCAAATAATTCTAAACACCGCACAAAGATTGCGTTCTGCCTTTCCATAGTGATTTTTGGGACATTTAATTTCTTGGGCGGGCTTGGAAGATTTCCTTTTTCTACAAATATATTGTATGCCCTGCTAAGTATCGTCGGAATGGGAATGGCTGCGGTTTGCATTGTATTCTTCTATAACGGCAAGCGTATAGAAAAGGGAAAAGTGTTCTCAAAATGGTTTTTCTATCTTTTTTATCCGGTTCATTTGCTCATCTTGGGCATTTTACGGCTTGTTTTTATCGAATAATTTAAAGCAGACAGCGAAGCGATTCTGCCGAACTGGATTCGGGTGGTTTTCCTAAGAGCAGTGTTTCACATGAAACAAAGCAAAAATTGCTCTTAGAGAAAACGGTCTTTCGCATCCGGCAAAAGGGGGTTCC
>HF997851.1 GCA_000433635.1 Ruminococcus sp. CAG:254
AAAGAAACATTTTGATTTGCTGAACGCATTTCACGATTTTGAAAATGATTTCTTTGCTGGAACAGGTTTGAGTTCCTGTAAAGTGGATGTTCGAGATGAGGGCGACAAGTTCGTGATGGAAGCCGAGTTGCCAGGATTCGAGAAAGACGAAATTCACCTCGATGTGGAAGACGATTGCTTGAAGCTGTCCGCAGAACATCACACCGATTCCGAGGACAAGGACGACAAGAAGAAGTACATCCGCAAGGAACGCTCTGAAGTGTCTTACCAGAGAAGTTTCGACTTGACTGGCATTGATGCGGAAAAGCTGGATGCCGAATACAAGAACGGCATTCTGTATGTAACCCTGCCGAAACAGCAGCCGGAAACCCCGACCAGCAAGCGGCTGGAAGTTAAATAACAGATTGCATGATTGATAACGATAAAGAGGGAGGAATTTTTATGTATACCATGACACCGTTTGAAAAGAAACATTTTGATTTGCTGAACGCATTTCACGA
>HF997852.1 GCA_000433635.1 Ruminococcus sp. CAG:254
AACTGGCTTCTGCGGTTCTTCTGGTTCTGGAGTGGAAACCGGTTCTGGTGTAGCAGCTGCTGCAGCGGCTTCCTTTTTCTTTGCACTTGCCTGAAATCCTGCACCAATGAGATAAATCACCAGCATCAGCAGAGACAATCCAACAAATACAACCAGATAGCCGAAAATCGCTGTAATGCCAGCTTCACCGATTCCCATTTTTGTGGCGAGTGAAACAAATCCTTCCATGTGTCACAGCCTCCTTACATTTCTTCAATCGTATAGGTGGCTTCGTTTTCTTCCTGTGCCTTCCGATCCTTCAGGAATTTCAAAGTCTGATCCGGATAGCAGATATAACTCATAACATCTTCTTCCGAACGTGCCAAATCGCCCAGTGCTTCCGCAGCTTCCTGGAATTCAACGCCAGTCCGCTTCTGGTCTTCAATCCGGCAATCCACTGGCTTTCCGCCTGCTCCCAGTACTTTTTCCTGCAATTCCTTTGCGACTGGAGCCGGAGCAATGCCGTATTCGCCCTTGATATAGTTCTTAACTTCCTTGGAAATCTGCTTGTAGCGTTCGCCCAACAGAACGTTAGTGACTGCCTGGTTGCCGACCATCTGAGAAAGCGGTGTTACCAGCGGCGGATAACCCAAATCCTTCCGGACTGCCGGAATTTCTGCCAGAGCCTGATCGAACTTGTCCATTGCCTTCATATCGGTCAAGTTTGCAATCATGTTGGACAGCATACCGCCCGGAACTTTGTAAACCAGTGCCTGTGCATCGGTTGCAAGGCTCTTCGGGTTGATCATGCCATTGTCTACATACTTCTGCTTGATCGGCTTGAAGTAATCGTTGACCTGATTGATCAAATCTTCTTTCAGTCCAGTTTCAATGCCATACTGCTGCAAAGCATAGTACATCGTTTCCGTTGCTGGCTGAGAAGTACCGCCAGAGAAACAAGAAGTTGCTGTGTCGATGACATCAATGCCCGATTCAATTGCCTTGGTCAGGGTCATATATGCCATACCCGTTGTGCTGTGGGTGTGTAGAATCAGCGGAATGTCGCCAACTGCATCCTTAATGCCCTTGATAAGGTGTTCTGCTTCATAAGGGGTCATTGTGCCAGCCATATCCTTCAGACAGATGGTCTGGAAGCCCATCTGTTTCAATTCCTTACACATCTGGATATACTTGTCCACAGTGTGTACCGGACTCTGTGTATAGGAAATACAGCCGGATGCGATGGTGTTCTTTGTGGCATACTTCATGGTTGCATTCAATGCCGTTTCCAGGTTCCGGAAATCGTTCAGTGCATCGAAAATACGAATCACATCAATGCCGTTCTTGATGGAGAGTTCAATGAACTTTTCCACCACATCATCGTGATAGTGCTTGTAACCAAGCAGGTTCTGTCCTCGCAGAAGCATCTGCAACTTGTTGTTCGGCAGATTCTTCCGCAGCTTTCTCAGTCGTTCCCACGGGTCTTCGTGCAAATACCGCAGGCAGGAGTCAAATGTTGCTCCACCCCAGCATTCAATGGAATAGTACCCTGTCTGATCCATCACCGGCAGAATATCTTCATAATCTGCATACGGAAGACGAGTCGCCATCAGGGACTGATTCGCATCACGCAAAACCGTTTCCGTCAGTTGTACTTTTCTCATGTAAAAGCCTCCTTTTAAAAATACAATCCACTTCCAAGTATTTTTCTCTCAGCAGTCGTTTGTTTCTGCATGCGGTAAAAATACCCGGCTATTAGCAGTATAACACAAACAGAAAAGAATTTCCATTGATTTTTTGTGTTTTTTTATCTTTTTCCGTTTTTCTTGTCTTTTTCCTCTTTTTTTCTTTTCTTTTCGCTTTTTATGGAAAGAAAAAAGCAAATCTTCTGCATTTTTTCACATCTGTCAAATGTGTCTAAAAAATGCTTTACAATCCAACAAAAATCTGATATACTAAAGATATTCCCCTACTTAAATGCAGGTACAGCATTATTATTTTCAATTTCATGAAAAAAACGAATAGAAAATAAATCCAAGCCCATCGAAAGGAGCTTTTTATGAACCGTTTTTCTCTTGTTGCAGCAACACTCGCCCTCTCCATTTTTTGTACGCCAAATGTAGCATCCGCAACAAATTCCCTTCCGCAAACACCATCTGAATGGATGGATTTCTTAGAAAAACAGTCCATAAATCAGGAAGATTATGGAAATTCCGACCAAAATTTTGTGACCGATTCGTTACCACTGTTGAAAGATTCCGCACAAACGCCAGACCCAAATGTCATTAAAATCATGATTGATCCTGGACACGCAAACTATTATAATCCCTCTACGGTTGTCAATGGTTATTACGAAAGCGTTATGACTTGGACACTCTCCAACTACTTGAAAGAAGAACTGGAAGCCCTTGGTGTACAAGCAGACTTGACAAAAACATCCCTAGAGGATGATCCAGATTTGCAACCAAGAGGACATATGTCCGCAGGATATGACTTTTTCTTATCCGTCCACAGCAATGCTACAAGCTATTCTTCTATTGACTATCCCGTTGCAATCTGCTATCAGAACTTGGATTGGACAGATATTGATGACACCAGTCGAGCAGTTGGACAGCTTTTGACTGACAAAGTAACAGAAGTTATGGAAACCCGTCAAAAGGGTATTATCTGGCAGCGGCTTTCTGATAATGACCGAGATGGAAACGGTGTCAACGATGACGAATGGTATGGCGTTTTATGTGGTGCTCGATATGTTGGAACGCCGGGCGTTTTAATGGAACATTCTTTCCATACCAATTATCGTGCAACAGTTTGGCTCATGCAGGACAGCAACCTCAGAAAGCTGGCGAAAGAAGAGGCAAACGTCTTGTATACCTACTTCCGCACACAAAAAGAATCCAATCGCTATATCGGTGATGTGGACGGAGATGGCAGCTTATCTGTTCAAGATGCGGTACAAATTTTAACCTATTACGCACAGCAGGCAGCAGGCTGCTCTCCTACTTTTGCATCTGATTTACAGTATACCACAGCCGATTATGATGGCGATGACAGTATTACAGTCAACGATGCTGTTTCTGTGTTGGAAACCTATGCAAAGCAAGCCGCTGGCTTACAGCCTACACTTTTGATGGTAGGTGACCGTGCACATTCCTAATTACAACAGAAAGAAGAAAGAAGGATTTTTTTGGAAAAATTATTGCTCATTCAAATCACACCAGAAGATGCGATTTTAAATCTGGCTCAGCGAATGCATATCCGAACGGTTTCAGTTTCCCCTAATGACTACCAAAAAAGCATTGGGCAGCTTGCTGGTTTTTCAGACCAAACAGCAACCCATACCAGTGATGGTACAGGCTTAGATGGAAGTATGCTGATTTTTTGCAATGTAAAAGAACGGCATCAAAATCAGATTTTAGAAAAGCTGCGTACCATGGATGTATCCATTACTTACAAGGCTATTCTTACTCCAACAAACCGCCACTGGACAGTATTCCAACTCTATGATGAACTACATCGGGAACATTGTGCTATGGCTGGGAAAGAGCAGGACGATTCTAAATGAAAACGCTGATTTTAAACGGTTCTCCCAGAAAAAATGGCGACACCGCACAGTTGCTAGAGCTGGCAAAGGCACAACTACAGGGAACATATCACGTTGTTTCTGCCTATACGGCAGATATTCATCCCTGTATTGATTGCCGCCACTGTCAGAAACAATTTGATTGTATCTTTGCAGACGAAATGGAAGCAGTTTATACGTACTTAAAAGATTGCGACCGCATTTTACTTGCCTCTCCGATTTATTTTTCAGAATTAACCGGTTCGCTGTTGAATGTAATCAGTCGCTTGCAGCCCTATTTTTACGCACGATATTTCAGAAAAGAACCGATTCCGCTGCATATTCAAAAGGCGGTTACGGTATTGGTTGGCGGCGGAACTGGTTCTCCGAAAAAGGCATATGATACCGCAACTGGCATTTTTCAACTATTGCAGGTCAAAGAACAATATCCGTTTTTCTGTTCGCATCATACAGACCAAATCCCGGCAACTGCGGATTTGGATTTTATGCAGACGTTTCAAAAAGCCATGCATTTCTTGAATACTTAACAAACTGCGGATGCACCTTATTCTTTTGGTGCATCCGCAGTATTTTTTGTATCTGTTTCGGGTCATTGGTA
>HF997853.1 GCA_000433635.1 Ruminococcus sp. CAG:254
GATAATCCGGATGATTTTCTGGAACAGTTCAACACATTCAGCATTTATGAAATTCTTCCTCAGCTTATTGAATTGTGGGGACTGAACACAGCAACGCAAGTAGAGTCTAAAAAAAACATCGCCAGACTGACCGCCCGATGACAACTCCGCTTTTTCTCCTGAGATGCAAACAGCTCGGTCTTTCTATGACCGAGCTGGATTTGCTTACTATTGGATTAATAAACGACATGTTCACAGAACGTGAAAATGATGAGTATTCGGGGTGGAATGAGGTTGCTGGACAAGCGGATTTTGACGCATTTTAATTATTTGTCATCATAATGTCCGCGACAGCTGACAATATAAATTCTATCATTTTCAACGTGATAAACAAGGCGGTCTTTCTCGTTGATTCTTCTGCTGTACTCACCGTGCAAGTTGTTCTTCAATGCTTCCGGTTGACCAATACCTTCAAGGCAACCATTTCGTTCAATATCTTTGATGAGTTGGTTGATTCGTTTTAAAGTCTTTTTATCCTGTGTCTGCCAGTAGAGGTAATCGTCCCAGGCGTCATCAGACCATATTTTTTCACTCATCGTCCACCTCAATCAAATCATGAGCAGTTCCTTTGCCGTCACGCAACTCCTGAATTGCTTTCATCAAATGTTTTTGATTGGATTCGCTGTAAAAAGGGTCGCTTGACTGAGAAATCTCAAATGGAATACGTCTTTCACGCAGAACAGCCTTTATAAAAAGGTTAATGGCGGCAGATGTATTCAATCCAACATCAGAACAGAAATTATCAAATGCCTGTTTATCCTTTTCGTCAATGCGTGCAGAGATTGTTGCTTGTGCCATAACAGCCACTCCTTTCTGTATGATCTCTGCTTATATTATACCACTATTTTATGCAAATTGCAAGTGTTTGTATTACATTTTTTCAAAAAAGTGAGGTGAAACAACAGTGGCAAACAGAATCAAGGGCATCACCGTTGAGATCGGCGGAGACACGACCAAGCTGTCAAAGGCATTAGAGGATGTAAACAAGAACATCAAAAACACCCAGTCACAGCTAAAAGACGTAGAAAAACTCCTGAAACTTGACCCAAAGAACACAGAATTACTCTCACAAAAACAGAAACTTCTCGCTGACAACATTTCTGCTACAAAAGATAAACTTGCAACGCTGAAAACTGCCGCAGAACAGGCAAATACTGCTCTTGCAAATGGCGACATCACACAACAGCAGTATGATGCCTTACAGCGTGAGATTGTCGAAACAGAAAACGAACTGAAAAGACTTGAAGCAGAAGCCAAAAATGCAAATTCTGAACTTGCTAAAATCGGTGAGGCAGGACAAATTCTCCAAAATGCAGGTGATAAAATTTCAGGTGCAGGTGAAAAACTTCTGCCTGTTACCGCAGGCGTTACTGCCCTTGGAACTGCCG
>HF997854.1 GCA_000433635.1 Ruminococcus sp. CAG:254
GAGCTGAGCCAGCTCGACCGCAGTTCGCCTACGGCGTGAAAAAAATTGCGTTATTCTACAACGATAATTTGGTCGTTTCTTCTTGGCTTCTTTTCTGGCTGTTCGCCCTTTGCATAGCCCAAAATGCAGCATCCAACACCGATTTCATCATCAGAAACGCCCCATTTTTGCAGCAATGCTCTGCCCTCCGGCAATTCACTCATTTCCTTTGCCCGATGAATCCAGCAAGCACCCAATCCCAATGCATGTGCTTCCAACAGCATATTGCCAATGGCAAGGCTGCCATCTTCTACATAAGTATGCACATTCCGGTCAGCCAACACCCAAATGACAACGGGTGCTCCATAAAATGGGTCGCTGGTTGTGCCCATAATATCAGCGTTCATCTTGGAAAGTTCATCCCGAATCTCCCGATTCTTGACAACAACAAACTTCGTTGCCATCCGACCTCTGCCGTTTGCAGCATACTGTCCAGCCTTTAACACTTTCTCAATATCCGCATCGGATACCATTTGGTCGGTATAACTCCGAACGCTCTTTCTGCTCATCATTGCTTCTAACATCGTCTGTTCCATGGTATTTGTCCTCCTATTTTCTTATCAAATCAACAACACCGCACAAAAATATGCGGTGTTGTGTGTATCAAAATTCAATTACAGCCCGTTACTGTTCCCACTTGTTGCACAGCTGGGTCAGCTGGTCTGCCATCTTTGCCAATTCCTTGTTGGAGTAGCCTCGTGCATTCTGAATATAAGCAGTGACACGATCCAATGCAATTTGCAGGCGGTCATAGGTTGCAGATGCCTTTACAGACTTCGGCTTTTCCAGATAAACCGGCTCTGCTTCATGCAAGAACTGCCCACTTGCCACATCAAATTCTGTTCCGCTATAGGGTGCATAGGCAGAAATACCCTGCTCATTCAGCAATTCCGTGAATGTATCTGCAGCGGTTGTTTCTCCGTGAATGACAAAGACCTTTTTCACCTGCTGTACGTGCTGAATCCAAAGTTCCAGCCCTTTCTGGTCAGCATGGCCACTCATACCCTGCAACTGTCGAATCTGTGCGGCAACTTTTACCGATTCGCCGAACAGTGTCACATAGTTTGCACCCTCCAGCAATCGCCGTCCCAATGTGCCGACAGCCTGATAGCCGACAAACAAAATCGTATTTTCCGGCTTCCAGAGGTTGTGCTTCAAGTGATGCTTAATCCGTCCTGCTTCACACATACCGCTCGCAGAAATCACAATCTTGCTGCGAGTGTCTGCATTGATTGCCATAGAGGCTTCACTGGTGACCGCCGTCCGCAACCCAGATACCCCGATGGGATTTTCTCCACGCTGCACATAGGCAAGGGCTTCTTCATCAAAGCAGCTCTCCTTATTTCGCTGAAAGATTTCTGTCGCCTCAATGGCAAGCGGACTATCTACATAAATCGGAACATCCTGATACTTCCCAAGCAAATTCTGGTCTTTGATTTGCTTTAAAAAGTACAGCAGTTCCTGCGTTCTACCCACGGCAAACGATGGAATAATAACGCTTCCGCCCCGCTGGAAGGTTTCCAGCAGAATTTGCACGAAATCCTGAATATAATTCTTTGGCTTTTCATGCAGGCGATTGCCATAGGTGGATTCCATGATGACATAATCCGCAGTATCGGCATACTGTGGATCACGAATCAACGGCTGATGGAAGTTCCCGATATCGCCAGAGAAGAGCAGCTTTTTACTGATACCGTTTTCCTCCAGCCAAATTTCAATACTGGACGATCCGAGCAGATGTCCAGCATCCAAAAACCGGATCGTAATGCCATCTGCAATGGAAATTTTCTCTCCATAAGGATGCGGAACGAAGTGTTCCAGCGACCCTAACGCTTCCTGCATGGTGTAAAGCGGTGTATAGATATCGCCACCGCTGCGTTTTGCCTTTCGATTTCGCCACTCTGCTTCAAATTCCTGAATGTGGGCACTATCTCGCAGCATAATCTGGCAAAGTGAAACGGTTGCCTGTGTGGCATGAATTTCCCCACGGAATCCGCCTGCATACAACAGCGGCAGCAAGCCAGAGTGGTCAATGTGGGCATGGGTCAAGAATACATAGTCAATTTCCGATGGAGCACAGGGAACACGGATGTTCTCATAGACATCTCTTCCCTGCTCCATGCCATAGTCAATCAAGATGCGTTTTCCACACGCCTCCAGATAGGTACAGCTGCCGGTGACTTCATGGGTCGCACCAATAAACAACAGTTTCATATCGCTTCACACCTTTCTTTCCATCAATTTTGAAAAATATAGATTTTTATGCTTCTTTCTTGGTATACAGCAGGTACTTTCTTGCGAAGAAGTTCCAGAAGAATGCCACTGCTGTGGAAACTACCTTGCTCAAAATCTGATACAAGCTTGTCACATCTGCCAACGCCCAAGCAAATCCCTTTGTAATGCCGATGGTCAATAGCAATCCCACAACGCCAATCGCCGCAAACGAGAGAAACTCTAAAAAGCGGTTCTGCATTTTGGATTGCTTGAAAATCCAGAATGTACTAAGAAAATAGTTGACCAGCAATCCGGCAACGAATGACAAGCCATTGCAGAGAGCTGCATAGCCAGAACCGGAAAAGGCCAGATAAAACAGCAGCGAGGACAATGCCCAGTCTACTACCGTTGCGAAACCGCCAACAAAACAATACCGGAAAAATTGGATAAACGTATTTTCTGTATCACCGGAAAATAACTTTTTGAATTGATGCTGTTTTAAAATCTGCTTGACTTCTGTCAGATGTTCTGATTTCATGTTGAATAATTCCCTTCTTTTTTGCGATGAATTGCAAAATTCGAAATCTTACAATTCTTTAGATGGCACATCGTTGATTTTTCCAATGACAAACCGCATCAAAATGGTTGCATCTTTATCATCAAGAATGCCATCATCATAGCAATCTGCACATTTTCCGGCAGATTCTGACAATGTAATGACATTTGCCAATGCCTTATTCATAACAATTGCATCCGCCAAATCGACAACGCCATCCTGATTCACATCTCCATAATAAATTTCAGCACCTGCTTCTGTTGTCGCTGTGGTTGTGGATTCTGTAGTAGTTGCTTCTGTCAGAGATGTTGTAGTAGCTGGCTTGGATTCTGTAGTGGTAATTTCTGTTGCAGAAGTTGTAGAAACTTCAGATTCTGTGGTTGTTGCATTTGTTACAGTCGTGGTTGTGGTTGTGGTAGTGGTAGCTGTTGTTGTGGATGTTGTTGTTTCTACTGGTTTTGGTGTGCTGCCGTTCGGCTCTGTACCGCCAACCAGTTCACCGCCAGCGTAAACACAAATATAATCACTCTTGACTTCATTGCCATCGCCGAACATTTCCGAATCGGTCAATACTGGCAAATTCTGATAGCTCCAGTCGTTGGAGGCATCCCACTGGTCGCCATAGTACAAGCCAACGGAGCACTGATATTTCTTGTTGGAATTTGCAATGGTATAGCCATCCCATGCCACTTCAAAATAATAGATATTCGGGTCATAGGATGCATCATACTGGAACGGCCCAGAAATTACGCCGTCTGCTGGTGCTGCTTCCGTTGCAGCCTGGTCATACAATTCTGTTGCTTGTACCAAACTTGGATTGGTCATTTCCTTTGTATTGAAGAAATAACGAACCGTAACATCTGTTCTCGGCGTAATGGAATCGGTCATGACTTTCATAGAAATCTTTGTTGTTCCTGCTCCGCCTGCACACGGGTTATTGACTGCAAATGCTTCAACCCAGTAGTTATTGCCGCCGCCTTCTTCTCCGTTGTTTTCTTCCTTCGGTGGGAAATCTGGCGTTACCTGCATGGAGTCATCGCCGAAATATGCATACAATCCCGCACTTGCACCGACAAAGGCTGCGTTATAGTCAATCGTTACTTCGTTATAAATCCAGTCTGCGGTAATATCATTGTGCTTGTCGGAGGCATCCGGCCCACCAACCAATGCACCATACAAAACATGACGCTGCTCTCTGGTATCTTCTGCTCTGGTTAAGCCGGAAGCTGCACGGTGATGCGGATACTTTGCAGCATTCTCGCTATATCCGACAATATAAGCCCGATTCATCGGATTGTTGCCCATCAGATATTGCATCTGTTCTTTTGCCCATTCGCTGTATTCGGATGGTTTTCCATTGTTGTTGTACTTGTCATAAACCAGTGCACACAGCTGTGCAGCAGTATTATATCGGGCAGAGCCCCAGGTATTCAGCCAGAAATAGCCTGCCGGTGTAATCGTTCCGACACCGCCTGTCATATAAGTGGTGATTGCCTTTGCAACGGATGCCCAGCAATCCATTTCTTCATAGGGCGATTTTTCAGCAGCTTCCTTGTACTTTTCAATAAACTGCGGATAAACGTGCTCGCCTTCCTTGGCAGGCTTGTCCTCTGAAATTTCGCCTAAAATACACTGCACACCGTTCCACATATCATTCCAGCAATATACATAGCACGGTGCTGCATAGTAGTCATAATACGGGTAAATTTCCTGCAAATAGCTTTCATCGCCGGTGATTTTAAACAGCCATGCTGCTGCCCAGCAGTAATCATCTTCCCACTTGGCAGAATTATAATAGGACTTTGGCCCATCTGCATTGTCACTCAGCTGCTTTTCATGGCTCTTTGCGAACTGGAACAGTGCTTTTGCATAGTCCAAAGACTGTGCTGCATAGTCTGGGTCAGTATCCTTAAAGTTCAAATAGTTGATTGCCAGCGAAGCAGCTGCTGAGGCAACATAATCGGTTTGCGGTTTGTCGCCTGTCAGGAAAAAGGCAGGTCTTGCCATGGTATCTACTTCCGGAGAGTTCCAATAAGCGTGGTCAATATCGCCATCACCCACCTGATAACAATGTGCAACGACTTCGCCATTTTCATCTCGGAACGTGCACTTCATCAGATAATCGTTAAAATACCGCAAAATTGTTTCAATGTGGTCATCCTGTCCTGTCTTTTTGTAGGAATCCCGAAATTCATAATAGCCCCAGCCCAAAGTAGAAGCGGCATAGTTTTCCGGCATACCAAACTTTACATGGTCGCCAGCGTCATGGAATCCGCCGGAAACATCTACATAGCCATCACCATCCGGATCAAGAATGTCCCGATGCTGGTCGATGAACGATTGCGACAAGTTCGTGCCGACTTTATCTTCTCCCATTGGCTGCAACGGCACTTGTGCGTCATAGGTGTGACAGTTGCCACGCCACTGATAGCGGTTGTTTTCGGCAACTTCTGTTCCGCACATATTGCCATCATAGAAATAAATGGAATACTGCAATGCTTTCGCATAATTATACTCCACTTCGTCCGCAGCAGATGCCTGCAATCCGGATGGAATGCTGACTGCTGTCTGCAACAATACTGCTCCCAACAATCCTGCAAGCAGACGTTTTCCAACATGCTTTTTCTGTTTCATTCTGATTTTCCTTTCTGTATCATTTGATCTCATAAAAAACGGATGAACTGCTTTTATTATACAGCAACTTGCATCAAAAGTCAATTTATTTTTTGCAATTTTACCAGGATTCTAACCAAAAAATCTGGTTGGTGTATCCGTTTTTTTAGAAAAATCAGATTTTGTTCTATTTTTATTTTATAATTGTCCAGCTGCAGTCTTTGCATAAATAATTAAAATCTCAACAGCATCTGTCGTATCAATTCTTCCATTTCCATCCATATCCACCCGTCTTTTTGCAGCTTCTTCTACATCAGGGTCTTCTGAATACAAATATGCTGCTTGTCCGGATGCCATTTTTGCATAATAGGTCAATACCCGAATCGCATCTACGATGGAAAGTCGTCCATCTAAATTCAAGTCACCTTTCAGTTCCGTTGTAACTTGCGTTGTCTGCCCTGTAACCGCTGTTGTCTGCGTTGTTACACCTGTCGTTACAGTGGTAGCCGTTCCGCCGTGCTGATGGGTTGTGGTGGTCGTTGTTGTGACAAACTGCGGTGTTGTTGTTGAAACAATGCTGGTTTCTGGTCGATTTGTGGTTGCAGCGATTGTTGTTGTGGTGACAACTGCCGTTGTTTCTGCTTTTGTCGCTGTTGCTTGACTTGTTTCTAATTTGCTTGTCGTTTCAAGTGCTGCTGTTGTAACGGCTGCTGTTGTCTGATTGCTTGCTGTTGTTTCGGTTTTGGTTTTAGTTGTTGTAGTAACATTCGCAGAAACAGCTGTGGTTGTGGTCGTAATCACATCATCCAATGAAAGTGAATCGAATCCATTCAAAGCTGCATAGTATGCACCAGCTGTATATTTATAAAAGCAGATAAAAAAGCCTTTTACCATAGAATACGTACCTGCTTCCGCAGAATCTGTTTGATAGCCAAATGCATAGTCTTCAATTGTTGTAATTGTTTTCGGCAAAATAATGCTTTTCAAAGACGGACAATCCAAAAATGCACCCGTCTGCACTTCCTGCACGCCATCGCCGAATACAACTGCTTCCAACTGGTCACAAGACTGAAATGCATATGCCGAAATAACAGATGCACCGTTTAACATCACTTCTTTCAAAGAATTGGCATCATAACAAGCATACGGCTCTATCGTTTCAACTGTTTCCGGAACGGTCAAAAATTGCAGCTGCATGACATCTTGAAATGCATAGCTATCAATGGTCTTTACTGTTTCCGGAATGGTATAATCGGATTGTGAACTGCACGGCGGATAGTAAACCAATGTTGCTTGGTCAGCTGTCATCAAGACCCCATCAACTGCCGTATAATATGGATTTTCTGCTGCAACTGTCACTTCCGACAACGAAATACAGCCCGAAAATGCATTGGCTGAGAGTTCTGAAACAGCTGCCGGAAAGTGCATTCTCTGCAAGGAACTGCAATTTTCAAACGCATTGGATTTGATACTTTCTAAAGTATCTGGCAGCTGCACTTCCTGCAAAGCCGTACAATTTTTAAAAGCAGCAACAGAAATATTCGTCAATCCTTCTGATAATGTCACTCGCTGCAAGGCAATGCAGTCTGCAAAGGCAGAATCCGGCAAAGTCTGCACCCCTGATGGAACGATCACTTCTGACAAAGACTGACAGTTGGAAAATGCCATCATGCCGATTCGACGCAGATTCTCCGGCAATATCATTCGCTGAATGGCGGTACAATTCATAAATGCACCATCTCCAATTGTCTGCAAGTCCTTTGGCAGTGTGATGTCATACAAGGCAGTACAATTAGAAAATGCCATTGCTCCAATTGAAAGAACCGATACTGGCAATTCAATTTTGGACAGAGAAGAACAATCTGCAAACGCTGCATCTGAAATTAAAAAAACCGTATTTGGAATATCAGTTACTTCTCCATAACGTCCGCTGGGGCAGCGAATCAAAACTTTTTCGCCCTTATCCAACAGCAGCCCATTTTTAACACAATACACTGGATTTTCTTCGGCAACGGTGAAAACCTGCAAGTTCTCACAATCATGAAACGCTGTGCTGCCGATTTCAATCACACTGGCTGGAATCACAACTTCCACCAATTGATTTTGTTTGATAAATGCATCATCTTCCACTCGTGTGACAGGCAAGCCGTCAATCTCTGCAGGGATTTCTAAAGTGCCCTCAATCGTCCCTACATACCCGACAATCGTAACTTCATTTTCAGATACCTGATACTGAAACTGCTCCCATTCCTGCACTTGTCCCACGTTTTCTGTAGTCGCTGCGGTGGTGGTTTCCGGACTCCAGTCCTCTTCCAACGCTGCTGCACCATTCGGCACGAACAGCCAACCTTGCAGCAATACCAGCATGGATAATATACAGGAAATTCCTTTTCTCAAAATTTTTTTCATAAAGCTTTCTCCCTTCACAAAAAGCATCCCTTCTCTTTTTATTATACAAGATAAATAGGAAAATGTAAAGAAAAAATTGTAAATGTTCCGCTCCGAAAAAACGAGAAACGTGCCCGACAATCATTGTCGAACACGTTTCGCTTAGAGGAAAAAATGAAAAAAGAAATTATCTAACATATGGAAGATTCTTAACATCTTCGCTGCCCAAAATAAACTTCATCAAAACAGA
This sequence comes from Ruminococcus sp. CAG:254, assembly GCA_000433635.1. Taxonomy (GTDB): domain Bacteria; phylum Bacillota; class Clostridia; order Oscillospirales; family Ruminococcaceae; genus Ruminococcus_C. Next base: position 8,061 of record HF997854.1, read on the forward strand.
TGTATCCTTATCATCGATTGTTTCTGTTCCATCTTCCTGATTACAGTTTGCATTTGCAACTGCAACTGGTGTCAAGGTAATCAGCTGTGCCAGATACTTATTCAAATGGATTGCATCCAGCAGGTCTACCTTTCCATCCAAGTTGACATCCCCAACATTTTTACCCGGCAGAACGCTTGCGGAAGTTGTTGTGGTGGTTTCTTCGGTTGTAGTTTCTTCGGAAACTGTTGTTGTTTCTTCTGTAACTGTCGTTTCTTCGGTTGTTGTAGTCGTGGTTTCTTCCGGTGTGGTAGTTGTTTCTTCTGTTGTTGTGGTGGTGGTTTCTTCCGGTGTGGTAGTCGTTTCTTCTGGTGTCGTTGTGATTTCTTCGGTTGTGGTGGTAGTTTCTTCCGTTGTAGTCGTTGTTTCTGTGGTAGTGGTTGTGGTTTCTGTTGTGGTAGTAGTGGTAACTTCGCCGCCGTTTGCAACTGCTACTTCATCCGGATATACAGTTACTTCGTCGCCAATCTGTGCAACAACACTGCCGGTCTGATACTTGTCATATAAACCTGCTGCTGCTGCAACTAAGCCGACCTGATAGTCAATTGCAACTTCGTTGGAAGTGGCATCTGTTGCATTGTCTTTATAGGTCGTAAAGTCCGTGCTGGTCGGGCCGCCAACCAATGCACCATACAATACGTGTCCATTGCTGGAGGAATACTTTCCATCCCAAGAGTTCCATTCATGCCAGTCATCGCTTACTTTCAAATTGGATGCTGCACGGTGGTGCGGAGAGGTTGCAGAAACATCATTATAGCCAACAACCAGACAAACATTTGCATTGTTGTCACCTAAAATATAGTTCATCTGCTTTTTTGCCCATTCGGTATAGTCTACGCCAGACTGTTCATATTTGGAAGTGACCAACGCACAGTACTGCATCAAAACATCATATCTTGCACTGCCCCAGCTGTTCATGACATAGAACTGATTCTGGTTTGCGTTGACTTTCTGTCCGATGTAGTTGGTTGCAAAGCTCCAGTTTCCAGTGATTTCAGCGTTGATGATGGCTGCACCCAACTGAGAATTTGCATAGCAGTAATCCTGTGTCCAGTCGTTTTTAACTTGTGTATACTTGCTGTTTTCGGTCAAGTATGATTCTTCGCCAGTTGCCAGATACAGCCAGCCTGCTGCCCAGGAAATATCATCCTGCACGTCCTTTGCAGCTCCACCATAAGTATTCTGGTCATAAGTAATCGTACGGTATTTATCAGCAAAGTTATACAAGGCAACCGCATACTTCAAATCTTCTTCGTTGCCAAAGTTCAAATAGCTCTGTGCCAGAGAAGCGGCATACTGTGCGGCAATATCACTTGCACCGTTGGTGGTCGAGTAAGTTTCACTGCTGCCGTGATCCCACATTGCTTCCGGTGCAAACCACTTTCCATGGTCAGAACCATCATCGCCAACTTCATAGATGAACGATGTTACAGTGTCACCAGATAGCGTTGTGCATCTCTTAAAGAATTCGTTGAATTCATCGCTGATCACCTTGAAGTGTGCAGTCGTTCCGGTCTTCTGGAACTGGTCTTTGTATTCATAATATGCCCAGCCCAAGGTAGAAGCGGTAAATCCGGCAGTCTGTCCGCATTTAATTGCATCGCCGGCATCGTGGAAGCCGCCCAATGCGACATCTCCGGTATGGCAATTATCTCTCCAAGAGAATGCAGAAGTTTCCCCTACCTTGTCCCCGCACATATTTGCATCATAGAAATACAGCGAATATTGCAGCAGTTTTGCATAGTTGTCCAGTTCCAAATCTGCTGCATTGGCAGAATAAGAACGCACGCCGACTGCGGTTGCACTCACTGCCATCACCGCTGCGGCAATTCCGGCAAATATCCGGTTTTTCTTTCCCTGTTTCTTCATGTTTGTTCCATCCCTTCTGTTTTTCACATCGAATATGAATGATATTACTATAAGGATACCATAATTTATACAAAATGTCAAGGTGAATCATCACAAAAGTTGTATATCTTTTTATGCAAACTTGGATTTTAATTTCCATTTATTAGCAATTGCGAATTCGATTCATTGACAAAGCATCTGCTGCATGGTATAATAACATCAGACAGCCGCTTTTGGCTGCACTTTATGGAAAAAAGGTGACGAGAGAACGATGTATCTTCCAAACTCCACAAAAGCAGCAGAATTTCTCTGCCATGAAGAAGTGATGCAGACGCTTGCTTATGCACAGGAAAACAAAAACAATCTTCCACTGATTCAGGAAATCTTATCCAAAGCCCGCTTACAAAAAGGGTTGACTCATCGGGAAGCCTCTGTTTTGCTTGCCTGTCCATCGGAAACCGTCTGGGAAGAACTCTACCAATTAGCAGAAGCCATTAAACTGGACTACTATGGCAAGCGAATCGTATTATTTGCTCCGCTTTATCTTTCCAACTACTGCGTGAACAGCTGTGTTTACTGCCCGTATCATGCGAAAAACAAGCATATCTGCCGAAAAAAGCTGACACAAGAGGAAATCAAACGAGAAGTCATTGCGTTGCAAGATATGGGACACAAACGGCTGGCTCTGGAGGCTGGAGAAGACCCCCTGCACAACCCCATTGAATACATTCTGGAATCCATTGACACGGTTTACCACATTCAGCACAAAAACGGAGCAATTCGCCGGGTCAATGTGAATATCGCTGCAACTACAATCCAAAATTATCGAAAATTGCATGATGCTGGCATTGGAACGTATATCCTGTTCCAAGAAACCTACCACAAAGAACAATACGAAAAACTGCATCCGGCAGGGCCAAAACACAACTACGATTACCACACCGAAGCCATGGACAGAGCCATGCAGGGTGGAATCGATGATGTTGGGCTGGGCGTTCTGTTCGGGCTGCAAACATATCCGTATGAACTTGCTGGCTTGCTGATGCATGCAGAACATCTGGAGGCAACTTATGGCGTAGGTCCGCACACCATCAGTGTTCCCCGTATCAAGCACGCAGATGATATTGACCCGAATGCGTTCGATAACAGCATTGACGATGAAACCTTTGCAAAAATCTGCACCGTTATTCGGATTGCTGTTCCATATACGGGCATGATTATGTCAACCAGAGAGGGAAAAGCCGTTCGGGAACGGGCGTTGCAGCTGGGGATTTCACAAGTGAGCGGTGCATCCTGTACCAGTGTTGGCGGATACGATACGCCAGAACCAGAATCCGAAAATTCTGCTCAATTCGATGTCAGCGACCGCCGCACCTTGGATGAAGTTGTCCGCTGGCTGATGGAATTGGGATACATCCCCAGCTTTTGCACCGCCTGCTATCGGGCTGGCAGAACCGGCGACCGGTTCATGTCCCTCTGCAAGAGCGGTCAGATTCAAAACTGCTGTCACCCGAATGCCCTCATGACATTAAACGAATATTTGGAGGATTATGCAAAACCGGAAACTCGTGCCATCGGAAAAGCCCTGATTCAAAAGGAACTGTTGAACATTCCAAACGAAAAAGTACGGGCAATTGCAGCCGAACACATTGCAGAAATGGCTGCTGGAAAACGAGATTTCCGTTTCTAATTCTACTGCACCTCAAAGACAAGGAGATGCACCATGAACACTGCAAAAAAATGGATCGCCGCTTTTTCGGCAGGATTATTTTCCCTTTCCGCCTGTCCGCTGCTCACTTCCGTGCAGGCTGCTAACGCTGACCGGAAACAAGTCTTACAAGACACTTATCAACAATGGAAGAAATCTTATGTGACCGAGGACACTTATATTTCCTCTGGCAAACCACAGTATTATGTTTCCTATGAAGAAAATCGCTATGCTGGAGATGGTGTTTCTGTTCCAGTCACTGTTTCTGAAGCACACGGCTACGGCATGCTGATTACGGTTTGCATGGCGGACTATGATGCACAGGCAAAAGATACATTCGATGGAATGTACCGCTATTATCGGGCACATCTCAGCGATATTGGTGAAAATTTGATGTCCTGGCAGCAATGCGACAATGGTTCTTCTCTGATTGACGGGGCAACCGATGGAGCAATGCAAGGCGGAGATGCAGACTCTGCAACAGATGGCGATTTGGATATTGCCTATTCGCTGCTGTTAGCCGACCAGCGTTGGGGCTCTAGCGAGGAAACCCCTTATCGGGAAACGGCTCTTGCCATGATTCAAGATATTATGGACTATGAAGTCAATCAAGAGGACTGGCTGTTACAGCTGGGCGACTGGGTGCATGAATGTGACCAGAGCGATTCTTATTATTTCGCAACCCGTTCTTCTGACTTTATTCTGCAATATTTTCCAGTTTTTGAAGCGATTACCGGCGATAAACGCTGGGGAAAATTATATGATGGAACGTGTGCAGTGATAGAAAGCATCACCGCTGAACAATCTACGGGACTGCTGCCGGATTTCATCGTAAAAAATGCAGCGGGGAAATTTGTTCCAGCTCCGGAAAACTTCTTGGAAGATGTCACTGATGGCACATATGCCTATAACAGCTGCCGGACACCGTGGCGGTTGGGAATGGATTTGCTCTACCCTTCCGAAAAGGGTGCAAATGATACCGTAAAAACAGTCATTCACAAGCTGAACAGCTGGATTCAGACGGAAACCGATGGTGACCCGGAGAATATCGTTGCTGGCTATGAACTGGATGGCACGCCGACACAGGATTATGACGACCTCTGTTTCACTGCTCCATTCTTGGTAGCTGCTGCCTGCGAAGATTCTGCATCTTCTTGGGAACAGGCATTATGGGACACGCTTGCCGACTATGGCACAGATGTTTATTTCGGTGACACCATCCGCATACTGTGCATGATTTCTGTAACAGGAAACTGGCTCATTCCAGAAACTACAACAGATTCCACAAAGGGCGATTTGGACGGAGATGGAACTGCCACGGTTTCAGATTTGGTTCTGCTGAATCGGTATTTGCTGCGGTTGGAATCGCTCACCACAGAACAGGGCAATCGTGCCGACTGGAACGATGACCAACAAATCACCGTTGTAGATGCCATGCTGATGCGACGTTCATTATTATAAGGAGGATGCTTCATGGAAGCAGGTTTACAGCAAACACCCAGTGCTGACCGCATTCACATTGCCTTTTTCGGCAGAAGAAATGCTGGAAAATCCAGCTTAGTGAATGCTATTACCAATCAAACCATGTCGATTGTGTCAGAAATTCAAGGAACAACGACTGACCCCGTTCGCAAGGCAATGGAACTGCTCCCGCTGGGGGCTGTCGTCATCATTGACACGCCGGGGCTAGATGACGAAGGAACATTGGGCAGCCTGCGGATGCAAAAGACGAAGGAAATTTTGCACCGCACGGATTTGGCTGTCATTGTCATCAACAGCACCATTGGAAAGACAGAACTGGAAACAAAATTGGAAGCAGATTTGCAGCAACAGCAGATTCCCTTTTTGGAGGTCTACAATCAATGCGACCTGCACATGCCAGAACAGTTGCCAGATAGAGCAATTGCAGTCAGTGCAAAAACTGGATTCCACATTTCGGAACTCAAAGAAAAAATGGCTGTCTGCTATCAGAAACAAGCACCAAAAGCAAACCGTTCCCTGCTGGGAAATTTTGTCCAGCAGGATGACATCATTTTATTGGTCACACCGATTGATGAATCCGCTCCAAAGGGACGGATGATTCTGCCGCAGGTGCAGGCGATTCGCTCTATTTTAGATGAAGAAGCCATTTGTTTGGTTGTTCAGCCACAACAGTTGCAGCGAACGCTTTTGCTATTAAAACAGCCGCCGAAATTGGTTGTGACAGACAGCCAGGCATTTCAACAGGTCAACCAGATTGTTCCGCCGGAAATCGCCCTGACTTCATTTTCTATCTTATATGCACATTATCACGATGTACTGCAAAAGGCAGTGACTGCCGCCGCTACGCTGGAATATTTGCAGAACCACGACCAAATTTTGATTTCTGAAGGCTGCACGCATCACCGACAGTGCAACGACATCGGAACGGTCAAGCTGCCGAACTGGATACAAACATACACAGGAAAAACGCTGGATTTCACATGGACTTCTGGGAATGCGTTTCCGGATGATTTAACCCCGTATCGGCTGATTGTTCACTGCGGCGGATGTATGTTGCAGCCACGTGTGATTCAATATCGAAAAGAGTTGGCGGCGAAAGCTGGCGTTCCGTTCACCAACTATGGAACATTGATTGCCTATGTACATGGGATTTTGCGGCGAAGTGTTTCGATTTTTCCGGAATTGCAAGATTTTTTGCAAAAGTGAAAAATAGGTTGACATTTTTCTGTGAATATGGTATAATATGCACAAACAAGGAGAATTTAACTTGTTGGATGGTATTTTAACCTATTTTTACTTAAAAGGAGAGTCTATTATGGCAAGAAAATTTTCTTTAGAAATTGCAAATGCGATTGAAAACTTCCTGAGCAAAGATGACTGGCATTATCAACCATGCAATGACAATGGTGTAATCCGTATGGGCATTACACTGAACTGCAAATTCAAACGAGCAGACATTTATATTGGTATTGATGATGATGCTTTTCGTATTCTTACCGTTTTTCCAATGACAGTAGACGAAGATGTTCGAAAGGACATGGCAGAATTTTTAACCAGAGCCAACTATGGCTTAAGACCTTGTAATTTTGAAATGGATTTTGATGATGGTGAAATTCGCTGCAAGTCGTTCCATAACTGTGCAGATACTATTCCAACTGACCAGCAAATTCAAGATGCCCTTTACTATAACATTAAAATAATTGAACGATATGGTAACGGGATTGCAAAAATAATGTTTGGTATTGGAACACCAACAGAAGTCCTTAAGGAATGCGAAAATTCATAAAGTTACAATAAAAAGGAGCATACGCCAATGGCAAAAAATTATTCACCGGAAATCGCAAAAGCAGTAGAGGAATTTTTCACAAAAGAGGAATTGAACTATATCCCTTGCAATGAAAATGGTGTCATTCGCAGCGGAATGATGCTTTCTTCTCAGATTCACAGAGTCGATATTTATATGGACATCCGGAAAAACGGTTACAGCATGATTTCTGTTTTTCCGCTGCATGCAGAAGAAAAAGCTCGTCCGGCAATTGCTGAATTTCTGACACGGGCAAACTATGAAATCAACCTCGGCTGTTTTGATATGGACTTTGAAGACGGAGAAATCCGCTATAAGATGGCACAGTTCTGCGGTGCAACCGTTCCGACTTATGAGCAGATTCAGAAGATTTTTTATGTTGCAATTACAACCATTAACCACTATGGAAATGGCATTGCAAAAACACTGCTGAGCCTTGGAACACCAAAAGAAAATTTAGCAGAATGCCATCAAGAACCGAAAAAACAGTAACATCTTAAAATCAACAAAATAAAAAAATGGCTTGCAGGTTTTTTCATCTGCAAGCCATTTTTTTATGGTTTCCGATAACATGACAAATAAAAAGAGGCGAATCTTGAACGATTCGCCTCAAAGAAAAGATGCCGGCATCTACCGATTTTTCCAGGTCGTCACCGACCA
>HF997855.1 GCA_000433635.1 Ruminococcus sp. CAG:254
GTTGGATCAAAAAACTTTTATTTGCCTGCGGCTCATTCCTAGCAGCCTACTCCGAAAATCGTTCTTTTTCTGACCAATCATTTCTTGCAAATTGGTAACAACTGTTAGCCGTTCTTGAAATGTTATCTGATAAATTTTGTATAATTCGACAATTTTTATGAAAAGTGCCCAAAATCCCCGTTTTTTTTCGCTTTTTTCAAACTTTTCCTCTTGACAGTTCGCTGGAAAAGGATTATAATGAACATTGGTTTGATTAAAATGATGACAAAACGGTGACAAATACAGAGCGTGTTTTCCCAATCCTCCGCAGCAGTTCCCAACAGCGTTTCTCGGCACTGCAACCTTGCAAGGTTCATCCTGCGGAGCGGCGACAGCATTTGCCACCGATTTTTTGAAACAGCAAAGCTAGGCTGTTTCGATAGAAGGAAAGGACGTGTTACCAATGGCACAAAAACAATACAGCCGCAGCATCGCTCGGCTCGTGCTGGTTGCCGGAATGTGTTTTACAGCAATTGGGCTGTGCAGCGTTTCCGCATCGGCAATTGACAACACCGAATTATTACAGCCAGTTGCCATCAAAGAAGATAGCTTGCAGCCAATCGGACAATCTGTTTTGCTGGCAGATGTTACTGAAGAAAACTGGTATGAAGGCACTTCTGGTTCTCTGTATTACTGCTATGCAGATGGAACATATGCAACTGGAATTACCACCCTCCCGAACGAAGAAACGTATCTGTTCGCTTTAGACGGTACACTCAAGACCGGCTGGCAGACAATTGATGGCGTTCGGTATTATTTTGACCTGACAACCGGACAGAAACAGTTTGGATGGATCTCGCATTCCAACCGTCTGTATTATGTGTTTCCGGAAACCGGCAAGCAGGTCGGCGAGGCTGTAATTGACGGTACACCGTATGTGTTCGATGAATTCGGCGTTTTGCAGACGGGCATTTATACTTGTGAAGATGGTACAATTGCAGGCTGTGCAGAAGATGCAACCCCGTATACTGGTTTTGTAACCGATGAAACCAGTCAGGCAACCTATTATTTCAACGAAAATGGCATTGCACAAACTGGCTTTCAGATTGTAGATGGTGCAACTTATTACCTCGGAGAAGACGGCGTTCTGCGTACTGGATTGACTTCGATTGACGACAGCGTGTATGATTTCGGAACAGACGGTGTAATGCAGACGGGTCTAGTAACCATGGAAGATGGAACAGTCCTGTTCTTCGGGGCAGACGGTAAGCAGGCAATGGGCTTGCAGACCGTAGATGGCAAGACCTATTATTTCAATGATTTGGGTATGGCTGTGAATACCAAGCAGACCATTGACGGAAAGACCTATTATTTTGGTGCAGATGGCAGCATGCAAACCGGACTGGTTACGCTGAACAAAGATGTTTATTATTTCGGCAAAGACGGTAACATGCAGACTGGATTTGTCACCATGGAAGATGGAACGGTGTTGTTCTTCGGAGCAGATGGCAAGCAGGCAATGGGCTTGCAGACTGTAAACGGTAAGACCTATTATTTCAGCGATTTGGGTATGGCTGTGAATGCAAAGCAGACCATTGACGGAAAGACTTACTATTTCGGAGCAGACGGCAGTATGCAGACCGGAAAAGTTACCTTGCAGGACGGTTCTTATTATTTTGGTAAGAACGGCGAACAGGTGACAGGTTGGCTGACACTGGATGGTTCGGAATATTATTTTGACCTGACCACTGGAAAGATGGCAACCGGAACGGTAACCCTGCCGGATGGCACTTATATTTTCGATGAAAATGGGGTATTGCAGAAGAAACAGAATGGGATTTCATATGATGTTCCGTATTACAATCAGGCAGACCCGAGATGGGGTTCAACCTACATTGGAACAAAGACCATTGCACAGGTTGGCTGTCTGGTGACTTCTCTGGCAATGACGCAATCTTATCATACAGACACAGAAATTCTGCCGGATGAGATGCGGTATCAAATGCAATTTGATAACAATTCGATTTTGTGGGCACCGATTATTGCATTGGGATATGATTTAGAAGGCTGTTCTGGACTTTCCACCTATGCATTCTGCCAGCGTCTGTACACCTTGTTAGAGGAGCACGGGCCGGTGATCGTGGGATCAGATAATGTGTATGGCGGTTCGCACTATGTTGTTGTAACAGGCTGTACCAATACGGATACCAGCACTCTGAAAACCTCGGATTTCACGATGAATGACCCGGGATTCTCAAATCGGACGACGCTGGATGAACATCTTGCAGCTTATCCGACTTGGTTCCGTTTCTTCTATATGAATCAGTAAGGGCGAGAGAGCCGATAAAAAACCGTCATGGAAACGGAAGAAGTTTCTATGGCGGTTTTTTTGTGATGTAAGGGGATAATACTGGCATGGGAATTCATTAGCTCATAGTTTGCAGCCAGTACGACCTTGCAAAAACATTGACGACAACGGAAAAATGTAGTATAATACAAGTTAGTTCACTCCTCCCAAGGAAGAAAGGATTTTTATCATTCATGAAGTTATTCCGTGAACTCTATCACTATCGAGAAATGCTGTTCAGTCTGGTGCGAAAAGACCTGCGAGGACGTTATAAAGGCTCTGTTTTGGGCTTTCTCTGGACGTTTATCAACCCACTGATGCAGTTACTAGTCTATACATTTGTATTTACTGTGATTCTGCCAGCACAGGTGGAACATTATTCCCTGTATTTATTTGTTGCTCTGATTCCATGGATTTTCTTTTCCGCAGCGATGACAGGCGGAGCGGGGTCGATTGTTGCACAAAAAGACCTTGTCAAAAAAATTTATTTTCCCCGAGAGATTATTCCAATTTCTTATGTGACAAGCTGCTTTGTCAATATGTTGCTTTGTTTTCTGATTATCTTTTTGGTGATGCTGGTAACAGGTGCAACCTTTAATCTGCTGGCATTTCTCTGTCTGCCCATCATTATGGTGGTGGAATACCTGCTGGCATTGGGGATTGCAATGCTTTCCGCAGCCATTACGGTATATTTTCGAGATTTGGAACACATTCTAGGCATTGTGTCTATGATTTGGATGTATATGACACCGGTGCTCTATCCAGAAACATTAGTACCAGAGCGATTCCAGAAGCTCTATCACTTGAACCCGATGACCTCGATTATTACCGCTTATCGAGATGTTTTATATCGGGGCGTTGTTCCGCAGCTTTCCACCTTGTTGGAGGCAGTCATACTGGGCATTTTGTTTTTGGCAGTGGGGCTGCTGACGTTTTCCAAGCTGAAAAAAGGTTTTGCAGAGGAGTTGTAAATCATGGCGGAAACAGAATATTCCATTCAGGTGGAACACGTTGAGAAAAGCTTTCGGGTGTTTTTAGATAAGGGGCAGAGTTTTAAGGAACGGCTGCTATTCCGCAAGCGAAACCGCTATGAAATTCGTCCAGTTTTACGGGATATTTCGTTTCAGGTGAAACGGGGCGAAGCGGTCGGACTGGTCGGACACAACGGCTGTGGCAAAAGTACTACGCTGAAACTGCTGACAAAAATTCTCTATCCAGATAAGGGTACGATTACCATGAAGGGCAGAGTTTCCAGCTTGATTGAACTGGGGGCAGGCTTTCATCCGGATATGAGTGGAAGAGAAAATATCTATACCAACGCTTCGATTTTTGGCTTAACGAAGAAAGAAATTGATGCTCGCCTGCAAACCATCATTGACTTTTCCGAACTGGAGGAGTTCATTGACAATCCCGTGCGAACTTATTCTTCCGGGATGTATATGCGATTGGCATTTTCCGTTGCGATTCATGTCAATGCGGATATTTTGCTGATTGATGAGATTTTAGGCGTGGGAGATGTCAATTTTCAGCAGAAATGTTTCCAGCGGTTGCAGGAGATTAAAGCAGCCGGAACGACAATTGTCATTGTTTCCCATGCGATGGAGCAGATTGAGCAGATTTGTGACCGTTCTATTTGGATTGACAATGGGAAGATTCGGGAAGAAGGCATTCCCAAATATGTCCATGAACATTATCTTTCCGCCATGGAAAAGGAGCGGATTGCACGGGAAGCAGAGCATACACCGAAAGCCACTGAATCGGAATCCAAGGATGCAGATGATCAGGCAGCTTTGCCGGCATTTTGTGAACCAACGGCGGTGCGGATGGGAAATGGTGCAGTGCAGTTTACCGATGCAAAGATGTTGGATGCAGATGGGAATCCCTGTCATGCGTTTCCGACAGGGGCAGCAATTACCGTAGAAATTGCCTATGCAGCCCAGCAGGAGGGACTAGAGGGGAATTTCGGCTATGGAATTTTCCGGGAAGATAGTGTGCACTGCTATGGAACGAATGTTGATATTGATTGTGACCGACTGATACCAGTTCGGAAGACAGGGAAAATTCGCTGGACGTTTCAGAATCACTTGTTACCGGGAAAGTATTTTTTAGATGTTGCGATTCACTCGAAAACAGGGGTATTCTACGATGACATTCGGCGGATACAGTCGTTCACGGTGACAACGACTAAGCGAGATATTGGGCTGTGCCGATTGGAAACGAAGT
>HF997856.1 GCA_000433635.1 Ruminococcus sp. CAG:254
ATTTCGTGCGAAAGCATCTTGACAAATGTCGAAAAGTAGAGTAAAATAGATGTAATCTAATCAAATCACAATCACGGCCGGCAGTGTGCTTGTCTGGTGTTCAAAAGCTGTTTGAGTGTGTTCCATTTTCATGGAATGCCCTTGGCAGTTTTTGTGTATCTGGATGCAATCGAAAAAAACCGGTGCAAAAAAATGGAGGGAATTCAAATGGAAATGTGTGAAAAGTTCGGAAAACAGGGTCTGACATTTGATGATGTCCTGCTGATTCCAGCAGAGTCCGACGTAACGCCGAATATGATTGACCTGAAAACAACGCTGGCAGGCAATGTCAAGCTGAACACCCCGATTATGACTGCTGCGATGGATACCGTCACTGAAGCAGCAATGGCAATTGCAATTGCAAGAGAAGGCGGTATCGGTATCATTCACAAGAATATGTCCATTGAACAGCAGGCAGATGAAGTGGATAAGGTAAAGCGTTCTGAAAATGGCGTTATTGTCAATCCGTTCTCTCTGACCGAAGACCATCTGGTTGCAGATGCAGATAAGCTGATGGGCAAGTATAAGATTTCCGGCGTTCCGATTGTAGACCGCACTGGAAAGCTGGTCGGCATCATCACCAACCGGGATATGCGGTTTTTGACCGATTACAGTGCACCGATTTCCGAAGTAATGACCAAGGACAACCTGATCACAGCTCCGGTTGGCACAAGCATGGAAAAAGCACAGGAAATCCTCCGCCAGCACAAGATTGAAAAGCTGCCGCTGATTGATGAAAACGGCTATCTCAAGGGTTTGATTACCATCAAGGATATCGAAAAGGCAGTACAGTTCCCGAACTCTGCAAGAGATGAAAAGGGTCGTCTGCTCTGCGGTGCAGCTATTGGCATTACCGCAAATGTTCTGGAACGGGCACACGCATTGGTCGATGCACAGGTAGACGTTCTGGTTCTGGACTCTGCACACGGTCACAGCAAGAATATCATGGAATGTCTGAAGAAAGTCAAGGTAGCATTCCCGAATACACCAGTCATTGCCGGAAATATTGCAACCGCAGAGGCTGCTGAAGCATTGATTCAGGCTGGTGCAGATGCTGTTAAGGTTGGTATTGGACCTGGTTCTATCTGTACCACTCGAATTGTTGCTGGTATCGGTGTTCCGCAGGTTACCGCTGTTTATGACGTTGCTTGTGTTGCAAAGAAGTATGGTATTCCGGTTATCGCTGACGGCGGTATTAAGTACTCCGGCGATATTGTAAAGGCATTGGCAGCTGGTGCAAATGTTGTTATGTTGGGTTCTCTGCTGGCAGGCTGCGAAGAAGCACCGGGCGAAACAGAAATCTATCAGGGCAGAAGCTTCAAGGTTTACCGTGGTATGGGCAGCTTGGCAGCAATGGCAAACGGCTCTAAGGATCGGTATTTCCAGGAAGGTGCAAAGAAGCTGGTTCCGGAAGGCGTTGAAGGTCGTGTTCCTTACAAGGGGAGCGTGGCAGACAGCATTTTCCAGCTGGTCGGCGGTATTCGTTCTGGTATGGGTTATTGTGGCTGCCAGACCATTCCGCTGCTGCATGAAAAGGCAAAGTTTGTACAGATTACGGGTGCAGGTCTGAAGGAAAGCCATCCGCATGACATTCAGATTACCAAGGAAGCACCGAACTATTCTGCACACATTTAATGAGAAAAACGCTGTAAATTGACAGAATAAAACGAGAAAAAGCATCGCTTCGGCGGTGCTTTTTTGTTTGTAGAGGTGTGTTGCAAAGAACGAGCCGCAGGCAAACCAAAAGTTTTTCGGTGCAGCAGTTTTTCAAAAATGCT
>HF997857.1 GCA_000433635.1 Ruminococcus sp. CAG:254
TAATCAAAAGGAGGTCATCACAAAGTGAATGACATATATAGTTTATCACATTCGAAGTGAATTTGCAAGTACCACATTGTATTTGCCCCAAAATATCGTAGAAAGGTGTTCTACGAAACAAAGCTAAATCTTAAGACAATTGTGTAATTGGAACACTAGCTTTCCATCATTCTCATGGAAACAAACATCCGGGACATTGTACAGTGTATCTTTATCAGGACTGGTATTGTAATACCTGCAAACAGTCGGGAACAACCTGCACAACGACATTGGTATGGTGTACCAGTCCAAACATCATAGACGATGTGGAGCAGCCAGCAGAAACGGTATAAAAGTCTAACAATACTGTATTTTATAATCAAGCACACCCCTATAAGAAGATGAAGAAAAAGGATTCTGAAAAACAGCCCGGACAGAGGTTCTGTCTGGGTTTATTTTTGAGCAAAAATATCAGCAGTTTTATCATTTTTGAACAATTGGAATGGTACAATGCACTTGTAAGAAAACAGAAAGCCGGTCGTTTTTTTAAGAAAGAGGTGTGTTGTATGGGCGGCTTGTTCGGATTGATTTTGCTATGTGTGCTTGTTGGCGGTGGAATCAAACTTGGAACAGACATCATTCTCAACCTGTTCCTGAAGTAAGTAGCATCTGCTGACAGAAGAACCGAATCGGGTGCAGCGAATCCAATCGCTGTACCTGATTTTTTTTGTAATTTTCCGATTTTTTTTTTGCAAATGGAATTGCAAACGGTGCAGATTTGTGCTATAATAGGGTTAAATAGCAGAAAGCAGCAGTTTTTCCTCCTGTTTTCTGTTACCATCATGAAAAAAGAGGGATTGTATCATGGAAATCAAGAAAAAGTTAGCGGCAACCTTAAAGGAAAAGCCGCAGGATGAAAGCAAGCTGGGCTTTGGTCATATCTTTACCGACCATATGCTGATTATGCCGTATGATGAAGGTCAGGGCTGGCACGACCCGGAAATTGTTCCGTATGATAACATCAGCCTGAGTCCGGCAGCAATGTGCTTCCATTATGGTCAGACTGTATTTGAAGGCTTGAAGGCTTATCGGACTGCCGATGATAAAATTCAGCTGTTCCGTCCGGAAGAAAACTTTAAGCGTCTGAACCGTTCCAATGAACGTCTGGTTATTCCGGAATTGCCGGTAGAACTGGGCATGCAGTGTCTGATGGAACTGCTGGAAGTGGAAAAGGATTGGGTACCGCATCTGGAAGGTACTTCCCTGTATATTCGTCCGTTTATCATTGCAATTGACCCGTTCTTGGGCGTTCGTCCGGGTGCACAGTATCTGTTTATGATTATTCTTTCTCCGTCTGGTGCATACTATGCATCGGGTCTGAATCCGGTCAACATCTATGTAGAAGACAAGTATGTTCGTACCGTTCGTGGCTGCATGGGTTATGCAAAGACTGGCGGTAACTATGCTGCTTCTCTGCACAGCCAGGATGATGCTCATAAGCAGAACTATTCTCAGGTTCTGTGGCTGGATGGCGTAGAACAGAAGTACATCGAAGAAGTTGGTGCAATGAACATCTTCTTTGTAATTGATGGCGAAATCGTCACACCGTCTTTGGAAACAGGTTCGATTCTGGCTGGTATCACCAGAAAGTCTACCATTGAACTGTGCAAGAGTTGGGGTCTGCCGGTATCCGAACGCCGGATTACCATTCAGGAAATTGCAGATGCTTATGATGCAGGCAAGCTGGACGAAGTCTTTGGTACAGGTACTGCAGCCGTTATTTCTCCGGTTGGTCATCTGAAGTGGGATGATAAGGTTATGGAAATCAACAACAATAAGATTGGTAAGATTTCTCAGAGAATTTACGACACCCTGACTGGTATTCAGTGGGGCAAGTTGCCGGATCCGTTTAACTGGGTTGTACCGCTCGAAAAGTAAGCGAGATTTTTTAGGATTACAAGTTGAAAAAGGGGCTTTCTGGATAGAAAGCCTCTTTTTGTATCATGTTCTATTTGGAGCGATGATTGCAATTAAAATTGTGGAATGTTCTTGTCAAATACAAAAGTTTCCACAGTTCATTGTGGAAATGGCGAAAGGAATTGGATGCAATGTTGAAAAAGATTTTATCCCGAACGACCTGTGCAGCGTGTCAATTGTGCTGTCAGTTTGATGCAAGTGACATCTGGGAATTGCCTGTGTTGCCAGCGGAAACGGTGGCAGCGATTCGGAAATACCGCCCAGAAACAGCGTTTGTTCCCGTTGGGGCAGAACAAACCTTTGCTGCACCGCCGCTCAAAGGCGAGGAATTATATGCCTGTCCAGTGCTGACCGAGCACGGCTGTGGCTTATCGGAGCAGGACAAGCCATTTGATTGTAAAGTTTGGCCGTTTCGGCTGATGCGAACAGCGAACGGAACGGTTTGCATTTCTATTTCAGACTTGTGTACAGGCGTGCAGCTGCATGAAGTAGAGCAGTTGCAAGCATTCCTGCGGGAGGGGCTGGCAGAAACCATGTTTGCCTACGCAAAAGCCCATCCAGACCATATTCACGCATGGCACGATGGTTATCGGGTGATTTTGACAGAGCCCAAATAAACAGAAAAACCGCTGATGCAGGTTTTTTTCGCTTGCATCAGCGGTTCTTTTTGTATTTTTATGAAAATTGCAATGTGGAAGTTATCGAATCTTTGCACCGCAAGGCAGGCTCTGATCCGGGAAGACAACACTTGCACTGCCATCCGGAGCATCTGCCGCACAAATCATACCATTGCTCTCTACGCCGCAGAGTTTTGCCGGCTTGAGGTTTGCAACCAGAATGATTTTCTTTCCAATGAGGTCTTCCGGCTTGTACCACTGTGCAATACCAGAAACAACTTGTCTGCCGCCCATGCCGTCATCCAGCTGCAATTTCAACAGCTTTTTCGACTTTTTCACCTTTTCGCATTCCACGACCTTTGCAATCCGCAAATCAACCTTTGCGAAATCGTCAATGGTGATTTCCGGAGCGAGTTCTGCAACTGGAGCAGCTTCTTCTTCTGCTGGCTGCTGCGGTTCGTTGTTCTTGATGATGGCGTTCAGTTCTTCGATTTCCTTTTCTACATCAATTCTCGGGAAGAGAATTTCGCCCTTGTGTACCGTGACATTCTTCGGGAGAACATCAAACGATGCAGCGTTTTCATAAGTGCGTTCTGCTTCGCCTGCACCAATCTGTTCCCAAACCTTCGGCATTGTGGTCGGCATAAAGGCAGAGAGCAATGTCGAGATAATCCGAATGGTGTCGAGCAGGTTGTACAGAACGGTTGCCAGACGAGCCTTCTTGCTTTCGTCCTTTGCCAGAACCCAAGGTGCAGTTTCGTCGATATACTTATTTGCACGGGAAACGACCTTGAAGATTTCAGCCAAAGCATGGTTCAGCTGTGTCTGATCCATAAAGCCGTCTACCTTTTCCCGCAGAGCGGTTGCTGTTGCAATCAAATCATCATCAAATTCGCCAGCTTCTCGGTCTTCCGGCAGTGTACCATTGAAATACTTGTCCACCATGGCAACCGTACGGGAAACCAAGTTGCCCAGACCGTTTGCAAGGTCGGAATTGATTCTGGTAATCAGAACCTCGTTGGAGAAGGAGCTGTCAGAACCCAGAGCCATTTCCCGGAGGATGTGATACCGGATGGCATCTGCACCATAGCGTTCGCCCAGTACAAACGGGTCTACCACATTGCCCAGTGATTTACTCATCTTCTGACCATTGAACGTAATCCAGCCATGAACTGCCAGATGCTTTGGCAACGGCAAATCCAGAGCCATTAAGATCGCAGGCCAAATGATTGCATGGAATCGCATAATATCCTTTGCAACCATATGCACATCTGCCGGCCAGTAGCGGTCGTAGTCATGGTAAGCATCATTATAGAAGCCCAGTGCAGAGATATAGTTTGACAGAGCGTCAACCCAAACATAGACAATGTGCTTCGGGTCGAAGGTAACCGGAATGCCCCAAGTGAAAGAGGTTCTGGAAACGCAGAGGTCTTCCAGACCCGGCTTGATGAAGTTGTTGACGAGTTCGGTTGCTCTGGTTTTCGGCTGTAAGTAGTCGGTTTCGGTCAACAGGTGGGTGATACGTTCAGCGAACGGGGACATCTTGAAGAAATATGCCTCTTCTTCTGCCTCAATGACTGGTCTGCCGCATTCCGGACACTTGCCGTCTACCAGCTGGGATTCTGTCCAGAAGCTTTCGCATGGTGTACAGTATTTTCCCTGA
Source organism: Ruminococcus sp. CAG:254 (assembly GCA_000433635.1). Taxonomy (GTDB): domain Bacteria; phylum Bacillota; class Clostridia; order Oscillospirales; family Ruminococcaceae; genus Ruminococcus_C. Next base: position 4,237 of record HF997857.1, read on the forward strand.
TACTTGCCCTTGTAGATATAGCCCTTGTCGTACAGTTCCTTGAAGATTTTCTGTACGGTTTCAACGTGATAATCATCCGTTGTCCGGATATAGCGGTCATAACTGATGTTCATATACGACCAAAGGCTCTTGAATGTTTTTACGATTTCGTCTACATATTCCTTTGGGGTAACGCCTTTTTCAGCGGCTTTCTGTTCGATTTTCAAACCGTGTTCATCGGTACCGGTGAGGAACATGACATCATAGCCCTGCATCCGGCGGTAACGAGCGATGGAGTCGCAAGCAACCGTTGTATAGCAATGTCCGATATGCGGATTGCCGGACGGGTAATAAATCGGGGTTGTGATGTAATATGGTTTTGCTGCCAATGGAAATCCCTCCTAATTTGCTGATTGCAGCCGAGATGGGGCTGCGATTCTCTTTATTATAGCATATTTTCGGTAGAATTACAAGAGAAAAATTGCGAACAAGAAATGCAAGTGCTGCTAACTATAAAAAAAACCGCTGTCACGACATCACCGTGCAGCGGTTTTCACACTTTGGGGAAGTGCTGGAAGTTCATTCCAGCTTCTAGTATAGCAGAATATGCTTAAAGAATTCTGAAAAAAGAGAAAACTTTCTTATTTCTGTACAGAAACAGCAGTCTGCAACGCCAGTTCCATCATATCGGTGAAAGCGGTCTGCCGTTCTTCGGCGGACGTGGATTCATTCCGCAGCGGACAGTCTGAAATTGTCGTGATACAGAGGGCTTTCTTGCCAGCTTCTGCCGCATTGCAATAGAGGGCAGCCGATTCCATTTCTACCGCTAAAACGCCCATCTTTGCCCATTTCGGCAGGGGGTCATTTTCCGTATAGAAGTGGTCGCTGGAGCACAGATTTCCGACATGGAACGGCTTTTTCAGTGCTCTTGCTGCAGAAACTGCCGCTTCCAGCAGGGAGAAGTCTGCAATCGGGGCAAATGTGCCTGGCAGGTTGTATTGTGCTGCATAGTTGGAATCCGTGCAGACACCCATTCCCAGCACCAAATCTCGCAGCTTGACAGAATCAGCAACGCCGCCAGCCGTACCAATGCGGATGATGGCATCTACATCATAGAAGTGAAACAGTTCATAGGAATAAATGCCCATAGATGGCATCCCCATACCGCTGCCCTGTACGGAAATCGGAACGCCCTGATAAGTGCCCGTATAGCCCAGCATGTTCCGAACGGTGTTGTAGCAGACGGGATGTTCTAAATAGGTTTCTGCAATGAATTTTGCCCGTAATGGGTCACCGGGCATGAGAACGACTTTTGCAATCTCACCGGGATTTGCTTGATTGTGCGGTGTTGCCATAAAAACACGACCTTTCTATAGAATGATTGAATTGATGGATGATAAAATATTTTTCTCGCCGTAGGCGAATTGCGGTCGAGCTGGCTCAGCTCGGCGGTGGGGAATTGTTAAGGGGGACAAGCTGCAATGTCATTAACTTAACATCT
>HF997858.1 GCA_000433635.1 Ruminococcus sp. CAG:254
CGCAGTTGCCTGCGGCTCGTATCGAACAGCCTTCCTTCTAAATACAATAATAAAAAAACCGCTTCTTTGCTTGAAGCGGTTTTTTTGTATCAAAATTTCTATCGTTTTACATCGCCAACGGCAGTTACAACCTGATACCCAGCCGATGCAACTCGCTGTTCCAGACAGTGCCGACACTGTGCGGACTCCTCTCCGGTACAGATTTTATCATCATACAAAGCATACAGCTTTCGCACTCGAACGGGTGACAGGTTCGGCATGACGACATTTGCACCTGCCTGCAAGCCAAGTTCCCGCCCCTGTGGGTGAATCGTTCCAAGGGCAGTCGTCGCCGGAATCAACGCATACGGAAACAGAATCCGCAGAAGCGACACCAGTCGCAGCGTTAATGCTAATGTTCCGTTGGGATGTCCGGCAAAAGGCGTTTCTTTCTGTGCGATATAAGGGCCGATGCCAATCATATCCGGCTGCAAGTCCTGCAAAAACTGTAAGTCCTCCACCAGATGTGAAAGCGTCTGTCCGGGCGAACCAACCATAAACCCTGAACCGACCTGATACCCGATTTCTTTCAAGTCATACAGGCAGCGTTTCCGGTTCTCTAACGACAGTTCTGCTGGATGTAAATGCCGATAATGTTCTGGATTTGCGGTTTCATGCCGCAGCAGATACCGCCGTGCACCGGCATTATAATATGCCTGATAGCTGCTCTTTTTCTTTTCCCCGATGGAGAGCGTCACAGCACAGTCTGGAAAGCGTTCCCGTATCGCAGAAACCACGCTGCAAACCCAAGCATCTGTAGATGCTGGGTCTTCTCCACCCTGTAATACAAACGTCCGAAAGCCGAGCGTATAGCCCTCTTCGCAACAGGCAAGAATTTCTTCTTTGCTCAGCCGATAGCGAACCGCCTTTGTATTTCCGCAGCGAATGCCGCAATAATAACAATTATTCTTGCAGAAATTCGTGTATTCAATCAGCCCTCGCAGGTAAACATCTTTCCCATAAACCTCCTGCCGCAGCTGGTCAGCGGTCTGGCGTAGGATGTCATCCCATTCCGAACAACGCAAAATCTGCAACCAATCAGCTGCATTCAGCGTTCCGGCTTTGATTTTCTCTTCCATTCCCATTGGTTTTTCCTGCCCTTCTACACAGAAAAGGGGACTTCGCACATCCACGAAGTCCCCTTTGTTTGTTCGATTGCTAGAAAATCAGCGGTTATTCTGCAACTGGCTCTAAAACGGCATACTTTCCGTCTGCACGCTTATAAACCACGTTGGTTTCACCGGTGTTTGCATTCAAGAACATGAAGAACGTATGTCCCAGCAAGTTCATCTGCAAAATTGCCTCTTCTACATCCATCGGATGCATAACGAACTTCTTGTGCCGGATAACCTCATAGTCGGATTCCGGTACAACGTCCTCATATGCAACGTCCTTGAATGCGGAATCCTTCAGCTTCTTTTCCACACGGGTCTTGTTCCGCCGAATCTGCCGAATGATCTTGTCAATGGCAGCATCCAGAGCGTCTTCCTTATCCACCGCAGACTGCTCTGCACGGTACTTCATATTATTATAATCGACCGTCAATTCAATTACGATCAGATTCTTGTGTGTTGCCATTGTAATCTTTGCGTCTGCTTCTTCGCCGAAGAACTTATCCAGCTTAGAATTCAGCCGCTTTTCAGCGTACTCTGTAAAGTTTTGTGGAATTTGCATTTTCTTAGCAGTAATCGTCATTTTCATAGTGCGTTCCTCCTCGCATCGTCCTGATTCCATGGAGCAAGCTCCGCCGAACCATTCCGATCGTATTTCCATCCGGTTTCTGATTCTGAAAATCATCTTCCGAATGTCTGCCTCTATTATAGCATATCCACTGAAAAAATGTCAATAGTTTTTAGCGATTTTATTCAATTTCATCAAAAAAATCAGAATCGAAACGAAATCAAACAAAAAAGAACGAAAACAAATCCATTCACTTATCTTTTCATCTTTTTTTCATGATCTTAACGCAACCATGCTTTTACATTCCCGCACAAAGGAACAAATGTCCGCTGCTGCATGGGGCTTTGCAACCTGTGCAGCGTGTTGGGTCAGCTGTTTCAAGCGAACCGAATCAAATAGCAAATCGGCAGCATACATACCCGAGAACCGATATTTTTCGGGCACACAAATTGCATCATACTGCTGAAGAAATTCCACATTCTTTTCTTCCTGCCCTGGAATCGGCTTGCTGACCACAATCGGCAGCGATGCAGAGAGGGCTTCTGAAGTGGTAATGCCCCCGGGCTTGGTGATGATACAGTCAGATGCTGCCATCAGCAGCGACACTTGATGCGTAAAGCCATAAATATGCACGATATGCGAAAAGCTGCCGGATGCCTGCAATTGCAGCAATTCATCCCGACTCTCGGTATTTCTGCCGCAAACAACAATCGTTTGCAGCGGATGCTTGGCGTGTTCGTCAATCTCCTGCACAGTCTTGACAAGATTTCCATAGCCGACACCGCCGCCCATGACCAACACAGTCGGTAAATTCACAGGCATGCCCAACATCGTCCGTACCTGCATTTTTTCCGGATGTCTGGCAAATGCAGAGGAAACCGGAATCCCGAAATCTTTCAGCTGCTTCCGCTGAAAACCGTTTTTTTCCGCTGCCGGAATCAAGTCTGCATGCGGTAAAATAAAATAATCATTTTCCGTGCAGTCCCACCAATACGGGTGAATGGTGAAGTCTGTCAGGATGCCGAACGTCGGAATGGCAATCGCCTGATATTGTTTCAAGGTTTGCAGCAGAACACCTGCAAACGGATGCGTAAAGACAACATGGGTAATTTTCTGGTCAATCAAATATTGCTGCATGCTCTGCAAGTTGGAAGTGCTTGCAATCAAGCGTGGCGGAATCTTAAAGGTCGTATCATGTAAAGCGACCCCGTAGCCAATTTTCCATGCCAACCGAAAACGTTTCGTCAGCTGGTCGTATCCATCCGAAATCAATTTTGCAGCCAATGGCGAAAGATACTGAAACAAGTCCATAATATGACAATTGACCCCTTGCCGGTCAAATTCTTCCTTTAAGGCAGCTGCTGCGGAGTTATGTCCATTTCCGGCAGTCACAGACAAAATTAAGATGTTGCAATGTTCATTCATGTGAATTCCCCTGTCTATTTTTCTCCTATTATACCACGATTATCCGGTTAAAATCAAGTAGATTCGGTTATTTGTAATGAAAATCATATTTTTCTGTGCTTATTCTCTGGTTTTGCGGTTCACATACTTTGGTTTATATTTGGAATAGACAATTCTCTGACTGTGATACAAGCCATAATATCCCGAAAGCATATAACTGACAGCGATACAAATGAGAAAATACGGCATTGCCTCCATGCCAAACAATTCAAACGCAATCAGCAGCGAAGTCAACGGGCAATTCGTCACGCCACAGAAAACGGCAATCATCCCCAGTGCTGCAAACATGGACGGCGAAAGGTGCAGAATCGAGCCATACAGGCAGCCAAATGTTGCCCCGATAAAGAACGAGGGCACAATTTCACCGCCCTTGAATCCGGCTGCCATTGTCAGAACGGTAAACAACAGCTTCATCAAGAACGCATACCAGACAACTTTTCCGGAAAGTGCCCGAATCAAAATCGGCATTCCTGCTCCTAAGTAATCAGAATTTCCGGGCAATAATCCCAGAATCACCAGAACAACTCCGACCACGGCAATCCGAAGATAGGCATTCGGAATTTTTTTCTTCAATAGGCAGCCTGTTTCATGTAATGAAATACAGAACAAAACGCTCAATCCTGCACACAGAATCCCCAGCAAGGCAGTGGCTGCCAGCGGAGCAACCGACCACTCCATGCTAACAATCAGCGGATAGCTTTCAGACTCCACCCGAAAGAATTTTGCAATGGCATCTGCACAGAATGAAGCGGTCACACACGGCACAAGGGCTGCATAGTAGATAATGCCCACGCTGCCCACTTCCAACGCAAAAAAGACGGCTGCCAATGGCGTTCCAAAGACGGCGGAAAATGCTGCACTCATTCCGCACATGACCAAAACCCGTCGGTCATCCGGCTGTAACCGCATGACTCTGCCCAGCAGATTTCCCAAACTTCCGCCGATTTGCAAGGCTGCTCCCTCTCGACCAGAAGAACCGCCACACAAATGCGTCAGCATGGTGGAAATAAAAATCAGTGGTGCCATACGAGCCGGAATCTCTTTTTCTGCATGAATCATCGCAAGTACAGTATTTGTTCCGCTGTCCTTTTCAAAGTGACAAGCCCGATACAGTGCAACGATGGCAAGACCGCTCACCGGTAATAGAAGCAACAACCATGGATGCTGTGTCCGCAAGTTCGTGACGGCGGTCATGCCCCATGCAAAAGCAGCTCCCACGCCACCAGCCACAACACCAGCCACCAATGCTAAGAAAATCCAACGAATCAAGAGCCGCAGGTGTGACAAAACATGAATGCCATAATGCAGCACTCTGGCTCGAACTCGTACCCAGTACCGATTTCCTTTCAATGAAACCCATCCCTCTCTGTTTTCCGAAAAAAAGCCGCCTGTTGTTGCACAGGCAGCCTTTTCCTGATGTGTGACATCCTCCC
>HF997859.1 GCA_000433635.1 Ruminococcus sp. CAG:254
CTGCTGCACCGAAAAACTTTTATTTGCCTGCGGCTCATATCTTGCAGCCAATTGCAATTCATTCCTGCTCCCCTTTGACACAAAACACCCCTCCCATGAATAAACTGTAACAGGCGGGGCATACTGCGAACAGTACCAATTTTTTATTTTGTTTCATAGGAGTGGATTAGACCCATGATGGTAAAAAGGGGAGAAATTTATTATGCGGATTTAAGCCCAGTGGTCGGCTCGGAACAGGGCGGACTGCGTCCGGTTCTGATTGTCCAGAATGACGTGGGAAACCGGCATAGTCCAACGGTCATTGCAGCTGCCATCACCAGCCAGAAAGACAAGGCACACTTACCAACCCACATCGCCGTGCAGGCGGATCGCTGTGGACTGACACGGGATAGCATTGTCCTGTTGGAACAAATCCGTACCATTGACAAACGCCGTCTGAAAGACCGGATGGGCTCACTCGACCGCCCGTCCATGCATCAGGTGGATGAAGCATTGCAAATCAGTTTCGGACTGCATTGAACTGCTTCCAACAAGGATACAAAGAATCGGCAGAACAGAAGCTTTCTCGTTGTAAGAAATGCATCTGTCCTGCCGATTTTTATGGGCGAAAAAATAGCAGCTGTTATGGTGTTTCCGGCAGAAAGAGCCGCTGAAACATGGGTGCATCGAAAAATTCCGGGAGAGAGATGGAAAACGCTCTGCAAATCGTGCAGAGCTGTTCTAAGGTCCAATCAGCAGTTTCCTGTTTCATCAGAGATTCCAGTTCTGCCAGCGGAATCCCGCACTGTTCGGAAAGCTGTTTCATTGTCCAGTCCATTTGAATCAAAAGACGATAAATTCGCTGTACCACGCAATCCTGTAGCGTCATGACACGGGTTCCTCCTGTTGGATTTCACGAAGATCAATGGCACCATGTTCCTGTTCAAAATGAACAATATGCTGTTGGATCAGGTGTTGAATCTCTTTGTTTTTGGTTCTGCCTTCATATTCTGCAATATATCCTAGCTTATTCAGTAAGGCTTCATCCAGCCGTAGGGTAAATTGTCGTTTTGCTTTCATGCCACTCACCTCTTTTTGGATTTCTGAAAATGACGATTGTTTTTATTATAGCATTTCCCATTTGAAATTTCCAGAAATTGATGTCATTTTGACTGCATAAGAAGTGGGATTCCAATAAAAAATACCAAATATAGGAAGTTCACTTTCTTTTTTTAGAGTGTGTGGGAGAAAATCTTTTCTTTTGAAAGCAGGGAAAATCGGTGGATTTCAGCAAATTTTTTTGTATATTTTTGCTGCCGATGCAGATAATAGTGATACAATCTGAAAAAATGGAGGAAAAGAAACCATGAAAGCAACAGGAATTGTTCGCCGGATTGATGATTTAGGACGAGTTGTAATTCCGAAAGAGATTCGCCGCACAATGCGGATTCGGGAAGGTGACCCGCTTGAGATTTATACCAGCAATGACGGCGAAGTTATTTTTAAGAAATATTCTCCAATTGGAGAGATGAGCGAACATGCCGCACAGGTTGCGGATATTATGCACCGCTTGGCAGGCTGTCCGGTTGCAATTTTTGACCGAGATCACGTTGTTTCTGTATCGGGTGCAGCAAAGAAGGAATGGAATGCCAGACGGGTTTCTCCAGAACTGGAGGACTTGATGGAACAGCGGAAGATGTACTATGCGGAAAATGGAGCATCGGGCATGATTCCGGCGGAGGGCGTTGAAAAGCATGCTGTGGCGTGTCTGCCGATTATTTCCGCCGGTGATGTCACCGGAGCGGTTGCCTTTCTGGATGATGGCAGCGGTGCAACTGTGAATCACTGTCAAAAGACACTGATTCAGGCAGCCTCTCAATTTTTAGGAAAACAATTGGAATCCTGATTTTGCAGGAACAAACGAATCCGCCGAAGCGATCGGGCTGTTGTACAACAAGACCATTCGGCGGATTTTATTGGGTAAAAAAGTAAGAACAGGAGGGAATGAAAGTGTCAGTCCGAACAGATCTTGCGGTAGAATCGCTGACGGCAGCGGCTGCCATTGAGCCAAAGCAGCGAGGAACATATTTTCAGATTACAGAGGTGACAATTTCCAATGCGGAGCAGGCTGCTGCGGTTGGAAAGCCGGAGGGGCATTATTTAACCTTGGAAACGGCAGCCCTGCACCGCCATAATCCGCAGTTTCCGCAGCTGGCGGAAGAACTGGGCAGAGAGTTGCGGGCATTTTTACCGGAAAGCGGTCTGGTGTTAGTTGCTGGGCTGGGCAATCGGAGTATTATACCGGATGCTCTGGGCGTATTGGTAGCAGAGCGGATGTTTGTGACCCGTCATTTACAGCATACCCTTTCAGAAACCGATTTTGAAGTGTTTGCAAATCTGCGTCCCGTGAGTGCCTTGACTACGGGCGTCATGGGGCAGACGGGTATGGAGTCGGCAGAACTATTGGCGGCAGTCTGTGAAAAGACAAAGCCGGCATGTGTGGTGGTAATTGATGCCCTTGCATGTGCAGCGTTGGAGCGGCTAGGGTGTACGATACAGATTTGTGATAGCGGCATTGCTCCGGGAAGTGGAGTTGAGAATTGCCGAAAGGAGATTTCCGAACGAACGATGCAAGTTCCTGTGGTAGCAATTGGCGTTCCGACGGTGGTAGATTTGCATACCGCAGCAGAGGGAATGTTACAACAGGAGTTACCGCCGATGCAGCAGGAAAATTGGATGGTAACACCGAGGGAGATTGACGAATTGGTGCAGCATGCAGCAGATTTGATTCTGTGCGGATTGGAGTTGGCATTATATCCGGAGCTTTCTTTTGAAGAGGTTTCAGCATTATTGTAACAATGATGTTTGGTTGCAAGAAACGAGCCGCAGGCAAACAAAAGTTTTTTGCTCCAGCAATTTTTCAAAAATGCT
>HF997860.1 GCA_000433635.1 Ruminococcus sp. CAG:254
TTTTGAAAAACTGCTGCACCGAAAAACTTTTTCGTTCGCCTGCGGCTCGTATTTTATTATGCACTATAAAAATCTCGCTGCTCTACTGCCATTCGGTCACACCGTTCATTCTCCGGATGCCCAGCATGCCCCTTAACCCACACAAATTCCACCTCATGCCGCTCCAACAATGGCAACAGCTGCTGCCACAAGTCTACATTCAACGCCGGTTTTTTATCTGCTTTCACCCAGCCTCGTTTCTGCCAACCATATACCCAGCCTTTTGTAACGCTATCCACTACATATTTGCTATCCGTTGTCAGAACAACATGACATGGCTCTTTCAGAGCAGACAATGCCATAATAACCCCTGTCAACTCCATACGATTGTTGGTCGTCTGTGCAGCACCGCCGGAAAGTTCTTTCTCTTTTGCTCCGTATCGCAGCACAGCACCCCAGCCGCCAGCCCCCGGATTTCCGCTGCACGCACCATCTGTAAAAATTTCGACTGTTTTCATGGCTCTGTTTCCTCCCAATATCGCTGTACGGCTGCTTGTATCTCCGAAAAACTGTACCCTTTCCGCACCAATGCTGCTTTCACCCGTTCCACCATTTTTCGGTCAGATGGGTCGGAGAGTTTCTCTGCATAATGCCGTTCTAAAATCTGTTGCAGCCGCTCCGGAACAGTTTCTTCATAGGGCTGTAAGACTGCTGCAATTACATTTTTCGGAACGCCTTTCTGCCGCATCATCTCGGCTGCTCGCCGCAGTCCATAGCCTTTCCGCTCCACCGCAGAGCGTGCCATTTGCTGGGCATACTGATAATCATTGATCCCGCCCATTTCTGTCAGCCGTTTTAAAACTGCAAAACTCGTTGCTTCTCCATAAATCGGCATTAACCGTTGAAACATCGCCTTGAATGTATACGGACGATAATTCAGCCAACGCAATGCCTGCTGTAAAGCATGCCGTTCGCAGTAGGTCTGCTGCATCTCCTGCAAGGTTTCATCGTCAATTTCGAGCCGATTCAGCAAGGCATATTCCAGTACGCACGTCCGGTCAATCTCATAAGAACGCCCGTCTGCGAGCGTTAGCACCCAGACAGACGGGCTTTTCTGTGTTACCTGTGTAATTTCCATGGCTTATTCGGTCGGTTCAAATTCAGAGAAATCAGTTTCCGCTGCAATATCTAAATCCGCATCTGATTCCATATCCAGTGCATTCAGATTTGCCTGCTGCATCTGAGCAGCGGCTGCCTGTTCAGCAGCCTGTTCTAATGCATTGTTGCTTTCTGCTGGCTTTCTGCCGTTTCTCTTCTGCTCTGCTGCCTTTACAGCAGCTGCTTTCTGTTCTGCAAGTTTTTTCTTGATTTTCTCTTCGACTTCTTGCATCAACTGCGGCGTATTCTGGAGCAGTTCCTTGATGTTATCTCTACCCTGTCCAAGACGTTGTCCCTCATAGCTGAACCAAGAACCACTCTTATTGATGATATCCAAATCCACAGCCAAATCCAAGACTTCTCCACTGCGAGAAATGCCCTTGCCATAGAGAATATCAAATTCGCATTCCCGAAATGGCGGTGCAACTTTATTCTTGACAATCTTGACCCGTGTCCGGTTGCCGATAATGGTAGTGCCGTCTTTAATGGCTTCGCCCTTCCGCACTTCCATCCGAACAGAAGCATAGAATTTCAGTGCCCGTCCGCCTGGTGTGGTTTCTGGATTACCGTAGACAACGCCAATTTTTTCCCGAATCTGGTTGATGAAAATGGCAACGCAATTCGACTTTGAAATGATGGATGTCAGCTTTCGCATCGCCTGCGACATCAGTCTTGCGAGCATGCCGACATGGCTATCTCCCATTTCGCCTTCAATTTCGGCTTTGGTCGTCATTGCAGCGACAGAGTCAACAATGAGAACATCAATCGCACCAGAACGCACCAAGGCTTCTGCAATTTCCAGTGCCTGTTCGCCACTGTCCGGCTGGGAAACCAGCAGGTTGTCAATATCCACACCCAATGCACGAGCATAAACAGGGTCTAAGGCGTGTTCAACGTCAATAAAGGCAACTTCTCCGCCCTGCTTCTGGGCTTCGGCTGCAATATGGAGAGCAACAGTCGTTTTACCGGAGCTTTCCGGCCCATATAATTCTACGATTCTGCCCCGTGGAACGCCACCGATACCGAGAGCAAGATCCAGTGTCATCGAGCCGGTCGGGATGGCATCTACTTGCATCGTGTTTGCCTGTCCCAGACGCATGACTGCACCGCTGCCGTAAGTTTTGAGAATATGGGCAATGGCACTTTCCAGTGCTTTCTTCTTGTCCTCTTTGCTTTCCGGCATCACCATTTGAGCTTTATTCTTTTTCAATTCCTTTGCCATAGGGGAAACTCCTTTCTAAGAGCAAGATGAAGAACTGCAACAATCTGCAAGTTCTGATTCGTTCTCTTTTATCATAACGCAATAGATGTTCAGATTTTATACTTCTAAATAGAAATGAACCATTCTTTGATGTTGGCTGCAATTAT
>HF997861.1 GCA_000433635.1 Ruminococcus sp. CAG:254
CAGCATTTTTGAAAAATTGCTGGATCAAAAAACTTTCATTTACCTGCGGCTCGTTGCTTACAGCCAATATCAAAAAACTGCGGACATGGATTTTGTCCGCAGTTTTTTTGTTCCTTATAAATTAAGCAGTCGGTTTATCATCTTCTAATTCCGTTGCTGGATGGTCGTCATAATCCATCTTTCGTACATGATACTGCACATCTTCCAAAATCTTTCGATTCGCTGCAACCGTATCCCCCAGCAATCCCATGATAATCGTCTGGAATCCAATCATCAGCAGCACTGCCGTTAAAATCAGGGACTGTACATGACCGCTGCCCTCGCCCATGCCGAGATAGACCAAGAACCGAATCCCCAACAGAACACCCAGTGCAAAAATTATCGTGCCCAGCGTACCGAAGAATTTCAGCGGTTTATACATGACAAAAGAACGGGTAATGACAGAAGCAGAGCGTTTCATATACCGCCACATGCTGGAGAATAGACGGGATGGACGGGTTTCCGGATTCGTACGAATCGGAACAGAACCGATCGCCATTTTGCTTTGTCCTGCCTGAATGATGGTTTCCAGCGTGTAGGTGTATTCATTGACCACATTCATCCGCATGGCTGCTTCTCTGGAATAGGCACGGAATCCGCTCGGTGCATCCGGAACATCCGTCTGAGAGGCAACTCGTACCACCCAGCTTCCCAAATGCTGAAATTTCTTTTTCTTCCATGAGAAGTGTTCTGTTTCATCAATTGGACGTTCGCCAATGACCATATCGGCTTTCTTTTGTAGAATTGGCTGTACCAGCTTTTCAATGTCCGCTCCGCAATACTGGTTGTCCGCATCGGTGTTGACAATGATGTCAGCTCCCAGCCGCAGACAGGCATCCAATCCGGCTAAAAAGCCTCTTGCCAGTCCTTTGTTGCGGCGGAACGAAACAATATGATGAACGCCTAATTTGCGGGCAGCCTCTACGGTTGCATCTTTGCTGCCGTCATTGATGATGAGGTATTCAATGGTATCAATGCCATCAATGTGTGTGGGCAGGTCGTGAATCGCCAGCCCGAGGGTTTCTGCTTCGTTGTAGCAGGGAATCTGTATCATTAATTTCATCGCTTCCAATACTCCCTATCTCTTTTAATAAATAATAACTGCTTGTTTATAGCACTGTTCGTAGCATTCTTTGAACCGGTTCATGTCATATTCCATTTCGCCGTTTAACGAGTCGTTGACAATGACAACATTGCGGTCTAAGTCGTAGCCCTTGAGCAGGTAGACGTGTTCGTTTTCTAACCAATAGACATCCAAATTCTTTGGCGTGGATGTACTGCCATCGCTGTTGGTTTCGGTGTAGTTGTAAATGGTGTATGCATAAACTTCCTGAATATCCACAAGGTCGATGCTTGCCCAGATGGCAACCGGATGATTGCTGGCAACTTCCCGGAGCAAGTCCTCAAACTTTGCCCCTGTGAGGTCTTTGACGATTCTGCCGCTGTTCTGTGCAGCAAGATATTTCCGGGCAGTGTCTACGATAACCGGAGCATAACAGCCATATCCGGCAGAGTCGTACGGCGAACCGATGAAAGCCTGCTGGAAAGTCGCCTCGCCTTCACTCTTGCAAGTTAAATAGCCTTCTGCCAGCTGAACCTTGTCCACTTGGAATCCAACTGCATCCAGCAGCATGGCAAGGGTTGTGATTTCGCAGCCAGTCGGCAGTTCCGGCAGCTGTAAAATTGGGTCAACTTCCATGGAATAGGTTGTGGGCAGGTCGCCGGAAATCAAATATTCTGAAGTTGGCGGGTCAGTGGCTGTAGTTTGTGGAATGGTAGGAGTTGGTTCGGGAGCCGTTGTTTCCGGTAGAATGGATGCTGGTTCGGGAACCGTTGTGGTTTCCTCTGTGGTGGTTGTCGTTACCGCAGCGGTATTGTTTTTTTTGTCATTATGGGAGTGAACACAGGCAACGCAGCCTTTCCGGATGAGAAAGACGAACAATGCCAGTAATAACAAGGCGATGATTCGCCGGTTTCTGGCTTGTGTGCGGGTCACACGCTTTTTCGGTCGGGGGGCATGTGGTGTTGCAGACTCTGCCATAAGAGCAGTCCCACCTTTCTAATTTCTATTTTGTGATTTCTCTTTATTATAGCACGAAAACAGGCTTCGGTCAATGCATGGAATTCGACAAAACGGGAAATGGAACGCAGATTTTTATAGCAAAACTGTAAAAAGCGTTGAATCTTTTTCCGATTTTGTGGAGCAGAAATGAAAAAACGGACAACATCCCGCTGTCCGTTTTCTTTTTTTGTGGATAAAACATTTATTTTTCTGCGGCTGCCGAGGCAAGCATCAGCTTGATTCGGTTTTCCTGATTGACCTTTGTTGCACCGGGGTCATAGTCGATGGCAACAATATTTGCCTCTGGGTAAGCCTGCTTGATGGTACGGGACATACCCTTTGCCACAATGTGATTCGGCAGGCAGCCGAACGGCTGGGTACAGATGATGTTTTTAATGCCATGTTCAACCAGCACTGCCATTTCAGCGGTAATCATCCAGCCTTCGCCCATGCAAATGCCTTGATTGGTATATTTGTCCGCCGCTTTCCGCAGTTCTTCAAAGTCATGCATGGGCGTAAATACACCATGCTCCTGCATGCAGCGGATGGTTTCCATCTGCTTGCTGTGTAAGAACTTGTAGCCAATGCCGAACAATGCGGTATGCAAATTGCGGTATTGATAGAGTTTCGCATTATTTTCCGAGTTCGCTGCACAGTACAGAACAAACGACATCAGCGTTGGAACGACTGGTTCGCAGCCCTCTTGTAACAGAAAATCTTCGAGGTGGTTGTTGGCGAGCGGAGAATACTTGACATAAATTTCCCCGATGATGCCGACCCGAATTTTCGGCTTCTGGCTGCGGGGAATCGCTGCGAAGTCCTCCAGCATTGCCCGATACCATTTCTTTGTGTGGCGGTAGTCGTTTGTGCGGAACAGCTTGTCCAGTTTGTTTTGCCACTGTTCGAGTGTCTTTTGTGATTCGCCCTCGTTCAGTTCATAGGGGCGGCACTGGTTGTAGATGGTCATGAGCAAGTCGGCATACAGAACGCCGTAGACCAGCTTGATGCAGAGCGGCAGTGTCAGTTGAAAGCCGCTTGCTTTTTCGAGTCCGGCAAAGTTCAGAGAGATGACCGGAACTTGTGGGAACTGCTGTGCCATGCATTTCCGGAGCAGGTGGATGTAGTTGGAAGCCCGGCAGCCGCCGCCTGTCTGGGTAATGAGCAGGGCAGTTTTGTCCGGGTCATATTTGCCGCTTTTCAGAGCCTCCATAAATTGCCCAACAACAAGCAATGCCGGGTAACAGGTATCGTTGTGGACATTTTTCAATCCCTCTTCTACGACCGTACGGGAGGAAGATTCCAGCAGTTCCATGTGGTAACCGAACTGACCGAAGATGGAGATCAACAGCCGAAAGTGAATGGGCAGCATATTCGGCACTAAGATGGTATGCGTTTTCCGCATTTCGGGGGTAAATTGCTGATATTGCATAAATCACAAACTCCTTGCAAACAGTCTGCAAACAGGGGAGCATCTGCCGGAACGAATTCCGGCAGCAGTCCACATGGTTATACAGACACGGGTTCTTTTTCGTTCTTCGGTGCGACTTCGGATGGAGCAGCTGCCGGTTTTGGCGGAACATCTGCACCAATGGCAGCTTTTAAACTCCGCAGCCGAATTTTTGCAGCACCCAAGTTGCTGATTTCGTCAATCTTCAATTGGGTATAGAGTTTTCCGCTCTGTTCCAGAATCCGGCGGACTTCGTCTGTGGTGATGGCATCAATGCCGCAGCCGAATGATACCAGCTGTACCAGTTGGAAATCCGGCTGTGTTGTGACATACTGGGCAGCCCGATACATTCTGGAGTGATATGTCCACTGGTTGAGTGCCTGCAATTCCGGTGTGTGTGCGAGTCCGGCAATGCTGTCCTCGGTAATGACTGCCATGCCAAGGCTGCTGATGAGCTTGTGGATGCCGTGGTTGATTTCCGGATCAATGTGGTATGGTCTGCCAGCGAGAACCAAAATCGTTTTTCCAGCTGCTCTTGCCTGCCGGACAATTTCCTGTGCAGTCTGGGTAATCTGGTTGTGGTACTGTTCGAGAGCCGCAAAGCCATGTTCGAGAGCCGCTGCAATTTCTTTCTTGGTGGCATAGTCAGACAGACAGGCATATAAAACGGTAATCAGATGTTTCCGGCGGTTCAGGTCTAGGAACGGATGCAGGAAATTCTGTTCGTTTAGTTTTTCGTTGTTTGCCAGCAGCAATTCCGGATAATAGGCAACAACTGGGCAGTTATAATGGTTGTCGGAGTCGCCCTCATCCAGATTGTACGTCATGCACGGATAGAAAATGAAATCCACGTTCTGTTCCAGCAGGCTTTCAATGTGTCCGTGTGCCAGCTTTGCCGGATAACAAACCGTATCAGACGGAATGGTGCTCTGTCCCTTGTAGTAAGTCTTTCGGGTGCTCTCTTCGGAGAGTTTCACAGCAAAGCCCAAATCCGTGAAGAAGGTATACCACAATGGCAGCTGGTCGTAATAGTGCAGTGCCATTGGCAAGCCAACAGTTGCCTTTGGCTGTTCCGGCTGGCGGTCGGTGAGAGAGCAAAGCGTTTCATATTTCCAGTCAACCAGATTCGGAATCTGGTCTTTCTTAGAAACCCCTGCACCCCGTTCGCAGCGGTTGCCGGCAATAAAGCGTTTTCCGTTCGAGAACCGCAGAATTTGCAGATTGCAATGTGCGGTACAGCCGTTGCAGGTGGTATTCTGTGTGCGATAGGTGAGGGTGTGTAAATCCATCAGGGAGAGCAGCGTGCTGCTGCCGGAGGTGTGTTCCTTGGCGTAAATCGCAGCCCCAAACGCTCCCATCAGTCCAGAGATTGCCGGACGGATGACATCCCGTCCCATCTCTCGTTCAAAGCAACGCAATACGGCATCGTTCAGGAACGTGCCGCCCTGTACGACAATGTGTTTCCCGAGGTCTTCTGGTGACTTCGCACGGATAACTTTATAAATCGCATTTTTAACAATCGAACCAGACAGACCAGCGGAAATATCGGCAACCGTTGCACCGTCTTTCTGTGCCTGTTTGACACTGCTGTTCATAAAGACGGTACAGCGAGAACCAAGGTCAACCGGACGTTCTGCAAATAAGCCCAGTTTTGCAAATTCTGCAACATCATAGCCCAGAGCATTGGCGAATGCCTGAATAAAAGAACCGCAGCCGGAGGAGCAGGCTTCATTCAGCATAATGCTGTCAATTGCTCCGTTTTTAATCTGGAAGCACTTGATATCCTGCCCGCCGATGTCAATGATAAAATCCACATCTGGACAGAAAAACTCTGCTGCTCGGAAATGGGCAACGGTTTCGACAATGCCGAAATCAATGCCGAGTCCTGCTTTCAGCATTTCTTCGCCGTAGCCAGTGACTGCACTGCCGCAGATTTTCAAGTTCGGATTCTTTTTCTGATAGAGGGTTTCGAGGGCACGCTTCACGCATTCGAGCGGCTGCCCCTTGTTGGTTTCATAGAACGAATAGAGCAGGGAATTATCTTCGCCAATCAATGCCACTTTTGTGGTAGTCGAACCAGCATCAACGCCTAGGTAAGCATTGCCCTGATAAGTATGCAGGTCGCCGTGAACAACGTCGTTTTGTGCATGGCGTTCCCGAAAACGGTCGTATTCTTCCTGATAGCCGAACAGCGGCTTGTCAGCAATCACGGTATGATTGGTTTCAGCGGATTCGATTTGTTTCAGCAGGGCTTCGCCTGTGACGGGTTTATCCGCACTGTTCTCCGCAGCAAGGGCACAGCCATAGGCAACAAAGGTTCTGCCGTCTACGGGGAAAATCGCATGTTCTGCATCCAGGTGCAGCGTCTGCATGAAGGCATTCCGCAGCCCCTGTAGGAAAGAGAGTGGACCACCCAAGAAGAGCACATGCCCTTGAATTTTCCGCCCCTGAGCCAGACCGGAAACGGTCTGGTCTACCACCGCCTGATAAATGCTGGCAGCAACATTTTCCCGTTTTGCTCCCTGATTCAGCAGCGGCTGAATGTCGGACTTTGCGAAAACGCCGCAGCGTGCAGCGATGGGGTAGGTGCGGTCAGCCTGCAATGCCATCTGGTCGAGTTCATCCACAGTGACATCCAGCAAGGTTGCCATCTGGTCGATAAAAGCCCCCGTACCGCCAGCACACGAACCGTTCATGCGTTGTTCCACACCGCCGGTGAGGAAGATAATTTTTGCATCTTCTCCGCCCAGTTCAATGACGGCATCCGCTTCGGGATAGCGTTCTTTTACGGCGAGAAAAGCAGCATGCACTTCCTGTACAAAGGGGATTTTTGCAGCAGTTGCAAGTCCCAGACCGGCAGAACCAGTCATATGCACCGAGAACAGCGTTGCCGGATGTTCCTTGATAATGGCTTGCAGTTGTTCAGAAACGGCTTCCTTGACTTTGGAAAAGTGCCGCTGATAGGTACTGTGCAGGACATGATGGTCTGCATCTAAAATGACGGTTTTGACGGTGGTAGAACCAACGTCAATTCCGAGTGTATACGCAGCCTTCTGCTGCAATTTGATTTCACTCACAAAAAATCTCCTTTCAAAGGGCTTGGGAAAGCCGCTGAAACCCCGTGCTGCTTTCGATGATGCAAAATAATTATTCGATATCCCCGTTTACAACCACTCTCGGTACACGCTTTGAAATGCCGCAAACGATTTCATATCCAATTGTACCATAGAAGGCAGCCAGTTCATCCGGTGTAATCGTCACATTGCCCTCTGTTCCGAACATGGTGACTTCATCACCCGGCTTGACAGGGTCTTTTACCTCGGAAATATCCAACATCAGTTGATCCATGCAGACTCTGCCGACAATCGGGCAGGCAACGCCGTGCACAATGGCATATGCCTTATTGGAGAGCAGGCGAGAATAGCCGTCTGCATAGCCAATGGTAACGGTTGCGATCCGGCATGGATGCGAAACGGTGTAGGTTCTGCCGTAGCTGATGCAGTCGCCTGCTTCCGCTTCCTTGATGTGGGAGATGACAGATTTCAGCGTCATGACCGGTTTCAGCGGCAGCGGAACGGGAACGGGATAGTTTGGCAGCAGACCATATAGAATGATGCCGACTCTTGCCAGCGTGCAGCGTGGATTTGGGCGGTAAACAGTTGCAGCACTGTTCATGAAGTGCAGATGCTGTAACTGGTGTCCGTTTTCAGCGAGCAGGTCATAAACGGCAAGAATCCGGCGTTCCTGTTCGTCTGTGTAAGCGGTGTTTTCTGCATCGTTCGGGCAGTCTGCAACTGCAAAGTGTGTATACAATCCTTCAATTTTCAGCTGCGGCAGTGCAAACAGCGGCAGCAGTTCTTCGACACAAGCTTGTGGGTCAGCACTGCGGAAACCAATACGTCCCATGCCCGTATCCAGCTTGATGTGACACCGAACCGGTTCACTGCCCGCATGAGCCGCCAGTTCCTGAGCATATTCTGTGGACATGACCCCTTGAATGATGTGGTGTTTGGTGAGTTCCGGAGCGAGTTCCGGCGGCGTATAACCTAGGATAAAGATTTCACTGTCTGGGCAGTACTGCCGAACAGAGAGGGCTTCTTCGAGATTGGAAACGGCAAACCAGCGAATGCCCATCTTGTGCAGGGCAGTGCAGATGACTGCATCTCCATGCCCGTAGGCATCCGCCTTGACGACTGCCATAAAATCGGTGTGTTCCGGCAGGATTTCCTGAATACAGCGGACATTGTTTTCGAGAGCGGACAGGTCGATTTCTGCCCAAGCACGATGTAAAATAGATGGTTGATGCATGATTGATTCCTTCTTTCCGCACGAATGGGGTGCGATTTCTAAAAAAATCTCTTGTTCTTTTTTCCAAAAACCAGTATAATAGAAAATAGGAACGAGGGAGTTTCTATGATTGTACCATAGAATCTGTTGTCTGTCGATACACAGAAATTACCATGAAATCAGGAGGGTCTGTTTTTGGAGCCAGTTGCATTTGTTTTGAATGCGGATTATCCGCAGCGTACAACTTTTTTACAATTTCCCGGAAAGACGGCTTGTTTCAGCGGACATCGGGAAGATGCCCTGCCGCTGGGAGAAACTGTGGTCGGCTATGCCGCAACAGACCTCTTAAAGACACTGTTGGCTGGGTGTATCGAGCAGGCGGTACAGGATGGATACCGTTATTTTTTGGACGGCTTAGCCGAGGGCGTTGACCTCTGGGCTGCCGATGATTTGATTTACCGCAAGCAGCATGGCACAGAAGTGCTGCATCTGATTGCAGTCGAACCGTGCCTGCACTATCTGGAATCCCGCCGCAGCGGTCGGGAAGCAATGCTGCACTATGTGGAACATTGCGAGGCAGTTGTAACCATGCCATATCAGGGAAAGTTCAGCTTTTTGCGGCGGAATGATTATATGCTGGAACACAGCTGGCGGCTGATTTGCGTGATTCACAAGACTTCCGGCGGAACAGCGTATACTTTAAAGCGTGCGATTCGGGAGCGAAAAGAAATTGCCTGCATTTCGATGGAAAATCGGGACTTGCTGTTTCAGTTCGCCATGCACTTTCTCGAAACGGGGGAGAAAGTACCCCAGACGGCAGCGGAACGATTTACCTATTATCACGGTCATCCGGAGCGGCTGCGGCTGTGTCAGTCCCTCTTAAAAAGGTATGCGAAGTGGTGAGCCAAATAGAAGGGCACGCTGCTATTCATCATACCACAAAAAGCGGAAAAATGCAAACAAAAGCAAGCTGTTTGCCGCATAAAAAATCTGTTCAGATAACAAAAAACCGCATGTCGTCCAGACAACATGCGGTTCGCTTTTTTTAGAAAACGTGCGTCTTAGTCAGCAGCGTTGAGCTTCTTAGCCAGCTGGGACTTCTTTCTTGCAGCTGCGTTCTTATGCAGCAGACCCTTTGCACAAGCCTGGTCAACCTTCTTGATGGCAACACGGATTGCAGCTTCCTTATCAGCAGCATTTTCTGTGCAAGCCAGATCAGCCTTCTTGATCATGGTCTTGAGGTTGGACTTTCTTGCCTTGTTGGCAGCAGCCTTTGTAGCGTTTACACGAACTCTCTTCTTAGCGGATTTAATATTTGGCATAACTTGTTACCTCCTGCTGTAACTTCAAAATTTTCTGCATATGCGAGTTGGTTTGTCAGCGAAAAGCGGAAGTGACACGGTACCGCTTTCTTGCAAATGGAACGACCATATGCGGATGCCATCGGGTTCTATGACATCATGACTAACCTTTATTATAACACAGCTTGTGGAAAATTGCAATTGCAGATTTTGAAAAAAATAGACGAAATTACGGCGTGGAAAGATAGCAGTTTGCACAAATTTATTGCAGTTGTCTGCGGGTGATTCCCTGAACGCCGGCACGCAGCAGCTTCATGGAAAGATCCGCCATATGCTGAGCAGATTGCTGACAGCCGTCCTGTAACCACAGGTCAATCATGCCGACACAGCCGGAGAGAAAGAAACTGGTGACATAGTTCAAGTCCTGTGCATCCAAGTCTTTTTCGTCAGAGAGCAGCCGGAGCGTTTTCACGCCGTCCTCTGCAATCAGCTTTTCGAGTTTCCGAACAAAGGCAATGTCGCCGTTCGGACTCATCAATGCACGGCAGAGCGGCTGATTTTCGGAGAGAATGGTGAAGAATTGTTCCAGCTTGTCCGAAAATTCCTGTAAGGTGAGGTTGGCATGATTCTTGTCGATGATGGCAAGGAACTGATCCATCAGACCGTTTTCCGTCTGTTCGAGCAGGTCATAAATATCGGTGTAATGCAGATAAAAGGTGGAGCGGTTGATGTCAACCAAATCCGCCAATTCCCGTACGGAAATATCTTTCACAGGTTTTTGCTGCATGAGCTGAATGAATCCGGCGAGAATCATTGCACGGGTACGACGCACCCGGCGTTCCTGTCGGGACGGGGTGGCAGAAGCAGTTTGTTGCATAAGAGAGCCTTCTTTCTGCTGCAAACGCAGCACGTTTTTTAAAAGTGTCTAGTAATAGGATAGCAGTTGCAAAATGAAATGTCAATGGACAATTTGATTAAAATGAGTTTATATATAAACAACAGGCGGCAAGAAACTTACCGCCTGCGATTCATGAATCAAATTTGGATGTCGTTACTGGGAAACTGCCTGCTTGTGGCTGGCAATGGATGTTGTTTCTGTTTCTTCGGTGAAGTCTGCCTGTGTTTTTTCCCGCTTCCATTTCATCTTGTAAGCCGGAATCATCAGCAGGGTGAAGACGGCTGCCAATGCAATCATCACAACATAAGTGGTAGCATTGCTTCTGCCGGTTGCAATCGAGCTCCGGAAGCCCTGAACCGTATAGGTGAACGGCATGAACGGCTTAATCACACGGAAGAACTTTGCGGACAATTCAGACGGATACGTTCCGGCACAGCCACTCAATTGGAGTACCATGAAGACCAGCAAGATGAAGCTGCCGATTTTTCCGCAGTACATATTCAAGCAGAAGATAATTGCCATATATGCCATCGAAGAGAAGCCAGCAACCAGAATGGTTTGCAGCATATCCTGCGGTGTAAAGCCGTTGAAAAGGTGGAGCAGCAGAACCATACCGATTGCCTGAACCCAAGCGACCATCAGCAGAACCGGTAATTTCTTTGCCCAGGAATGCATGGCATTCTTGCCGGTCAACGGAACTTCGTATGGGCTGAACATGATGCAGTAAGCGAGGCAGGCAACCCAAAGACCCACTGCCATCATGTACGCTGCCATTGCATGACCGTTGTTTTCAACATGGCTTGCATAAGTTTCTTCGGCATCGACCGGAGAAGCGAACATATCATAGGTATCATCGGTGCTGTTGATGTCATTGATTTCCGTTGCACCATCCTGCAACGCTGTCCACAGCGTACCAGAACCATCAGTCAAAGTAACCAGACCATCTTTCAGTGTTGCAGAACCATCAGCAAGCTGAACCGCACCATCCTGCAAAGCGGCTGCACCGTCTTGTAATTGTTTTGCACCGGATAACAAGGTGTCATTCTGTGCAGTTAATTGACCTGTACCATCGGAGAGTGTCTTGCTGCCGCTTTGCAGCTGATTGATTGCAACGGTCAAGGTCGGCATTTTTTCAACTAAGGTAGAAATTCCATCGTCCAGTGCAATTGCACCATTCTGGAGACTGCTGCTGTTGCTGTGGAGTGTTCCCAGTCCATCGGTGAGAGCACTTGCACCTGCTGCGGCAGTTTGTAAACCGCTCGACAAGGTTGCAGAGCCATCGCTCAGGCTTGCTGCACCGTCTGTCAGTGCAGATGCCCCCGGTAACAACTGGTCATCTACGGCACTCTGTACGGTCTGTAATCCGCCGGACAGAGAAGCAAGGGCTTCATTGGCTGCCGGAAGGGCTTGGTCTGCACCGGCTGCCAGCTGGTTGACTGCATCCGGAAGCTGTGCAGACGGTTCCAGAGCAGTTGCCAATGCGGTAACATCGCTTTGCAGCTGTGTTGCAGCTGTGGAAAGGCTGCTCATTGGTTCTGCGAAACAGCCAAGCAATTCCTGCTGGCTTTCAGCGTCCAGACTCTGGAATGCATCTGTGCTCATTAAAGCTTGCTGTGCAGATTGTAAGGATGCCAAGCCGCTGCCGAGCGTCTGTAAGTCGCCAGCAACTGCCTGCATCGCTTCTGTAGTTGCCGTTCCGCTGTTGGAAACGGAACTCTTTAAGGTATCAATGCCAGTTTGTAACTGTTCCAAACCAGCCGATAAAGTTTTGATTTGTGCAGTGGTTTCTTCGTTGCAGCTCTGGGAAAGCGAACTGGAAAGCTGTGATAAACCAGCTTCGAGCTGCCTGCTGCCTTCATAAAGCTGTGCAGCACCGTCCTGCAAGTTCTGAGAACCAGCGGAAAGCTGCTGGCTGCCACTGGAAAGACTCTGTGCACCGGTGTAAGCACTGGCAACGCCTTCGGTATAGGCATCTACGCCGCTTTGTAACTGGCTTGCACCGCTTTGCAGCTGGCTTGCACCATCCGTCAGCGGAGAAACGCCATCTTGTAACTGGTTCATGCCATCTTCCAACTGCTTTGCACCGTCATCTACTTGTGCAACGCCGTCTGTGTAGGCAGTCAAACCATCGGTCAATGTACCGCAGCCCTCTTCCAGAGTCAAGGTGCTGTCTGCTAAGACTTTCAGGTTATCGCTGAGGGTAACGCTGCCGTCTTTCAGTTTTTGTGCACCGTCATCCAGTTCCTTTGCACCATCTGCGGCATCCTGCATACCATCACCGGCAGTGCCGATTTGGTCAAACAAGGTTTCCGTATAGGCTTCTGTAATGGTACTGGAAACTTCGGTTTTGAGTTTCTGCATCGCTGTTTCGCTCATTTTCGAGGCGATGTAGTTTGTACCCGGATTGGTTTCATAGTAAAGCTGCACTTTTTTTGGTGTATCATCCAGAACAGTCGATGCATTTGCGGATGTATCTTCCGGAATGGTGATCGCCATATAATAAGTGCCATCTTCTAGCCCATCCTGTGCGGTTTTGGCATCCACAAAGGAGAAGTCCAAACTGTCGTTATCCTTGAGGTTGTCAATGAGGTCATCCCCAATGGATAAGGTTTGATCGTGGAACGTTACGGACTGGTCTTGATTGACGACCGCAACGGGCAAATCGCTGACGTTGCCATAAGGGTCCCACATTGAACCAAGAAACAGTGTGGTGTAGATGGTTGGAATCAACACAATGCAAATGGTTGCAATTGCATTGAAGTGCCGTTTCAAGAAAGACGGCTGTTTTTCTTCTTTTTCTGCATGTTTCATTCGGTTTCCACCCTTTCTGTGAAAAAAGGACAACTGTCTAATGATAGATGTTCGTTGTCTTACTGTCATTATTATAGACAATTGTTGATTAAAAGTCAATAGTCGATTATTTTTGAAATGTTGAATACACAACAGATAGAATGAAAATAGTTGTTATATACAACGGAAAACGGAAAAATGATGAAGTTTTGACTGTAAAAAGTGTGAAAGAGTTTTGCAACGAACCATTTTATTTTTGGGATATTTTGCAAAAAAAGCAGCGACTTCTTGAGAAGAAGCAGCTGCTTTTTTGGATGATTGGCTGTAAATAACGAGCCGCAGGCGAAAGAAAAGTTTTTTGCCTGTGGCTTGTCTTGGAAAAATCATTTGAATCCGGTTCGGCAAGGCTGGGGCACATCCCCAG
>HF997862.1 GCA_000433635.1 Ruminococcus sp. CAG:254
TATCTCTTGACTTTTATTTGCAGGTCATTTATTTGTTCACTTGTGTCGCTTATAGAATCTGACAATTCTTTTTCAGAATTTCTTATTAAAAACAAATAATCTTCTTTCGATAAATTGAATTTCATAAAACAATATCTCCTTGATATCTTCCTGTTCAATTCCTGAACGTTTTGCATGTCGGAAATGGTGACATCATACCAGAATTCACAGATTTAGAGTCAGTTTCCATCAATTTATACTCATTAGGTTTATTATACATCATTTCTTTGCATTCTACAACACTTTCAGGAGGATTTTTCAATGCAACTTGTAGGTAAGTTTTGTGCAGGAATCCATATTGACTTTCCACGATAAAAATTGTATAATATGAACAACCAATCTTCGTTTTTTCCACAACCATTTTACCACTCTACAAATTGAAAGGGGCTTTTTTTATGTCATTTTCACATTCCTCCCGCATTGCTGCCATGCTCTTGGCAGGCTCTTGCACACTCGCTGGAATTCCTGCTGTTCCAACTGTTGCAGCAGAAACTGCATCCACAGCACCCATTCGCTATGAATTTGAAAACGGTACGACCAGCGGCGGAAAAATCTATCAGGAAACTTGGAAGGGCAACACCGAAGAAGACGGCAGCGGTGAAGATTACGACCTGACCAACGCTTCCGGCGGTGGATTTTCCTATCTTGACCAAAAAGGAACGACTGTCAGCCTGGAAGTTACCGTTCCGGAAGACGGTCTGTATGAATTAACCGTCTGCTACTGCGAACCATACGACCCCAACAAAAAAGTACAATATTTGGATGTCAATGGCGTCAATCAGGGTGAAGTCAGCTTCTCCCACAACCTGACCTTTGAAGAAACTTCCGGCGGTGTGGTCATGCTGCAAGCCGGAAAAAATACCATCACATTTCGGGCATACTGGGGCTATACGATGTTCGACTATCTGGAAATTGCTCCTGCATCGGAATCCCTGACCAACCTCCAGCCAACCCGACAGCTCTCCAACCCGAATGCCTCTGACAGCACCAAACGGCTTTATCAGTATCTCTGCGACCAGTACGGCAAACATATTATCTCCGGTCAGCAGGAATACTGCGGTTCTCACAACTACAACCTCTATGCAGACCCGACCAATTTCATCAAGGACAACGAAGCAGAATTTGAATATCTGGAAAAGACTACCGGAAAAATGTGTGCCATTCGGGGCATCGACTTCCTGAATTATTTCGATGGGGCAACCTGGGATGACAATGCCGCAGAACGTGCCGTCCAATGGGTCAACGAATACAAGGGTATTGCAACGATTGTTTGGCACTGGAGAGTGCCATCTGAAAAGGGCGGTACAGAACGGGCATTCTATGTGCCGTCTGCCAGTGCAGATTCCACCACGTTCAGTATTACCAACGCTCTGCAAGAAGGCACTTGGGAACACGATGTCATTATGGCAGACATTGCAGAAATCGCAAAGCAACTGAAAAAGCTAAAAGATGCAGATGTTCCTGTCCTCTGGCGGCCGCTCCACGAGGCAGAAGGTGCATGGTTCTGGTGGGGTGCAGAGGGTGCAGAACCCTGCAAACAGTTGTATCGCCTGCTCTACGACCAGCTGACCAATGTTTACGGCTTGGACAACTTAATCTGGGTTTGGAATAGTTACACCTACTCCACCTCCCCAGATTGGTATCCGGGCGATGATGTTGTAGATATTGTGGGCTATGATAAATACAACGCTGCGGACGGACAGCCAAACCTCAGCTCCATTTCCTCTACCTTTTACAGCTTGGTACAGAGCACCGACGGTGAAAAAATGGTCACCATGGCGGAAAACGATACCATTCCATCCTTGGAAAACCTGCTGAAAGACAAGGCTTCCTGGCTGTATTTCTGCCCATGGTATATGAACTACCTGACCAGCGAACAGAACAACCCCGCGGAAAACCTGAAAGAAATCTACAACAGTGAATACTGCATCACCTTGGACGAACTGCCAGATTTGAAAAGCTATCCGCTGGATGGCGGAACATCACCGGAAATTCTGCTCGGCGACATCAATCAAGATGGCAGCGTCAACACAGCGGATGTTGTCTTGCTGCAAAAGTATCTGATTCAAAAGGCAACTCTGACCAAAGCACAGGGTACAGCTGCCGATTATCAAAAAGATGCTGTCATTGATGTGCTGGATTTGCTGGCACTGAAACGGAATGTCTGGAAGAACCTATAAGCGTATTCCCTGCAACTATTTTTGTAAGATTGTTATGATTGGAGTTTTTCTATGAAACCAATTCGTTCTGCTGTCACCTGTTCCCCCGGCACACGTTACGCTCCAGAAACGGACACGCTTTGGCTTGCACTGAGTAATGCAACTATTTCTTGTACGACAACTGCCACAACGGTAACGGTTTCGCTGCGAGCAATTGGTTCGGTTCGAGTTGCAGTCTTTTTGCAGGAAAAAATGGTGATGGATTTCGTCTGCACGGATGAAACCAAAATCATTTCGATTCCCTGCCCGTCAGAATCTGCCCAGCAAATTCAAATTTGCAAACTGTCTGAACCACACTATGGTATTCTTGGTGTTTCTGCCCTCACCTGTGACGGTGGAACGTGTTCCCCACTGCCACCTGCTCCGCATCATCTCGCCTTTATCGGCGATTCCATCACCTGCGGATACGGCATTGATGCTGCCAGCCCAGAGGATGCCTTTTCCATTGCAACGGAACACGCTGCAAAAAGTTATGCTGCTCAGACTGCAAAGCTGCTGCATGCCGATGCACATATTCTCTCTTACAGTGGGTTTGGCGTTTACAGTGGCTTTCCAGAGGAATCCTGCAAAAATGAAACTGACTTGCTGCCATTGGTCTATGAAGCGGCTGGATTCTATCATTATCAGCCGGAAAACTGGGAATCCACAATCCTGCTCCCGTTTGCACCGCCGGAAGCGGTGATTCTCTACCTGGGAACAAATGATTCTGCTTATCTGCATTTGTTTCCAGAAAAAGGAGCTGCATTTCAAGCTGCTTACGCTGCTTTCTTGCAGAAACTTCGCAGCGAGTTCCCAACTGCATTTCTGGTCTGCATGCTTGGGATGAGCAGTGACCTTGACGCTGCCCCATTCATTCGGAATGTCGTTGCAGCTGCCCAGCAGCAGGACAACCGCCCTGCTCTCTGCGATGTTCGTTCCATAGTCGGAACGGATTTCGGGGCAAATCATCACCCCGGTGCTGTCACACAGCGAAATGCTGCGAAACTGCTCGCTGATTTGCTGCAGAAATACCTGCCCTTCTAAGTCCGGACAACTTGTTTTTTTCAGAGAATGAAAAAAATCTATGGAAATTGATTGCAAAAGACGAGGAAATATAGTATAATAAAAGGAACGCAATTTCCATGAACACAAATCTGCAAGAAACAGGGAGGTTTTTACCGATGTGTGGATTTACCGGTTTTACAAACCATATCGACAATTCCAATGCGGTTCTTCAGGAAATGCTGAACCGAATCAAACATAGAGGGCCGGATGCAGAAGGCACTTACATTGACGAGGACATCGCCCTCGGTCACCGCCGCCTGAGCATCATTGATGTTTCAGATGCCGGCACACAGCCGCTTTACAGTGCAGATGGCAATCTTGCCCTGCTCTTCAACGGCGAAATTTATAACTACAAGACCATTCGTCAGGCGTTGATTGAAAAAGGATATCAGTTTGCAACACAGACTGACTCCGAAGTTTTAATCTACGGCTATCAGGAATACGGCACAGCACTGCTGCAAAAACTGCGTGGCATGTTCTCCTTTGTCATCTGGAACAAGAAAGAGAAAACTTTGTTCGGGGCAAGAGATTTCTTCGGCATCAAGCCGCTGTACTATGCACAGATGGGAGAAACATTCCTGTTCGGCTCGGAAATCAAAAGTTTCCTGCCGCATCCGCACTTTAAAAAGGTGCTGAATACTGCTGCCCTTGAAAACTACCTGACGTTCCAGTATTCGCCTTGCACAGAAACATTCTTCAAGGGCGTTTACAAGCTACCGCCGGCACATTATTTCATCTACAAAAACGGCAAGCTGGACATTCAGCAGTACTGGGAAATCGAATTCCATGCAGACGAAAAGCCGTCTTTGGATGACTGGGTAAACCAGATTTCCGACACGTTCCACAACTCTGTAGAGGCTCATAAAATCGCCGATGTAGAAGTTGGCTCGTTCCTCTCCAGCGGCGTTGACTCCAGTTATGTGGCAGCCATTGCCGATGTGGATAAGACCTTTACGGTTGGCTTCGGCAAGGAAGAACGCTACAATGAAATCGGCTGGGCAAAGGGCTTCTCGGAAGCCATTGGCAAGAAGAATTACAGCAAGGTCATTGAACCGGAAGAATACTGGGCACATCTCCCGATGATTCAATATCACATGGATGAACCGCTGGCAGACCCGGCAGCGGTTGCCCTGTACTTTGTCTGCAATCTGGCATCGCAGTCCCTGAAAGTCGTTCTGTCCGGCGAAGGAGCAGACGAAATCTTCGGCGGCTACAACGTCTACAGCGACCCGGGTTCAACGTCTTATGAAAAGCTGCCTCGTGGCTTGCGACGTGGGATCATGCACATTGCAGAATCCTTGCCGGCACACCGTGGCGTGAACTTCTTCGTTCGCAAGGGCAAAGATTTGGAAGAACGGTTCATCGGTAACGCTTATATGTTTACTCCGAAAGACCGCAAAGCCCTGCTCAAGATTCACACCAATGCTCCTGACCCGATGGCAATCACCAAGCCGTATTACGACCAAGTGAAAGACCAGGACGATGTAACCAAGATGCAGTATCTGGATTTGCATCTGTGGATGGCAGGCGATATTCTGCTGAAAGCCGATAAAATGAGTATGGCGAACTCGCTGGAACTGCGTGTTCCGTTCTTAGATAAAGAAGTCATGGCACTGGCACAGCGGATTCCGACTCGTTATCGTGTCATCCACAAGCCATCGGAAAGCGGCGGCACGCCGTATATCACCAAGTATGCAATGCGGTTGGCTGCAAAGAAAGATACCCCGCCGCAGACTGCCAAAACCGCAGCCAAGAAAAAACTGGGCTTCCCTGTTCCGATTCGGGTATGGCTGAAAGAAGATACCTATTACAATATGGTCAAGAATACGTTTGAAGGCAACGCTGCCCAGCAGTTCTTCCACACTGAAAAACTGGTGCAGCTGCTGGATGACCACCGTGCCGGCAAGGCTGACAACAGCCGGAAAATCTGGACGGTTTATATGTTCTTAGTTTGGTATCATGTTTATTTTGAATCGGACGTTATCCCGACCAAGCCGAATGTTTAATGCTTCTGATTGGTCTAAAAATCATTGAGAAAGGCGACAACTATGGCAAGCTGTGTCACATTTGAATATATCCGCAAAAATCCGGATATCCGCACCTATATTCAGCGTGCCGATGAAGCATTGAAATCCATCGGCTATACCGAACACTCGTTTCCGCATGTGGAAAAAGCAGCTGCTACCGCAGCTCGGATTCTCACCGAACTGGGCTACCCAGAACGGGAGATTGAACTCGCTCGCATTGCCGGCTTTCTGCACGACATTGGAAACGTCATCAATCGTGTTGACCACGCCCAGAGCGGTGCTGTTATGGCATTCCGATTGCTCGACCGACTGGAAATGCCAGTTGATGAAATCTGTTCTGTGATTTCTGCCATCGGAAACCACGATGAAGCAACGGCTCAGCCAATTGATGCCATTTCTGCCGCTTTGATTTTAGCAGATAAAACCGATGTTCGCCGCAGCCGTGTTCGGAATACCGACTTTTTAACATTCGATATTCACGACCGTGTGAATTATGCGGTTGAAACAGCAGAATTGTTGATTGATAAAGAACAGCAGGAATTTGTGCTTTCCATGACGATTGACACGCAGATTTCTTCCGTATTGGAATATTTTGAAATCTTTATGGAACGGATGCTGCTTTGTCGGAGAGCCGCACAATTTTTCCATATGCAGTTTAAAATCTATATCAACCATAGTTTAATGTTATGATAGATACAGGGGGAGCTTGTCTTCCCCTGTTCTTATAGTTACAATGAAATAGGAGGATCTTCATTATGACCACATCCAAGCACCCACATTTGATTGACCTGAACGACTATCCGGTTTCCTGGTGGAAAGAAGTCGTAGACTTAGGCGAGAAAATCAAGAACAATCCGGAAGTGTATTCCGGTGCTTGCCACAACAAAATCATGGCAACCCTGTTCTATGAACCGTCTACCCGTACCCAGATGTCCTTCCAAACTGCTATGCTGCGGTTGGGCGGCCGTCTGATCGGCTTCGACAATCCGGCAAATTCCTCTGTTTCCAAGGGCGAAACCCTGAAAGACACCACAAAGATTGTCAGCAACTATGCGGATATTCTCGTGATGCGGCATCCGGTTGCTGGTGCTGCAAAAGCAGCTGCTCTGTCGGCGGACTGTCCTGTCATCAATGCTGGCGACAGCGGACACCTGCACCCAACACAGACCCTGACCGACCTGCTCACCCTGAAATGTGAAAAGGGTCGTCTGGATCATTTGACCATTGGCCTTTGCGGCGATCTCATCAACGGCAGAACCGTACATTCCCTGATTAAAGCAATGACCTGCTTCGAGGGCAACCAGTTCATTTTGATTTCCACACCGGAACTGAAACTGCCGTCTTATGTGAAAGATATTTTGACCGCCAGCGGCTGCCCGTTCCGGGAAGTGGCTTCTCTGGAAGAAGTATTGCCGGAACTGGATGTGCTCTATATGACCCGGATTCAGCAGGAACGGTTTGCAAGTCGGGAAGCATATCTGGCTCAGAAAGATACTTACATTTTGACTGTGAAGAAGCTCAAGGCTGCAAAGCCGGATATGATTATCCTGCATCCGCTGCCGAGAGTTGATGAAATTGAAGTGGCTGTTGATGAAGACCCGAGAGCGATGTATTTCAATCAGGCATGGTATGGCATGTATGTCCGGATGGCTCTGATCATCACCATGCTGGACTTGAATAAGAAGGACAACCCGACCATTCTGCTCCGTGGGACAACCGTTAAGGGTGCAGCTTGCAAGAACCCGAACTGCATTACCTGTTCGGAATCCTATCTGCCGAAAAGCTTTCTGGAGCTGGGCAATGGTCTGCTGGAATGCGAATATTGTAACGAACGGCTGCTGTTAGAACGGTAAGCCGCTGTGAAACGACATCGACACCGCCGCAAAGCACCCCTGCTTTGCGGAACGGTGCTGTGTCTGTTCCTGTTTCTTATTTTGATGGGTCTGGGGCATTTTCATCAGAAACAAACAGGCATACAAACTCCAACGCCACCCGTTCTGGAAAATGTTGTATATTACGCACAAGGTGACCCGAAATGGAAGCAAGATGCTTTGGGGGATTCCGTGTATCACATGGGGGATTCTGGTTGTCTGGTCACTTGTCTGGCGGCAGCTCTGCAAATGCAGAACATTCACCGAACAGCACTGGGCGACGACATCAACCCCAAAACACTGAATCAGTTTTTCTCTGCACATCAGGTTTATGATGCGGAGGGTGATTTACAGTGGTATGCAATGGAAGATGCTTTGCAGGTATCCACGGTTTATCTGGAATCCGGCAATTTTTCTGTGGAAACGCTGGAAAATTTGTGGAAAGAAACCATCTACCCCATCGCCTGCGTATCTGGAAAACATGGAAATCTGCATTTTGTCCTACTGGTTGGACGGACAGAAGATGAAAATTGGTGCATGGATCCCATGCACACAGAACCGGAACTCGTGCCGCTCTCCCAATATGGAAACGACATCGCATCCATCCGCTATCTGATAGAACCGTCTTCTTCGGAAAGCAAGGCTGCTGACTGAACTTTTTCCCGTTTGTTTTTACATGATACAGAAAAATTTTTCTGTTTTTCTGCGATTTTCCCCTTGACAAACGCTAAAAAATTTTGTATAATAAGTTTTGTACTGTCAGAGAGACCGGTGTGAGCTTGCGGAAGCCGGCGGTGCAGTCCAACCCAACTGCCCTCTGTCTCCCGATTCTGTTTTTTGTTGCAGAAACGGATTAAAGCATGAAAATATAGGAGGAATCTACTATGGCAACAACGATGCCAAAAGCCGGTGAAGTAAGCCGCAAGTGGTATATCATTGACGCAGCAGGTAAGCCGCTGGGTCGTGTCGCTGCAAAGGCAGCTCACATTCTGCGTGGTAAGCATAAGCCAACATTTGCTCCGCACGTAGACTGTGGTGATTTTGTAATCGTAATTAACTGTGATCAGGCTGTCCTGACTGGTAAGAAGCTCGAACAGAAGTATTATTACCGTCACAGCGGCTGGATCGGTGGTCTGAAGCAGACCCAGTATAAGGTTATGATGGAAGAACGTTCTGACGAAGCAATGCAGATCGCCATCAAGGGTATGCTCCCGCACAATTCGCAGGGTGCTGCACAGCTGACTCGTCTTCGTACCTACAAGGGTGCAGAACACAAGCAGGCTGCACAGAAGCCAGAAGTTTGCGAATTTTAAGGAAAGGAGTGTCTTTTAAATGTACGAATCTAAGGTAAAATATTATTACGGTACCGGCAGAAGAAAGCACTCTGTTGCAAGAGTTCGTCTGTACCCGGGCAATGGCACAATCACCATCAACGGCAGAGGCATTGACGACTACTTTGGTCTGGATACTCTGAAGCTGATCGTTCGTCAGCCGCTCGCACTGACTGAAAACCTGGAAAACATGGACGTTGTTTGCACCGTTGCTGGTGGCGGCGTTACTGGCCAGGCTGGTGCAATCCGTCACGGCGTTGCAAGAGCTCTGCTCGAATTCAATCCGGAACTTCGTCCGGTTCTGAAGAAGGCTGGCTTCCTGACTCGTGACCCGAGAATGAAGGAAAGAAAGAAGTACGGCTTGAAGGCTGCTCGTCGTGCTCCGCAGTTCTCCAAGAGATAATTTCCCTCCCGAAAGTCAACGTATTTTCGGTGGACTTCAAACAAACATGGGCTGTATGGTCTTTGTTTGGTCTTTTTCAAAAGATTATAAAGAATCCGCTTCGTAGCAATACGAGGCGGATTTTTTGTTTTGTTCCTGCAAATTGTCAGCCAAATGCAACAAATTTACAACACAAATCTTTCATGCAACTTATTTCCCTACAAGCAAAAAAATGGGAGTACACGAAGTGTACCCCCACTTTTTATGGATTATAGCGTATCATTTTTTAGAAAAGTGCAGAAATGCCAGTCAATTCTTCCCATGTAGGTTGCATTCCACTTGCTTTCTGTGCATAGTACGTCAAAATATAAACCGCATCCTGAACGGTAATGATACCATCCTGATCCACATCAGCAAGTGCGAAAATGGCTTCATTTTCTTCTGGTGTTTCACCGAAGATTGGTTCTAATCCAGCTGCTCGCTTTGCGTAGTACGTCAGAACTGCAACTGCATCGGAAACATCTACGATACCATTTCCATCAACATCCCCATATATTCCCATTTCAATTGGTTCTGTTGTTGTAGTGTCTGGATTTTCCTCACTGGTTGTTGGAACTGTAGTTGTAGTTTCAGAAGTTGTTGTAGGGAATGTTGTGGTTGTGGTTTCGGTCGTTGTTAATTCTGTGGTAGTTGTGGTAGTCGATTCAGTTGTAGATGTTGTGGTTTCTTCGGTAGTCGTTGTAGTTGTTGGAACTGTGGTAGTTGTGGTAGTCGATTCAATTGTAGATGTTGTAGTTTTTTCAGTAGTCGTTGTAGTTGCTGGAACTGTGGTAGTTGTAGTGGTCCATTCGGTTGTAGATGTTGTAGTTTTTTCAGTAGTAGTTGTAGTTGTTGGAATTGTGATAGTTGTGGTAGTCGATTCGGTTGTAGATGTTGTAG
Organism: Ruminococcus sp. CAG:254; assembly: GCA_000433635.1. GTDB lineage: Bacteria > Bacillota > Clostridia > Oscillospirales > Ruminococcaceae > Ruminococcus_C. Next base: position 9,853 of record HF997862.1, read on the forward strand.
TTT
>HF997863.1 GCA_000433635.1 Ruminococcus sp. CAG:254
TCGCAATTGCCCCTGAAACCTTGTATCTCATTACCACCTCTTGATTTTAAAGGCAATTGCGATTCTTTGCGATTCTCTCCTAGATTTTACTTGCAGATTCTTATGTAGTTTGATTTGCTTCGCAAATGTGGGCTGCTCGCCCACGCCTCGGCAGCATTTTTGAAAAACTGCTGCACCGAAAAACTTTCGTTTGCCTGCGGCTCGTATGTTGCAGCCTATTTCTTTTCCACAAACATCGAAAAAGCGGATGCTCCGTTTCAACAGGTTTTCAAAAACTTGTGGAAGGAACATCCGCTTTATTGTTTTATTTTTTCAGAATGCTTTTATTGACACCGATGCAAGAACTGCTCGTGAATCCGCAAATCTGCATCTAATTCCGGATGGAATGCAACCGCAGTTTGGTTCTGATAACGAACTGCAACGATTCGTTCTTCTACCGTTGACAGCACTTCCACACCATCTTCCACCGCTGCAATATACGGAGCACGGATGAAGGTCATTGGAATGTCACCCAATCCGGCAAACGGTGCAACTGTGTGGAAACTGCCCAGCTGCCGCCCGTAAGCGTTCCGCTGTACTGTTACCGGCAACGTGCAGAAACACCGCCGTGCATCATTTGCAACTTCTTTTGCCAGCAAAATCAGCCCAGCACAGGTTGCCAGTACTGGCATACCGCCCTGAATCTGTTCCTGAATGGTCTGGAACATGTCCAGTTCTTTCAGTAATTTTCCCTGTACGGTACTTTCTCCGCCTGGCAGGATGATGCCATCATAGCTTTGCAGCACATCTGCTTTCTGTCGCAGTTCGACTGCTTCCGCTCCCAGTTCTTGTACCCGCTTTGCGTGTTCCGCAAAAGCACCCTGTACGGCAAGGACTGCTATTTTCATCGTTTACTTTCCTCTTTCTGCCATCAGCAGGGCAATTTCCTGTTCGTTGATCCCAACCATTGCTTCGCCAAGGTCTTCGGAAAGTTCTGCCAGCATTGCTGCATCGTTGTAGTTGGTAACAGCCTTTACGATTGCAGAAGCACGCTTTTCCGGATTGCCGGACTTGAAGATACCAGAACCAACAAATACACCTTCTGCACCCAGTTGCATCATCAGAGCAGCGTCAGCCGGAGTTGCAACGCCACCAGCTGCAAAGTTTACAACTGGCAGTCTGCCATTTTCGTGTACATAGCAAACCAGATCATACGGAACTTGCAGCTGCTTTGCTGCTTCGTACAGTTCATCTGTCCGCATGGAAGTCAGCCGTGCGATTTCCTTGTTCATCATTCTCATGTGCCGAACAGCCTGTACAATATCGCCAGTGCCCGGTTCGCCCTTTGTCCGAATCATGGTTGCACCTTCTGCAATTCTCCGCAGAGCTTCGCCCAGATCCTTTGCACCGCAAACAAACGGAACTTTGAATGCAGTCTTGTCGATGTGGTGTACATCATCAGCCGGAGAGAGGACTTCGCTTTCGTCGATGTAGTCGATTTCGATTGCCTGCAAAATCTGTGCTTCTGCAAAATGACCGATTCTGCACTTTGCCATAACCGGAATGCTAACAGCATTCTGAATGCCCTTGATCATCTTCGGGTCGCTCATACGGGAAACGCCGCCAGCGGCACGAATGTCAGCCGGAATCCGTTCCAGTGCCATAACGGCACAAGCACCAGCTGCTTCTGCAATCTTTGCCTGTTCTGGTGTGGTAACGTCCATGATGACGCCGCCCTTGAGCATCTGAGCCAGTTCTCTGTTCAGTTTTACTTGTGTCTGGTTTTCCATGGTGAAAAATCTCCTTTTTTCTGATAAAATCCAAGCAAATCGTCTTTTTCATTGACGCATCTGCAAAAATTTGCTATACTCTAAGTATACCGCAAACTGACCTGTTGTAAATACTCAATTAAAACCATTTCAGTCAGGTCAGATGGAAAGAGAGGCGTTCGCATGCTCACCTATTCGTTTACGAATATCGGGTCAGAATCCCTATACCAACATCTCTATCAATGCATCCGAAATGACGTAGTTTCGGGCATTTTGCCGCCCGGAACAAAAATGCCATCCAAGCGTTCTTTTGCGTTGCATCTGGGTATTAGTGTTATGACAGTGGAGAGTGCTTATAGTCAGTTGGTAGCAGAGGGATATTTATATAGTTTGCCACGAAAGGGCTTTTATGTGGCAGATGTCCGCAGTCAGAAGCCACAAATTGCAGCAGATGTTGCCCTGTTTGTTCCGGAAGCTGCTCCGGTTTGGTTTGCCGATTTTGTCAGCAATCACACCGAACCAGATAACTTTCCATTTTCGATTTGGAATCGGCTGATGCGAAAATGTATGACACAGCATCAGCAGGATTTGATGCAGAATGCACCAGCAGGCGGACGGTCAGAGCTTCGGCAGGCAATCGCCAACCATCTATCAGCGTTTCGAGGAATGCAGGTTGCACCGGAACAAATCATCATCGGGGCAGGGACAGACTTTTTATATGGATTATTGATACAGCTGTTGGGATATGACCGCCATTATGCAGCAGAAGACCCAGGCTATGCAAAAATTGCGAAAATTTACCGCAGCCATCAGGTTGCTTTTACCCCTGTACCGATTGACCAAAGCGGCGTATCGGTGGAGGCGTTACAGGCATGTGGAGCAGATGTCGTGCATTGTTCGCCCTCCCATCACTATCCAACGGGAATTGTCATGCCAGTGAGTCGGCGGTATACGCTGTTGGGCTGGGCAACCGAGCAGAAGAACCGATATATCATTGAGGATGATTTCGATTCTGAATTTCGGATGACTGGAAAACCACTGCCGACCCTGCAAAGCATGGATACGACTGGACGGGTCATTTATATGAATACGTTCACCAAAAGCCTTTCTTCTACTATTCGAATTGGATATATGGTATTGCCGCCACCGCTGACAGAGCGGTTTTATGAGAAACTGGGCTTTTATGCGTGCACGGTTTCTGGATTTGAACAGCTAGTATTAGCACATTTTCTGGCAGAGGGCTATTTTGAAACGCATATCAACCGGATGCGAAACCGCTATCGGCAGAAACGGGATACCTTAATTTCCTGTCTGCGAGCAGCGATGCCGCCGGAGATGACAGAGATTCTAGAGGAGGAAGCCGGCTTGCATTTTCTGTTGCGGATTCAGACACAGGCAGATGATGCAGAGTTGGTGCAGCGTGTAGAGCGACAAGGCTTGCATGTTGCATGTCTATCCTCGTATTATGCTCAACAGGAGCAGGCAGAAGCACATACTTTGGTGTTGAATTATTCCAATGTGCCAGAAGAGAAGATGCAGGAGGCAGCAGAGCGATTGCAGCGAGCCATTTTTTCATAAATATTAAGGTGGGACAAGCTGTCCCACCTTAATATTGAAATCTAAAAGCAGTGTTTTCAGTCACAAGCCGCAGGCAAATAAAAAGTTTTTTGATCCAGCAATTTTTCAAAAATGC
>HF997864.1 GCA_000433635.1 Ruminococcus sp. CAG:254
TATGTCATTCACTTTGTGATGACCTCCTTTTGATTATTTTTGCAGTTGGTAGCCGCAATCTTATTATAATCAAAAGGAGTTCTTTTTTCAAGACCCATCGCTATGCTATAAGCTCTTTTGAACCCCCGACCTAGCCGGGGGTTTTCTTATTACAAAAAAGACCTGCTCCACAAAATACAGAGCAGGTCTTTTTCAACTCATTTTGAATGAATCCAACTTTTATAGAGATTCTTTCTTTGCAGCAGCTTTCTTCATAAAGGATTCGCTCTTTACCAAGAACCGCTTATGCGTGCAATGTCCCACTTCGCCAGCTTCATCGGATGCAGTAATGGCAAATGTGATTTCTCGACCGGATACCGCTGTAATTTCTGCGGTTGCAGTGACGGTCATGCCCTCCGGTGTGGCTGCGGTATGTGCCAAATCCAACGCTGTTCCAACGGTGGTTTCGCCATCCTCCAGAAATTCTGCAACAGCTGCACACGCTGTCTTTTCCATCAGTGCTGCCAGCATTGGTGTTGCGAATACCCGCAATGAACCGCTGCCAACAGTCACGGCAAGCTGTGCCTCTGTTACCTGCACGCTGGCAGATGCCTTTGTTCCAATTGTAATGGGCTGCATAAAAATGCCTCCTGTTCTTATTTTTCCAGAAAACACAAGTTGTTTTCTTTATTCCGTGTCTGTATTTGTAGAGCTGTCCGGTTCTTCTTCCTCCACCGCATCTGGCGACAGCATATCGCCTAAAATCCGGTCATAGGTCAGCGTATCCAGCTTTTCGTTCCGTTCCTGTCCCGGTGCATAGTTGGTGGAGTAAATCGGTGTTACCGGCATTTCATCCATCATGCTCTGTGTAAAGGAATCCTTCGGCATGCCAACTTCCTGCATCATCACATACGGCAGATAGAAAACAGAAACTTCTTCCTGCGGCTGTACCTTTGTCATGTCCAAACCGAAGTTGTTCCACATGACATACTTCTGTTCATAGAGGGTGCTGCAATTCTCACTCGTGATACCCAGCTGTGCATAAATGCCATCTTCGCCCCGCAAGGATGGGAAATGGTCGCCGATAAACAGCACAATTGTCGGTTCGTCCAGCTTGCTCAGACGGTCAATGAAATCTGCCAGACCATCCGAAGAATGCTTTACCCACTGCAAATAGTTGTCAAATTCTGTTGCACCTGTTCCCTGATTGTATGGCTGGTGGTTCTGCATTGTGGTTGCATGCAGATACAGCGGTTCATCAGTATCTGTAATCAGCTGTTCAATCTGATTATAAACGGTATTGTCATCAATATACGTTCCATACAGGTCAACCGGTACGGTGAAGTCATCTTCAAAAATCATGGTATCGAATGAGAACCGGCTATAAATTGAACGACGGTTGTAGAAACTGCCTTGGAATGGATGAACATAAGCGGTAGAATAACCCTGTGCCTTATAGTAGGATGGGATGGTCGGCTGCTGCCGTTCGAGCAACATTCTCTGCGGCATATTCGGGTCATTCAGTGACTTTACGGGCAGACCAAACAGCAGTTCAAATTCTGTCCGAACCGTATAGCTTGCATAGGTCGGTGCAATCGCAGTGCCAGAAACGCCCTTGGCTGCAACTTCATCCAAACCAGCATATACATCATCCGGAATGTCCAGTTCATCAAACACCCGGAAATCGGCATAGGATTCCGACATGATCTCAATGACATTCGGTTTTACACCGTCTTTGAAATTGGCTTGGTCGGTTACTTCGTCCAGATACTGGGCAACGGTAGAATCTTTGTCTTCTTCATAGGCAACTGGTTCTTGCAGCTGATTCGCAATGTTTTCTGAACCCGTCTGCATAAAGAATGCCAAAAAGCCGTTGTTTTCAAATTTTTCATTCAGAATAAACGTATTATCTGCCTTGGAAACATCCACACCGAAAAAAGCGTAAACCGGTGTGGACAGGGTTGGTACTAAAATCACCAATGCACAAGCCAGCAAACAGGACAGCCCTGTAATCATTCGCCGCAGCCGCTTGGTGTGCAGCGAAAACTTCGGATTAAACCAAAATGACACCACAATATATGCCAATACAATGCCAACAAAAATAATCAAACGAGGCGTAATTTTAATGTACGCAAAAGACGTTAAACTCTTGACGCTGCGGAACAGCTTCATATCTGTCATAATCAAGTGGTTGCCGTTCGTGTTGTATTTGAATAGCTCTGTAATACTCAGTGCCATATACAACACGCTTTGCAAGAGCATGGCGAGCCATCCTTTCCGGAACAGTAGCAATGCCCCTAGGAAAATCAATCCGGCAATCAAAATGTTGAATAACATGATAGTCGGATGGTCTGCAATGAAAATGACCAGCTTGCTGAGATATTTATCTTGGTTCAGCTCAGCCATGCAGACAATGAAAATCGGAAACAACAACAGCAACATGCGATTGGTCATCGTGAACCGCAGTGTGTTCTCATTCCGCCGTTCATTACAGGCACAAATCTTTGCCCGCAATGCAGAAATGATCTTATGTAGCGACTCCATAACGGAACCATTCCCCTTTCAATGATGGATAAACTGCCGATTTTACGGACAGTTTTTCGTTTTTTCGCTTTTGTTCTATCCTTTACTATAGCACAAGTTGCAGAAAACTGCAAGTCTTCCTTTTATCATTTTTCCGCTTTTTTTAGATTTTCGTGAAAAGTGAAAAAAGCCTTTCTTCTCCTGCTGATTTTTTGTATATTTTCGTTAGATTTTACAATGCTTTTCCACGTCTTTTTATAAAGCGGCTGCATCCGCTTTTCCACAGGCGATTCCAGAACCATCCATGCTTTCCACAATTTTTATGTTGTCCATCTGAAACGGGCGTTTGCGGCGGTCTGTCCGTGGAAATCAGAAAATTTTCTCAAAATGAGTAATTTTTTTCAAAAAGGGCTTGACAATCTTTCCAAAACGAATTATAATAAGATTCACACGTTACTCATTTTGAAAAATATGAAAGGAGATTCCCATCTTATGAACGCTATGTTAGAATCCTATCGCAACAGCTGCAACCAGCTGACCATTCGCATTTCTGAACTATCGCAACAAATTCAACAGACCTGCTCCCAAACGGAAGCAGATTACCTGAACAGTCGCAAACACCTGCTCCAAACAGAACGCTTGGAATTACTCCGGGATATGCAGGACATGCAGCCTTATGTAAGGGGGAATGTGCATGAACCATAAACGCTTGCATCTCCCGATGGAACTGATTACCGATTCCCATTCACAGGAACAGAAAGCGAACCAATGGTTGGATTTTTTGATGGAAAATTGCTTAACTGCAAGACAAAAACAAATTCTTGTGCTATACTATTATGAGAAGCAGACACTCCGAGAGATTGCCGACCAGCTCGGCATTACCGAGTCCACAGCCTGCCGCACGAAAAATCGTGCCTGTCGGCGGCTCTCTCATTATGCCTATCCAAATTCCATCCGAAAGGAGCTTTCCAACCATGAAGACCCCGATTTATGATGCCCTGCAAGCATATGCAGACCGTCAGCCCATTCGTTTCCATATGCCCGGCCACAAGGGGCATTCTGCCATTCCTGCTTGGAATCCGCTGTATGCCCTCGATATTACAGAAATCTCCGGTGCTGACAGCCTGTTAGAAGCAGATGGCATTATTGCAGAAAGCGAACAGATTGCAACTGCTCTGTTTTTCTCTGCTGGAACAGTCTATTCCTGTGCCGGTTCTACGGGATGCATTCAAACCATGCTGACCCTTATGAAACAGGAAAACCGCACCATCATTGCTGCCCGAAATGTTCACCGCAGCTTTTTAAATGCCTGCATCCTGCTGGGCTTAACCGTCAAGTGGGTATATCCGGAAACCAATAACGGACTGCTCTCCGGACAGTATACCCCAGAACAGTTTGCTGCTGTGCTTGCGGAAACCAAAGAGCCTGCTTGCGTCTATGTGACGTCACCGGACTACCTCGGAAAAACCGCTGACATCGCTGGCATTGCTGCCGTCTGCAAGCAATACAACAACGCCCGTTTCTTAGTTGATAACGCCCACGGAGCATATCTTGCCTTTCTCAAGGATGGCAAGCACCCCATTCAAAATGGTGCAGATTTCTGCTGTGACTCTGCCCACAAGACATTACCTTGCCTGACAGGCTGTGCTTATTTACACGCTGCCCATGAAGAGGATGTTCCACGCATCAAAGATGCGATGTCCATGTTCGTTTCTACCAGCCCTTCCTATTTAATGCTGCTCTCGCTGGATGTTTGCAATGCCTATCTAGCCGGAAAAATCCGCAGCGACTTGGAACGTATCTGCAAGCGAGCCGCTGCCCTGAAAAAACGGCTCTCGGAAAAATATGTCTTTCTGGATGGCGACCCGCTACATCTGACCATTGATGCTGCTGCTTCAAAGCTGAACGGTCTGGACTTGGCAGCTCGCTTGGAACGGGCGGACTGCGTGCCAGAATATGCAGACCGGGAAACGGTTGTACTATTATTATCGCCTTATAATGTGCCGGAAGAACTAGACGTTCTGGAAGTCACATTGCATATGATTGTCGCTGAATCGTATCCGAAAACACAAACGGCGGAAATTTTACTGCCACAACCGGAAGTTGTTTGTAATATGCGAGAAGCTGCACTTGGTGCACAGGAGGTTATTCCCGTTGCGGAAAGCATCGGGAGAATCTGTGCAGCAGTCAAAGTTCCCTGCCCGCCAGCTGTTCCGATTGTATGCAGTGGCGAACGGATTGATGCCCAGAGTGCAGCGGTTTTGCAGCATTACGGGATTTCGGAAATCGCTGTGGTGAAAGAAATGGATTCGGGAGAATCTGTAGCAGCTGTTGCAGAAGAACCGGATTTGGAAACAGAATCGACCACATCAGAAGCGTAAAAATAAATAGTATCAAACAGCAAAAAGCGGCGGTGCTCAAGGCACTGCCGCTTTTCTGTATGATTATGGGAAAGGTTCAGCCTGTTTGTTTAAATTAATACATGCCGCCCATGCCGCCTGCCGGCATTGCCGGAGCTGCTGGTTCATCCTTCTTGATATTTGCAACTGCACTTTCTGTGGTCAATACCATAGATGCAATCGATGCTGCGTTCTGCAAAGCACTTCTGGTAACCTTTGTCGGGTCTACAATACCGCTGCTCAGCATATCGCAGTAAGTTTCGGTGTAAGCATCAAAGCCATAGCCAACCTTGCGGCTTCTCCGAATCTTGTCGATGATAACGCTGCCTTCCAGACCAGCATTTGCTGCAATCTGACGGAGCGGTGCTTCCAGTGCACGCAGAATGATTTCTGCACCAGTCTTTTCATCGCCCTTCAGAGTCGGAACAAGCTTTTCAATTGCTGGAATTGCATTGATCAATGCAGTACCGCCGCCAGCTACAATGCCTTCTTCTACAGCTGCCTTGGTTGCAGACAGAGCGTCTTCAATCCGCAGCTTCTTTTCCTTCATTTCTACTTCGGTTGCTGCACCAACATGGATAACTGCAACACCGCCGGACAGCTTACCAATCCGTTCGTGCATCTTTTCCTTGTCGAAATCAGAGGTAGAAACAGCAATCTGATTCTTGATTTCCTGAATCCGGTCTTCGATGTCTTCCTTCTTGCCAGCACCGCCAACCAGAATGGTGTTTTCCTTGTCGATAACTGCCTGGCTAACATGACCGAGCATTTCCAGTGTTGCATCCTTCAGTTCCATATCCAAATCCTTGGAGATCACCTGTGCACCAGTCAGGATTGCGATATCCTGGAGCATTTCCTTTCTTCTGTCGCCAAAGCCCGGAGCCTTCACTGCTGCACACTTGAATGTGCCACGCAGGTTGTTCAGGATGATGGTAGTCAGTGCTTCGCCTTCGATGTCTTCTGCAATGATTAACAGCTTCTTACCCTGCTGTACAATCTGTTCCAGCAGCGGCAGGATTTCCTGAATGTTGCTGATGGTTCTGTCAGTCAGGAATACCAGTGCATCATCATATACAACCTTCATCTTTTCCCGGTCTGTAATCATGTACGGGGACAGATAACCACGGTCGAACTGCATACCTTCTACAACTTCACTGTAGGTTTCTGCGGTCTTGCCTTCTTCAATGGTAATGACGCCGTCTGTTGTAACCTTTTCCATGGCTTCTGCAATCAGCTTACCAACCTTTTCATCTGCGGAAGAAATGGTTGCAACTCTTGCGATGTCTTCTGAACCGGAAACCTTCTTGGAATTTGCCTTGATGGTGTCAACTGCTGCATCTACAGCCTTTGCGATACCCTTGCGGAGTACCATCGGATTTGCACCAGCTGCGATATTCTTCAGACCTTCGTGAATGATTGCCTGTGCCAGAACGGTTGCAGTTGTTGTACCGTCACCAGCTGCGTCATTGGTCTTGGTTGCAACTTCTCTTACGAGCTGTGCACCCATGTTTTCAAACGCATCTTCCAGTTCGATGTCCTTTGCGATGGTCACGCCATCGTTTGTAACCAGCGGAGCACCGAATTCCTTATCCAGAACGACATTTCTGCCCTTCGGTCCAAGTGTAATCTTTACGGTGTCTGCCAGCTTATCAATACCAGCTACGATTGCATTTCTTGCATCTGCATTGTATTTAATTTCTTTTGCCATGATTCTTGCACTCCTTTTCTCAAATCAACGGATTGTTACCCTTATTCTACCACTGCGATGATTTCGCTTTCATAAACAACGGTCAGTTCTTCGTCATTGTCCTTGATTTTCTGACCAGCGGACTTGCTCAGCAGAACCTTGTCGCCTGCTTTCACAGTCATCGGAATCAATGTACCAGTAGAAGCAACCTTTCCTGCACCACAGGCAACAACGGTTGCAGTTGCATAGCTGCTGGAGGCAGCCTTTGTTGTCAGAATCAGACCGCCTACGGTCTTTTCTTCCTTTTCCTCTTCAAACTTTACGATGACTCTATCTGCCAACGGTTTCAACATAACGCTC
>HF997865.1 GCA_000433635.1 Ruminococcus sp. CAG:254
GATAAGCTCGTTCTTTCTGTTTGTTGTCATAGTGACCTCCATAGCAGGTACTTCCCCTGCTTTCTATCTTGTTTGTATGTTTATTCCAGCACGTTTTTTCTTGTAGTGCTGTTGTACTTGTACTGCTGAAAATCGGAACTCAGCCCACAGGCAGAAATAAAAGCCTTAGCCTTCCTCAGTTCACGGGAAAGCTCGTCCTCACGGCTGATACGCTTGGCTTCCTTTTTCAGCTTCTCACGGGTGAAAAGTCCCTTTTGTTCCTCGGCTTTCTTGTAGGTAGCAAGCTCCGAAGAAACAGCAGACAACTTTGCTTTCAGTTCATCACGCTCCCTAACAGCTTCATCACGTTCCTTACGGAGCTTCTTAGTCTGTTTCTGCGATGCAACTTCTTTTTTTGCAAGGTCGGTGATGTTCTGCCAGTCCTCCTGCGATACTGTAACCTTACCGCCGAACACGGTCTTTCCCGTTTCAATGCTGTCGATCTCCGCAAGTTTAGCAGTTTTCTCCTTGACAGCTTTAAGCATTTCTCGCTTTTCGCCAAGTTCCGCTTTGACCTGAGCATTCTGCTCTGCCAGTTCGTCAGCCTGACGACGCTGTTCCTTGTACTCCTCAACTTCCAGCGTACCTCTCGCCTTTTCGGGAGCGAGGGGCTTGATGCCGTGTTCAAGGCAGTTCTTATTCAGCACTTCGACCTCGGCAGCTCGCCAACGGGCAATAGCCTGCTTCCCTTCACCGAAGCTCATTTCTTTCAGAGCCTGGGCGATACCGTTCTGTGTGTCTTGCCCACGCTTGTAATGCCCAACAGGAATGTAGTCAATGTGCAGGTGTGGAGTTGCCTCGTCCATGTGCAGGACGGCATTAAAAACATAGAAGTTCGGGTTGCGATCCTGGAAACTTTCCATGTACTCTTTCAGGCAATCAGCCACAAGCTGAAAGTCCTCAGTGCCGTATCCCGAATCTTCCATCTTGCCAATCTGCACAACGTCCTCATAAAAGCTCTTACGTTTGTCGGCGGCAGTGCGGACAGTGTTGCAGGGTTTTACCCCAAAGAGATACTCGTAATAGCTTCCCTGAACCTTGCGGTCGTTACGCTTCTGTTTGGCATTATAACGCTAGGTGGATTCAGCAAAAAGCTGATCGTATGCTTCGCCTATCGGCTGACGCACGAAGGTGATGTTCTGCGGAGTACGGAGCGGATCAACATTGTCCGCCACGAACTCCCTGTTATTGTGAGTCAGAGACCCCTTTCCCTGACCGAATGAAATTCTTTTCTGTTTCATAATTTCGCCTTTCTTGTTCATTGGATTTACTTCTCTATCTCTACGAAATCCAATACAAAAACATAGGCATCAACTCCTTTCTTGACCGCTGAGGCGGAGAAGGCAAGCACAAGACTTCGCTATGTGCTACGCCAGTCCTGACGGACAGATTTTTCCTGAACGACACAATAGAGAGTCGCAGGGAAAAAGCTGCGTAGCAGCGATTACAAGGGTGCAGAGCGCCGCTTGTAACTCCGTAGTACTTGTGACGGGGAAATACCCACATCACAAGTACATACTCCGTCCTGCGGGGCTAAGACGGCTGACAGAGCAGCCGAAAATG
>HF997866.1:0-12046 GCA_000433635.1 Ruminococcus sp. CAG:254
CTGACGACCTTCGGGTTATGAGCCCGACGAGCTACCTAGCTGCTCCATCCCGCGATTTTTCTTTCGTCTGACCTTTGATGTTGTTCCCTGTCCTTACGACTTTTATATTATAGCATACCCCACCACAAAAGTCAACTATATTTTTTAGTTCCGAAAGAAAAAAAGTGAACATGATATTTTTCACGCATAAAATCAGAGATTAGCAAAATTATTTTCAGTTTTGAAAGCTTTTTCTAAAAATAATAAAGTTTTGCGTTTTGATTATTCTTTTTCATTCCAACGTGCATCCTGCTCTTGCTGTTCAAATGTTTTCACATTTATCCCGTCAATCAAGAAATCCACGTGATTTCCGATTGTCAAATCTGGACAGGTGAGGAAAAAGGTTTCCGCATCGTATTGCAGCATGGTTTTTACAACTTCGATTCCATTGATTTGGAAAGAAACGGTATGTCCACTTGTAATGGTTTCTTGCCAATTGAGTTGTGCAGTTGACTGAATACTATCAGCAATGTTTGCATTTGTTCCGGTTGCCAGTAATGTTCCGCCCTCTACAGAGAATCTGCCATCACACCGAATTCCCGATTGTCCACCGTTGGCAATAACCGTTCCATCTACAATCTTGCTATCTCGACCGGATAAAATCGCAGTATCCTTTGCAGCAATTGAAAACATTCCTTCTGTAATCGTAATGGCATCTGTACAAGCGATTCCATTCCCAGATTCATTTTGAATTTGTAGTGCCCCTGTTCCTTGTAATTGCAACGCAGATGAACTATCAATTACAGACCCTGCCTGCTCTGCAAGAATTGTATTTTCTGTATGGTCGGCAGTTGTAATTGTGACCATTCCGGCTTGTTGAATTTGAATCGCTGGTGCATTCACTCCGCAGATAGAAGCACCTTCCAACCGCAGTTCTACTGTATCCGTAGTCCCTGCTTGTACATAAATACTGCCATTCCAGTTTCCAGAAAGGTGATAAATACCAGCAGCCTGCAAGAAAATCTGATTGCCCGAAACAACAATACCTGCTCCCTGCATTTCTCCATCACTGAGCGACAAATATTTATCTGTCTGTTGTTCCGGTTGGGTAGGGTTTGTTTCTACTGGTGCTATGGTTACTGGAACAGGTGGTTGTGTCCGAATCACAACATTTGTCTTGAGTGTAGTCATTTTCACGGAAGCAGGAGATTCCGCCTTGCTGGATGTTTTTGTTGTTCGATTGGATGCGTTTGCCGTATCATTTCGTACGGTTGTTGTACGAAATAGATTTTCTCGTGGCATAGTTGCTGCAATGCGAGGAGCTGTAGTTGTTTTAGAGGCTTTTGTTGTTTTTGGTTTGGTAGTTTTCGCAGCTTTCTTCGTTGTCACTTTTGCAGTTGTTTCTTTTTTCTGTTTGGTTGTTGTCTTTTTCTTGGATGATTTTTTCTTTTTTGTCGTTGTTTTCGTTGCTTTTTTCGACTTGACCGCTTTCGTAGAAACAACATTCGAGTCCGCATCCATCCATTCGGCTTGCTCTGCGGTCGGCAAAGTTTCTGCTATCTGTGATTCTGAACCAGCAGTCTGCACATACAAACGATGTGTTTCTCCGGTCTGTCCTGTGCAGCCAACACTGCATAAAACAAGAAATACTGCTGCCAAAATCCATCCTTTTTTCGGATACATAACGATTCCCCCTATTGATAGTCACAAAATCTACTAGTTGTATTGTAGCACAAACTGGAAAAGAAAACAACTATTTTCTTTCTTAATCGAAAAATATCGGATTCCCACTTTTCAAAAAGTTTACCTCTTGTTTATCTTTCTTTTCATTTCTGTTTTACCTCATCCATTATACTAAAGAAAACAGGGGACAAATAGATATGATTTTTACAAATTCTGAAAAAAGGAGATGGCACAAATGCAAGGACTAACAACATTAGACTTTCAGATTTTACATGCTATTCAGCGAATTTTTTCTTGTTCCGTTTTGGATTTTCTCATGCCGAAGATTACCACTTTGGGAAATGGTGGAATTCTTTGGATTTTGCTTGCAATCTTCCTGCTAATTCTTCCGAAAACTCGAAAAAACGGGATACAACTGGGTGTCGGTTGCGTTGGCTGTGGACTAATTGGAAATTTATTCTTGAAAAATGTGATAGCAAGAAATCGCCCTTGCTGGATAGAAGACCACACCATGTTGATTGCAATGCCAACTGATTTTTCCTTTCCATCTGGTCATACCATGGTATCTTTCGCAGCAGCAACCGTGCTTTGGCATTGGAATCGGAAAGTGGGAATTGCAGCATATCTTTTAGCAGCAGTCATTGCTTTTTCTCGGCTGTATCTGTTTGTACATTTTCCATCGGATGTATTTGCTGGGGCAGTAATTGGCATTTTGATTGGAATCGCAGCTATAAAAGGAACAGACTGGATGCAGAAAAAATTCCAGAAACAAAAAAATTGAATCATTAAGAAGAAATGCGTACCGATTTTATAAACCGATACGCATTCCTTTTATCTATGAGGAGATTTCAACTGTTAGGATAATGTTTTGATGGTGAGGCTATCTTCCGGATTTGGAGAAGTGCCATTATCTGCATACAATTCATAGGAACTGCCTTCATAACCCAAAAGCTGAATGGTATTATAGTCTGTCTTAGCAGTGTTTTCAGCAGATTCTGCAAACGGAATTGCCTTCTGATTCCGGATGAAGAAGACCAGCTCGTCCAATCCAACAGAAACATAGTGATGCCCCTTCGGGAGAATTTCTGTTGTATAATCCTTGCTGCTGTGCATTCTTACCAGCATCATTTCTTCCGGCAGGTAGACATATCGACCCTGTGCATTCTGCTTGTAAATTGGTGCAATCATCAATTCATTGCCCAACAGCAGCTGGTCTTCTACCTGTTCTGCCATGGCATCATCTGGGAAATCAAACGCCAGCGGCTTGAACATCATCTCATCGTTCAAAGCAGCCTTCAAAAATTCGCTATAGAGATACGGAATCAGGCTATATCGAATCTGAATCATTTTGCCAGCAGCTTCAACATTGGAGAACTGATAGAGTTCTTGTTCCCGTGTACCGTCTGCGGAGTGGTTGCGGAACAGCGGTGTAAACAGGGAGTATTGCAGCCAACGAATCATGAGATCTTCCGTTGTATCGCAGCCGAATCCGCCCGTATCCGAGCCAGTAAAGAGAAATCCAGCCATATTTAAAGCCGGCAGCTGCTGCATGGATTGGAGAATATGCGACCACCAAGATTTGTTATCGCCCTGCCAAATGCCACCATAACGGTGTGCACCAATATAAGAGGAACGAGAAAAGAAAAGTGTCCGCTTTTCCGGAGAAATTTCCTGCAACGCTTCAAATGCCGAGCGTGTCATATTCATGCCATAGAGGTTGTGCACTTCGCTGTGCTTAACCATTTTTCCATCCACATTGTGATAGAATTTGTCATAGTCGCCGATATTGCCATTCAAACCAGCTACCATTCCAGTAAAGGCAAAGTATTCCTGAATGCCCATGTTGCCAGCTGTCAGCTTTTCAATTTCTGCACAGGTATCTGCTAAGCGGTCTTCGGTGTAGAAAATGGCTGGTTCGTTCATGTCGTTCCAGAAACCGTCAATCCCTTGTTCCGTCAGAACAGCGTATTTCTTACCAAACCAATCTCTTGCTTTTGGCTGCAAGAAATCTGGGAAATGTACTCGACCCGGCCAGACAGCACCGACAAAGTCGCCGCCTTCGGCATTCTTACAGAAATAATTGTTCTGTACGCCTTCTTCATAGACATCATAGCCGTCTTCGATTTTTACGCCAGCGTCAATAATCGGAACAAGGTGAATGCCCTGTTCTTTCATGTCTGTGGCAAGTCCTTTCAAGTTCGGGAATCGTTCGGTATCAACAGTAAAATCCTTGTACCGTTCCATATAATCAATATCCAGATAAATGCTGTCCAGTGGAATGCCAGCATCCTGATACTGTTTTGCTACCGTGCGAATATCTTCTTCAGTCTTATAGCCCCAGCGGCTCTGACCATATCCGAATGCCCAGAATGGCGGAATATAGCTTCTGCCAACCATTTTCCGGAACTGCTTAACGATGTCCTTTTCGCTTTCGCCTGTGATGATATAAACCGTCAGGTTATTGGAAGCAGCATGAATCTGCATTACGCTCCGCTTGGTATAGCCGATGTCAAATTCCATCTTTCCGGCGTAGTCGAAGAATGCACCGAAGGTCACTGCACCGTGAATGATGATGAAGTTGTGTGCACCATAGAGGGAACGAGCATCCTCGTGGTGGTTGGGGTTATCGTAGTTCCAGCTGACATACTGCCAGCCTCTCTTGTTGATGCCACGAATCTGTTCGCCCAGACCATAGACAATGTCGTTTTCAGAAAGCGAGTAAGTGAATGTCCCTTGCTGGTCTGTTTCAAAAAACGGCAGTGCATCGGTGGACGGCTGAACGTCCAAAACAACTGCATCGGTCGGGAATGGGGTTCCGTAAACATATTTTTTAATCATAACAGCACTTCCTTTCAAAAAGTCCATTGCAATTTGTTCTTCTGTATGATATAATACTACAAAACCGTTCAGAATTCTATTGATATTCTACGCAATTCTGATACAATTCTATTTTTTCGGAGGTGTTTTTGAATGAATGACCGAGATTCGAGAGAAAACCGCATCCACGGTTCAGAAATCAAGCCATTTGGATACTATGCATGCGAAATACCGAACCATTTTCACTGTGTCCCCATGCATTGGCATCGGGAATTTGAGCTGAATTTTGTACGGGAGGGTTCTGCTTCTTTTATCTGCGGAGAGGAGAAGTTTCACTCTGCGGCAGGGGATATCATTATCATTCAACCAAATGTCATGCATTCGATTTATCCACGGGAATCCATACATCAGGTCTATGATACACTGGTATTTCGGTATGAAATTTTCGGAGGATTTGATTCTGACCGTGCAATTGCAGCTTGTATCAAGCCGCTGATCACTGGAAAAATGCATATTCCAACGCATATCACGACTGACCACCCCTATTATGCGGAATTGGAGATGATGATGAACAACATTTTTTCTTGTGCCAAAGGAGATACGCCACAGCTGGACTTGCTGATGCGGAGTGAATTGCTGCGGCTGTTCTGGCTGTTGGAAACAGAAGCAACCGTAGAACATGATTTCTATGAATTGGGAGAGGCGATTCGCCCGGCACTGGAATACATTGCAGAACATTTTCAAGAGCCGATTACCGTCAAGCAGTTGGCAGATTCTGTACACTTGAGCGAAAGCTATTTTATGCATCAGTTTCAAAAACAAGTGGGATTTCGTGCGGTGGAGTATCTTTCCCATTATCGCATCAATCAGGCTTGCAAAGAATTGCTGTCCACGAAAAAAAGCGTGCTGGAGATTGCATTTGATTGTGGATTTCGGAATCTTTCCAACTTTAATCGGCAGTTCCGGAAAATCACAGGCAATGCTCCGACCGAATACCGGAAAAAATTTGCAGAGGAATCCATCTTCTGGTGATGGCAAAGGCATCTTTACAAATGAACAAAAAAAGGCATATAATAGGAGCAGGCAGGAAACTGCCGAAAAAACAAAAGGAGCGATGAAAAATGGAATATACAAAGTTGGGGAATACAGATATTACAATTTCCAAAATTTGTGTTGGTTGTATGAGTTTCGGAAAAGCTGGAATCATGCATGATTGGACGCTGGATGAAGCAGAAACAGAAACGGTTGTCAAGCATGCTTTGGATTTGGGTATCAACTTTTTTGATACGGCAAATTGCTATTCTGCTGGCACAAGTGAACATTATCTGGGACAAGCTTTGAAAAAGAATATTGCCCGTGATAAAGTCGTTCTTGCCTCGAAAGTCTATTTTAATCCGGGGCGGCTTTCTAAAGAAGCCATTTATTGAGAAATTGATGGCACATTGCAGCGTCTGGGAACAGATTATTTGGATCTCTATATCATTCACCGGTTTGACTACGAAACCCCAATTGAAGAAACGATGGAAGCCCTGAACGATCTGGTGAAAGTCGGAAAAGTTCGGGCATTGGGTGCATCTGCCATGTACGGGTATCAGTTTTATAATATGCAGCTGGCAGCTCGTGACAACGGCTGGACACCTTTTCAGGCGATGGAGAATCATTATAATCTGCTGTATCGGGAAGATGAACGGGAACTGATTCCAATTTGCAAGCAGATGGGCGTGACATTAATGCCATACAGTCCGCTGGCAGCGGGACATTTGGCTCGTCCAACTTGGACAGCAAACACCTGCCGCAGCAAAACTGACCGGGTTGCAATGGGAAAATATGACCGTACAGAAGAACAGGATATGCAGATCGTCCGCCGTGTTGCAGAAGTAGCAGAGCATTACGGTGTAAAAATGCAGCAGATTGCATTGGCTTGGCAGTGGGCAAAGGGAGTTGCTGCTCCGATTGTCGGTGCAACCAAATCCAGCTATTTAGATGATGCAGCCAGTGCATTATCTGTTCAATTGACAGATGCAGACATTGCATTATTGGAAGAATGCTATGTTCCGCATCGCATTGTCGGAGCAATTGACAAAAATCCAGCAGAGGGCGTTGTATTGCTGGACGAAAAGAAATAAACGAATGAAAATTGGCAGCAGGAAGATTGCATAATGTTCCTGCTGCTTTTGATTTTATGGCTTTTTTGACAGATTGGAACAAAAATCGAAGTTGCGGCAGGTTTGATTTTATCTTTTGTTTAACTTTGGTTTATGCGTATTTATAACCGATTCGATAAACTAAAGATAACTTAACAGGAAGGGAAGTGCTTGTATGAAAGCAAAAGAAACTGCCTCTAAAACCACCGCACAGATTTTACGAGATAATGTGTGTACGCTATTCAATTTATTGAATCTGCTGATTGCCATTGCCTTGATTGCAGTCCATGCATGGTCGAACTTGTTTTTTATTTTTGTGATTGCCTTAAATACAGTCATTGGGATTGCACAGGAATTGAAAGCAAAGCGATTGATTGAAAAGCTGACGCTTTTATCACAGCCAAATGCCAAAATTGAACGCAATGGGACAATACAATCTGTTCCCATTGCAGAGGTACAGGAACAAGATATTTTGCTGCTGGAGAGCGGCAACCAGATTTGTGCGGATGCAATTGTCCGCAGCGGCGGAATTGAAGTAAACGAATCACTGCTGACGGGGGAATCCGATGCCATCTTTAAAAAAGCAGGCGATACGCTGTTGTCAGGCAGTTCTGTCATCAGCGGAACGTGTCAGGCAACGGTACTTCATGTCGGAAGTGACAGCTACGCTGCAAAATTGACGAAAGAAGCCAAGAAAACCAAGGCCATGCATTCGGAATTAGTTGGTTCGATGCGAAAAGTGACTCGTTTGACGAGTCTTTGTATTGTTCCGCTGGGCATCCTGCTGTTTGTACAGGCATTGTTTTTCCGAGATAGTTCCATGTATGATGCAGTCGTTGGAACTTCTGCCGGTTTGCTGGGAATGCTGCCGAAAGGACTGTATCTGCTCATTAGTATCAGCCTAGCTGCCGGAATTATTACACTTTCCAAGAAAAATGTACTGGTGCAAGATTTGTATTCACTGGAAAATCTGGCACACGTTGATGTACTCTGTCTAGACAAAACCGGAACATTGACAGAGGGAAACATGAAAGTTGAAAAAGCGGTTTTGTTTCCGGGAACAGATTCTGCAATGTTTCAAGAATGGATGGGGAACTTTTTAACGCATACGCAGGATAACAATGCGACTTTTCAGGCAATGCATACTTATTTTGATGGAATGGATACGTTATCCGTTACAGAGCAGATTCCGTTCTCCTCTGACCGAAAGTGGAGTGCAATGACGTTCTCCGGAGCAGGCACACTTGTCATTGGAGCACCGGAAAGGCTCAGTCCAGAGAAGCTGCCAGAAAGTGTTCTGGAAGCACAACAAAACGGGAAGCGTGTTCTTTTAGCTGGAATTACTCAGCATGCTGTTCAAAAAGAACAGCCACTACCGGAAATGCAACTGCTGGCAGAAATCATTCTGACAGACCCACTTCGTGCCAACGCTGCGAAAACAATTGCAGCATTTCAGCAGGAGGGCGTTTCTGTAAAGCTGATTTCTGGGGATAATCCGATGACTGCCTCCGCAATGGCACAGCAGGCAGGCGTTTTTCAGAGTGACCGTTGGGTCGATATGCGAACGGTTGCAGATTCTGAGATGGATGCTGCTGCGGCACAGTATACCGTTTTCGGAAGAGTGACCCCACAGCAGAAAAAACAGCTGATTCAGGCATTTCACCGCCAGAAGCACACTGTTGCGATGACGGGTGATGGTGTCAACGACTTGTTAGCATTGAAAGAAGCAGATTGCAGCATTTCAGTAGGGCAGGGCAGTGATGCCGCCCGTCAGACAGCCCAACTTGTATTATTGGATTCCGATTTTGCTGTCTTGAAAGATGTCCTGTTGGAGGGGCGGCGAGTGGTTCACAATGTCACACGGTCTGCGGGTGTCTTTTTCATCAAGACGCTGTATTCAATTTTGTTGTGTGTGCTCTGCTTGCTGACCAACACGCCATTCCCATTTGTTCCGATTCAAATCACCTTGATTGACTTAGTAATTGAGGGCTATCCGTCTTTCTTTTTGTCATTCCTGCCAGATTCTCAACCTGTCCGGACAAAATTCCTACCGGAAGCCATCCGAAGGGCTGCACCGAATGCACTTGCCATCGGCGTTTGTTTCCTATTTTATTTGGTATTGCATGCAATGGGTATTTTTGGATTGTCCGGTGAACAGACACAGGCAAACACCTTGCTGTTCTTGCTGATTGGGACGGTTGGACTGCTGGGCGTTTTCAAGATGTGTTTACCATTTACAAAAGTAAAGGTATTTTTCGCAGCGACTTCTGCCATTGGATTCTATTTTGCCATTGCACTTTGTCTGTGGATGCAACAGCATCTGTTGCATCTAGACATTTTGCACCTTGCTGTTCCGACTGGCACAACTTTGTTATTTTTTGGATTGTTTGCCATCGTGGCAATTCTAATAGCATCCATTCTTTCCCGAACACTCTTCAAACAGAAGCGTTGACGATAAAAAAAACCCGTGCTATAATAAAATACAGAGGAGGCGGAAGAAATTGACCATTAAAAAACGGCTGTTTCTCTCGAATTTATTTATGTTGCTGATTCCGGCAATGGTTAGCGTTCTGATTTTGGCAGTTTCTCTGCTATTCTTTGTAAATGTGGTCTATAAGCAGGTAATGGATGAAACGGTTCGGGAAGAAAACACCGTTCATTTAGAGCATCTGCTCATGGAACAGGCGAAAGAATTCTTGCAAACGAAACATGAAGTACTTACTGATTCGCATTTATATCAGACCGTTGAGAAATATGTCGGAACACAGGAAATCCAACTGCAAATTTATCAGGGCGATGCACAAATTTGTTCCATGGGAACAAGTACACAAGCACTTGCCAGCCAATCGTTACAGGAGTTATCCAGTAGCACACCAAACGGTAGCCTTTATATGGAACAGGCAGAAATAGAGGGCATTTCTTACACGATTTATTTATTTTTCTCTGCTCCGGTCAAGGAAAGTGCATGGAATGAATTGATTGTAAAATATTGGATTCTTGTCTTGTTTGTTTTGATTGTTGCTGCGGTTTTGGTCACCAACCAATTTCTGACGAAATTTGTATTCCGGAAAATTGAAAAGCCGCTGGATCTTTTGGTTTCTGGCGTGCATGAAATTCAAAATGGTAATTTAACCTATCGCATTGTCTACAAAGAAAAAGATGAATTTCTTCCGGTTTTCAAAGATTTTAATCAGATGGCAGAGCGGTTGCAGCAATCCATTGAACAGATCGAACGGGAAGAACGAAACCGAAAAGAATTGATTGCCGGCATTTCCCACGACTTGCGAACGCCGTTGACATCTATTAAAGCCTATATCGAGGGCTTGATTGAAGGAATCGCTCAAACACCAGAACGGCAGCAAAAATATATGCAGACGATTCGGGAAAAGGCAAACGACATTGACCGCATGGTGGACAAACTGTTTTTGTTCTCCAAATTGGATTTGGGCGATAGCCCATTTTATCCAGAACCGATTTCTGTTGCAGAAGCTTTGAACAGCTTGATTTCTGAAAATGCGGAAGCTTATGCAAAACAGGGAATGACGATTACACTGGAAGAGATTCCAGAAGCTTGCACGGTGTATGCAGACCCGGTGCAGTTCCGAAATGCGATTACCAACTTGCTGGAAAATAGCCTGAAATATAAGGATGCTCCGGAAGTGCAGGTGCGGATTCGCTGTACAGAAACGGATTCTGATGCAACGATTATAGTATCAGACAATGGACCAGGTGTTCCGGAGGAAGCATTGCCGAAATTATTTGATGTATTTTACCGCAGTGACCCTGCCCGCAGCAATCCGCAATCTGGCAGCGGACTGGGGTTGGCGATTACAGCGAAAATTCTGGAGCGGTTCGGCGGTTCGATTCGAGCAGAGCAGGAAACACCGAAAGGGTTGCGGATTTTGCTGACGATTCCAAAGAAGGGGGTAGAAACATGAGTCATATTTGTATCATAGAGGACGACACAGCGATTGCAGAAATTGAACGGGATTATCTGGAAATCAATGGGTTTACGGTATCCATTGCCACAGACGGTGTATCTGGATTGAACCTCGCACAAACAGAATCGTTTGATTTGATTTTGTTGGATTTGATGCTGCCGCAGCTGGATGGATTTACACTCTGCCGAAAACTACGGGAACGGTTAGACATTCCGATTCTGATGGTAACCGCAAAGAAAGAGGACATCGACAAAATCCGTGGGCTGGGATTGGGGGCAGATGATTATATTGTAAAGCCATTTTCTCCGGGGGAACTGGTGGCAAGGGTACAGGCACACATTGCAACCTACAAACGCCTGAAGACGCCACAGGAAACTCAGCAAGAGATTACGGTTGGAGCAATTCGGATTTGTCCGAAGTCCCATCGGGTATTTGTTCGAGAACAGGAAGTTAGCTTGAAAAACAAAGAATATGAATTGCTGCTGTTTCTGGTGACAAATGCAGACACGGTTTTTGACCGAGAAACCTTATATGAACGCATCTGGGGCATGGATGCCATGGGTGATAATGCAACGGTTGCGGTTCATATCAATCGTCTGCGGGAAAAATTAGAGGAAGACCCTTCGCATCCAAAATACATTGAAACCGTATGGGGTGCAGGGTATCGGTTTCATGCATAGGAGATGAAGAAAAAATGTGGTTGCTTTTTGCGTGTGGGTCTGCAATATTCGCAGGGGTTACCGCAGTTTTAGCGAAAATCGGCATGCAACACATCAATTCTACGGTTGCAACTGCTTTGCGAACAGGTGTCGTTCTGTTGTTCTCGTGGCTATTGGTGTTGCTGACTGGGGCAATTTCCGGAATCGGAGCAATTTCCGGAAAAACATTCTTATTTTTGATTCTGTCCGGCTGTGCAACGGGTGCAAGCTGGCTCTGCTACTTTCAAGCGTTGCAGCTGGGCGATGTCAATCAGGTTGCACCGATTGACAAATCCAGTACCATTTTAACCATGCTGTTGGCGTTTCTCTTTTTAGGAGAAGCTTTGACCGTGCAAAAAGTCATTTGTATGCTGTTGATTGGAGCAGGTACATTCTTGATGTTGCCCAAACGCACACAAGCCAAACCGCAATCCACAACGAAAAAAGGATGGCTATTTTATGCCATCCTTTCTGCTGTTTTTGCAAGTTTGACTTCTATTTTGGGAAAAGTGGGAATTCAGAACATTGACTCGAACCTAGGAACAGCCATCCGAACGTGTGTGGTTTTGGTTATGGCATGGGTCATGGTGTTTGTGACTGGACAGCAACACAACTTGGGAGCACTGAATCGAAAAGATTTGTTGTTTTTGGTGCTCTCCGGACTGACAACCGGACTTTCTTGGATGTGCTATTATCGAGCCTTGCAGGATGGTCTAGCGAGCGTGGTTGTGCCGATTGATAAACTGAGTATTTTGGTTACCATTGCATTTTCGTCCTTCGTTTT
>HF997866.1:12134-20525 GCA_000433635.1 Ruminococcus sp. CAG:254
TGCTGACCGTTGGAACGGTTTTGTTGGTATTATAATAGAAAATTACAGAGAAAGCATTCTTACAGAAAGTGAACTGTAAGAATGCTTTTTTTGCTTGATTTTTGTCGAATTTTGTCGAACACTATAAAAACGATTGCAAAAAGTAGAAAAATATGATAAAATGCACATATAAAAAATTAATAAAGAGGATGATTGTGGCGGAATATATCTCTCATATTCGGGAATCGGATAAAAAAGAACAGACTGTTTCTGAGCATTCTAACAACGTTGCAAAAATCGCAAGTGAATTTGGGCAAGCTGTTCAGATGTCCCACACTGCTTGGTTGCAGGGAATTTTGCACGATGCTGGAAAATTGTGCACGGATTTTACAGAATACATTCGTGGGAAGAGTGATGCCAAAAGGGGAGAAATTGACCATAGCTATATGGGTGCAAAGTATCTTGCGAACTTGGCAATAGAACTGTATAAAGAGAGTAGATTGAATCCGGATGCGGCACTTTTAATTGGGCGAACGATTCTTTCTCATCATGGATTACATGACTGGCTTACAGAGGATGGAGAAAATTATTTCGAGAAACGAACTTCTATTATAAAACAGGATAAGGAAGTCAAGTGTGCATTGCCGGAGATTGTTTCTGATGGAACACTGAAAAAGTATTATCAGGAATCTGTGAAAGAGTATGATGCGATGCAGCAGAAAATGGAACAGCTTTACAAAGAAATGATTGCCAAGG
This sequence comes from Ruminococcus sp. CAG:254, assembly GCA_000433635.1. Taxonomy (GTDB): domain Bacteria; phylum Bacillota; class Clostridia; order Oscillospirales; family Ruminococcaceae; genus Ruminococcus_C. The sequence continues at coordinate 12,870 of HF997866.1, forward strand.
GCGAACAAGAGAAACGGAATCTTTCTGATGATGCAAAATCTGTGATTCCTTCATTTTATCAGGGCTTTTTAGAACGGTTGATGCAGTCTATTCTAATGGATGCCGATCAGACAGATGCAGCAAATTTTAACGATGACATTGCGTATACTTCACCCAAAGAATCAACAGCCGTTTGGGATGATATGGCGAAGCGGATGCAGGAAAAATGCACGACATTTCGTAAGAAAACAGATGCCATTTCTCGCCAAAGAATGAATATTTCCGACCGCTGTGCTGCATTTGCGAATCATGACGTAAAAATCTGTCGCTTGGTTGTTCCAACGGGTGGCGGAAAAACACTGTCTGCTTTACGGTTTGCGATTGATTATAGTCAGAAACATAAGATTGATCAGATTTTCTATATTGCACCATTCAATTCTATTTTAGAGCAGAACAGCGATGTGATTCGAGAGATTGCAGGGGAAGAAAACTTTTTGGAACATCATTCCAATGTCTTTTCTCAATTGGAAGATGATGAGAAAGAATCAGAAAAACTGTCTGATTATCAAATGCGAACAGAACGTTGGGATGTGCCCATGATTGCAACCACGTTGGTGCAGTTTCTGAATGCTCTTTTTGATGGAAAATCCTCTTCTGTACGAAGAATGCACCATCTATGCCGTGCGGTGATCATCATAGACGAAGTGCAGGCGATTCCTGCAAAGTGTATCCATCTGTTTAACTTGGCAATGAATTTTCTGACACATATCTGTGGAAGCACAGTTGTGCTCTGTTCTGCAACACAACCTTGTCTGGAACAAGCAGAATACCCAATTCTATTAGATGAACAAGAAAGCATGACGGCTGATTTTCAGGCGGATTTTGATGCATTTCGGCGAACGGTTTTGCATTCAGCTGGGAAAAAATCTTTTTCCTATGAGGATGCAGCAGATTTTTGTACCGAACAGTATCAGAAAAATGGAAATCTGTTGCTGGTTGTCAATACCAAACAAGCAGCTCTGACAATGTTCCAAAAGTTAAAAGAACGGAACAGCGAATTTGCAACCGTCTTACATTTAAGTACGAATATGTGTCCAGCACATCGACGAACAGTGATTCAGCAGATGCAGGAGCAGTTGGCAGCCCATCAGCCTTTGATTTGCGTAACAACGCAATTGATTGAAGCAGGCGTTGATATTTCTTTCCGCTGTGTGGTGCGGTCGATGTCGGGGTTGGATCATGCTGCACAGGCAGCTGGTCGTTGCAATCGAAATGGGGAGTATGATTGCTGCTCCGTTTATTTGATACAGCTGGAAGAAGAAAAGTTGGCTGCTGCTTTAAAACAGATTGCAGACGAGCAGGAGATTACGAAAAAAATCCTCTTCTTTCATGAAAAAGAGGACTTATTGCATCCGGAAATTATGCAGTGCTATTTTAAAAATTATCTGACAACGTTTCAAAATCAATTTTCTTATTCAATTCCAGATTTAGGAAACGAAACGCTGCTGCGATTATTATCTACCAATTCCAACAATGTGAAACGAGCGGAAGCCATATCCCCAAGGTTGAGAGATCATGCACAGGCATTTCGTACAGCTGGCAAAAAATTTCAAGTGATTGCAGAACAGACCACAGATATTTTAGTGCCCTATGGAGAAGGGAATGATTTAATCTCAGGTTTAAATGGAAAACTCTATGAAAATGAATATTTGAAATTGCTGCGAAAAGCACAGCCGTATTTCGTTTCTGTCTACAGTGGAACTTTAAAGGCTCTGGAAGCGAAAGAGGCGTTAACTCGATTGAAATCCGATGTTCTTTCATTAAAGCCCGGATATTATTCCTCAGAGCAAGGAGTTTGTGCAGATGGAATGATTTCTATGGAGGAATGCTTTCTATAAAAGTAAAAAAGGAGTGAGAAGATGAGCAAACCGACTCATGAGAATATTGTTGAATTTAAAGTTTATGGGGAAGATGCGTTATTTTCAGATGTTTTGACTCGAACCGGAATGGAAAAATACAGCTATCCGATTCCAACTTACGAAGCACTGAAAGGCATTATGCATAGCATTTACTGGAAGCCGACAATTGTCTGGTACATTGATGCTGTACGGGTCATGAACCGCATTCAGACGCAACGAAGAGGGATTCGTCCGATTCATTACAGCGGTGGAAATGACTTGTCTTATTGTACCTATTTGCGAGATGTTTGCTACCATGTACGAGCACATTTCGAGTGGAACGACAACCGTCCAGAGCTGGAGCATGACCGCAACGAAAACAAGCATCACAACATTGCAAAGCGAATGATTGAACGAGGTGGAAGACGAGATATTTTCCTTGGCACACGGGAATGCATGGGATATGTAGAACCTTGTGCATTTGAAGAGGGAACAGGCTTCTATGATCATTCTGGGGAACTTCCGTATGGTCTTTTCTATCATGGCATTACATATGCAGATGAAGCGGTTTTATCGGAAGATAAGGGACAGATGACGGTTCGGTTTTGGAATCCAATCATGAGAAATGGTGTGATTTCGTTTGTTCGACCGGAGGAATGCACCATCAAGCGGCACGTTCGAGAAATGGAAATCAAGCCGTTCGGGGAAGAACATGGAAATTTCAAAGGACTTTCTGAATTTTTAGGAGGTGATGATGTTGCGTTGGGCGGATGAGCTTTATCAAATTTATGAGCGTTTTTGTGGACAGCCCATTGGCGGAGATACCGCAGTTTTGCTGCCAGTGGCACATTCCACAGCAAATGCACAGATTGAAGTGACGTTATCAGAAGATGGCATATTTCAAGCAGCAAAGAAAATCGAGGACAAAAAAGATGCTGTGACGATTATTCCAGTAACGGAAAATTCTGGTTCTCGTAGTTCTGGAATTACGCCGCATCCGTTGGCAGATAAATTGATTTACCTTGCTGGAGATTATGGAAATTATGTTCCTGAAAAAGCAGAAAAGGCATCAAAGTCATATGCTGCTTATCTGGAACAATTAAAGATATGGGCAGAGGAAAACCATTCTCACCCAGCAGTGCGAGCCATTTATACATATTTGCAAAAAGGCTGCTTGATACAAGATTTATTGGCAGCATCCGTTTTGAATTTGGATGAACAGACTGGAAAATTGGGCAAAGAAAAAATCTGTGAAGTTGTGCAGTCAGATTGTATGGTGCGGTTTCGGGTTTATCAGTTGAATCCAGGTAGCAGAGATGAAACTTGGTTGGATTCAACGCTATATGAAAGCTGGATTGAACAGAATGAAGAACAAAATGCATCTCAGCAGGTTCGGCAATTGTGTTATGCAACCGGAAAAGTGACAGAATGCTCGTATAAGCATCCAAATAAAATCAGAAATGCAGGAGATAAAGCAAAGCTATTTTCTGCAAATGATGAAAGTGGTTTTTCTTACCGAGGCAGATTTCAGAACAAAGAGCAGGCGGTTTCCATTGGCTATGATTTTTCACAGAAAATGCACAATGCTTTACGGTGGATGATTCAACGGCAGGGATATTCGATTAGCAAAACCATGACTGTGCTTGCATGGGAAAGCAATTTAGAGGCAATTCCAAATTTGATGGAAAGTTCTTTTGAAATGTCTTCTGGCTATAAAGAACAGTGTAAAAAAAGCCAAAAAGATGATGCTATCAATATATTTGATATTCCAACCAATGATTTTGGAGCAGACGTTGCATCGGAACGCACATTTGCCAGCTATCGAGAAGATCTTATAAAAATGATTCGTGGTTATCAAAGAAATATGGAGCCGCTTTCCAATGTCACGGTGATGGTGCTGGATTCTGCAACGACTGGACGGCTTTCCATGACGATGTATGCACAAATGGAACATTCCGAATTCTTTGAGAACTTGAAGGAATGGCATGAACAGACCGCATGGCGATATTGGAGAAGAAAGGAATTTGATATCTTTTCTTTCGATCTACGTGATATTGTAAATTGTGCATATGGAACAGAACAGAAGAATGTTTTAAAATGTGATGACAAGTTAATGCCGTTCACAATTGGTCGATTGCTTCCCTGCGTACTGCAAAAACAGGCATTTCCGATGGATTTGCTTCAGGCACTTTGTGACAAGGCAGCTTATCCGCAGGCATACGAGCAGAAATATAACTGGGATCTAGTCGTTGCCTGTGCTTGCGGAATGCTGCGAAAAAAAATATGCGAACAAAAAGGAGAATGTAACATGGAACTGGATGAAACCTGTACCCGCAGAGATTATCTGTATGGCAGACTGCTGGCAATTGCAGAAGTAGCGGAATCGGTTGCTCTGAATAAAAAAGAGGGCAACGATACCAGAATTACCAATGCTCGCCGATATTTTACAGCGTTTGTAAATCAGCCATACCGGACTTGGAATGTCATTCGGCAACGGTTAGAGCCTTATCTTTCTGCGATGCCAAAAACACAGCGGAATTATTACTGCACAATGATTGATGAAATTACCAGTCAGTTTGACCATACTGCATTCATGGATAATTCCAAGCTAGAGCCGGAATATTTGCATGCTTATAGCTGCCAATTACAGAAAATTTCTGCTGATAAAAAGCATAAAAACCAAAACGATTCAAACAATGAGGAGGAAACAGAATCATGAGTACCCTTTCTAAAAAAATCGACTTTGCCATTTTAATTTCCGTAGAAAACGCAAATCCAAACGGTGACCCGTTGTGTGGAAACCGTCCAAGAGAAGACTATGACGGGTATGGAGAAATTTCAGATGTTTGCCTGAAGCGGAAGATTCGGAATCGACTGATTGATATGAATGAATCGGTCTTTGTACAGTCGAATGACCATCGTGTGGATAGCTATAAGAGTTTGAAAACACGAGCAGAGGGCTGTGAAGAATTAAAAAAGGCCAGCAATGGAAAAGACACTGACCAAGATGAATTTGCAAGAATTGCGTGTGAACAGTGGATGGATGTTAGAAGCTTTGGACAAGTATTTGCTTTTAAGGGCGACAAGGTTTCTGTTGGCGTAAGAGGCCCTGTTACCATTAGCATTGCAAAGAGCGTGAGCCCAGTGGATATTATCAGCATGCAGATTGTAAAGAGTGTCAATAGTGAAGATAAAACAGAAAGAGCATCTGATACCATGGGTATGAAGCATCGGGTTGCATTTGGTCTGTATCTGGCAAAGGGCAGCATCAATTGTCAGTTGGCGGAAAAGACTGGCTTTCGTGATGAAGACGCAGAAAAAATTAAGGAAGCAATGAGAACCCTGCTGGAAAACGATGCTTCTTCTGCTCGTCCAGAAGGCAGCATGGAAGTTTGTGCACTGTATTGGTGGGAGCAGGAGGGGAAAACACCGAAATATTCTTCTGCAAAGGTACAGCGGTCTTTACAGGTTACCTTAAAAGAAGGGGTTATAAAGCCGAAACGGTTTGAAGATTATGATGTACAGGTTGCACCATTAGACGGTGTTACGCTGCAAATTTTATCATGAGGTATTCAGAAGATGAATATCTGATGCTTTCCGGAATTCAGCATTTTTGCTTTTGTCGCCGACAGTGGGCATTGATTCACTTGGAACAGCAGTGGGCAGAAAATGTGCGAACCGTAGATGGTGAAATTTTCCATAAGAATGCCCATGACAAGGAACGACATGAAACAAGAGGAAATCAAATCATTGTCCGTGGAATGCCGGTGTCCTCTGCAACGCTGGGCATTTCCGGAGAATGTGATGTCGTAGAATTTCATCGTTCAGAAACAGGCGTTTCCATTCATGGGAAAGTGGGAACTTATGACATTATTCCCATTGAATATAAGCGTGGAGAGGCAAAAAAGGAGGATTGTGACCGTCTGCAACTTGCTGCACAGGCAATGTGTCTGGAAGAAATGCTGTGCTGTACCATTCCAATCGGATATTTGTACTATGGAAAGACCAGACGGCGGTCTAAAGTGGAAATCGATGAATCCTTACGAGAAAAAACAATTGCAATGTTAACAGAAATGCATCAGTTATACCGGACACAACATACACCCAAAGTTCGGCGAACAAAGGCATGCAATGCATGCTCCTTGAAGCAGCTTTGCCTACCGGTTCTCTGTGGAACACAGTCTGCTGCTGCCTATATGCAAGCAATGTTAAAGCCAACAGAGGAGGTATCAGAATGAAACAGCTGCGACAAACACTGTATATTATGACACCAGAACGGTATTTGTCCTTGGATGGGGAAAATGTTGTGGTTCAGGAGAAGAAAACCGTTTTAGCACGTCTGCCGCTGCATAACTTAGATGGAATCATTTGTTTTGGTGCAACAGGAGCTAGTCCGCCGTTGATGGGAAAATGTGCAGAAATGGGCTTACCGATTTCGTTTTTGAGTCGTTCGGGGAAGTTCCTCTGTCGAATGGAAGGAACGACCAGCGGAAATGTATTGCTGCGTCGGCAGCAATATCGACTGGCTGACCAAGTATCTGAACGGCTGAAAATTGCAAAAAGTATGATTACTGGGAAGATTTTCAATAGTCGGTATGTATTGGAACGTGCAATTCGAGATCATGGTTTGCGAATGGATGTTGAAAAAATGCAGAAGAAGTCAGAATTTCTGCGAGCAGCAGCACAACGAGCATGGGAAGCATCTGATTTGGATTCTTTGCGTGGCATTGAAGGGGAAGCAGCATCTGTTTATTTTTCTGTATGGGATGATTTAATTTTGCAGCAGAAAGAACATTTTTATTTTTCTGTTCGTTCCAGACGACCGCCATTGGATCGAGTGAATGCATTGCTTTCGTTTGCCTATTCGTTTATGACTAGTATGTGCACAGCTGCTTTGGAAAGCGTTGGTTTAGATCCGTATATTGGATTCTTGCATACAGACCGACCAGGACGCCGTTCGCTTGCATTGGATTTAGTGGAAGAATTTCGTGCACCATTGTGTGACCGATTTGTATTGACATTGATTAACCGGCGAATGATTCAGGAAAAGCAGTTTGAAAAGCAGGCAGACGGTGCTGTTTGGCTGAATGAAGAAGGAAGAAAACTATTTTTAGAAGCCTGGCAAAAGAAAAAGGCAGAAGTGATTCCGCATCCTTTTCTAAAAGAAAAGGTACAATATGGAATGTTGCCTTACGCACAAGCCTTATTGTTGGCAAGATATATTCGTGGGGATTTGGATGACTATCCAGCGATGATGTGGAAGTGATCAGATTTGTTAGTTTTAATTACTTATGATGTCAATACAGAAACCAAAGAAGGAAGACGTCGATTACAGAAGGTTGCAAAGCAGTGTGTTAATTATGGGATACGGGTGCAAAATTCTGTATTTGAATGTGTGTTAGATGCTGCGGAATTCCGAAAGGTAAAGCAGATACTGATTGATTTGATTGATCCAGAGAAAGACAGTTTGCGTTTTTATCAGCTGGGAAATCGTTATGAAAGTAAAGTAGAACACATTGGTGTACGCCCTTCTTTGCATGTAGAAGAACCGCTATTACTCTGATAGAACAACTGATTTTATGGCTGCGAACCGGAAGTGTACATAAAAATGCTGGGGGATTCGCAGGTGAAAACTAGTAAAATTTTGTCAGATACAACTTGCAAATAAAGCTATTTTTTGCATTAAATCAAAATTTTTTATGTTCTAATAGAAATGTGCATAAAATCAAGATGCGATTTAGCCAAATTTTAGCGAAATTTGCTGTCTCCCTCTTTACGA
>HF997867.1:0-5205 GCA_000433635.1 Ruminococcus sp. CAG:254
AGACAAGGCAACGGGGCAATTGCAGCACGCTGGTAGACAAAAGCAGGGGTGGAACCCCCTTTTGTCGGACGTGAAAGACCATTTTTCCTAAGAGGAGTGTTTCCAATCACAAGCCGCAGGCAACTAAAAAGTTTTTTGGTGCAGCAATTTTACAAAAATGCTGCCGAGGTGTGGGCGAGCAGCCCACATTTGCGGAGCAAATGAAACTGCACAATCAAATGCAATTGGTATCCCAAGGGTGTCGCTTTTTTCCAAACCATGCAGAAAACCCCTTGCAATACCATTAAAAATCGTTTATAATAAATACAAGTTCTCTGCACAGAGAGAAATGAATATAGAAAGGAAGTGCTCCAATTATGGATGCAACTACATTTCCGCTGCCCCTTGCCTATCACATTGTACTGTGTGTGCTGGGCTGTGTCTTTTTTTTGGCACAATTTATTCGCTTAAAGAAACCCTATCAGCTGATGATGGCAATTGCAATGCCGGCATCTCTGCTGATCTACATTCAGCCAGAAAGCCGGACATTATTCTATACGATTGGTCTTTTGGTTGCGTTGGATTTGCTGCTGGCACTGGTGATTAGTTTGATTCAGCGATTCCGCCATCCGCAGGAAAAGAAATCCGACCAACAGCAGGAGGCGGCAGCAAAATGAAAAAGCTGGTGATTACGGATTGGAGCACGCTTTCCATGACGGATGACCTTTCCACGGCCGCCCTGCAGGAACTGGCAGATGTGACAGCTTATCCGCTGACTGCTCCGGAAGAAGTCGCTGCTCGCATTGGCGATGCAGAACTGTTGCTCTGCAACAAAACACCCATCACCGCAGCGGTTTTGGATGCCTGCCCAAACTTGGAATATATCGGCGTAATGGCAACCGGATACAACAATATTGATTTGAAAGCCGCTGTTCAGCATGGAATTACCGTCTGCAATGCAGGCAGCTATTCCACAATGGCAGTTGCACAGCATACATTCGCCCTGATGCTGCATCATTTCAGCCGGATTGCTGCCTATGACCGTGCAGTGCGTGCAGGAGCTTGGGAGAAGTCGTTGCAGTTTTCTTGGTTTCCGTATCCGACCGCAGAACTGGCAGGAAAGACTTTGTGTGTGGTAGGATATGGCAGCATCGGGAAAGCTGTGGCAAAAATTGGGCAAGTTTTCGGAATGCAGGTAAAAATTACCACGAGAACAACTCCGTCAAATTGTCCATTTCCAGTGATTTCTATGGAAGAGGCATTTCAAACCGCTGATGTCCTGACGATTCACACGCCATTGACCCCAGAAACGCAGTGTCTTGTCAATGCGGAACGGCTGGCAAGCATGAAACCGACTGCATTTCTTATCAATACGGCACGGGGCGGCATTGTAGACGAAACCGCATTGGCAGAAGCATTGCGAAGTGGTGTCATTGCCGGAGCGGCAGTTGATGTTCTGGACACTGAACCGATGTCCGACCAGACACCATTGCGACAGCTGCCAAACTGTACGATTACGCCGCACGTTGCATGGGCAGCCGTAGAAACAAGAAATCGTTTGTTGCAGATTGTGACGGAAAACGTCGCTGCTTATTTAAACGGCACACCGCAAAATGTCGTATCCTAAAAACGGAGTAGAAAAACATGATTGATTTTACAAAGAAAAAACGAATTGTCATTAAATTGGGGACTTCCACCCTGACCCACAAGACCGGCAAGCTGAACATTCGTCGGATGACCAATCTGGTACAGGTGTTGTCTGATTTACATAATGCCGGAAAGGAAATTTTGCTGGTTTCCTCCGGTGCAATTGGAATGGGTGTTGGCAAGCTGAACCTGCCGGAACGCCCGAAAGATACCCCCTCGAAACAGGCTGCTGCTGCGGTCGGACAGTGCGAGTTGATGCATATTTATGATGATATGTTTTCTAAGTATAGCATTACCGTTGCACAGATTCTGTTGACAAAAACCATCGTTCAGAATCCGGAACGTCGCCAGCATGTACAAAATACCATTGAACGGCTGCTGCAACTGGGTGTTATTCCGATTTTGAATGAAAACGATACCGTTGCGATTGATGAATTGGAACTGGAAATTGGCGAGAACGACTCGCTTTCCGCTGTAATTGCAACTGTTGCGGATGCGGATTTGCTGGTGATTCTGTCCGATATTGACGGATTGTTTTCTGCTGACCCACGGGTGCATCAGGATGCAGAAGTTGTTCCGCTGGTATCTGCCATTGATGATTCCATTTTGCAGATGGCAGGCGGAGCAGGCAGCACGTTGGGAACAGGCGGAATGGCAACCAAGCTGAACGCTGCCCAGATTGCAACGGAAAACGGCATTGATATGGTGATTATGAACGGAAAGAATCCGGACTTGCTCTATGATCTATTCGATAACAAACAGGTGGGAACGCTGTTCCTCGCCAAAAATGGAAAGGGTGTAACTGCATGAACTACGCACAGACATTGGGAGAACGGGCAAAGGTTGCTGCTCCGGCAATTGCAAACGCCAGCCCGAAGCTGAAGAATGAAGCATTGGCAGCGATTGCTGCGGCATTGCTGCAACAGACTGACCGAATTTTACAGGCAAATGCGGAAGATTTAGCAGCAGCTGTTCAGAATAACATGACAGAATCGCTGCAAGACCGCCTGCGACTGACACCAGCTCGAATGCAGGGTATGGCAGATGCCATTGAAAAGCTGATTGCAATGGATGATCCGGTTGGTGTAGTAGAAAGCGGTTCTGTTCGTCCGAATGGACTGCAAATTTTAAAGACGAGAGTGCCGCTCGGCATCATTGGAATTATTTTTGAATCCCGTCCGAATGTAACAGTTGACGCTGCAACACTCTGCCTGAAGGCCGGAAATGCAGTCATTTTGCGGGGTGGAAAAGAAGCCATTCATTCCAACACCTGTTTAATGAACGTCATGCGGGAAGCGGTGGAATCCGTTGGCTTGCCGGCAGATATCATGCAGCTGGTAGAAGATACCTCTCGACAGACTGCCAGCGATATGATGCAGCTGAATGGCTATCTGGATGTTCTGATTCCAAGAGGTGGAGCAGGCTTGATTCAGGCAGTTGTCAAGCAGGCAACCGTTCCAGTCATTGAAACGGGTGTCGGAAATTGTCATGTCTATGTAGATTCCTGTTTGGATGGCGATGCAGATTATGAAATGGCTGTCCGGATTATTGACAACGCCAAGACCCAGCGTCCATCTGTTTGCAATGCAATTGAAGGTTTGCTGGTGCATGAAGCAGTTGCAGAAAAACTGCTGCCGATGGTACAGAAAGCACTTGCGGTGCATAATGTGACGATTTACGGTTGTGAAAAGACTCGTGCGATTTTGGGGGACAGTGTTCTGCCAGCAACAGAAACAGAATATGCAACAGAATTTTTGGACTATAAAATCTCGGTTAAGGTTGTTTCTGATTTGGAGGAAGCGATTGCTCATATTACAAAGTATGGCACAAAGCATTCGGAATGCATTGTCACCAGAAGTTTGAACGCTGCAAAGAAGTTCCAGCAGCAGGTTGATGCAGCAGCTGTTTATGTGAATGCATCGACACGGTTCACAGATGGCGGTGAATTTGGCTATGGTGCGGAAATTGGAATTTCCACCCAGAAGCTGCACGCAAGAGGCCCGATGGGATTGCATGAATTGACCACAATCAAATATCTGATTAACGGAGACGGACAAATTCGATAAAGCAAAGCACAGTTGAACAAGACGGCTAGAGGGAGCAGGAAGAATGGGTTTAGATATCTACGCAGGAACGCTGACACGGTATTATACACAAAACTGGAAAACAGCCGTGCAGCAGTTTGGTGAAGCACATGGCATACCGGTTCAAATTATCCGTGCAAATCCGGAGGAACATCCGGCAGATGAAGCGGAAGTGCTGGAACGGGTAACCGAATGGCGGAAACACATTCTAAATGGGCTTGGCATTACTGAGCCGCCGCTCTGGAACGAAGATGCCAACCAAACGCCGTATTATACCGACAAGCCGGATTGGGATGGTATCACTGCTTTGCAGTTGTTTGTGTTGGCAAAGATGTTTGGTGAACCAGTTCCGGAAACGATTTCCAAAAATGCAGATCTTACAGAATTTCCGCTCTATCAGGCACGTCAAGCATATTTAAAGCAACACAATGAACCAGTTTCAATTTTAGAAGGTTGTGGCTGGTGGGTTCCGTTGGATGAACCAGCGATTTTTTCCTATGTGCTGCCGAATTTTGAAGAGGGACTGCTTGCAACAGTTGGCACATTAAAGAGAGAATTGAATGCGATCAATGCACTTTCTTGGAACGCTACGTCGGAGGAAATTGCAAGCTGGCGAAATACAGAGGGCTATCCGTATGATGGAACAGTACAAATGAATGGTGATATTTCTATTCAGAAGAACCATACTGTTTATGATACAGTTTCCCTTGCAAAATTTGCGTTCTCCATCCTCTGGGAGGCAGCAGACTTTGCTATGCAGCATGGCGTTGTTGTTTTATATGACTTTTGAGAAAAAGAAAAGGTGCTGTCAGCTGGTTTCCCAGTTTGACAGCACCTTTTTTATGGAAATTTCCGAAACTTTCAAAGTTACGATTCAGATTCTTCTTCATCCGCTACATTTGCATAAAATGCTTTGTGAATCAGACCTGCAAGAATTGCACCAACGAACGGAGCGAGAATGAACAGCCAAACCTGCTTGAGGGCATCGCCGCCAGCAAAAATTGCCGGAGCAAGGCTTCTTGCCGGGTTGACAGATGTTCCAGTCAGTGGAATGCCAATCAGATGAACGAATGTCAATGTAAGACCAATGACCAAACCAGCAATGGAAGCGGTTTTCTTCGTTCTGGTAACGCCCAGAATGGTCATGATGAATACGAATGTTAAAATCACTTCTACCACGAATGCAGCCCCTGCATGCAGACCAACGCCGGATAAACTGCCGTAGCCGTTTACACCTGCTCCGCTCAAATCCGAGTTGGCAGTGATAAGTTTTAAAATGCCGCTGCCTGCGAATGCACCGGCAACTTGTGCAATGACATAGCCGATGAAGTCGCCGAATGTCAGCTTGCCATTAATCAGCATTGCAAGCGAAACAGCAGGGTTGACATGACATCCGGAAATATCGCCGATGGCATAGGCAGATGCAACAATGGCAAGCCCGAACGCCAATGCGATGGCAACAACACCAAGGAAACCGGTTTCCATACCGCCGGTA
>HF997867.1:5225-12432 GCA_000433635.1 Ruminococcus sp. CAG:254
ATACCGCCGGTAAAGCCGCCGCAGACGACAGCCGTTCCGCACCCGAATAATACCAGTACCATTGTCCCCAAAAATTCTGCAAGGTACTTTTTGATATTCATATTGTAACCTCCTCCGCAGGCTTTTGATTTTAGAAGCAGATGCTGCGTAGTTCTGTTTCCGAGAAAAGCAAGTTGTCCATTGCTTTTTCTAAATTGTATCACAGTTCGGCAAAAAAGTCAATGCGATTGGAGAAAAAACGGGAAAAATGGCGATTCGCCGCAGGCGACTGCGGTCGAGCTGGCTCAGCTCGGCGAGGTAGGTTGTTAGGGAGGGCAAGCTGCCCTCCCTAACGAAGGTTGCAGGGAATCATATTGAAATCTAAGAGAGAGCGGCAAATCGCTGTTCGCCATGCTAAAAACAAAAAACTTCCAGCAAACCATAATCTAAAAGAGAAAAGTAACATATTCAGAAAACGCAACTCCGGCGAACGGCGACACAGGCAGACAGCGAAGCGAATCTGCCGAACCATTCTACATACTTTTCCCAAGAAATTTTAGTGCATTTACTGTGCAGTTTCTGCCGTCTTGCAAGTTTTTCTCGTAGATGTCCGAGGTTTTCTCGGCTTTTTTGCCTGTACAGGCGGTGCTGAAACAGATTTTTCCACAGCCGTATGAACACGGAACAGCATTGCACTATACGGTGCAAGCGGTAATGTAACCTGACCGCCCTTTTCTGTCGGAGTTGTCAGAATCAAGTCTGTATTTTTTTCAACAGAACCATGATAACAAGCCCAGTCGCTGTGCAGCAGCGGTTCGAGTGCAGCACAGTCCGGAACGGTTACTGTGTATTGCTGGTTCTGCAAATCTGAGAAGTGCAGGATAATCAGCAGCCGTTCCCGATTCGCACGCCGTTCATAGGCATAAATGCAGCGGTTTTCCTGATGACAATCAATCCAGCGGAAGCCCTCCCGCCGATAATCCCATGCAGACAGTGCAGGTTCTTGTAAATACAATTTGTTTAAATCTTGCATATATTGATGAAATGCATCGTGAATCGGGAATTTTAAGATGTCCCAGTCCTGTTCCTGTTCTTCCGTCCATTCTCGCAGCTGTCCGAGTTCGTTGCCCATAAAGTTCAGCTTTTTGCCCGGATGGGTGTACATATAGAGATATAATGCCCGTGCCTGTGGGAATTTCTGTTCGTATTCGCCGAACATTTTCTGCACGATGGTTGCCTTTCCGTGTACAGTTTCATCGTGCGAGAACGGCAAGAGATACCGTTCCTTATAATAATACATCATTGAGAATGTGATTTGATGGTAGCCAGAGCCACGGAAGAACGGATTGCTGCGGAAATAGTTCAAGGTATCATTCATCCAGCCCATATCCCACTTGTAATCGAAGCCCAGTCCCCCAAATTCCACCGGACGGGTAACGCCGTCAAAGTCCGTGGAATCCTCTGCAATCAGCATTGCATCTGGATGCAGCTGATGCAAGCCCTGATTCATGCGTTTTAAGAAGTTCAGGCTGGCTTCATTTTCGCCACGGCCGGGGTCACCGCCCCAGTAAATCAACCGGCTGACTGCATCCATCCGGATTCCGTCAAAGTGAAATTCCGAAATCCAGTAGTTTGCACAGGATTGCAGGAAACTGCATACTTCTCCACGGGCGTGAATGAAGTTACAGCTGCCCCATTCGCTATAGTTGTCGCTGTTGTCGTCTGGGTATTCATAGAGTGCCGTTCCGTCATATCGTGCCAACCCATAGCCGTCTACAGCGAAATGCACCGGAACAAAGTCCATGATGACACCGATTCCGCTGCGGTGGCAGAGGTCAACGAACTTTTTCAAGCCGTCCATATCGCCATAGCGAGCCGTCGGGCTGTAAAAGCCTGTATTCTGATAGCCCCATGAACAGTCTGCCGGATGTTCGCTCAGCGGCATACATTCAATGTAGTTGTAGCCGTTTTTCTTAGCATATGCAATCAGTAGCGGAGCTAATTCTTCATAGCGATACCAGCCATTCGGGTCGTTGGGATTGGTTTTCCAAGAGCCAAGATGCACTTCATAGATATTGACTGGTTTTTCGAGATGTCCGCCTCGTTGGCTCAGCCATTCGCTATCTTGAAAGTGATAGCTGTCGGTATCCCGAATGATGGAAGCCGTTCCCGGACGAAGTTCCATGCCGAACCCGTAAGGGTCGCAGTGGTCGATAAATTCCACATCGGCGAAATGTTCAGAATAAATGCGGTATTTATACATCATCCCGGGGATGGCATCCGGAACGATGCAAGTATATACGCCGCCGGGATGAGTCTTTTCCATGGGAATTTCTTTCCAGTCGTTGCCCTCATAAATCAACGATACCTTTTCTGCATTGGGGGCAAGGGTGCGGAAGCAAACGCTGCCGTCTTTTTGTACATGTGCACCAAAAAAAGTATAGGCATCAAACGCATTGCCTAGAAAAAACTGATGAATATCCATAAAAGTACACTCCGATCTCCTTATTTTTTGTGATGTTCTACAAAATTGGGAACAAGATTTGCATTTTTTTCATGCTTTTATTATAATAGAAAAAAAGCCCGATGACAAGTACAAAAATAGAGAATTTGTTGAAGAACTGACATTTTTATCTGTTATGTTGAAAAAAAGAAGAAGGGAACTTCCCGTTTGTGAAATTGGTTGTCCGTAAGTGGAAAAACCAACGAAAAAGGAGGATTTTATGAAAAAGTCAAATGACCGCCGGATTCGCTATACACGTTATGCCTTGCAGAATGCGTTAATTGTCTGCATGCAGCAGAAGCCATTCAATCGGATCACGGTTCGGGAAATCTGCGAAACGGCAGACATCAACCGCTCTACGTTCTATATGCACTATAAAGATATTTACGAACTGCTGGATGAAATCGAAGAACAAGTTTATCAGGAAATTGATGCGATTTTTTCCAAAGAATCGCCGTCTATACACAATATGGAACAGCTATTGGACTATGTGCAGACGCATAAAACGCTGCTTGAATGCCTGCTTCAACAGGGAAGCGGCCTTGCCATTTCCCGTTTCTCTACGATTCTGCACGCTCACTATGGGAAATATTTACGGCGATATGCCGGAAATGGATTTTCTGCGGAAAATGAATATCTCTATGAATTCCTCTATACTGGGATTCTGGGCGTTTTACAGAAGTGGCTGCAAAACGAATGCAAGGATGACCGGAATCAAGTTGCCAGTGTCATGTGGCGGATGATTGTGCAGTCCCTACCGCATACCAAAAATCCGCATTCCTTTTCTAGTTTGTCGTGACAAATCACCTGAAATTTTTTCATTTCCTGTGCAAAAGCAACAAAAACCACGGCACTTTGAAAAAATTTCAAAATACCATTGCTTTTTTGCACAGAATGCGGTATAATAAAAACAGATACCGCCAGAAATGGAACGGTCTTCATTGTAATCACGTGTCTGTCTGACACGCAAACACTTTATAGGAGGAAGTTGAATTATGTTAGTATCTGCAAAGGATATGATGGAAAAGGCAAGAGACGGCAAGTATGCAGTCGGCCAGTTCAACATCAACAATTTGGAATGGACAAAGGCAATCCTGAACACAGCTGAAAAGCTCCAGTCCCCAGTAATCTTGGGCGTTTCTGGTGGTGCTGGTAAGTACATGACCGGTTTCAAGACCGTTGCTGCAATGGTAAAGGCAATGGATGAAACCCTGGGCATTACCGTTCCGGTTGCTCTGCACCTCGACCACGGTACTTATGATCAGTGCTATGACTGCATCAAGGCTGGTTTTACTTCTATTATGTTTGACGGTTCTCATTTCCCGATCGAAGAAAACCTGGCAAAGACCAAGGAACTGGTTGCAGTTGCACACAAGCTTGGTCTGTCCATCGAAGCTGAAGTTGGTGCAATCGGTGGCGAAGAAGACGGCGTTATCGGCAGAGGCGAATGTGCAGATCCGCAGGAATGCAAGACCATCGCTGACCTGGGCGTAGACATCCTGGCTGCTGGTATCGGTAACATCCACGGTGTATATCCGGCAAACTGGGAAGGTTTGAGCTTTGAAACACTGGCTGCTGTTAAGGAAGCAGTTGGCGATATGCCGCTGGTTCTGCACGGTGGTACTGGTATCCCGGATGATCAGATCACAAAGGCAATCTCTCTGGGCGTTGCAAAGATCAATGTAAACACAGAATGCCAGCTGGTATTCGCAGAAGCTACCAGAAAGTACATCGAAGAAGGCAAGGATCTGAAGGGCAAGGGCTTTGACCCGAGAAAGCTGCTCCTGCCGGGCTACGAAGCAATTCTGGCAAAGGTAGAAGAAAAGATGAACCTGTTTGGTTCTGTTGGCAAGGCGTAAGCATCTGCCACTTTCTGAAATCGGTTTCGGATAACAGAAACAAGAAGTCCGCTCTGGTGCATTTCCGCACTGGGGCGGATTTTTTTCGCAAATTTTTTGAAAAGTGGGGATATTTTCGGCGGCTTTTGCATATCTTAAAAAGGTTGCAGAAACGAAAGAATCTGTTTGTACGGAAAAAACGGGGATTGGTGGAAAATTTATTGCAATCTGTTGCAGCGGCATGAAATTTGTGTTATAATGAATGCAGGAGGTGTCGAATATCTATGAGTCCTGTCAAGACAAAGACACAAACAATCGCACAACCCACCGAATTGACCGCTGCCCCTGTTGCGACGCTGTTACAGCACAGTCAGGATGGCTTGGATACCTTGAACGAAGCCGACCAGCATTTGCAGACCGCTTACGCAGAGCTGGCACAGGAAACACTGCCGCTGGATGCGGAATCCCGCAGACGGCACGAATCCCTTCGGGAAGAAATCACTGTCCTGAAAAATGCGACTGAGAACTATAAAAAATGTTACAACACCGCTTCTGCAATGACGGATGAACTGCAAACCCGTTTGCATGACACGGAACGCAGTCAGAAAAAAGGCATCGTTCCCAAACCGCCAGCCAATGCAACCATTGATTTTGCAGAACGCAAACAAGACCACTTTGCACAGGGATTGAATTTTTATAAGCTGTTTTTGATTTGCTTTTCCGGCAGCTTTGCCG
Source organism: Ruminococcus sp. CAG:254 (assembly GCA_000433635.1). GTDB lineage: Bacteria > Bacillota > Clostridia > Oscillospirales > Ruminococcaceae > Ruminococcus_C. The sequence continues at coordinate 10,281 of HF997867.1, forward strand.
GCGTTATCGTAGAATTACTTTGGTGTCTGCTGCGGAATGGATATCTGGAAAGCCGGTCGGGCTTGGTCTATGGACCATTCAACTTGCTCTACGGAGCAGGGGCAATTGCCCTGACGCTGGCACTTTATCGGTTCCGGAATCGAAACAGCTGGATTTCTTTCTTAGGTGGATTTTTGGTTGGCAGTGCGGTAGAGTATGCTTGTTCATGGGGGCAGGAGATGATTTTCGGCTCTTGCTCCTGGGATTACAGCAGTATGCCGTTTAATCTGAACGGTAGAATCTGCTTGCTCTATTCGATTTTCTGGGGAGCACTCGGCGTTCTCTGGATTAAAACGCTCTATCCTTGGATTGCAAAAGGGATTTTGCATATTCCGAACCGGATTGGAAAAATCCTGACATGGCTGCTGTTTGCCTTTATTTTATTCGATGCGGTGATGACAGTCGGAGCAGTGTTCCGCTGGTCGCAGCGAATTGATGGCATTGCCGCCACCAATAGCTTGCAGCTATTTTTTGATGTGCACTTTCCAGATGTTCGAATGGAACGAATTTTTGCCAACATGAAATTCCGGTAATCCCGCTGGTATTCGTGTCCGTCCGTCTTGCGGCAAAATGCGGCAAAAAATAACATATTTTTGCTTGACAGTATTTTGCAGATATGGTATGCTGAAGACGTTGTGTGCCGACTCGCTGAAACGGAAAGGATTTTTGACGCATGAAACATGACCTTTATTACTATGCACTGATTCTCACCATTGCAACATTTCGTTGTATGTTGACAACGGAATCGGAAGCCGCATAATCGACCCATTTTATCCAAATTATTTCACACACAAAGCTGCTGTTCGTGACCCATGCACGGATGGCAGCTGTTTCTTTTTTAATTGACAGCATCGGAAAAGTATGCTATAATCAAAAGAAAGAACTTTTCCGGCTATGGCTGGAAATACGGGACAGAAAGGGCATACCATCATGAAAAATCAATTGGTCATTGTATTAGACTTTGGCGGGCAGTATAATCAGCTGATTGCACGCCGAGTCAGAGAATGTGGAGTTTACTGCGAAGTCATGCGGTATACAACACCGATTGCAGAACTGGCTGCAAGAAATCCAGTTGGCATCATCTTTACCGGTGGGCCGAACAGCGTTTATGACCCAAAATCTCCGCACGTAGACCCTGCTATTTTTGAATTGGGCATTCCGATTCTGGGCATCTGCTACGGCTGCCAGCTGATGGCATATACGTTGGGCGGAACAGTTGCTTCCTCTGAAGAAACCAGAGAATACGGCAAGACACTGACAGAATATCAGACGGAAAGCCTGTTGTTCACCGGTTTGCCGAAAGAAGCAATCTCTTGGATGAGCCATACCGACTATATTCAGAAGCTGCCGGAAGGCTTTTCGATTACGGCACATTCTGCCGGCTGTCCGGTAGCAGCAATGGAATATCCGGAAAAGAAGTTCTATGGCGTACAGTTCCATCCGGAAGTAAATCATACCGTAAATGGTCAGCAGATGCTGCATAATTTCCTGTATCAGGTTTGTGGATGTACGGGTGATTGGACGATGGAAGACTATGCAAAGACTGCCATCGAACAGATTCGGGAAAAGGTTGGCGATGGAAAGGTATTGCTGGCACTGTCTGGCGGTGTTGATAGCTCCGTTGCAGCAGCTTTGCTCTCGAAGGCAGTTGGCGACCAGCTGACTTGTATCTTTGTTGACCATGGATTCCTGCGGAAGAATGAAGGCGATGAAGTCGAAGCAGCATTTGCAGACTGGGACATCCATTTTGTACGGGTCAATGCAAAGGATGTTTTCATGGAAAAGCTGCATGGTGTATCTGACCCAGAACGGAAGCGGAAAATCATTGGCGAAGAATTTATTCGTGCATTTGAACGGGAAGCAAAGAAAATCGGACAGGTGGACTATTTCGTACAGGGTACGATTTATCCGGATGTCATCGAAAGCGGCAGCGGCGATGCAGCAGTAATCAAGTCGCATCACAATGTTGGCGGCTTGCCGGATTATGTAGATTTCAAGGAAATCATTGAACCGCTGCGGTTGTTGTTCAAGGACGAAGTACGGCGGCTGGGTATCGCACTGGGCTTGTCGGAAACTTTGGTATGGCGGCAGCCATTCCCGGGGCCGGGTCTTG
>HF997867.1:12448-35510 GCA_000433635.1 Ruminococcus sp. CAG:254
AGCCATTCCCGGGGCCGGGTCTTGCGATTCGGATTATCGGCGAAATTACCGATGAAAAGCTGGAAATTTTGCAGGATGCAGACTATATTTTCCGGGAAGAAATTGCAAAGGCTGGCTTAGACCGGAGCATCCACCAGTATTTTGCGGTTCTGACCAATATGCGTTCTGTTGGCGTTATGGGGGACGGCAGAACCTATGATTATACATTGGCACTGCGTGGCGTTACGACTACAGATTTCATGACAGCTGATTTTGCACGGATTCCATATGAAGTACTGGAAACGGTTTCTGCAAGAATTGTCAATGAATGCAAGTGCATCAATCGGGTTGTGTATGATGTCACCACAAAGCCGCCGGCAACGATTGAGTGGGAATAATTTACGAATTAACGTTATTTAAAATTTAGAAATCATTTTTAAAAGAGGAATTTTTATGAAAGAGATGAATGAAAAGGAACTGCCAAAGCTCCGGAGGGGTGGACTGTTTGTAGTTGCTTTGGTGCTGCTGATTTTTGTTTTACTGGATGCATTTAGAATTTTGTCGATGGGTGTGTATCAGGGCAGCCTTGCACTCATTGGTGTTGCAGGATTGTTATTTCTTGCGACGAAAGTCATTCGCCGGAGAAAAGAAAGTAGAACCTTGCGATTCTTTGGAAGAATGGTGATTATTTCCACCATTTTGGAATTGACGCTGTTTCAGCTTCCATCGTATAGTTTGCTGTCCGGTGGATATGAACAGAAAACATTTCTTCCGACCAGTGCCTCTATTTCCGGTGGGGAAAGTACCATTGATGAAACCGGCGGAGCGGTGACTGTCACCGGCAAAGACCAAGTCATCATGGAATTTCAGCAACTGGACATGCCAGTGGGCACGATTCAGGTAGATGTTGACTATGGCGAAAAAACAAAGCGTGCACAGTTGAAAATTGATATGGCAGATGAAACACATGTGGATTACCGATATGACATTGCATCCGGTGTTGTTGTAAAGGACAATGACAACTCGAACTATACAGCGTGTCGGTTTTCCGGAGATGTTTCGCAATTGCGGTTGAAGGTTTCTTGTTTCAATGACAATGATTCTGTTACGATTCAGGCAATTCATTTCAACAAGACGATTCCGTTTGATATTTCCGCTATACGGTTTGGATTTTTGACGTTGGTAACCACATTTTGTTATGGAATCGTGGTTTCCAGCTTCTTGAAAAAGCCGTTTCGGGAAACTCGAAAGAGCACCACTGCCAGTGTACTTGCATTGACTGGGGCAGCAGTGTTGCTGGCAACTTCAATTATTATGATAAAGCTGCCAGAGGATGGCTTTGCTTCTCGCTGGAAGTTGGAAGCAGGGAATCAGATTACACAGGAATTGGTCGATGCATTTGAAAACAAGCAGGTAAACTTGTTAAAAGAACCGACAGAACAACTCATCAATATGGAAAATCCATATGACTGGAGTGCCCGCAATCAGGAGGGTGTTAGTGCAGAATGGGATCATGTTTATTATGATGGGAAGTATTATTCCTATTATGGAATTGCTCCGGTTCTGACATTCTTCCTCCCATATCACAAGTTGACAGGGCATTATTTTGCCTGCGATATGGCGGTATGGATTTTCTCTTGTATCGGTCTAGTCTTTTTGGGGCTGACGTACTTGGCAATCGCAAAACGCTGGTTTCGAGATGTGCCAGCTGGTTGTGTCATCGGTGGATTTGTAATCCTGCTGACTGCCTGCGGCATATGGTATAGCGTTGGCAGAACGATTTTCTATGAAATTGCCATGTCGTGCGGCTTTATGTATCTGAATGCAGGGGCATATTTCTTGATTTCTTCGAATATGCTTTGCGATGGAAAAACATCTTTTGTTCGCACGGCACTTTGTTCGCTGTTCTTAGGATTTGCAGTATTATCTCGTCCGACACTTGCTGTGTATGCAATTTGTGCAGCAGTGTTCTTGTTGATGTCGATAAAGTCTTCTTCTTCCACTATCAAGGGACGGATTTTGTTCATTCTCTGTGCAGCTGTTCCGATTTGTGTACTGGGTGGATTCCAGATGTGGTATAATGCTGCACGGTTTGGTTCGCCGTTTGATTTTGGTATCAAGTATTCTCTCACGATAAACGACTTCGTACATTCTCAGTTCCATCTTGTTTTTGTACTGATTGTATTGTTTAATTTCCTGTTTGCAGTGCCGGGCTTCTCCACAGATTTCCCGTACATCAAGACACCATTCAGTTCCTTCCATGCAAACGGCTATTATTTTGCCGATGCTGGAAACACTTCGGGTATCTTTTTCTTAGCACTGCCCGTTTTCGGTTATCTGCTGAGCGGACGAGCACTTCGCCGCCTGCCTGACCGGAAATCTAGATTGCGGTATGGAACACTGGTTGGATTGCCGTGTGTAATTATGCCACTGATTATCATCTGCTCAATTTGGGAAAGCGGCTATGCAATTCGTTACACAGCAGACTTTTCTTGGGAGATTATCATTGGTGCATTGGCGGTGCTCTTCTGGCTTTATAGAATGAGTACCAACGAGACAAAAAAGACATGGTTTCGTGGCTTTTTGGCGTGCTCGGTTATGCTGGCACTGGTAATTAATATTGTACAAATTATACCATTTGCTTTTTCTGAAAATGATTATCCTGAAGTTTGCAGAGCCATGCAGGATGTCATTGCATTCTGGGATTGAGGTGTATTGTGATGCAGAAATTATATTTAGTAATCCCCTGCTATAATGAAGAGGAAGTATTGCCGGAAACATCGAAGCAGCTCCGTGCGAAAATGGAAACACTCATGGCAGCGGGAAAAATCAGCAAAGAGAGCCGGATTGTTTTTGTCAACGATGGTTCAAAAGACCGGACGTGGGAAATTATCGAATCCCTGCACAAGGAAAATCCGCTGTTTCAAGGAATTAAGCTTTCCCGAAACAAGGGACATCAAAACGCACTGCTTGCAGGGCTGATGACGGTGAAAGAACATTGCGACATGGCGATTTCTATGGATGCAGACTTACAGGATGACATTGATGCGATTGATGGCATGCTGGAAAAATACGCTGAAGGCTGCGACATTGTCTATGGAGTTAGAAACGCCAGAGATACAGATACTGCATTCAAACGCAAAACCGCAGAGGGATATTATAAAGTAATGCGGCTATTGGGGGCAGATATTGTATACAACCATGCAGACTATCGACTCATGAGCAAACGGGCGTTGGATGGCTTGGAACAATTCAAAGAAGTCAATCTGTTCTTGCGTGGCGTTGTGCCGATGATTGGCTATAAAAGCGACAAGGTTTATTATGCAAGAAAGGAACGCTTTGCCGGAGAATCCAAGTATCCTTTGAAGAAGATGCTGGCGTTTGCATGGGAAGGGTTGACCTCGCTTTCTGTGAAGCCGATTCGGATGATTATGACATTGGGCAGTGTAATTTTTCTAGTTAGCATTGCCATGTTGATTTATTCAGTGGTACGACATGCGATGGGTGCAACGATGGTCGGCTGGACATCTACCGTGGTATCCATCTGGGCAATCGGCGGTTTGCAGCTGTTAGCAATCGGTATCATTGGGGAATATATTGGTAAGGTCTATCTGGAAACCAAACAAAGACCAAAGTTCATCGTTGAGGAATATCTCAAGGATGAAGATGCGGAAAAGAAAAATTAAGTGGAATTTCTACGGATTTCCATACATAACAATGAAAAAGAGCGGTTGAATTGTCGTTTCAACTGCTCTTTTCTTTGATGTAACGTAAAAATAGCAGAAATTGCACGCAACACGTTCTTTACAATTGTATGAAATTATGTTATACTATGCATAGAGCGAATGGCGAAGCCTGAAACAGACGGAAAGGAGGGAGCATAATGGTATTTTGGATTTGGGGAAGTTTGTTTGTTCTGACTGTGATTGCAGAAATTGCCTCCCAGCAGTTGATCTCCATCTGGTTTGCAGCTGGTTCGCTGGTTGCCTTACTTGCAGCACTTTGCGGTGCACCTATTTGGTTGCAAGCATTGCTGTTTATTGCAGCATCTGCCCTGCTGCTGATTCTGACACGTCCGCTGGTGCGGAAATTCACCAATTTTGCTTCCCGAGATACCAATTTGCGGTTGGACTTGGGAAAATTCGGCACGGTTGTGCAAACCATCGATGCAGAAAAAGGAACAGGCAGAGTACGGGTCGATGACATTGACTGGATCGCTGTTTCTCAGCCGAATTTGGTGATTCCGAAAGGTACGACCGTACAGGTACAGGCAATTGATGGAACAAAATTGTTTGTAACACCTGTACCGCAAACGACAGAACCTGTAGTGGAATCTGCAAATGCAACAAGCAGTTCAGAACACACATCTTAACACACGACAGAAAGGAATTTCATTATGCCGTTAATTGTCCTCTTTTTATTAGTTGTCTTTATTTTGATTGTCCTCTTTACTCGAATCAAGATTGTTCCGCAGTCGAACATCTATGTTGTAGAACGGCTGGGAAAATTTTATGCTGCATGGGAAACCGGTGTACACTTCTTGTGTCCGTTTTTGGATCGGGTTGCAAAGCGAGTTTCCATCAAGGAACAGGTTGTAGACTTTAAGCCGCAGCCAGTTATTACGAAAGATAATGTTACCATGCAGATTGATACCGTTGTTTTCTTCCAGATTACCAATCCGGTACAGTTTGCCTATGGTGTAGAACGTCCGTTGGCAGCAATTGAAAACCTGACCGCAACCACGCTTCGTAACATCATCGGCGAACTGGAATTTGATGCAACGCTGAACTCCCGTGACCTGATTAACACAAAGATTACGGAAACCATCGACCATGCAACTGACCGTTGGGGTATCAAAGTCATTCGTGTGGAACTGAAGAACATTGACCCGCCGGTGGACATCAAGAATGCCATGGAAAAACAGATGAAGGCAGAACGGGAAAAGCGAGAAAAAATTCTCCGTGCAGAAGGTGAAAAGGAATATCAAATCAAGGTTGCACAGGGTGAACAGGAAGCAAAGGTACTTCGTGCAGAAGCCGACAAAAAGGCAGCCATCCTGCATGCAGAAGCAGAAAAAGAAGCAACCATCCTGCGAGGCGAAGCCATCAAGGAACAGAAAATCCGGATTGCAGACGGTGAAGCACGTTCGATTGAAGTGGTTCAACAGGCATTGGCAGACAGCTTGGTGCAGTTGAACAAGGCAAATCCGAATGCCGCTGTTTTACAGCTGAAAGCACTGGAAGCATTCCAGAAGGCAGCAGACGGCAAGGCAACCAAGATTATCATTCCGAGCGAAATTCAGGGCTTGGCTGGTTTGGCAGCTGGCTTAAAGGGCATTGTAGAATCTGACCAGCCGACAGAATCCAGTGAAACTGTGGCACAGGTTGCAAAAAATGGGACGACAATTTCACAGGATGCTCCATAAAGACTAGTTGAAAGAAATTAAATTCCCTAGGAAGCTTTTCTAAGATTTCTAAAGGATTGTACTTTTTCGACAAGAAGAGGCGGCTTCAAGCCGCCTTTTTTTGTTGAAAAAAGTGAAATTTCCAAAAGAAAGAAAAGTTGTAAATGGATACTTGCAAACAAATTTTATTTGTTGTATAATAAAAAAGTAATCATTTCAATTTTTTTGAGGGATGCACTGCCTCATTTTTCCAAATCTTTTTTATTTCTTTTCATTTGTTGTTTTCGTAGAAAAATGCAGCGGCACAGTGCGGATTATCCATAGATTTCACAAAAATCATCAAACCACAAAGAAAGAAAAACCAATCTGTGGAATGAAATTTCAGAACAAACGAGGCAATGTAAAAAATGGTATTTTCAAGTTTATTTTTTCTCTATCTCTTTTTGCCCCTGTCGTTGATTGCGTACTATGTGGCAAAACCCCGTTACCGCAACGCTGTATTGATTGTGTGTTCGCTGGTCTTTTATGCATGGGGCGAACCGATTTTTATCTGGCTGTTGCTGATGAGTACGCTGCTCAATTATCTGTTCGGCAGACTGATTTCTGCTGACCCCGAGAGTCGCACGGCAAAAGTTTCGCTTGTCCTGTCCTTGGTATTCCACCTTGGCATGTTGATTCTATTTAAGTATACCGGATTTTTCATAGAGAATCTGAACAACTGGTTTTCGCTTTCGATTCCTGTTCCGAATTTCCCGTTGCCGATTGGCATCAGTTTCTATACATTCCGTGCAGTTTCGTACATTGTGGATTGCTATTGGGGAAAAGTCGAAGCAGAGCAGAAGTTCTCTCGTTTCCTGCTGTATATGACATTTTTCCCTGTCATTATGCAAGGCCCGATTGCCCGCTATGAAACGATGCAAAATCAACTGGCAGTTCGTCGCTGCAATCCGTCTGACCTGTATGAAGGTATGATGCGTGTAATTATCGGTCTGGGCAAAAAGGTGATTATTGCCGATAATCTGGGAAATATCGTTGACCAGTTCCTTGCAAATGGCAATATCGAACAGCAGACTACATTAGGAGCTTGGTATGGTGTTATTGTCTATGCAATGCAGATTTACTTTGACTTCTCCGGTTATTCCGATATGGCAATCGGAATTGCCCGTATGATGGGCTTTCAGCTGGAAGAAAACTTCCGGCATCCGTTCTTGTGTAAGGACATTACAGAATTCTGGCAGCGTTGGCATATTTCCCTGGGAACATTTTTCCGGGATTATGTGCTGTACATTCCGATTTTCGGTAAGCGGAGAAAATACGGCGGACTGTTCTTAGTTTGGTTTTGTACCGGACTTTGGCACGGTGCAAGCTGGAACTTCATTCTCTGGGGCTTGTATTATGGCTTGTTTATTCTGATTGAATTGCTGATTGGTAAGAAGCGGATAAAAAAAATTCCGCTGGTCATCCGACATCTCTATAATAAAATTGTCATCGTGGTGGGCTTCGGCATTTTCTATTTTGAGGACTTCGGTCAGCTGGGAGCTTGCCTGAAGTGTATGTTTGGATTTGGCGGACATGGCTTGACAGATGCTGTCCTGCAAACTTCCATCATGACAAATGTCTTTTTGTTAGTGATTGCACTGATTGGCTGCTTCCCGATTTTGGAACTGCCGAAACGTGCCATGCAGAAAAGTCCGGGGGCATATTTGACCCTTTCCGTTTGCGGAACAATCTTAGCAGCTGTTATTCTGATTGTATCCAGCATTCTGCTGGTCAATGCAACCAATCGTCCATTCTTGTATCTGCGTTTTTAAGGAGGCATTGTCATGAGAAAAAAGAATTCGAATTCTTCCGTTCCAAGTGGTATGCATTCCCTTGCACAACGCAGCCAGCAGGAACGCCGTCAAAAAATGGAGCAGCAGCGTGTAAGAACTGCTCCGCAAGAACCGATGCGAGTTCCACCGCAGCAGCCAGCACATTTTGGACGGCAGCCGATGCAGCAAGTACCGCCGCCGCCCGTTCAGAAACCAGAAAAAGCACTCTCACAGGAGGCGTTGCAGGAATTACAGCAGCAGGCAACTCAACAGCCGGAGGAATCCGCTGTTTATAATCGGTTTTTTGCGGATATTTCCGTAGAAGAACCGCAGACTCCCAAAAAGTCTGCTCCGCAAAAGGCAGCAGCAGCCGTTCCGCCGACCAATTCGGCAGAACCGGAAAAACTAGCTCCAAAAATGCCACCCGTACGGGATGCAAGAGCAATGCCGCAGATGCCTGCATCAGCAAAACCAGCAGCAGAACCACAACAGGCAGAGCCAGTACAGCTAACACCAGAACCGCCGAAGCCAGTAGAACCGCAGGCAACGGCAGAATCTGCTACCGTTTCACCGGAATTGTTGCAGCAGGTTGCAGCAATGGTGCAGCAGGATGCCACTGGAAAGGCAACCTTAACGCCGGAATTGCTCCAGAAAATTGTAGCAATGGCACAGCAGCAGACCACTGCAAATCCAGTGGTTTCCGCTGTATCGGAATCTCCGGCAGAGCCACAGGCAGTTCCAACACCAGAACCCGTTGCAGAACCAGCACCACCACAGAAAAAATCTCGTCCGGCTCGTCCGCAGCGGAGAGCACCGCAAATGCCAGTGCAGGCAGCTGTTCCAGAGCCAGTACAGCAGCCGATTTCTGAACCAGAACCGCAGCCTGAACCAGAGCCAACGATTGCATCACCGTTTATTACAACGGCAATGCTCCGGCAGATGAAAGCGGAGGGAAAAACGCTGGACGATTTACAGCCAGCAGACACAAAAACGGAAAAGTCAACGCCGGTTCGGCGGTATCAGGGAAAGCCAGCAGTGGAAACAGCTGCTGCACCACAGCCAGAACCAGTAAGACCGTCATTCCGTCCGGTAAAACCGCAGGATATTTCGATTGATACCGCTGCACCAGAGCCTATTCCAGAATGGTTCTCAGAAGAAGAACCACCGCAGGTTGCAGAGCAGCGAACCAAATATTTGAAGAATCGGCAGCCACGGGAATCCGTTGCAGAATTGACCGGAGCAGCAGAAAAAAAGCCTCGGGCAATTTCAAACGGAAAGCAGCCCAGCAAGGCAGCCCGTTTCTTCCGGGAACTGTTTCTGGAAGATGCACCAGTTGACCCAGAACAGCAAAAGCCTGTTCTGCCACTGACGAGAAACACCGCACCGCCACAGCCGGAGCCGGTTGCAACTCCACCGCAGCAGCCAATAGCAGAACCCGTTGCATCACCCATGCCGGAATCGGCTGCATCTGTACCAAAACAGCTCGTGATGCCCCCTGTGCAGGAAGCACCTGCATCGTCAAGACCAACAAAGCGTCCGGTTATTTCCCATGCACGGGAAGAAGAACCTGAGCCAGAACCACAGCTGGAATCGGCGGCGTTTTATAACCGCTTATTCAACGATTTTCCGGAATCTTCGGAACAGCCTGTTCTGCCAACGGAAGAAGAAATGGCACAGCAGCAGCACAAAAAAGATGTGATTGAATCGGTAAAGGGTGCAGTTTCAGAGGCAGAACAGCCGGGCAATCCACCGCATAAAAAACGCTTGACGAAACGGGAATACATGCAGCGAAAGGCACAGCGGTTTTCCAAAACCATCGGTGTAAGCCTGCTGAGCGGTGTTGTTGTCGTGCTGGCAGTTGTTTTATTATTAGCACCACGTTCCACAATTTCCTATGAAGAAAATCGACTTCTGGCAGAAAAGCCGAAGTTCTCGCTGACATCGCTGTTAGATGGCTCTTATACTTCTGGCTGGTCTGAATATTATAATGATACTGTCCCGTTCCGCAGCAAGTTGAAAAAGACTATTTCCGCAATGATGCAGTGGACGGGTGTTCAGAGCGAAGAAGATACCGTATTTTTCGGCAATGTTTCACAGGTAAAGAAGAAAACCACAACACCTGTTGCAACAACAGAATCCGTAGAAACCACGGTTGCAGTTGCTGCTGGTAGTGATGAAACCAACACAGAGCCAGCAGTTACCACAACAGTTGTAACGACAACGGAAGATCCGAATGATGAACCAGCTGCGGAAATCGGCGAGGGCATTATTCTTGATCACAAGCGTGCAGTCTGCGTTTATGGCGGTAGTTTCTCTGTAGGACAGGACTATGCCGAAACATTAAATGCGTATCAGCAAGACCTTGGCTCAGATGTACAGGTTTATTCCTTGGTTGCACCAACTGCCGTTTCCTATTACCTGCCGGAAGAATATGCAAACTATACGGCAAGCGAAACGGAAAACATTGACAACATCAACAGCTATCTGAACAGCGTAAAGCCAGTGGATGTATACAACGCTTTGAAGCCGCATACCGCAGAGGCAATTTATGCCCGTACCGACCACCACTGGTTGCCATTGGGGGCATATTATGCCGCTGAAGCGTTTGCAAAGGTTGCAGATGTACCGTTTGCATCGCTGTCAGATTATGATACGGCAACGAAAAAGGATTATGTCGGCTCAATGTATACTTACACAGAAAGTGCTGTTTTGCTGGACAATCCGGAAGAGTTTACATATTACATCCCGAAAAACAAATACAAGACCACCTATTACAGCACCAGCTTCACCGACCCAACCGAAGGCGATTTGCTGATGAATTTAGATGGTTATGATAACAGTATGTATTACTTGGTTTTCATGGGCGGTGACGATAAAATCACGCATGTGGAAACCGACTGCAAGAATGGCAGAACGCTGGTCATTTTCAAGGACAGCTATGGCAATGCGTTAGTACCGTGCTTAACCTCGTCTTTTGAAAATATTTACGTCTGCGATATGCGATATTTTGAATTGAATGCCATTGATTTCTGCAAGCAGGTCGGCTGTACCGATTTGCTGTTTGCGATGAATACGTTCAGTGCAACTGGTGGAAATGAAAGCTACTTAGAGAGCAATCGTGTACAGTAATCGTTCGGAACAGATTGGAAAAAGAAACCGAACAGCGGCGGGGTGAGATTTCCTGCCTTGCCGCTGTTCTATTTTTTTGTCATAGAAAAGGAGAATGCGGATATGATTTGCAAAGAATGCGGTACGAAGCTGACACCGGAACAAACCACCTGTCCCAACTGCGGAGCTTTGCAGCAGCAGGCAGTTCCTAAGAAGAGAAAAAAGTCCGATACTGCATCTCAGCAGAACCAGCCGCAATCGGATGAAGTACAGATGCAGTGGCAAGACCGATTGATTCTGGGAGCGACTGTGCTGGTAACGCTGGCAGCTATTGCGTGGCTGATTTTCATGCTGATGAAACCAGCAGACGGAAACGACCAGAAAGCAGAAACAGCCGCCGTTGAAACAATGCCCAGCACCACAGCGGTTACCACCATGGAAACCACTACGACCACAGTCACCACCTATGTGACGATTGTCACAACGATGGATGATGGTGCAGAACCAATTGAAGTTGTATCCGGCATTTTGTGGGATCATAAGCGTGCCATCAACCTGTTTAATGGGTACGCTGAACAAACCGAAGCGTATGCAGAAATTTTAAACCAGTATCAAAAAGATTTGGGGGACGATGTGCAGTGCTACTCGATTTTAGCTCCAACCAATGCTTCTTTCTATACACCAGCAGCCTTTCAGGATTCCACACTTTCCAGTGAAAAGGATTGCATGGATGCAGCAGAAAAGATTTTTGAAGGTGTGATTCCGATTGATGCCTATGGCGTTCTAAAAGAACACACTGCCGAGCCGATTTATGCGAGAACCGACCACCATTGGTTTCAGCTGGGGGCTTACTATGTAGCAAGAGCGTTTGCAGAGCAGGCAGATGTTCCGTTTGCCGACCTGACAACCTACAAGAAATATGTAGAAGATGATTTTGTTGGCTCAATGGCATATTATACGAATGACTATCCAGATTTGGTGAATTCACCAGAAGAGTTTGTATATTATGTGCCGACCAACGACATTCAGACCACTTATTATGACCGGGATTATGCGAATGGCTATGAATCAGATTTGATTCTTGATCCGTCCGCATGGGACAATTCCAGTTATTATATGGTCTTTATGTGTGGAGATGATAAGATTGTCCACATTCAGACGGATTGCGACAACGACCGCCGATTGGTGATTTTCAAGGACAGCTATGGCAATGCATTAGTACCATGTCTGACCAGTTCCTTTTCTGAGATCTATGTGTGTGATATGCGGTATTTCAATTTGAATGCCATTGATTTTATTCAGGAAGAAGCAAAGGCAACCGATGTTCTATTTTGCATGAATGTATTCAGTGCGAATGGGCCAAACGGACAGGATCTGGAAGTTGTCCGCACACAAAATGCTGCATATGACACAAGCAGTTGGGAAGATGCAGATACAGAATTTTAAATGCAAGAAAAGAAAAAGGAGATTTGCAAATCATGAAAGAATTACAAGTACCATTCGATAGTGCGTGGATTCTGAAAAACCGCAGAAAGATTAAAAAGGCTCTGCTGGCAGACGGCACACCTCGCATGGAAAAAAAGATTGCAGTTCTGGGCGGTTCTACCACAAATGATATTGTTTCCATGTTGGAACTGTTCCTGCTGGACAATGGGATTCAGCCGTCTTTCTATCAGTCGGAATATGCCCGTTATTGGCAGGATGCTATGTTTGAAAATCCAGAGCTGGAAGCTTTTCAGCCGGACTTGATTTTCATTCACACCACCAGCCGCAACATCACAGAATTTCCGGAGGATGTGTATTGTCCGGCAGAAACCGTAGAAGCAGCCTTGGAGCGGCAGTACACCCACTTTACCCAGATGTGGGATCGTCTGGCGGAAGGATATCATTGCCCAATTATTCAGAACAACTTTGAACTGCCAGCTTATCGGCTGTTGGGCAATCGGGATGCTTCAGATATTCACGGCAGAATCAACTTTATCACACGCTTAAACTGCAAGTTTTATGATTATGCAAATACGCACACCTCGTTCTATATTCACGATATTCAGTATTTGTCCGCTTGCTATGGTTTGGATGCATGGGCAGAACCGTCTTATTGGTATCTGTATAAATATGCTCTGAGCGTGCCAGCCATTCCGGATTTTGCCTACAATCTGACTCGAATTATTCGTTCTATTTACGGCAAGAACAAGAAAGTTCTGGCGTTGGATTTGGACAATACCCTCTGGGGCGGTGTTATTGGCGATGATGGACAGGAAGGCATTGAAATCGGACATGAAACCTCCATGGGACAGGCATATGAAGAGTTGCAGGGCTATTTGAAACAGCAGAAAAAAATTGGTGTATTGCTGACAGTCTGCTCAAAGAATGAACCGGAAAATGCTCTGCTGGGCTTGAATCATCCGAGCGGTGTTCTGAAGCCAGACGACTTTGTCACCATCAAGGCAAACTGGGAGCCAAAAGACCGCAATTTGGTAGAAACTGCTGCGGAATTGAATCTGTTGCCGGAGAGCATTGTATTTGTAGACGACAATCCGGCAGAACGGGCGATTGTTTCCGGACAGATTCCGGGTGTTGCTGTTCCAGAATTTGACTGCGTGGAAGATTGCCTGCGGCAGTTAGACCGTGCTGGATACTTTGAAGTGACCAGCCTGTCGAGTGATGATGCAAAACGGAATGCCATGTATCAGGCAAATGCACAGCGGGCACAGATGCAGAAAACCTTTGCAGACTATACCGACTATCTGAACAGTTTGGAGATGCAAGGCACGATTCGGGACTTTGAACCGATTTACTTGCAGCGAATCGTCCAGCTGACCAATAAGAGCAATCAGTTCAATTTGACCACGAAACGCTATACACAAAGTGAAATGGAAACCGTTGCAGCGTCTGACCGCTATATTCGGCTGTATGGACGGCTGGAAGATAAGTTTGGCGATAACGGCATTGTTTCCGTTGTCATCGGCGAAAAAGTGGACGATGCATTACATATGGACTTGTGGCTGATGAGTTGCCGTGTTTTGAAACGGGATATGGAATTTGCAATGCTGGATGAACTGGTACGGCAGTGTCGGGAGCAGGGCATTCAGAACATTGTTGGCTATTATTATAAGACTGCCAAGAATGCAATGGTAAAGGATTTGTACGGCACATTTGGTTTCACCAAGACGAAGGACATGGAAAATGGTGACAGCGTCTGGGAATTGAATGTTGCAGATTATACAAATAAAAATCATGTGATTACAGTAAATCAGAAGGAGTGTGCAGAACAATGACACATGCAGAAGTAATGGAACGGTTGACAGGGGTATTTCGGGATGTATTTGACGATGACAGCATTGTGATTACAGACCAGACTACCGCAAATGATATTGAGGAATGGGATAGCCTCGAACACATCAACTTGATTGATGCTGTAGAGCAGGAATTTCACATGCAGTTCCAGATGAAGGAAGTTTCTGGTATGAAGAATGTGGGAGAAATGGCAGACATCGTTGCCAATCGGGCAACCGAAAAGCCGAAAAAACGGGGACTGTTCCGCCGATAAATCGGAAAATAACGTGATACGCTGAGAAAATCGCCGCTGTTTTTGCTGGCAGTTTGGGGAAATAAAATCCTCATCTGTCGGAAACAGCGGTTTTTTTCTTGACAGTTCCTGTAATTTCATGGTATCATGATAACACGAAATCTCATGAAATAGGAGTGTTATTATGCTGTTGCAATTAACAGATGTCAATAAAATTTACAATGGAGCACCGCTGCTCAAACATATTTCTCTCACGATTGAAGACCGTGACCGGATTGGTTTAATTGGTGTGAATGGCTGCGGAAAGTCAACCTTGTTAAAGTTGATTACCGAACGGATTCTGCCCGACCACATTCAGGAAGGGGACGGCGAAATCATCAAGAGCAGTCATACCAGTATCGGCTATCTGGAGCAGATGGGCGGTCTGGAGAAAGAACAGACAGTTTGGCATGAGATGCACAATGTCTTTCAGCCGTTGCTGGATGCACAGGCACGCATGCGAGAGCTGGAACAGGAATTGGCGAACAATTCCGAAGCAGCGGCAGAAGAATATCACCGTTTGCAGACTTATTTTGAAAGCAATGACGGCTATCAGATTGATGTGAAAATCAAAATGGTGCTGAACGGCATGGGCTTCGGTGCAGAAACCTATGAGCGGAAAATTTCCAGTTTCAGCGGTGGGGAAAAGACTCGACTGGCAATTGCAAAATTGCTGTTGGAAGAACCAACGCTGTTGATTCTGGACGAACCGACCAACCATCTGGACTTTAAAACCGTCATGTGGCTGGAAGATTACTTGAAAGATTATAAGGGTGCTTTGCTGCTGGTATCTCATGACCGTTATTTCTTGAATCGGCTTTGTACTTCGATTTGTGAGATTGAACACGGTGTGCTGACTCGCTATAAGGGCGACTATTCTGCCTATACCGTGCAGAAAGAAGCCGCTGTGATTCGGCAAACAAAAGAGTATGAATTGCAGCAAAAAGAAATTGCCAAGCTGGAAGATTATATTGCTCGCAATCAGACCAGAGCCTCTACGGCAAAGAGTGCCCAGAGCCGCATGAAACAGCTGGAAAAGATG
Organism: Ruminococcus sp. CAG:254; assembly: GCA_000433635.1. Classification (GTDB taxonomy): domain Bacteria; phylum Bacillota; class Clostridia; order Oscillospirales; family Ruminococcaceae; genus Ruminococcus_C. Next base: position 27,361 of record HF997867.1, read on the forward strand.
GAGCGGATTGAAAAGCCGATTACCTACCAGAAGTCAGCACGGGTACAGTTTACCTACGACATCGAACCGCCGCAGCAGGTCTTGCAGGTGCAGGATATTGCCATTGCAGTCGGCAGCGGAGCAGAACGAAAAGTGTTGGCAGAACCAGTTTCCTTTGAAGTGCGGCGAGGAGAAAAATGGGGCATTATTGGGGAAAACGGTGTTGGAAAGTCAACCCTGTTGAAAATCTTACAGGGGCAGCTGCCGCATGTTGGAAAGATTCGTTGGGCAGCCCAGACGAAGATTTCCTATTTTGAGCAGGAAAGCACCAACCTGCACCCAGCGAAAACCGTAATGCAGGAAATTCACGACCGTGTTCCGACATGGCTGGACTATGATGTTCGGAGTCTGTTGGGCAAGGTGCGAATTACAGGGGAAGAAGTTTACAAGCAAGTGGGTGTACTCAGCGGTGGCGAACGGGCAAAGGTTTGTTTTGCCGTCATGATGCTGGAGCATGGCAATATTTTGATTTTGGACGAACCGACGAACCATCTGGATATTTCCATGAAAGAAGTCATCGAAGATGCCATGAAAACCTTTACCGGAACGATTCTGTTTGTATCGCATGACCGGTATCTGCTGGATCAGGTTGCAGACCATATTTTAGAAATCACACCGACAGGTGTAAAGACGTATATCGGCGGATTCCAAAGCTGGTTAGATGCAACGAAAAAAGAAGCAGCTGCTGCAAATGCGGCGGCTCAGGCAGTTGAAACGGAAAAGAAAAAAGAGGACAAGCAGCAGATGTATCGTTCTAAGGAACAACGTGCAAAAGCTGCTCAGCAGCGAGCAAGAATGCGGCAGCTGGAACAGCAGTCCGAGGCGATGCAAGCGGAACTCGATGCCCTCAACGAAGAAATAACAAAGGAAGAAGTGTACAGCGATTTCAATTTGATGCAGGAAAAGTGCAAGCGAATGGATACTTTGCGGACAGAATTGGATGCAGCACTGGAAGAGATGATTTTGTTGGAAGAGGAATTGGGGTAAAATTGACAGATGTTGAAAATAAATTTCTTTTCAAATAAAATGATTGTAGAAATTGCTTCTTTTCAAAAAGTGTTTTTTATGGTATAATAAGGGTATTCGGAAAAAGAGAGGATGGATTTCATGAAAAATAGGAACAAATGGATGATTGGCGGAATGCTGCTGGCAGCTTTGGGAATCGGGTCTTTTTTTACCCAGCAAACAGCGGTTACCGCTGCGGAGATCAATATTCCATACACAGATTCCAATCAGGGGTTTACAACTGGAATTGACGGCACATCACTTTGCTTGAATCTGCGAAATGCAAATAACTGTATTTGTGAAGATATTCCGCAGGATGTTGATTGTTCGGGGTATTTATCTGTTACGTTTTCCATTCATGGCATTGGAACAGATGCCTACCGATTGCAGAAAGACGGCACACAGGGAACGCCTTATTTTGCGGAATTGGTTGGTGTTGTGCGTTCTGCACAGGATGAAGAAATTTTGCGGTTTTGCAATGGGGAAGAAGATGATTTTGCACCGGGAACAGTTGCCATCACAGGAGATGGAACATATACCGTTCGTACAGAGTTGACACAAGATGCAGACCAAATTTTATCGTTGGCAGTTAACACGAACATTGATTTGTATCGGTATCAGGAAGAGGGAAACCTTTCAAAATCTGGAATTACAATGCAGGTAGAATCTGTTACAACACAGCAGGAAACCGCTACAAAACAGGCTACAGCAAGGCAGGAAACACCGATTTTTGCACAGGATTTTAATACAACGATGCCAATGACAACGACGCAAAGAGCAACCACAACAACTGCCACTACGCCATATTGGTACGGGACAACAACTTCCACCACACCATATTGGCATTGGTCAGTAAATGGAACAGAAATTACTACAACCGCAATGACATGGAAAACTGTTGTAAGAACGACAAAACCTGCACAGGTTGTGACAACAACCAAAAAAGTTGTCAGCTCTAGGGGATATTATCTTTCTGCCCTTGACCAATCCAGTACCATTGGATTAGGAGAACAGCTGCAATTATTTGTAGGAAATGATGGCAGTTATACAGTATCTTCCAGCAATCATCAGGACATCATTCCGGCATGGGTTTCTTTTCAACCGGATGTTGCAACGGTAGATGATACGGGTCTAGTCACGGCGGTTTCAGAGGGAAAAGCTGTGATTGCAGCAGAAATCAATAATACAGCTGTTTCCATTGAAATTACAGTTGCCGTCCCTACAACAACGACAATCACAACTGAAGATTTAACATGGGGAACGACCACAAAACCGTCTGCGGTGAATGTTTCTGTTCGTGCACCGCAAATTGTAACCATCAATAATATCAAGCGGATTCCGAAAGAACAAGCACAATTGCAATTATATCTTTTGAATCAGCCGAAAGATTCTGATGTAGTTTGGTCTTCTTTTTATCCTGAGAATGCCTCTGTTGATCAGAATGGACTTGTAACCGGTCTTTCAGGGGGCAAAGCAGTGATTGGAGCAATGATAGATGGGAAAGTTTACGCAATTACACTCTATGTAGTTGGAGAAGAAGCTACAACCACTGCAAAATCATCTAGCACGGTTACGACAGGAACGGAAACCATAAAGGGAGATATAAACGGAGATGGTGTCGTTGGTGTTGATGATGCTGTTATCCTGTTGCAGTATTATGCAAAAAAAGCTGCTGGATTAAATCCAAAATGGGAAGATTTAAAGTAATTTTTCTATGAAACCAACAACCGCCCCCGTATGAATTTCACATACGAGGGCGGTCGTTTTTGTTTATTGATTGGAATCAGCGTTCAAAGCGGTTATTCCATGTCGTTATAGATATCGGCATTTTCAAGGGAAATCGTTGTATTTGCTCCGCAGGTTGCCAGAATTTGCAGCAATGCACTTTTCGGCAGTTTTGCATTAGACAAGTCCACAATCGGATTTGCAGCACGGCTTGCATCCTGTTTCCATTCCTGATAGGAATACGCTGGTAGAGCCTGTAAAACAGCATCCGGCTGAACCGGCAGAATCTGCATGCACGCTTGTTTTACCGTGAACTGAATGGAAACCTTGCCATCTGTTCCGCTGGTAACGGGCAAAGAAAATGTCCGCAGCAGCGTTCCGTCTGTATCCTTGCGGCTGTCTGACAGATAGCGACCCTGTTCCAGTGCATAGGTTTTGGTGTCCGTGTCTGTCTGCACGGTGCAGCGAATTCGTTCGGTTTCGGAACTGCCTGCAAGGGTAAACCGGAATTGATAGGCAGTTTTCGGCAGCTGTTGCAGCTGTGCGGAGATGGTTGCAGAAGTGGTTTCTTCTGTTGCATCCAGCTCCCACAATTCCATGGGGTCACCGTCTGCATCGGTGACCGTCAGCAGTGTGCTGAAACGGGATTTCGTTGAAAATGCAGGTGCACAAAATAATAAATCTTCCATATGAAGCTCCTTTTTTAAAATCGGAGCGGCTGTGTTCTGTGCAGACGCACACAGCTGAATGGTATGGTCGTCTACCAGAACGGCACGACCGCTTTTTAAAAGACCTTTTGCTCGTTTCGGATAAGTGCTGCCGATGATTTGACCAGCAGCATCCTGTACCATTACGTTTTTTTGCATGGGTTTCTCCCCCTTGGTAACCATCATTTGATTTTGCCGTACCGTTTTTTTGTATGGGTGTCCGCCCCAACGGCTGACTTTAGTATAGCAACTTTGGATGAAGTTGTCAAGTGGGAGTAATAATTTTTCCAGAAAAACAAATTCCCACAAAACAGCATGAAACATTCTGCTTTGTGGGAATTGTAATCTTATTTTATTCTACAGTTGGCTGTACTGCTGGAGCAGTTGCTTTTTCTCGGAAAATCCGTCCGAATACAAACCGCACCAATGGACCAGCAAAGAACAGCTGCCAGCACAGAGCCATTGGAAAATTAAAGACGGTTGTTTGCAGCCACATACTGATGATTTGTTTTCCGGGGTGCTGGAACAAAATCGTAGCAGCCAGACTCATCAGCGGACACATCCATGCAACAGAAACCGCAGAGATGGCGAGAATCAAATGGAATGGACGTTCTGTTTTTACATCGACCATGCGAAATGCTGCTTTTTTCGCCAGATTTCCGACTAAGAAAAAGTCCAGAATAAAGGCAATTGGCATCATAATCGGCAATTCTCGGAATGCAGCTAGAAAAACAGCGTTGCTCATCCCGCCAGTATTCAGGGCGATGTTATAGCAAACCATCGCATAGACCATGACGAACACCATCAAAATGGTAAAAATAACTTCCTGGAATTTGTTTTTGGGCATAAAAAATTCTCCTTTCGATTTTAAAACAGCACGCATAGAAATTTGTGTTGTTCGTTATCATTCAGGAGAATGTTTCGTTTCCAATAAAACCAATTCTATTCTGTTTTTAAGTACATGACTATGATAGCAAAAAAACGGGCATTTGTCAAGAATCAATATGCATTTTCGGCATTTTTTCGGAAAAGATACTGTGAAATCTGTGCTTTTTCCGGACAAATTGCCCGTATTTCTTGCAGAAAGTTTATTTTACAATTTCGTCAGAATCCAGCACAATGGTAAATGGCCCATCATTGCACAGCGAAACTTGCATATCTGCTCCGAAAATGCCATGTTCCACGACAGGAACAGTTTGCTTGCAGTAGGCAATCATGTATTCATACAGAGCCTCTGCGGTTTTGGGTGCTCCGGCAGCAATAAAGCTGGGGCGGTTGCCCTTTCGGCAGTCTGCATATAATGTGAATTGCGAAACCAGCAGCAGTTGACCGCCAACGTCTTGCAGGGACAGGTTGATTTTATCGTTTTCATCGGAAAAAATCCGCAGCCGCATCATTTTATCCGCCATTTTTTCTACAATGGCTTCGGTGTCATTCTGACCAATTCCAACAAGTACCAAATAGCCTTTGTTGATTGCTCCAACGACAGAGCCGGAAACGGTGACAGATGCCTGTGTCACTCTTTGAATTATCAATCGCATAGGGTTAATGCTCCTTTTTCTTCTGTTGTTTTTCTGCTTTCAGCAGGGCACGGGCAGTCGCAAAAGCAGCTGGTTCGCCCTCTTTTGCAAGAATCTCTAGTAGTTGCATGAGCTGCCGTTCTGTTTCTGGATGCAGGCAGCCGTTTTTTCGGGCAGTGGAGTTCTGGAAATATTCCAAGGGGGCTTGATCAGTGTACTGTTCGCCCTTATAAATCTTGCTGGCAGCTAAGCGGTCGCAGAACATCTCTACCAGAAATCGGGCTGGCATTTTTACGGGCATGACTTTCTTTTCCACGGGGTTGTAGTCCGTCCAGTATTCAAAGTGATGGCGGTTTCTACCTTTGTGGTGTAGCCATGCGAGAGAATAACCGAGGATTTCTCGTTCTTTTTCGTTGGGGCTGCGGTTTCCCTGATAATATTTCACGCCGGGAATAAATTCGGTCGGGCTGTATTTGGAAAGGTCATGGCGGAGTCCCTGCCAGAGAATCCCTGCTTTTTTGCAGTGGGCAATGACTTTATGCCGATGACGGGTAATCAATAAAAAGTGATGCCAGAGATTTCGCAACATGCTGCAATCGCCTCCTGTTGTTTATTGTATCATATTTTTTGGAAGCTGTAAAGAGAGCACATGCAAGGGCTTTTGGAAAATCTGGCTGTAATAGGATGGCTTGACTGAAATCGTTTTCATGAAACAAAAAAGCTCGCAACCTGCGAGCTTTTTGTTATGTTTAATAAACCATCATCATCAGGAGATCCCAGAACATGTGCAGCCCAATCGGCAGCAGCAGACTTTTTGTTTTCACAAAAATCACGCTGAACAGAACGCTCAGCAGCAAAATGCTGATGAAGCCGAAGTGTGCAAAGTTTGAGAAAAACGTGCCGTCCATCATCCACTTTGGAAAATGAATCATCAGAAATAGAACGGCATTGATTCCAATGGCAACCCCTTTATGAGATTCACAGTAGGTAAGGTTCAGCAGCCAGCCTCGAAAAACAAGTTCCTCTGTTAGTCCAACAAACAGAACGACAATCACTGAGGAAAGCCCGAAGTCCGGCAGAATCTGCAAACCGCCATGCAGCCGATACGCTCCGAAGAGCAGGTAAACTGCAAAGAACGGAAAGACCAGCAGCCATGGCAACTGATTGCGATTCCAGGAAAAGCATTCCTTTGGGGTGGCGTAAACATCGCCGGAGAACCGACAGAGCAGAATCGCTGCTGGAAGCGTCCAGATGAGATTCTTGAAAATGCCGTTTGCAACCAATGAACAGAGCCAATCCGAGGAAATGTGTGCGGTCAGAAATGGAGCAATCCAAACATGATACACTGCCCAGACTGCATAGAAAAGCAGAAAATAGACCATCAGCGTGATTGCTTTTTGTTTTTTTGAATGGGTCATGGAATCACCGCTTTGTTTCTTCATTCTGCTGCTGTTTCAGCAAATCCCGAATTTCAGTCAGCAGGGCAATGTCTGGAGCAACCTTTTCCGGTTCTTCTTTCTTTTCTTCTTCTTTTTTCTTGAAGGTCAGATTTCGCATCGTGTTGACTGCCTTGACAATCAGGAACACACAGAATGCAGTAATCAGAAATGTGATGACAGCGGAGAGAAATGCACCAATGTTGATGTAAGGATGATTGCCCCACGGAATATGGAAACCGAGGTCTTGGAAGTTGATGCCGGCAATCACTGCCCCAACCAGCGGCATCAGCACATTGTCTACCAGTGCATTGACAATTGCGGTGAACGCACTGCCGACAACAACACCGACTGCCATATCCAGCACGTTGCCTTTGGAGATGAATTCTTTGAATTCTCCCAAAAAGCGGGTGATTGCGTTTGATTTCTTCTGTGGGTCTTTGGTTTCAGTAGCCATTTTCTTATCCTTTCTATTCTGCTGTGTTGTGAAAAAGGGGAACAACTGCAAACAGAATCCTTGATTTTTTATGATTATACCATAAATCGACACAAATTGTCAAATTGCATACCAACAATCGGAGCGTTGCTTTTTTGTTGGAATTTTTTGTATTGTACAAAAAACTATCAGGGTTGACAAATAAAACTAATAGTGGTATATTAGAAAAGAGTAAAATCAGAAAAGGGGATTTTGGATGTTTTGTAAAAATTGCGGACATGAATTGCCGGAGGATGCAAAGTTTTGCATGAAGTGTGGAACACTTTTGAAATCAGAATCTTCCTCAACGGAAACGGATGGGAAACCGATTGCATCGAATGCAGAGGGCAGTCAAACCGTCCATACCAGTGCCGTTGCGAACAGGGAGCGGCTTCTTTGGGTGATGGTTGTGATTTTGGTTGTTGTTGTGGGAGTTCTTGCAATTGCATTGGGAACAACTAAAATGGGAAAACAAAACAATGTTGAACCAAATGATGAAGCCATTGCAGAAGTGCAGGATTCTCATGAAACGACCACCACGGAATTCACAACGACAGCAGCCACGACAACCATCATCACCACAAAGGCAACGACAAAAGCAACCACCGCTGCAATCACAACAACCAAACAGACAACGGCAACCACCGCAGAAAAGGTACAAACCTATAGCGTTACATTTGAAGCAGATGAATTGATTGCACAAGCTGGCTTGATGCTGAATGGTCATGTAGGAATTGCAGTTTTGAGCAATTTGACATGCACCAATGGAACTGCAAGTGTTGAAACAAGTACGACCTATATTTATGATTCTCTGATTCGAGTGACTGTAACGGGTGCAACCGCTGGGGAAGTTAAGATTAGCGGAACGATTACAACCTATGGATTAGATACGTTGGACGGCCAGACCGTTTCTTATCCAGATTCTTCCGGTACATTTATCGTCAGCAAAACAGTTGGAGGCAATTCCGGCAATGCATCCAATGCAAGTCAAAATGCAAATTCGTCAAATAACGCTTCTCACGCCTCCAGTTCTGTCAGTGGAATGAAAGGGCAAATCAACTGCCATGGAGGAACGGTTGCAGGATTTACCACGGATTATGTAGTAAATAGCGGTGCATGTGGAATCGTTCGGCAGAGTTTGGGCAATACTTGGCACGTAACCGCAAAAAATTCGTGTTACAATTACGGAATTACTTGGTATGAACTGTGGGATTCCGATGACGGAGATTATTACGGCTGGGTC
>HF997868.1 GCA_000433635.1 Ruminococcus sp. CAG:254
TCTGTTAAGGGGGACAGCTTGTCCCCCTTAACAATCTCCCTCCGCCGAGCTGAACCAGCTCGACCGCAGTTCGCCTACGGCGAGATGATATTAATATGCCTTTGCCCAGAGTACCATATGCTTTGCTGGCTTTCCGCAGCATACGCAAGTATCTGCATGGTGCTTCTGTTCCAGCGGAATGCAGCGAGAACCAACGCCCGTTACTTCCTTTACCTTGTCTTCACAAGCCTCGTCACCGCACCACATTGCTTCTACAAAGCCATCGCCTTTTTCTGCCAGAACCTGCTGGATTTCTTCCATGTTCTTGCAGACATATGTCCGGTTCTTCCGGTTTTCCAGTGCCTTTTCGTACATACCATCATGAACTGCCTGCAACCGTTCCTGTACCGTTTCTACCAGCTGTGACAGTGGGCAGAATGTCTTTTCCCGATTGTGACGGGTCACCAATACGCACTGATCCTGTTCAATATCCTTCGGGCCAATTTCCAGACGAACCGGAACACCCTTCATTTCATACTGTGCAAACTTCCATCCCGGAGAATTGTCGGTATCGTCTACCTTTACCCGAATGCCAGCTGCCTTCAACTGTGCTTCCAGTGCCTTTGCCTTGTCCAGAACGCCTTCCTTATGCATTGCAACCGGAACAATGATGACCTGAATCGGAGCAACTGCCGGCGGCAATACCAAACCATTGTTATCGCCGTGCGTCATGATAATCGCACCAATCAGACGGGTCGTAACACCCCAGCTGGTCTGATGCGGATACTGCAAAGTGTTATTCTTATCGGTAAACTGAATATTAAATGCCTTTGCGAAGCCATCGCCAAAGTAATGCGATGTACCAGCCTGCAACGCCTTTCCATCATGCATCAATGCTTCAATGGCATAGGTTGCAACTGCACCGGCGAACTTATCGCTTTCCGTCTTTCTGCCCTTAACAACTGGCATTGCCAGCGACTTTTCACAGAAATCTGCATATACATTCAGCATCTGTTCTGTTTCTGCAAGTGCCTCTTCTGCGGTTGCATGAATCGTATGTCCTTCCTGCCACAGGAATTCTCTCGAACGCAGGAACGGACGAGTAGTCTTTTCCCAACGAACCACGCTTACCCACTGGTTATACAGTTTCGGCAAATCCCGATAGCTGTGCACGATTTCTGCATAATGGTCGCAGAACAGGGTTTCTGAAGTCGGACGCACACAAAGCCGTTCTTCCAGCTTTTCCGAACCGCCATGTGTGACCCATGCAACTTCCGGTGCAAAGCCCTCTACATGGTCTTTTTCCTTTTGCAGCAGGCTTTCCGGAATGAACATCGGCATGCAAACGTTTTCATGTCCAGTTTCCTTGAATGTTTCGTCTAAAATATGCTGCATCTGTTCCCAGATGGCATAGCCATACGGGCGGATAACCATACAGCCCTTTACGCTGGTGTAAGAACTCAGTTCTGCCTTCTTGACAATGTCGGTATACCACTGTGCAAAATCTTCATCCATCGAAGTAATGGCATCGACCATTTTCTGATTATTTTTCGCCATAATTGGAATGCTCCTTTTGTATTCTGAAAAAAATTTACTATTAGTATAGCATAAAACAACAGGAATTGCAAGCGTTTGACTTGATTTTCAAGCGGACAATCTGTTTCCGCTCCATTTTTCAAAAAGTCCGTGATACGAATACAGTCGTATTCCACAAATAAACATTTTTTTTTTACAAAATTTCATACGTTTTTACGGTTGATTTTTTCTCGAAAATCGAATATACTGGAATATGACGTTGTTTTTGCACGTATTTTGTAATTTGAACGAATAAGGAGGGTCGATTTTACAGGGAATTGTGCTGTAAAATCAAAATACCATGATGAAAGTTGTAAAGTTTGGCGGCAGCAGTCTGGCAGATGCCGGACAGATTCAAAAGGCAGCCGCTATTATAAAGGCAGAAGCAGACAGAAGATATGTTGTTCCGTCTGCACCGGGCAAGCGGTTCAAGGATGACATCAAAGTAACCGATATGCTGTATCAGTGCTATGCACTCGCTGAAAAAGGCGAAGCATTTGCAACCCAGCTTGCTGCAATTAAAGACCGTTATGTCAGCATCCTGAACGGGCTTTCTATGCCGGAAACCCTGCTGGATGAAGAATTTGTCACCATCGGCGAAAACTTCCGGAAGCGGTTCGGCAGCGACTATGCAGCCAGCCGGGGCGAATACCTGAACGGTAAGCTGATCGCAGCTTATCTGGGCTTTGCATTTGTCGATGCAGCAGAAGTCATCTTCTTCCAGGAAGACGGCACACTGAATCGGGAAAAGACCGCTGTGGCAATGCGGGAACGGCTGACCGGTCTGGATTATGCCGTTGTTCCGGGCTTCTATGGCTGCGGTGCAGATGGCTATGTCAAGACCTTCTCCAGAGGCGGCAGCGATGTCACTGGTTCAATCGTTGCCGGAGCAATGAAGGCAGACCTGTATGAAAACTGGACAGACGTTTCCGGTTTCCTGGTTGCTGACCCGAGAATCGTAGAAAATCCGGTCGGCATCCGCACCATCACCTATACCGAACTGCGAGAACTCTCTTACATGGGTGCATCTGTACTCCACGAAGAAGCCATTTTCCCAGTTCGTTCCGCTGGTATTCCGATCAACATCCGCAACACCAATGACCCATCTGCTCCGGGTACGATGATCGTTCCAGAATGCAACGCCGATGATTGCAGCACCTATACCATTACTGGTATCGCTGGCAAGAAGCACTTCAGCATCATCAACATTCACAAGGATAAGATGAACAGCGAAGTTGGTTTCTGTCGGGACGTTCTGGATGTTCTCGCCAGCCACAATATTTCCATCGAACATATGCCATCCAGCATTGATGCAATGACCGTGATTCTCGAAACTGCCCAGCTCGAAGGCAAGCGGGAACAGATTATGACGGAACTGCGGAAGCGTGTCAATCCGGATACCCTCGAAATCGAAGACGGCATTGCACTGATGGCGGTCGTTGGCCACGGTATGTACCGGACAAGAGGTGTCGCTGCAAGAATCTTTGCCGCTCTGGCACACGCAAGAGTCAATGTCAAGATGATTGACCAGGGCTCTAGCGAATTGAACATCATTGTCGGTGTCACTGAAGAAGACTTCGAACAGGCAATTCGTTGCGTTTATGATATGTTCGTAAAGTCCGCTTCTGAATGATTTTTTTGAACGATTCCGCACATCCACAGGCATTTCCTCGGAAATAAATCAAAAACAAACGAAAAATCTCTTGATTTTTCCTGTGGAGTGTGCTATAATAGCAATATCGCAGCAGCAAAGACCGGAACCCTTTCCGGTCTTTCGTTTATGTTAGGGGCTTTTTCCGGCTCCGCCGTTGCAAATAGAAAGGAGCAATCACATGAAACTGAAGGCATTCGGGGCGACCGAACAGCGGATTTACAATGCAGTGAAACCCATTGCAGATGAATTCGGCTTTCAAATCTGGGATGTGCGGTTTGAAAAAGAAGGTGCTTGCTGGTATCTCCGGATTTTTATTGACCAAGAATCTGGCATTACCATCGAGGACTGTGAAAAAATGACCGAACCCGTGAACAAATTGCTGGACGAACAAGACCCGATTTCTCAAAATTATATCTTGGAAGTGGGCTCTGCCGGTCTGGAACGGGAATTTAACCGCACCTGGCATTTTACCGATGGCATCGGCACGGAAGTGCGTGCCCGCACCATCCGCCCCATTGACGGAGAACGGGAATTTATCGGTACGCTGCAATCCTGCAAGGATGACATGCTGACACTGGAAACCGAAACCGGCAGCATCAGCCTGCCGCTTGCAGCACTTACGTTTGTAAAACGATACGAAGCATTTGAATTTTAAAAATGGAGGCACATAAAATGGACAATGCTTTTTTTGAAGCACTGAATTCGCTGGGCAGCGAAAATGGTCTGGACACCGATACCCTCATCGAAAAGGTAAAATCTGCAATGCTGAAGGCAGCCCGCAAGGCTTATCCGGATAGCGAAGACCGCATTACCGTTGAAATCGATCCGACTACCAAGACCTTTGAAATGTATCTGCGACAGGATGTCATCGACGATGAACCGATTGACGAAAACGAAATCAACATCGCAGAAGCCCGTAACATCGACCCATCCATTAAAGTTGGCGACCACATCCAGAAGCGGTTAGACATCAACCGGTTCGGCAGAGCCGCTGCCCTCTCCGCAAAACAGTCCATCAAGGGCGACCTGCGGGACATCAACCGCAAGCGGATTCTGGATAAATTCCAAGACAAGGAAAACGACTGCATCACCTGCACCGTTACACAGGTCGAAAAGGGCGGTGCGGCAACACTAATGTATGACAAAACAGAAATCTATCTGTTCCACAACGAACAGATTCCGGGCGAAGACCTCAAAGAGGGACAGAGCATTATGGTCTATGTCACCAACATCGCCAACAAGCAGAAGAAGCCAATTATTAAAATCTCCCGTGTCCGCAAGGAACTGGTCAAGCGGATGTTTGAACTCGAAGTGCCGGAAATCTATGATGGCGTCGTAGAAATCAAAGCCATCTCCAGAGAAGCTGGTGCAAGAACGAAGATTGCAGTTTGGTCAAATGATGCAAATGTTGACCCAGTGAGTGCCTGTATCGGCCCGAAGCATGCCCGAATTGATGCCGTTGTCAAGTCGCTGAGCGGCGAAAAAATCGACATCATTCCATACAGCGAAAATCCGGAAGAATTTATTGCAAGAGCTCTTGCTCCGGCAACGGTGGAAAGCGTTACCATCATCAATCCGGAAGAACGGCTGTGCGGCGTGCTCGTACCAGCAAATCAGCTCTCCCTTGCCATCGGCAACCGGGGACAGAATGCCAAGCTGGCTGCCAAGCTGACTGGCTATAAGATTGACATCAAGGCTGCAACTCCAGAAAACGAAGCTCTGATTGCAGAAAAGGTGGAAGAAGCAAAGGCTGAACTCGCTGCAAAGGCAGAGGCAGAAGCTAAGGCAAAGGCTGAAGAAGAAGCGGCTCAGCAGGCTCAGGCTGAACAGGATGCCGAACAGGCTCAGGATGCTGCAAGCTGGGAAGAAAACTGGCAGGCACAGAATGCCGATGCAGAGGAAGATGACCTGCTGCTGAGCGATGACGATACAACGGCTGCCAT
>HF997869.1 GCA_000433635.1 Ruminococcus sp. CAG:254
TCCGCCGAGCTGAGCCAGCTCGACCGCAGTTCGCCTGCGGCGAAAGATTTTTACAACGTCCTGCTTCAAAATAAAAACTCCCCTGCCTGTTTCTTTTAACAAGCAGAGGAGTTTTAAAAATTCCAATGAATCGCTTATGCTTCCATCAATTCACAAATCAAATTCGAGAATGCAACCGGATCTGCAATCGGCATGCCCTCAATCAACAATGCCTGATTATACAGCAGCTGGCTATACTTGCCCAGCATTTCATCATCCAATGTTTTCAGCTTCTGATAAATCGGATGCTCCGGATTCAGTTCCAGAATCGTTTGTGCCTGTACTGGCTGGTCAACGCCCGGCATTGCATTCAAAGTCTTTGCCATTTCCATGGACAAATCCCCTTCGTTGCTCAGGCAAACCGGATGCGATTTCAGTCTACCGGACAGCTTTACCTTTGCAACCTTGCCATCCAATGCCTTCTGCATGGTTTCCAGCATATCCTTGCTTTCGGTTTCTTTCTGTTCGAGTTCCTTCTTTTCTTCTTCACTCTCCAGATTCAAATCATTTGCAGAAACGGACTTGAATTCCTTGTCCTTATACTTCATCAGCATTCTGATTGCAAATTCATCTACGCTGTCGGTAAAGTACAGGATTTCATAACCCTTATCCTTAACCAGTTCGGTCTGCGGCAGAGCCTCAATTCTGGCAATGCTTTCGCCGCATGCGTAATAAATGCAAGTCTGGTCTTCCGGCATCCGGTCAACATATTCTGCCAGACTGGTCAGCTTCTGATCCTTAGAGGAAGTAAACAGCAGCAAGTCTTGCAGCATATCCTTATGCATACCATAGTCCGAATAAACACCATATTTCAGCTGCAAGCCAAATGCCTGATAGAACTTTTCATACTGTTCCCGTTCGTTCTTCATCATCCGGCTGAGTTCATTCTTAATGGTTCGTTCCACACTCTTTGCAATCAACCGCATCTGGGCATCGTGCTGGAGCATTTCACGAGAAATGTTCAGGGAAACATCTTCGGAGTCTACCAGACCCTTTACAAAGCTGAAGTAATCCGGCAGCAAGTCTTCGCAGCGTTCCATAATCAAAACGCCGTTTGCATACAGCTGCAAGCCCTTTTCATATTCTTTCGAATAGTAGTTGAACGGTGCCCGTTCCGGAATATACAACAATGCATCATAAGTAACTGTTCCTTCGTTGTGTACCAAAGCGTGATGCAGTGGGTTGCTGTAATCGTTGAACTTGTCCTTATAGAAGTTGTTGTAATCGTCATCCGTCAGTTCGTTCTTGTTCTTCTTCCAGAGCGGTGTCATGCTGTTCAGTGTCACCAGTTCTGTATATTCTTCGTACTCGTCCGAATCTTCCTTCTTCCGAGACTTGGTCATTTCCATGCGAATTGGGAAACGAATATAATCACTATACCGCTTTACCAAAGACTGAATCCGGTACTGGTCGAGGTAATCGCTGTACTTTTCTGCTCCCTCTTCCTTGTCTTCTTCATCCGGCAGGAGTTCCAGTGTGATTTCTGTACCAACAGTGTCCTTGTCACATTCATCAATGGTGTAACCGTCTGTTCCCTCAGACTGCCATACATATGCTTTCTCTGCACCAAATGCCTTGGACTTTACAGTCACCCGACTAGCAACCATAAATGCAGAATAGAAACCAACACCGAATTGACCGATAATCTGGTGGTCATCTTCCATCTGGTTTTCGCTCTTGAACTGCAAAGAACCGCTGTTTGCAATTGTGCCGAGGTGTTCTTCCAGTTCTTCCTTGGTCATACCGATCCCATTATCTTTAATGGTCAGAGTACGGTTTTCTTTATCTGGAATAATTTCAATGGCAAAATCTGATTTCGTCATATTGACGCTGTCATCCGTCAACGAACGGAAATACAACTTGTCAATTGCATCGCTTGCATTAGAAATCAATTCCCGCAGGAAAATTTCCTTGTGGGTATAAATCGAATGAATCATCAAATCTAAGAGCCGCTTGGACTCTGCTTTAAACTGTTTCTGTTCCATATCCAATCCCGACTGCGTTACCGCAGCCGCTCCCTTCTGAAATTAGCACTCTTTCTATTTGAGTGCTAACACTATTATAGCACTTGTGCTAAATTCGTCAAGGCGTTGATTCGATTATTTACAGTTTGTTTACATTTAGAGTGATTTTTGTTGGTGTTTCTTTCTGCTCTTTGCAAATACTATGGATATATCCGAAATCAAAACCAATCTGAAACTTTCACCCAGACAGAAAAAACCGCTGCCCGAATCCATCTCCGAACAGCGGTCATTCATCTATTTCTATTTTTTATTTCAGCAAAAAAACTTTCATTGCCCGTTTTCCAATGGCTTTTGTTTCAACGAGATTCAAACCACCATTGACAACGCCTCCGGCAACGGGTACAACCTTTACCAGATTGATAACACCCTTTTGCCCGAACTTTGTCAGAAACCGAAAGCCCAGCTTCTGATTGATTTTCGTCAGAACCGTTCCCGGCAGTTTCTTTAACAACTGCAAAGAAGCTCGGTTTGCCGTCTTTACCCCAACCTGTTTCAACAGATTTCCGACTTCGACTTTCAACAAAGTTGCAAACACCATGGATTTCACAACATCATCCTGCAACGAATAACCGCCCATGACTGCAATGGCTGCAATCATGCGAATCTGCACGTACATGGAAGAGCCAATATCAGCGGTAATAGTTGCCGGCAGCGTAATCAATCCGCCCAATCCGGTCAAAAATCCAGTTGTCGTGCATTTGGTAACCTGCATCCGAATCAGCTGCTCGGCTGCCTGTTCTTTCTTTCCGCCACAGTTCGATAAGTATTCCTGTGCCAGTGCTTCCACAGACTTCGCCCCAGGAATGCCCTTTAATGCACCATCATATAACTTCCCCAGCAAGTTCCAGCCCTTTTCACCCTCTTGAACCGCTTTTCCTTCCGCAGCGTTTAAATCTATGATTTGTGTTGTTTCTGTTCCCATACATACCGCCCCTTTTTTCAATCCTTCGGCAAGTTTTTTCTTCCTTGATTATAAACAAAATTATTTTTCTTGTCAAGATTTTGCGAATTTCCGTCCCTGCAAAAATTCTATATGAAAATCAGATTTCAACTTTCATGCTGTTTACATTTGAAAAATTGTCCGATACGCTATTTCATGATTGCGAGGTGATGAAATGAATCTGGATTACAAGCAAATCGGAAAAAATCTTGCAAGGCGGAGAAAGGAACTGCGACTGAAACAATATGAAGTCTGTGAACGTGCTGGTATCAACGATAAGTATCTCTCCTGTATCGAAACCGCCCGTTCGATTCCCAGTCTGGAAGTGTTCCTGCGGCTCTGCGAAGCCCTCGAAACCACTCCTGACCATATTCTGTTGGGCTCTGTCTGCGAAACAGACCCCACACAATCGGAAGCAGTTCTATTGGAAAAGTTTCGTTCGCTTTCTCCAAAAGGTCAGCACCTTTCCCTTGCATTCATGAATTGGATTGCCGATGAACTCGACTGTTTCTAATTCACTCTTCCATTATACCCATGCTTGCAGACAGGCGGTTGTCCGTTTAAAAACATTTTACAAATTTCATGCAAGTTCCCCGTTTCTGTTGTTCGATAGAAACGGGGAACTTGTTTTTTTCGAGCTGCAAGAAATGCATTTCATCCGGAAAATTCCTGTTCAATTTCGACAAAATTTTGATTTTATTTTCAATGTTTCGTTTATAATACAATCATCTTATTTCTAATGTTATAAACTTTCTTGAAAAATCATTGAATTTACAGCCAAATCCCTTGTCATCTGCGAAATTCTGTGCTACAATGTTTTCATACCATTCCGGTTTCCATGGTCACTGAAATCGTTTCCGTACGACTTCACAAATCCCCAGTGCCGGAATGCAAACCAAAAACCAAAGGACAGAAAACGGCAGACAAATCTGCCCATATACATTCCATGGCATTTCTCGATAACTCCAGACATGCCACTGCAAGACTAGATTATCCAACACACCAACCACCATTTCGAGTGCGGTAATGATAAACGCCCCCGACAACGCCTGCAACAACAGCGTATGCCGTGGAGCTGTGCCATGCAGCCGATATAGCAGCATGCCCACGATTCCGCCCAGCAGCGTCATCGTCCAGTGGGTATATCCTCTTGCAGCAATCTCCAACAAACTATAGATAAAACAACCCAGCAAAAACATGATTCCATATTCATAGGCATGGATTTTCTGCGGTGCAGTCATCGCTGTTCCAGCCTCCTTTCCATGATTTTTCTGGATTTTCACCACATCCTGTCCTTTAGTATTTACCATCCAACCTTATGGTATACGATATAGAAAGAAAGGAATTTTATCCATGAGAAGAAGTGGCATTTTAATGCACATCTCCAGCCTGCCCTCTCGCTACGGCATCGGCAAACTGGGTGCATCCGCTTATCAATTTGCGGACTTTCTGAAAAAAAGCGGTGTTTCTGTCTGGCAGATTCTTCCGCTCTCTCCGACTAGCTACGGCGATTCTCCGTACCAGTCTTTTTCCGCTTATGCCGGAAATCCATATTTCATCGACTTTGAACAGCTGGAAGAACAAGGTCTGCTCGAACATACCGATTATGCAGATGCCAACTGGGGCAGCCCAAACAAAGTTGACTACGAACGCCTCTATCAGATGTGCTTTCCGATTCTGAAAAAGGCATTTCAGGCATTTGACCGCACAAATCCGGATTATGTTGCATTCTGTGAAAAGCATCGGGCTTGGCTGCCGGATTAT
This sequence comes from Ruminococcus sp. CAG:254, assembly GCA_000433635.1. Classification (GTDB taxonomy): domain Bacteria; phylum Bacillota; class Clostridia; order Oscillospirales; family Ruminococcaceae; genus Ruminococcus_C. Next base: position 4,768 of record HF997869.1, read on the forward strand.
GCCCTGTTTATGGCTCTGAAATTTGCCCATAATGGAAAGGCATGGACAGAATGGGAACCGGAACTGGCAATGCGGAATGCAGAATCCCTGCAAAAGGCTCGCTCGAAATACATCGAAGACGTGCAGTTCTTCCAGGTTATTCAGTACTGGTTCTATTCGCAGTGGGATAAGCTGAAAACGTACTGCAACGAAAATGGCATCTCCCTCATCGGTGATATGCCGATCTATGTTTCCTATGACAGCGTAGAAGTCTGGTCACAGCCGGAACTGTTTGAACTCGACCGACAGCACCGCCCGATTGCCGTTGCAGGCTGTCCGCCGGATGTCTTTTCTCCAACCGGTCAGCTCTGGGGCAATCCGCTCTATGATTGGGATTACCACAAGAAAACCGGATATGCATGGTGGATTCAGCGGCTGGCGTTTGCTACCTCCATCTATGACACCGTTCGGATTGACCACTTCCGTGGATTTGAAAGCTATTACAGCATTCCTTACGGCAACCCAACTGCCGAAATCGGCGAATGGAGAAAAGGCCCAAATACTGCCCTGTTTGAAGCTGCACAAGCTGCACTGGGCGACCTCTCTATCATTGCAGAAGACCTCGGCTTTATCACGCCGGAAGTGCAAAAAATGCTGGATGCCTGTGGCTATCCGGGGATGAAAGTTACCCAGTTCGCATTCAGCGATGGTGCAAAGAACACCTACCTGCCACAGAACTACAAGACAACAAACTGCGTTGCCTATACCGGAACGCACGATAATATGACGCTGAATGGTTGGGTTTACGGGGCAAGCGATAAGGAAATCAGCTTCGCAAAACGCTATTTACGGGTCAGAGATCGCAAAGATTTACCAGAATCCATGCTCCGCATCACCTGGGGCAGCATCGCAGACCTTGCCATTGGTCAGGTGCAGGATTTCTTGCAAGAACCGGCAAACGCTCGGATGAATACGCCGTCAACTGCGTTCGGCAACTGGCAGTATCGCACCACCGCCAAGCAGTTCAACCACAAGCTTTCCAAGAAAATTTATCAGTTAAACGCATTGTATAACCGTCTGCCGGAAGAAGAAGATTCCGCAGCCGAAACCGATACCAAAGAAATCGAACTGGAGGACTGAACCCCATGCAGAAAGATCAACTGAAAGAACAACTGACACAGGCACTCGCTGGCATTGCTCCGAAGAATGCCACCCCACAGCAGCTGCATCAGGCAATCGGTGATGTCGTGATGCACAACATCGCAGAAAACTGGAGCAAAAGCACACAGGCTCATGAAACCAACCGCCATGCTTGCTATTTTTCCATGGAATTTCTGGTTGGACGGGCAGTCTTTAACAACCTGCTCTGTCTGGGCTGCTACAAAGAAGTGGAAACCGCTTTGCAGGAAATGGGTGCGTCACTCGCTTCTCTCGAAGAAATCGAAGACGCTGCCCTCGGTAACGGCGGTCTGGGACGGCTGGCTGCCTGCTTCCTCGACAGTGCTGCAACCCTGAATCTGCCGCTGGACGGCTATGGCATTCGCTACAAGTACGGTCTGTTCAAGCAGTCGATTGTAGACGGCTTCCAGAAGGAAGAACCGGACAACTGGATGCAGTACGGCGATGCATGGTCTGTTCGCTGCGAAAAGGATGCTGTTCTGGTACACTTCAACGGTCAGACCGTCAAGGCTGTTCCGTATGATATGCCGGTAATTGGCTGCAAGACCAAGCACATTGGCACACTGCGGCTCTGGCAGGCTGAACCCGTTCAGACATTTGACTTTGACCTGTTCAACCAGCAGAAATATCTCGAAGCTGCTGCGGAAACCGTCTATGCAGAGGATATTTCTCGGGTTCTCTATCCGAACGATGATACTTGGGACGGCAAGAAACTGCGGTTAAAGCAGCAGTATTTCTTCTGTGCCGCTTCCCTGTCTGATATTCTGAAAAAGCACAAGGCAACCTATGGCACACTGGACAACTTAGCTGATAAACTGGCTGTTCAGCTGAACGACACCCATCCAGTTATCTCCATTCCGGAACTGATTCGCCTGCTGATGCTGGACGACAGCAAGCGGACATTTGCCGATGCATTCGCCATTGCTCAGAAGGTTTTCCGCTACACCAACCACACGGTTATGCCGGAAGCCCTCGAAAAGTGGGATTGCCATCTGGTGGAAGAACTGCTGCCGGAACTCTATCCGATCATTGTACAAATCAATGAAGCCATGCTGACCGAACTTTACCAGAAGAACATTCCGCTGGAACAGATTGCAAAGATGAAGATTATTCAGAACGGCATGGTGCATATGGCACACTTAGCAGTTTATGCATCTTCTTACACCAACGGTGTTGCTGCCATCCACACCCAGATTCTGAAAGATACCGTTCTGGCAGACTGGTACAAGGTATGGCCGGAACGCTTCCTGAACGAAACCAATGGTATTACCCAGCGGCGTTGGCTGGCACTCTGCAATCAGGAACTGTCTGGACTGCTCACCGAACTGGCTGGCTCTGATGGTTGGATGACTGACCTCAAGCAGCTGAAGGCTCTGGAAACAAAGGGCTCACCGGAAGTTCTGGAACGCTTCTGCTCCATCAAGCAGACCAAAAAGCAGCAGCTGGCGGATTTCATCGCTGCAAAGGAAGACGTTACCATCGACCCGAACAGCATCTTTGATATTCAGATTAAGCGGTTACACGAATACAAGCGGCAGCTGCTGAATGCATTCTCTATCCTGTATCTCTATGAGGGCATCAAGGACGGCAGCATTCAGAACTTTACCCCAACTACATTCCTGTTCGGTGCAAAGTCTGCTCCGGGCTATCGCCGTGCAAAGGCAATCATCAAGTTCATCAATGAAGTTGGCAAGCTGATTGCCAATGACCCAGACGTGAACCAACTGATTAAAGTGGTATTCGTTTCCAACTACAATGTATCCTATGCAGAAAAGCTGGTAGCTGCAGCTGATGTTTCTGAACAGATTTCTACTGCAGGTACAGAAGCCTCCGGTACTGGTAACATGAAGCTGATGCTGAATGGTGCAGTAACGCTGGGCACTTATGACGGTGCAAATGTCGAAATCGTAGAAGAAGCTGGCGAGGATTGCAACTATATCTTCGGTGCAAAGGTTGAAGAACTGGAAACCATTCTCCCGCAGTACGACAGCCGCAAGATTTTCTCTGAAAATCCGAAGATTCGCCGTGTTGTAGAACGTCTGATTGACGGCACACTCTCTGACGGCGGCAGCGGTGACTTCCGGGAACTGTATTATGCCCTGCTGGATGGTGCAAGCTGGCACGCTCCAGACCATTATTACTTGCTGGGCGATTTGGAAAGCTATGTGGCTGCAAAGCTGCGTTGCAATCAGGATTACCAGAACCGCATGGATTTCGCTGCAAAGCAGTGGAAAAATATCTGCAATGCAGGCAAGTTCAGCTCTGACAGAACGATTGCTGGCTATGCAAAGGATATCTGGCAGATTGACCCAGTTACTCTCTAAGCTACGAATTATTTTGAAACGATACAAACGGGAATGCTTCTTATAGTGTTCCCGTTTTTCTTTTTGAGATATGTTAAAATTACACAAAATTATCCGTTAAATTTTCAAAAATAGTGACATTATTACAAAGATTCCAGCGGAAATTTCTGCTATAATCAATACAGAACAACAACTAAAACGATTTCAATCGATTATAAATTACAGGAGGATGATTCATGATGAAATTGACAACCACTCGTTCCATTGCTGCATTGGTTGCAGCTCTGTTGCTGTCTATTACTTGCCTGACTATTGGTAGCATGGCTCTGACTGCAACGCAGACAGACACACCAATGATTACAGCAAGCATCCAAGAAGAAGAAACACCCCTGTAACCCAAGGAGGTTGATGGTTATGAAAAAGCAAGTTCTTGCAGTGAGTGCTGCATTATTCTTATCTGCTGTTTGTCTGGGGGCAATGCGTACCGTTCCGGCAAGGGCAGCTGCACAGGAAACCGCAGCGGTTGCAATTTGCGGTACTGTAATTGTCCAACAAAATCAAGTTCCAGAACTGCCGTCTTACACAGACCCTGTGATGGAAACAACCATTGACGAAGAAGAAACTCCGCTGTAAAGATTCCATTTCTGTTCATAAAAAAAAGAGCACCTTTCTCAAAACGAAAGGTGCTCTTTTTTGGTATCTGTTTTTTTTATTCTTCCGGCAAGGTATCATGCCAGCCAATTTCCCCATCGGATTCATAGAGATATTGCCCCGTATCGCTGTCCTGTACATAGTATCCGTCTGGAATGCCCTCCTGATAGGTTTCTTCCAGTGCGGTACAAAACAGCTCCACCCGCCGCAATGTGGTAGCTTGTTCCAGTTCGCACGCCGCATTCACCTGAGCGAAAATCTCTGCAATCCGATTGTAATCAGGGGCATTGGTATAATATAGCTGTGCTGCCCCATAGGTTAGAAAATAGTCGTGAGAATTGTATGTTTGCCCCGGTTCTGGTTCGGTCAAATCTAAGTAGAGAAATACGCCGTCTGCTGCATCGGGGAATTGCTCTGTAAAGTCTGCAATCGCCTGTTCTCGTGCGGTGTCATCATCTGGAATTGGCTCATCTGAAAGCTGAATGCCAACTGGCATTTGAATCATCGTGCTGACTTCCTGTAAACGATTACAGAGGGCTTGTCGGTCTGCTTCGGAATCTATCACATCTTCTGACCAGAGCAGGGCTGCTGTTCCGCCATTCCAGACCTGCGGAGCAGGCAAAACAGAGGATTCCGGTTCTGTTGGCTGCGGTGCATGCATCGCATACAGAGCAATGCCGATAATTAATAGGATGGGGAGCAGAATCAATGACACCAGCCAGAATCGAAACGGATGTTTCTGTGAAACGGGTGTTTCTGTGTGCAGTGCTGGCAATAATTGCCCACAGTTGTCACAATAGATGGATTTTGATTGCTGCTGTGCACCACAGTAAGGGCAAGTCATGCGAAACACTCCTTTTTTGATGAAATAAGGCTGTAAGTAACGAGCCGCAGGCAAACAAAAGTTTTTTAATCCAACAATTTTTCAAAAATGTTGGCGAGGTTCAGGGCGAGCAGCCCACATTTGCGGAACAAATCAAACTGGCACAATCAATGCAACAAAAATCTAAGAGTAAATCGGAAGAATCGCAATTGCCTTCAAAATCAGAAGGTTGTAATGAGAGATAAGGTTTCAGGGGCAATTGCGATTCCCAGGCAAGCTGGAGATGTGCCCCAGCCTTGCCAAACCGCATTCGGGTGGTATTTCTAGAAACGAGGTTCCCAATTATGAGCCGCAGGCAACCAAAAGTTTTTTGATCCAGCAATTTTTCAAAAATGCTGGCGAGGTGTGGGCGAGCAGCCCACATTTGCGGAGCAAATAACAGAACTGAACAATGAAATCAAACAAAAATCTAAGAGAAAATCGAAAGAATCGCAATTGCCTTCAAATAAAAAAGGTTGTAGTAAAATACAAGGTTTCAGGGGCAATTGCGATTCCCAAGCAAGCTTGGGGATGTGCCCCAGCCTTGCGAAACCGGATTCGGGTGGTATTCCTAAGAACAATGTTTTGCATGAAACAATGAAAGAATGACTCCTAGAGAAAACAATCTTCAGCGTCCGGCAAAAGGGGGTTTCACCCCTGCTTTTGCCTGCCAGCGTGCTGCAATTGCCCCGTTGCCTTGTCTGAATTTGCAACCTTCATCCTTATCATTCAACTTTGTTCGAATTGGAAAGTTTCAAAAAATGCAATTGCAGCAGGGAAAACAAGTTGCAAAATTCAATTTGCTTCGCAAATGTGGGCTACTCGCCCACACCTCGGCAGCATTTTTGAAAAACTGCTGCATCGAAAAACTTTCCATTGCCTGCGGCTCGCATTTTGCAACCAATATCCGTGCTATTTATTCCGCTTCATCCAACGACAAAATCATTTCCTGATACGGCAAAACTTTATATCCCATCCGCTCATACAGTGCTTTCGCCCGCACATTGTCTGGCTCTACTTCCAATCGCAATTGTTTCGCTTTTCCTTTCCATTCCGCTGCAACAAACTGCAAAAATTGTCTGCCGATTCCCTGCGAACGAAATGCCTCCCGTACATACAGGCATTCTACCCAGATAATGATTCCACCTGCTTCCTGCTGCATCATTTGATTCAAAATTGCAAATCCTGCCGGTTCTCCATCCACTTCCATCAGATACCCAAACAAATAGGTATCTGCCTGTAAAAGCTCCTGAAACGTTGCAACATGGTGTGCCATTGGAATCGGATGACACACGGCGGAAGAATGAAAAAATTCCTCGCACATTTCATAAAATATAGGTTCATCTGCTGCTGTCAATTTCCGAATTGTCATGATAAATTCTGTCTTTCTCCTTTATGCTGTCTTGTGATTGAGTCTTAAATTTGTACTAGAATCGGGCTGCTGATTGCACCGTACTGCTCCGGTCGGCGGTCACGGAACAAGCCCCATTCCAAGCGGTCTTTCTGAATCGCATCCAAGTCAAATGTGTGCAGCAAAACAGTATCTTCGGTTCGTCCTGCCTGCTTTAAAACTGCTCCTGTCTGGTCGGTAATGAAAGATGTTCCGTAAAAGGTCAGTTCAGACTGCTGATTCTGATTTGCTTCACACGGTTCTACGGTTTCTGTTCCAATCCGATTTGCTGCAATTACAGGCATCAGATTTGCTGCTGCATGCCCCTGCATACACCGCTGCCAATGTCCAGAACTGTCCATACCCAACAGCGGTTCTGAACCAATTGCAGTCGGATAGAATAACAATTCTGCTCCCTGCAATGCCATGCAGCGAGCCGTTTCCGGAAACCACTGATCCCAGCAGATGCCAACGCCAATGCAGCCATAACGAGTATTCCAGACCCGAAAACCAGTATCCCCCGGCGTAAAATAAAACTTCTCCTGATAAAAATGGTCATCCGGAATATGCGTCTTTCGATAGCAACCCAGTACAGAACCATCTGCATCTAAAACTGCAACGCTGTTGAAGGTATTATTTCCGGCACGTTCGTAAAAACTAATCGGCAGAACCACTTGCAATTCCGCTGCAACTTTCTGAAACCGCTGTACCGCCGGATTTTCTAACAGCGGCGTTGCATACTGATAATAATCATACTGCCGCTCCTGACAGAAATACTGCCGTTCAAACAGCTCCGGCAATAAAATCACATTTGCCCCCTGTGCAGCTGCCTGCCGCACCAGCTGTTCTGCTCGTTCCAAATTATCTGTGACATCTCGGCTGCAATGCATCTGCACAGCTGCTACTGTTACCATTCTCATGAAAAAACTCCTTTCGTTCAAAAAAAGCTGCCCACTTTTTCAAAAAGCAGGCAGCTGTTCCGGTTGTTCAATTCTTACAAGGCTTCCCGTAAGGTGGAAACCGGTGTGGAAACTTTTTGAATATCTGCTCCCACCTGCCGCAGCTTTTCATCTAAACAAGAATACCCACGTTCAATGTGATAAATATCTTCAATCTCTGTAATGCCTTTTGCTGCCAGACCGGCAATGATCAACGCTGCACCTGCTCGCAAATCGCATGCCTTTACCGGTGCACCTGTCAGCTTTCCAGTCCCTTCGACAACGGCAACTTTCCCATCTACAGAAATATCTGCACCCATCCGGCGGAGTTCATCCACATAGCGGAATCGCTGTTCCCAGACCCCTTCTGTAATAATGCTTGTCCCCTCTGCCAAAGTCAGCAGCGTGGTAATTTGCGGCTGCATATCGGTCGGGAATCCCGGATGCGGCATCGTCTTGACGTTGGTGCGTACCAACGGACCATCGACCCAAACCCGTACGCTATCGTCAAATTCTTCAATGTTCACGCCGATTTTCCGCAACTTCATGGTGATTGGTTCAAGGTGCTTCGGAATTACGTTCTTCACCAGCACATCGCCATGTGTTGCCGCAGCGGCAATCATAAATGTTCCGGCTTCAATCTGGTCTGGAATTACAGAATAGGTCGTTCCGTGGAGATACTGCACACCACGAACCTTGATGACATCCGTTCCTGCTCCCATAATATCTGCACCCATGGAATTCAGGAAGTTGGCAAGGTCTACAATATGCGGTTCTTTTGCTGCATTTTCAATGACGGTCAAGCCCTCTGCCCGAACAGCTGCCAGCATGGCATTCATGGTTGCACCAACTGAAACCACATCTAAGTAAATCTGATTTCCGGTCAGCTTGTCTGCCGTCAAATCCACCATGCCGTGTTGAATGTCACACTTTGCACCCAGTGCAGAAAAGGCTTTCAGGTGCTGGTCAATCGGGCGGTCGCCTAACGGACATCCACCTGGCATTGAAACTCTGGCTTTGCCGAACTTGCCGAGCAGTGCCCCCAAGAAATAATAAGAAGCCCGCATTCTTCTGGCACTTTCATACGGCACACAGAAATTCTTCAGACCAACGGTCGAAATCCGAACGGTTGTCCGATTGATATAATCCACCTGTGCACCCATCTCATATAGAATCCGCAGGCTGATGGAAACATCGCTGATTTCCGGTACATTTTCCAAGATACAAGGTTCATCACACAATAAAACGGCTGGAATCAATGCAACTGCTGCATTCTTCGCCCCGCTGACTTCGATTTCACCGGACAGCCGATGTCCGCCATGAATTACAAATTTATCCACTTTATTCTCTCCTTTTGCATCTGATACGGCTTTCTGACTCTTTCTTTTTTGCAGCCGCAAGCGACCTGCAAGTGCCTGAATGTGCTACGCTGCATCGTCCGAAGTCTCCGATGGTTCGGTAGCACTGGAGGCATACCAGTGCAGTTCACTGCCGTCATACGGTTCTACGGTCACGGAATCCATGATGATAGACGTATACGGTTTATTGTTACTGTCTGTTTCCTGTTCTGAAATGGTGATGGCAACATCCAAACCGTCTACCACCTGTCCGAATACGGTATATTTTCCGTCCAGCCATGGAGCACCTCCAATGGTGGTATAGAGTTCTTTTTGTTCTTTCGTATAAGAGCCATCGCCGTGTTCTTCATACTGTTTCAGCGTGTCCATCGAAACAGCACCGCCGGTTACAATATAGAACTGGCTGCCGTCTGTATCCGTTCCGCCGCTGTTGGCGTATGCAACTGCCCCTCGGACATGAATCAGGGAATCATCTACGCCGCCATCAAACTTGCCGCCCCAGATGCTTTCTCCACCCGTTCCATCGCCTTTCGGGTCGCCGCCTTGAATCATAAAATTTTCAATCACCCGGTGAAATGGCAGACCATCATAATAGCCGTCCTTTGCATGCGTCACAAAATTCTCGCACGCCTTTGGCAGCAAATCAGAAAATACTTTGATTTTAATCGTGCCATAGTCTTTCACATGGATGACAACCAATTCCTCGCCTTGTTCCGGGGCGGTAAAATTCTTGACCGCAGTTTCCTGCTGGCTGCCGCATCCCGTCAATCCCTCCAAAAGTAACACACTGCTCAACAGCAATGCTGGGATTTGTTTCATACTCTCACCTCTGTTATCCGGATTGGTTCGCCGGTTACACATAGTTTACATAAGAACACCCTTTATTATACACGATTTTTCAGGGCTTGTAAAGTATCCCTACAGGATTTTTCCACGAATTTGTGATGTTTGACGGAAACAGAAAGCGTTCTGCTTTTTCTTTTGTCACAGCACCGTGCAAAAAACGAAATGTTTTTCTCTGAATTCGTATATTTTTCACAAAACAGGTAATTTTTAGAAAATCAACCAGATGTTTCACACATCAGGAAATGCTGTTTTCCGGTACATAGGCATCCTGCTCCGTTTCGCCCCAAGTGGTGAGGGTAATCGTTTCAATCTGAATCGGTGCATCGGATTTTGCTGTGGAAACCGTTGTTGCGGTTGTGCCGTTTTCTGATGGCGTTGCTGCTCCGGTGATGGTATCAATTACAGAAAAGCTTTCTTTTCCATATGCCTGTGCAAAAATGGTCATCTGCTGGGCATAGTTCGGAATACCGCCCCAGCTCAAAAAAGTATCCGTCACCGCAGCTGCACTTTCGTCTGTATCTGCCAGTTCGGTTTTGGTTTCTTCATCAAATTCAATGGTATTGCAGACCAAAAACCGTGTTCCGCAGTAGGAAACATCGTTACCGAATAGCATCTTGAAAAAGTTATTGTCTTTCTCGGTCACCGGTGCACAAAATGCCCCCCGAAACGGCCACAAATCCGCAGAGGTTTCGGTTTCTACTTTCTGTCGGCTCTCGTCTAGCTGGTCATCCAGTGTGCCATCTGCATTCGGACTGCCTGCCCGAAAATAAACGCCCGGCTCGGTCTGGTAAACATACGTCCCGTCATAATAGCCCTTTTCCACCAGTTCTGTAAACTGTGCCACATAATTTGGAGCAACTTCCGGATAAAGCACCGCCGTAATATCTCCGACGGATGTATGTACAATCATTGCAGGGGCATCATCTGCCGGAGTTTCCAACTGTAACAGATGTGCTTTTCCCATATCAATATAGGTACTGTCTTTTTGTGCCATCCGAATGGTGCATGAGAACATGGTTAAGCTGAGCAGCGAAACGACAACCAGCAGAACCAACAAGGTGGAAATGCCTTTTTTACTGAGTTTTGCCATAGGATTCCTTTCTATTCGAGTTGGGATGAAATACAGAAACCGGCTGCGGACAGCCGGTCTGCTCGGTTTTTTCAGAGGGCGTTCTTCTGCTTACAGCTTTTCAATCTGCGTACCCTGACGGGTTTCCTTGACCCGATAGCCCAACGCTGCAATCGCATCCCGCAAACGGTCTGCTTCCGCAAAGTTCTTTGCCTTTCTTGCAGCTGCCCGTTCTTCGATCAAAGTTTGCACTTCTGCCGGAATGGCATCTTCCTGCTTTCTCTGGTACAAAATGCCCAGTACATCGGTCAGACTGTCAAACAGCTTTGCACCAGCTTCCAGCTGTCCCTTCGGCGTGGTTGCATCCGCACTCATCCGGTTCAGTTCTCTTGCGAGTTCAAACAAGGCGGTAATGCCGTCAGCAGTGTTCAAGTCATCGTCCATTGCCGTGATGAACTGCTGTTCCCGCTGTGCAAAGAGTTCCTTTGCAGCTTCGCTGCAATCGCCAGCCGGAGCGGCTGCAATGGCACGGTCTAAGGTGTTCCGGCAGGTATAGAGCCGTTCCAGAGATGCCTTGCAAGCATCCAGCAATTCCTTGCAATAGTTGATTGGGCTGCGATAATGTGCCTGAATCATCATATAACGAATGACTTCATAGCCATACTGTTCTGCAACTTCCCGAACCGTGAAGAAATTGCCCAGCGACTTGGACATTTTCTTGTTGTCAATATTGATATAGCCGTTGTGCATCCAGTAATGCGAGAATGCCTTGCCTGTAGCAGCTTCACTCTGTGCAATTTCATTTTCGTGATGCGGGAAAATCAAGTCCTGACCGCCACAGTGCAAATCGAGCGTATCGCCCAGATAGTGCGTAGACATTGCAGAGCATTCAATATGCCAGCCCGGGCGACCCTTACCCCATGGAGATTCCCAGTATGGTTCACCCGGCTTTGCAGCTTTCCAAACAGCAAAGTCCAGCGGATTTTCTTTCTGGTCATTGACATCAATTCGAGCACCTGCCTGTAATTCTTCCATCGGCTGACCGGAAAGCTTGCCATAGTCGGAAAAAGAAGTGGTGCGGAAGTAAACATCGCCGTTGGATTCATATGCATGACCGCTTTCCACAAGTTTCTTCACCATGTCAATAATCAAATCCATGTTTTCTGTTACTTTCGGATGGATGTCTGCATCCATAACATTTAAACCGTGTGCATCGGTCTTGTATTCCTGAATATACCGTTCTGACAGTTCAGAGGCTGGCACGCCCTCTTCGTTTGCCCGACGAATGATTTTGTCATCAACATCGGTGAAATTCTGTACATAAGTCACTTCATAGCCACGATATTTCAGATACCGCCGCAGCACGTCAAACGCACAGATTGGGCGAGCATTTCCGATGTGAATATAGTTGTAAACAGTTGGGCCGCAGGCATAAATGCGGATGTGATTCGGTTCAATCGGAACTAATTCCTCTTTTTTTCTGGTCAAGGTGTTGTAAATATGCATGTCTTTGCATTCCTTTCTTTCTTGCATAATCGGAGAACAGAACGCCCGCCAAGCGGCAGGCATTCTCGGTCTGTCATAAATTATTTGTCCTCTGTTTTCTGGTCTTCCAGTGCAGATAATTCCTGATGCAGGGCAGTGACACTGCTCTTCAGTGCATCAATATCCTGTAAGTTCAAGTCTGGGCAGGTCATCTGATCCAAATCTTCCACGATTTTCTTTCCGGCACAGCGTGCCACTCTTGCCGGAACACCAACAGCGGTACAGTTATCCGGAATTGGCTTCAAAACAACCGCATTGGCAGCGACTTTTACATTATTTCCAATGGTGATCGGCCCTAATACTTTCGCACCAGCTCCCACCATCACATTATCTCCTAAAGTTGGGTGACGTTTTCCTTTGTCTTTTCCTGTGCCGCCCAGTGTCACGCCCTGATACAGCAGACAATTTTCCCCGATTTCGGTGGTTTCTCCAATGACAACGCCCATACCGTGGTCAATAAACAAACCTTTTCCGATTTTTGCACCGGGATGAATTTCAATGCCGGTACGATGTCGGGCACGCTGTGAGATGATACGGGCAATGGTAAAGAACCCGTGTTCATAAAACCAATGTGCTTTCCGATAACTGCGGACAGCTTTCAAACCGGAATACGTCAACAGAATTTCCAATGTGCTGCGAGCAGCTGGGTCTTTCTGTTTGACAATGGCAATATCTTCTTTTAATGTTCGGAACAAGGCAATCCCTTCCTTTCAGTCAAAAAATGAATCCATACATAAAAAAATCCTCTGCCGGACACAAAAATGCCCATGCAGAGGTGGTAAGGAAGCACCACGGTTCCACTCTGATTTTTCACTCATACACCCGTAACGAGGGCTGACGGAATTGGATACTTTACAAGCTGAGCTTACAGTTCCCCGCATCAACTAACAGTGGCACTTCGCAGCTGCCGGATATGTCGTTTCACCTGCCCGACACTCTCTGTTATCCGAATCATGCTGTTACTCTTACTGCTCCGTTTTTTCCTTATAGCAGCCGAATGGCTGTTGTTCTTTATTATTATACGCAACTTTTGTAGATTTGTCAATCCTGTTTTTTATTTTTTCGGAAGCGGCTCGTATCTTGCAACCACTCTTCTATAAAAAAGCCGCTATGTGAATTTCTTTCACACAGCGGCTCTTCTTCACGTTATTTCATTCCATACAAGTTCCTTACTTGCCCAGTGTTACCACGATTTCATTGGTATCCTGCAACTTTTCTGCCGGTACATAATCACCCTGCAATGCTTCCCCGTTCAAGGTCAATGCACAAACACCACTTTCTACATGGTTCGGATTCTGTACGATAATGTTCAGCTGCTTGCCACGGAATACCTTGTGCATCTTCATGCCGTCCCATTCTGCCGGAATGGATGGACGAATTGCCAAACCATCTGCATCCGGACGCATACCGCAAATACCTTCTACACAGCCAACCATAACAGTAGAAGCAGTTCCGGTCAGCCAATGTACGTGTGCCCGTCCAGCATACGGAGATGCAGAGGACTCGGTAAACTGTCCGTGAACGTATGGTTCCATGACCCGAATTTCTGCCTTGTCATTCATTGCAGCCGGAGAACTTTCTGTGAAGTACCGGAATGCAGCGTTTCCGTGTCCCAGCAAAGCTTCTGCAAGAATCAGCCAGCCCTGCGACTGCGAGAAAATACCACCGTTTTCCTTGGTATCCGGATTGAAAATATGCATCAGTGCACCATCAAAATAGTGATGCCGATACGGCGGTTCGAGCAGCTTTGCACCATATGGAGTATCCAGAATGTCTGCAACCGATTGCATTGCTGTGTCTGCCTGCTCCTTGCTGGCAAATCCAGAAATTACACTCCAGCTCTGCGGATTCAACCACATATTTGCTTCTGGGTCTTTCTTCGCTCCAACAATCACACCATCTTCCCGAATGCCACGGATGAAGCGGTCTTCGTCCCAGCAGGTTTGCAGCGTCTGTGCAAGCTTTGCCTGTGCATCTTCCAGATAATCCACATAAACCGCATCGTTTCGTTCTGCTGCCAGCTTCTTCATCATGGTCATTGCATAATAAAGCTGGAAGGCAACGAAGGTTGATTCGCCCTTCTTGCCGAGCCGCAGGCAGTCGTTCCAGTCGGCATGCAGACCAGCCGGCATACTGTGATCGCCCAGCCGTTCCATGGAGAACTGAATGGCACGCTTCAGATGGTCATAAACGGTATCTTCTCCGCCGTTTGCATAGACAATCACTTCATCATAGAATGCAGCGTTTCCGCTTTCGCCGACATACTTCGCAATCGTTGGGAACAGCCACAAGGCATCGTCTGCCCGATAGGACGGATGTCCGGTTTCCTTAACATATTCTGGGTCATCCGGTGTATTTTCATGGCCAGCATTGTGATTAAACTTGACCAGCGGCAGACCACCGCCATTATCTACCTGTGCAGACAGCATAAACCGAATCTTTTCTGCTGCAAGTTCTGGGTCGAGGTGAATAATGCCCTGAATATCCTGCACGGTATCCCGATAACCATAGCCGTTCCGCAGACCGCAATAAATGAAAGAGGCTGCTCTCGACCAAATAAAGGTGATGAAACACTGATAAGCGTTCCAAACGTTAATCATATTATTAAAGGCTTCGGATGGCGTTTCTACAGAGAAATGATTCAACTTTTCATGCCAGAACTGCTTGAGAGCTGCAACTTCTGCATCCACTTTTCCAGCAGTTTCATAGGTGTGCAGGATTTCGTCTGCTTCTGCACTGGTCTTGCGACCCAATACGAAAATCAATTCCTTGGATTCGCCCGGCTGCAAGGTCAATTCTGTCTGCAACGCACCACAGGAATTGGAGTTATAGTTCAGTTCATTGTCACAATGTCCGCTTTCCACAGCAATCGGGTTGGAATACGTCCGATAAGAGCCGATAAAGTGCTCTAAGCTGCCGTTATATGCGGTAATCGGTGCACCCACCATACCAAAGAACCGGCTGGTTGCATCCTTTTCGCTGTATTCGCTGATGTACTGCATCATCTTATTCTGTTCAAACGCTGTCCGAGAGATGAACAGAGAATATTGCAGGTTGACTTGATCCTGTTCGTAGTTGTCTTCGTTGGTAAATTCCACAAAGCCAAATGCAGACAGGTTTCTCGGGCGGTCGCTGTTGTTGGTGATGATTGCCCGCCAAACTTCATGCGTTGCCCCATCCGGCACATAATAAGTCACATCGGAACGAATACCGCTATATTCCGCAGAAATCACGGTATAGGCAGTACCATGCCGACAGGTGCTTTTATAGGTATCCAGCGGCTTTCCAACTGGCTGCCACGATGCCGACCAATAGTCGTTGGCATCGTTATCCCGCAGATAGATATATCTGCCCGGCAATGCCATATTGGAATTAAACCGATAACGAGTAATTCTGCCGTTTGCACCGGACTTTACAAAGCTGTAACCGCCGGCATTGTTGGAGATAATCGCACCGTATTCCGGTGAACCGAGATAGTTTGCCCAAGCGGACGGGGTGTCCGGTCGGGTGATGACATATTCCTTGTTCGCAAGGTCAAAATAACCGTATTGCATGGGAGTACTCCTTTTGATTGATAAAATTTTTGTAGATTTATTGTACCATATCCGAACAGACAATGCAAGGCTTGATTCCAGTTCAGATAGGAAACCTGTTTTCGATTAAGATATAGACTGTGTATGCTTGCTTCTTGGGAAACCAATTCTGTGGGGAATCACCCCGCCGAGCTGAGCCAGCTCGACCGCAGTCGCCTGCGGCGGAATTGTATTTTTGTTATAATGCGAAATATTCCTGTCCTTTGCAGACTTTTCCATCTACCATTACCAGCCATGGATCGCACTGCAAATCCAATGGGTTTCCATGATACAGCTGCAAATCAGCATCCATTCCAACTTTCAAGCTGCCAACTCGGTCTTCAACACCCAAAATCTTTGCAGGCTGCACCGTAATGGCTTCGAGTGCTGCTTCATACGGCAAACCGCCTTTCACTGCCAGTGCTGCTGTGGTTGCCAGATACTGAATTGGAATCACGGTGTGGTCGGTGCAAAGAGCAATCGAAACGCCATGCTGATACAGAATATTTGGCGTGGTGATTTCCAAATCCCGCAGTTCCGGTTTGCAGCGGTCACAGAGAATCGGGCCGCAGATAATCGGCACACCTGCTCGCTGAATGATGTCCGGAATGCGGTGTCCCTCTGTACCATGTACCAAAACCGCATCCAAATGAAATTCCTTTGCAATCCGAATGGCGGTCATCATATCATCTGCACGATGACAATGAAAATGTGCCTTGTATTCTCTTCGCAGCAGTGGCAGCAGGGCTTCACACTTTGCATCATAATCCGGCTGGTCTTCGGCTTCTTCTACGGCCTCCCACTGTTCCAGATAGCGTTTTGCTTTATACAAGCCCTCTCGAATAATGGCAGCGGTTGCCATTCGGGTAAACGGCATTTCATCTCTGCCATGATAGACGCTCTTCGGATTTTCGCCCAGTGCAAACTTAATACCGCCGAACGTCAATTTCATATCGTCCACGCAGTTTCCGGCAGTTTTCAGAATCAGCATCGTTCCGCCGCAAGGATTTGCACTGCCCGGCGTTGTCATAACGGTGGTCACGCCAGCAGCCAAAGCCTCGGAAAAGCAGCGGTCTAACGGATTCACGCCGTCAATGGCTCGCAGATGAGGCGTGAATGGGTCGGTGCATTCGTTGCAGTCGTCCCCCTCAAAGTCTAAGCCGTCCTCTAAAATGCCTAGGTGCGTATGGGCATCAATAAAGCCCGGCAGCAGCAGACTGCCTTTTGCGTCTAAGTCGCCTTCGGTTACGGTGTCCGGATCGCCGGACTGGACACAGGTAATTTTTCCGTTCTCCACTTCCAAAAATCCGTGCGGAATCGTTCCCTGCTCGGTCATGGTATGAATCACGGCGTTATAGATGGTCATAATACACTCCTGTTACAATATAATTAGTCGGGTAACACCTTACA
>HF997870.1 GCA_000433635.1 Ruminococcus sp. CAG:254
GAACTGCGGTCGAGCTGGCTCAGCTCGGCGGAGGGGTGCAGGGGGCAAGCTGCCACCTGCAAAGAGTGGACAATTAGCAGGAATAGAAATCTAAGAGAAATAAAGTGAACTGCTGTTCGCCGTTCTATAAAGCATAAAAAATTCAGAAAAACCGAAATCTAAGAAAGATTCATAGGCAATTCGGACAACGTAACCACCGGCGAACAGCACAAAGGCAAAGAGTGAAGCGATTTTGCCGAACCGTACGCAATTATTTTCCCCAGAACTGGTTTCAGAAATCAAGAAATCATTCCCCACACATTGACAAAAATCCACAGAATTTGTATAATAGCAGAAGATTGTACTTTATGATAGAAAGGATTTGTGTTCCATGTATCCTGCTCGGATTTTTGCAGTTCTGCTTACCATTTGCCTGATCATTTGCAGCTTGTCCCTGCCCGTATCTGCAACCGCAACCGTACTGCCCTATACACAGTCATCAGACAGCCTTACCACAAATGGGCTTTATTTGCGGCTGAATTTGCGGAATGAATGGGGCAATTCCAACTGTACCGATTTGCAGCCGAGTTCGGCTTCTGATTATTTGAGCGTGACATTTACCATTTCCGGACTTGGTAAGCTCTCAGAACCCTATGTGGTTTCCCTGTTGGGTGCTGCGGAAGACCTTACATTTTTCGGAACAGAGGAAGATACAGCAACCCCCGGCGAGGTGCATATTACACGGGACGGAACATATCAGGTGAAAACCCTGCTTCCGCACGCAGTTGCGGAGGTTTTCTGTTTGATGCTGGAAACAAACATTCCACTTGCTGCTTATACCGATACTATGGTTGCAGCTGATACCGGAATTGCTATTACTGTGCAGCAAATCACAACGGAAGCAGATGCTCCGGTTGTGCAGTCGGAACGGGGTGATCCGGACGGAGATGGTACAGTTTCCGTGCAGGATGCTGTGATGGTGCTGACTTATTATGCAAAGAAATCGGTGGGATTAAAGCCGGAAACGGATGCCCAGTTTCAGTATATTCAAAGGGGCGATATTGATGAGGATGGCGTGATTTCCGTGCAAGATGCGGTTTTGATTTTGACGTACTATGCGAAGAAATCCGCTGGATATGCTCCAGATTGGGACAACCTCTGAAAAAGGATTTGAACAAATATCGGATAGTATCAAGTGCTTTTTAAGCAGTTTTCCTGTTTTTTATCTATTTTTGAAAGAAAAATTACGAACAAGAGAACGTTTCCAATGTGGAAAAGTCAGATGTAAATAGAGAACAGTGAATTGTTGAAAAGTAAGCAACTGTCATGAATTGACCGCAACAAACCATTGCTATTTTTGGCAAAATCTCATAAAAATAGGAAAAAACAGGTGATTTTTCCGAAAAATCAGGAAGACGCACCTATAATTACCATAAAAGGGAAAATAAAATGGTAAGAAATGCAAGTTTTTCTAGGAATCTTTTTCAACTTACAATTGTGAAAGAATCTTCATTTTGTGGAAAATGTCGGTTCTATCCGTAAATCATTGACATTCCATAGAAAAGTGCGTATAATAAACAGAGAGAAAGTAAAAATTTTGATAGTACTTAAAAAATAGAAAAAGAGTGGAAATTATGGAAAAATTAAGAAAGAACACTTGTCGGAAAGCGATTTCTTTTTTTGTCACGGGATTGTTGACAATCGCTTGTCTGCCTGCAAATGTTTCCGTTTTTTCAGCAGCTTGGAACGGAACTGTGGATACCAGTTGGTATCAGGCAGGCGAAACACAGCTTTCTATCTCAAATCCGGAGGAATTGGCTGGACTGGCAAAATTAGTGAACGATGGAACAACCAACTTTGAGGGCGTGACCATTACGCTGGAAGCAGATTTACAGATGAATCCGCTGACCAACTGGGAAAAATGGGAAACCGCCGAAGCACAGCCGTCTAACACTTGGGTTCCGATTGGGATTGTCAATCAATCCTTGTTTCATGGAACATTTGACGGCAATGGACATACAATTTCGGGCTTATATGCTCAAAAAAGCGGGGAAACAGGCTTGTTTGCCGGACTTTATCGAACAGCAACGGTAAAAAATCTGACCATCGAAAAAAGTTATCTAAGTAGCTGTGATACCTTTGCAGGTGGTATTTGCGGCTATAATTATAAGGGAACAATTGAAAATTGCGAAAATCGAGCTGTGATCTCTTCTTGGTATTACATGGCTGGCGGTATCTGCGGCGTGAACTTTAACGGAACAGTTTCTCGTTGCAGCAATGACGCATTTATTTCCGGACAGGAAGCAGCTGGCGGAATTGCTGGGCAGAGCATCTATGCAATTGTATCAGAAAGTTGCAGTACAGGAAGAGTTTCTTCGCTGCAATTTGCTGGCGGTGTCGTTGGACAAGAAAGTGGCGGCATCGTGCAGAGCTGTTACAACACCGGAGCGATTAAAGGAAATACCATAGCTGGCGGCGTGGTTGGAGCATTTGAATGTGGTTCGATTGAAACTTGTTTCAATATCGGAACGGTTTCTGGAAATGAAAAAATAGGTGGTATTGTTGGGGAGAGCAATGCTAATTGTACAGCGTGCTATTATCAATCCGGTGTGACGGATACGCAGCCAATTGACCGAGAAATTTGCACGGCAATGAAGCAATCGGAGATGCAGAAAGCAACCTTTGCACAAAAACTCGGAGCAGCTTATTCCGGTATTACGGGTAGTTATCCGCTGTTGTCCTGGCAGCAACGACATGCTCAGACAACTGAAACAACAACGGATGCAACCACAGCAGGAACGACCAAAGCAACTGCAACGACTACTACCACAAAAAAGGCCACGACAGGCACAACGAAGCCTTCCAACACCACAACTTCTGCGAGAACTACGCAGACCACAACAATTACCTCTCTGGAGCAGCCTGTTACTGGAACAACCTTAGAGGGGGATGGGAGAGTCGTTACGCAGAAAAATATCAAGGAGATTCACCAGATTGGTGCAACACTGCAACTGTATTACTTAGGGGAAAAGGGTGAAGTGCCTCAGTGGGTTTCGACGGATGACAGCGTTGCAACGATTGACCAAGATGGCGTATTGACAGCGGTTTCCGAAGGAAGTGTTATCGTTGGGGCGTTGGTCAACCAAAAATTCTATAAGTTGACCATTACCATTTCTGTTCCAAAGACCACAGCAGAAACGACGATACCAATCGAAACAGAAACCACCGATTTGACAACAGCGACCACCGAACCGGTGACAACTACAATTGTAACCACGACAGCCACCTTGCCTGACCCCTATGAAATGGGCGATGTAGATGGAGATTCTACGGTTAGTGTAGATGATGCCATACAGATTTTGACGTATTATGCAAGACGGGCTGCCGGATATACCACATTCTTCTCTGAGATTGCTCACATCAATGATTTGGCAACGAGTGCTGCTGATATCAACGGCGATGGTGTGATTTCTGTAGAAGATGCCGTTGCAGTTTTGACGTATTATGCAAAAACTGCTTCTGGTATGCAGCCGAGCTGGGCGGATGTCATTGGCACTTCATCGAAACAGGCAAATACAGAGTCCGGAGAACCAGTAGAATCATTGTTGCCGGAAGAATTTGCACTGCTGCCGATGGAAGGCACAGAATAACAGGCTTATGATATAGTTTATCATAAATTGAGGGAAAAACAGTCCTTTTTGAAAGAAAGGGGCTGTTTTTTATCGTTCACCCTTTTTCTTTGCAGTGATTTGGAATAGAATTGCCGAGCAAATCGGAATTGCACACGAAGAAACCGCAACGACAATCCAGAGTGGCAGCGACAGCGGAACAGTCGTGAAAATCATCTGTAGAGCCGAACTTTCCACCGCTGCAAACAAGATGCCAGCAGAAACCGCAACGGCAGCCAGCAGCTTCCAGTTGTTCCAGAGTGGCAGATGAAACAGCGATTTTGTTTCTGACTTGCACTCAAAAACGTGAATCAGCTGCGAGAGAATCAGCGTACACAAAGCAGTGGTACGGGCAGCCTCCAGCGTTCCGCCGAGTCGCAGTGCCATGGAGAACGCTCCCAGCGTGCAGACTCCAATTAACAGCCCTCGAAAGACAATTCGCTGTAACAGACCGCCGGAGAAGAACGGCTCTTCTGGTTTTCGAGGTGGCTGCCGCATGGCATCCGGTTCGGGCTGTTCCATGCCAAGGGCAATCGCTGGCAGCCCATCCGTGACCAGATTCACCAGCAGCAATTGCGTGGGCAGCAGAATCACAGGCATGCCCATGAGAATTCCCAGCAGCATCGTGATGACTTCCCCGATGTTACAGGAGAGCAAATAGCGGACAAATTTTCGGATGTTGGCATAAATACAGCGTCCCTGCTCCACAGCATAAACCAAAGTCGACAGGTTGTCATCCAATAGAATTACATCTGCCGCCTGTTTTGCAACTTCTGTGCCGGATTTCCCCATGGCAACGCCGACATCTGCCTCTTTCAGAGCCGGAGCATCGTTGACACCATCTCCTGTCATTGCGACAATTGCCCCCGTTTTCTGATAGGCACGTACCAACCGCAGCTTATGAGCAGGATTGACTCTTGCAAAGACTGCATATTCCTGGATACAAGCGGCAAGCTGTTCATCGCTCAAAGCATCCAGTTCCTGTCCTGTCATCGCCTTTTTTCCATGCAATAGCCCTGCTTGCTCTGCAATCGCAAGGGCAGTTTTTTTGTGGTCGCCGGTAATCATTACAGTTTGAATTTTCGCCTGTTCGCAAGTGCGAATCGCCTGCTTCGCAGATTCTCGAGGTGGGTCTAACATACCGCTCAACCCCAGAAAAATCCAGTCACCATCTGATTCCCGATAGGCAAACGCCAATACTCGCAGAGCACGTTCTGACAAAGTTTGCACAGCGGAGCGGATTTCTTCCCGAAACGATTCCGTCAGCGTGGTGACCGTTGTTCCATGTAGCAATTGTGTGCAGAGTGGCAACACACGGTCTGCTGCACCCTTGAGGTATTGCCGTTCTGTGCCGTTGTAGGAAACCGTGACTTCCATCTTTTTGGTTTCGCTGTCGAAAGGTTCCATATGGTGGAGGGGATAGCGTTGCTTGCAGCGTTCCCGAGAGAAACCAGCCTTTTCCGCTGCGATTAGCAGGGCGGTTTCTGTCGGGTCGCCGATGGGATTTTGTCCGGGGGTATGTTCTGCCGTGGTGCAGAGCATACAGCATTCCAGTAAAGTTTGTAAAGCCGGATGCTGTTCAGGAGAAACTGCCGTCCCCTGTTGGCGAATGCACTGGTCAACAGAGAAATGTGCAGTACTAATCACCAAGTCTGTGACAGTCATGTCATTCTCTGTAATCGTCCCTGTTTTATCCGCACAGAGAATTCCAGCACAGCCCAGCGTTTCAACACTGTGCAGACGGTTGACGAGAGCCTGATGTTTCATCATGCGGCTGACTGCCAGTGCAAGGGCAATGGTAACAGTTGCCGGTAAGCCTTCCGGAATGGCAGCAATGGCAATGGTGATGCCCGTCATCAGCATATCAAAAATCGGTTCTCCTCGGAAAACTCCTGCGAAAAAGACCAGAATACACACGACAATGCAGAGCAATGCAACGACTTTTCCCAGTCCGGCAAGACGTTTTTGCAGCGGTGTTTGAGAAACTGTGACATCGTGCAGCAAGTCGGAAATCTGTCCCATCTGCGTTTTCGTGCCCGTTGCAATGACGCAGGCAGTGGCAGAGCCTCGCAGGATGGCAGTTCCTGCATAGACGACATTTTTCTTGTGGAGGGCGTTGTCCGTGTCGGTTTCTGCTCCAGCAGTTTTGGAAACAGCAGCCGATTCGCCCGTTAAAATGGATTCATTGGCAGCAATGCCGCTGGCAGTCACGAGGGCAGCATCTGCCGGAACACGGTCGCCGGCTTCCAGCCGGATGAGGTCGCCCCGTACCAGTTCCGCAGCGGAAATGGTCTGCCATGTTCCATCTCGGCAGACGGCAGCGGTGGGGGCAGTCATCTGCCGGAGTGTTTCGAGGGTGCGTTCTGTCCGAAATTCCTGAATGAACCCTAAAATTGCATTCAGCAGAACAATTAAAATAATGGTGATGGCATCCGTCCATTCGCCCAGCAAAACAGAAACCATGGTTGCTGCCAGCAAAATCATAACCATGACATCTCGAAATTGGCCGAGGAACATCCGGACGGGTTTGGATTTTGGTGCTTCTGCGAGTTCGTTTTTCCCATCCTGTCGCAGACGGTTTTTTGCTTCCTGTTGGGTTAATCCCTGCATCATGGAACGCCTCCTGTCTGTTGAAATGACATTTTGTTATCAGCATATGCAGCAGACGGCGGCGTTTATGTCAAAGAAAAAGGTTGACGAATACAGGAAATTCCGCTATAATAGAAAGTACACGTTCATCCATTCAAGGATTATCAAAAGGAGAGGAATTAAAAATCATGCGGAATACAACCAGTTATGAAAGTCCGTTTTGTACACGGTATGCCAGCGAAGAAATGCAGCACGTTTTTTCTGCTGACAAGAAATTTTCTACTTGGAGAAAGCTCTGGGTCGCTCTGGCTCGGGCAGAAATGGAACTCGGTCTGCCGATCACACCTTCTCAGGTAAAGGAACTGGAAGACAATGTTTATAACATTGATTATGATGTTGCAGAAGCACGGGAACGGGTCGTTCGTCACGATGTCATGTCCCACGTTTATGCATACGGACAGGTTTGTCCGCACGCAAAGGGCATCATTCACTTGGGAGCAACTTCCTGCTATGTTGGCGATAATACAGACATTATTATCATGCGGGACGCTCTGAAAATCATCCGCCGGAAGCTGATCAATGTTCTGGCAAATCTGTCGAAGTTTGCCATGCAGTACAAGGGCATGCCGGCACTGGCATACACCCACTTGCAGCCGGCACAGCTGACAACGGTCGGCAAGCGTGCAACGCTGTGGATGAATGAATTGCTGATGGATTTGGAAGAACTGGATTTCCGGCTTGCCAACCTGAAACTGCTCGGCTCAAAGGGCACAACGGGCACACAGGCTTCTTTCATGGAACTGTTTGAAGGCGATTCCACAAAAGTAAAGAAGCTGGAACAGATGATTGCAGAAGAAATGGGCTTCACCGGTGTTGTTCCGGTTTCTGGTCAGACTTATTCCAGAAAGATTGACTCCCAGATCCTTGCAACTCTGAGCGGCATTGCACAGTCTTGCTCGAAGTTCTCCAACGATATGCGGTTGTTGCAGAGCTTTAAGGAAATGGAAGAACCGTTTGAAAAGACCCAGATTGGTTCGTCTGCAATGGCATACAAGCGGAATCCGATGCGGTGCGAACGAATCACCTCTCTGTCCCGTTATGTCATGATCGACAGCCTGAATCCGGCATTCACCGCAGGAACACAGTGGTTTGAACGGACATTGGACGACTCTGCAAACAAGCGGATTTCTGTTCCGGAAGCTTGTCTGGGTGTGGATGCAATCCTGAACATCATGCTGAATGTAACCGATGGTCTGGTGGTTTACCCGAAGATGATTCGGCAGCGGATTATGCGGGAACTGCCGTTCATGGCAACCGAAAACATCATGATGGATGCCGTTAAGAAGGGCGGCGACCGTCAGGCACTGCACGAAAAGATTCGGGAATACTCCATGATTGCTGGAAAGCACGTCAAGGAAGATGGTCTGGAAAATGACCTGTGCGATATGATTCTGGCTGACCCGATGTTCATGATTACCAAGGAAGAACTGGATGCGATTTTGCAGCCGGAAAACTTCACAGGTAGAAGTGAACAGCAGACCGAAGAATTTGTAGACAACTGCATTCGTCCGATTCTGGCAGCAAATGCATCCCTGATTGGCGAACATTACGAAATGAAGAACTAAGATTTTCTTTTTCAGGAAGTGAGAGAAAGACCGTTTTCCGCCGATATTTCCGGCTGGAAAGCGGTCTTTTTTGCTCTGTTGCAACTTATACAAAACTGCATATGAAAAAATCGAAAAAAATAGTTGACATTTCTAAAAAAATGTGGTAAAATAAAAGTACCTTCTACAGAACAGGATATTTTCGAGAACGCTTGTTTTTTCAGGGGCAATCATTCTGTAGAATATTGGTAATGCTATCCTCTCTTCTATTCTATATCAATCCAGAAGCACCGTTATCCGATGGGTAACGGTGCTTCTGTTTGTTTTTGATGATTTTTGCACACTTTTGGAATCTCTGTCTATCTTGTGCAGACAATTGTCCTTTTGTGGAGATGCACGAAAAACGATATGAAAAAATAATAACTTTTGACATTGTGGACGGCGACTTTTGAAAATGTACTTTTTTGACGAAAAACGCCTTATTTTTCACGGAAAATCGTGTAAAAAGTTAAGTCTGAAACCGTTGACTTTTTGCTCCGAAAGTTCTATAATGATTAAAAGTGGAGAATGGAATGCGAAAGATTTTCGGTACTTTTGGAAACTTGTAAAAAGCAACAGTTTCCGGAAGATTGTCCCATATCCGTCATTTTGCCGCATTTTAATGCTTGCAATTTTACACAGCCGTGTGTATAATAGAAAGCAGAGCAGTAAACGACACTGTTCTAACATTCAACACTTTGAATGCTGCCGTTGATACCAAGACGGCAGATGCCTTTTGCAGGGAACTGCAAAAGAGCTTGTGAGAGAGGATGGTGAGAAGATGGGAGAAGCATTGGCAGAAGAACTGCAAACCGAGGTCGCCTTTACGATTCCGCTGTTCGGTGGAATCCCCGTGCATGAATCCATTGTGGTCATGTGGGGCATTATGGCGTTCATCATGATTGTGGTTCTGCTTTTGACACGCAATCTGAAAATTGTTCCCGGCCGTGGGCAGGCGATGCTCGAATCTGCGGTAACGTGGGTGAACAATTTCTTGGAAGGCAACATGGGCAAAGCCGGTAGACCGTATTTCGCATATCTGGGTACTGTGCTGCTGCTGCTCGGCATTTCCAACCTCATCGGGATGTTCGGCTTCGGTATTAAACCGCCGACCAAAGACATCAACGTCACGGTTGCATTTGCATTGCTCAGCATTATCCTGATTGAAGTGTCCACATTCCGGGCACAGGGCGGCTTGAAAGGCTTTTTGTCATCCTTCACCAAACCAATGGCAATTATGACCCCGATCAACATTATGGAAATCGGCATTCGTCCGCTTTCGCTGTGTATGCGACTGTTCGGTAATGTTTTGGGTGCATTTGTTGTCATGAAGCTGATTGAACACGTCTGTGGACTGATTGTCCCAATGGTATTCAGTATGTACTTTGACGTGTTCGATGGACTGATTCAAGCGTATGTATTTGTATTTTTAACTTCGCTGTTTATGGCGGAGGGTATGGAACACCACGAGAAATAAGGAGGAAATCATCATGATTGCAGCAGGAATTGCCGTTTTAACGGGTTTAGGTGCAGGCTTGGGCATCGGGATTGCAACCTCGAAAGCAACCGAAGCCATTGCAAGACAGCCGGAAGCAGCTGGCGACATCAACAAGACGTTGTTGCTCGGTAGTGCACTGGCAGAAGCAACTGCGATTTACGGTTTCGTTGTCGCATTGCTCTTGGTTATTATGAAGTAAACAGAAAATTGAAATCATTCAACATAGGAGGAAAAGAATCATGATTGCAGCAGGAATTGCCGTTTTGACCGGCTTGGGTGCAGGTCTGGGAATCGGAATTGCTACCTCAAAGGCAGCAGAAGCCATTGCAAGACAGCCGGAGGCAGCCGGCGACATCAATAAGACACTGCTGTTAGGTAGTGCCCTGGCAGAAGCAACCGCCATCTATGGTTTCGTTGTTGCACTGCTGCTGGTCATCATGAAGTGATCAGCAGGGAATCCTTTAAAGAAAGGAGCTGCGTTCTGCCAGAGAGCAGGACGAAACAGAAATTATGTTAGAGTTTGATATTTGGACGATTGCATTTTCAATCATCAATATTCTGGTACTGTTCTTGTTTCTGAAGAAGTTCCTGTTCGGACGCATTCAGAATATCATGGATCAGCGTGCCACAGCGGTACAAGCCGATCTGGATCAGGCAAAAGCGTCCAAAGAGGAAGCACATCAGCTGCGGCAGCAGTATGAAGACACGCTCTCCGGTGCAAAGCAGGAGGCAAGTACGATTATTGCAAATGCCAGAACTGCCGCAAAAGAACAGGGAAATCAGATTACCGAACAGGCACAGCAGGAAGCAAGCCGCATGATTCAGAATGCACAGAAGGAAATCGATGCCGAACGGCAGAATACCTTGGCTGGTGCACAAAAGGAAATTGCAGACTTGGCACTCGCTGCTGCTGCAAAGTTGGTAGAAGGAAAAATGGACGATGCCGAAAACCGGAATCTTGTTGATGCGTTCTTGAAGGAGGAAGGTGTGAATTCATGAGCCGACCAGCTGAATGTTATGCACAGGCAATGTTAGAACTGCAATACCCGATGGATGTGGTGGAGCAGGCACAGGCAATCTGGGAATGTTGTCCGGCACTCAGCGAAGCTCTGACGAATCCCACCATTTCCATTCCGGAAAAGGAAGCGGTTGTTCGGAAGGTATTTCCGGAGGCAGTGCAGAATTTGCTCTGTGTGCTCTGTAAAAACGCAGAAACTGCCGATGTGCCGGAAATTTTTCAGGCATTTTATGAGAAGAAGCGACAGTCAGAAAGCTGTGTCCACGCTGTTGTGGAATATGTCACACCGCTTACAGAAGCCCAGCAGGAAGGCTTGAAACAGTTTGCCATGAAAGTGACAGGCAAACAGCAGGCAGTCCTTACGATGCAGAAAAATCCAGCATTGCGGGGCGGTTTTGTATTGCGGATCGGTGACTTGGTGTATGACCGCAGTTTGCGGAATACCTTAAAAACCCTGCAAAAGAAATTGGCAGGACAGTGACAGGAGGGAATGTGTACCCATGAATGCAAGTGAAATCATTTCCGTTTTAAAGAGTGAAATTGCGGATTTCGACCGAAAGACCGGCGTGCAGGAAGGCGGCACGGTCGTTCGGGTCGGCGATGGCATTGCAACCGTTTATGGGATGCAGCATGCCATGTACGGCGAACTGGTGGAATTTGAAACCGGTGTCCGTGGAATTATTCAGAACTTGGAAGAAAAGACTGTTGGTGTCGTTCTGCTCGGTTCTGATTATGGAATTGTAGAAGGTACACAGGTCATGCGTACCAAAAAGCGTGCCGGTGTCGGCGTTGGTTCTGGACTGATTGGCAGAGTTGTTGACGCACTGGGTGCTCCGATTGATGGCGGTGCACCGATTGAACCGGAAGACTATTACCCGATTGAACGGGAAGCAGCCGGTGTTGCAGACAGAAAGTCCGTTTCTGTTCCGCTGCAAACTGGTATTCTTTCCATCGACTCCATGTTCCCGATTGGACGTGGACAGAGAGAATTGATCATCGGTGACCGTCAGACGGGTAAAACTTCGATTGCTGTAGATACCATCATCAACCAGAAGGGACAGGATGTCATCTGTATTTATGTTGCCATCGGTCAGAAGTCCTCAACGGTTGCAAAAATTGTAAATACTCTGAAAGCCCATGGTGCAATGGATTATTCCGTAGTTGTTTCCGCATCCGCCAGTGCTCCGGCTCCAGTGCAGTATATTGCACCGTATTCCGGTACGGCAATGGCAGAATTCTTCATGCATCAGGGCAAAGACGTTCTGATTATCTATGATGACCTTTCCAAGCATGCGGTGGCTTATCGTGCAATGTCCCTGCTGCTCCACCGTCCGCCGGGGCGTGAAGCTTATCCGGGTGACGTTTTCTATCTGCACTCCCGTTTGCTGGAGCGTTCCTGCCGACTGGACGATGCACACGGCGGCGGTTCAATCACCGCACTGCCAATCATCGAAACACAGGCAGGCGATATCTCCGCTTACATTCCGACGAATGTCATCTCCATCACAGATGGTCAGATCTTCTTGGAAAGCGAATTGTTCTTCGCTGGTATGCGTCCGGCAGTCAATGTCGGCTTGTCCGTTTCTCGTGTCGGCGGTGCTGCTCAGACCAAGGCAATGAAAAAGGTTGCCGGAAAGATGCGTATGGAACTGGCACAGTTCCGAGAAATGGAAGTCTTCACACAGTTCAGCTCCGACCTCGACCCTGCAACCCAAGCAATGTTGGATCACGGCCATGCACTGATGGAACTGCTGAAGCAGCCGCTGTATCATCCGCAGCCATTGTGGCGGCAGGTTTGCGTGCTGGCAGTTGCCTCCGAACGGCTGTTTGATGATATTCCGCTGAAGAATCTGCGGGATTTTGTCAATGACTTGATGGCACATTTGGAACAGAGTCAGGCAGCATTGATTAAGAAGATTCAGGAAACCGGACAGCTGTCCGATGAAGATAAGGCAACCTTGATTGCAGAAGCAGAAGCCTATAAGAAGCAGGTGAAGTAAAATGTCAAATATGCGGGAAATTCGGGAACGGATTAAGAGTATCAATGATATTATGAAGATTACGAATGCCATGTACCTGATTTCCTCTTCCAAGCTGAAGAAGGCGAAGAAGGATTTGGCAGCCACAGAACCCTATTTTGATAAGCTGTTATATGCCATGCGAAGCATTCTGTCCCGTGCACCGGAAGATATTGATATGCGGTTTTTCGATACCAGAACGGAAATTCCGGCAGATAAGCGGAAAAAAGCATTCATTATCATCACGGCAGATAAGGGTATGTGCGGTTCTTATAACCACAATGTCATCAAGCGGGCAGAAGCAGAGATGGAACAGTGTGAATATGCTCGACTGTTTGTTATGGGACAGGTCGGCAGAATGTATTTTCAGCGGAAAGCAAGAGAAGGCGAACTGGATGTGGATGCGGAATTTATCCAGACCACCCAGAACCCGACCTTGTACCGTGCGATGAAAATCGCCGTGCTGATGATGGAATTGTTTGAACAGAAGAAAGTAGACGATGTCTATATCGTCTATACAAAGATGCTCAATTCCATGACATTCGAGCCGAAAGTCCAGCAGCTGCTGCCGCTGAACGTCAACAACTTTGTCACCAGTGAACAAGATGTTACCCGTCATCACGAGGCAACTTTCTATCCAACCGTGGAAGCGGTGATGGAACACTTGACCCCGAACTTTATGAAGGGCTTGATTTACGGTGCAATGGTAGAATCGTTCTGTAGCGAACAGCAGGCTCGTATGTCGGCAATGGACTCTGCAACCACCAGTGCAAAGGATATGCTGCAAACGCTTTCGTTGCAGTATAACCGTGCAAGACAGGCTGCAATCACACAGGAAATTACAGAAATCTCCAGCGGTGCAGAGGCTGCGAAATAAATCTGATCATGGGATAGAGAGGAGTCCGAAAATCCATGGAAACCGGAAAAATTGTACAAATTCTCGGGCCTGTCATTGACGTTGCATTTACCGGCAAACTGCCGATGATCAAAGACGCTCTGACAGTCCAGATGGAACATAAAAAGTGTGTCATGGAAGTGGCACAGCACATGGGCAACGGTGTTGTTCGCTGCATCAGCTTGTCCGCAACCGATGGTCTGGCAAAGGATATGGAAGTCACTGCAACTGGCAGCTGTATTCAAGTTCCAGTCGGCGAAGAAACACTGGGCAGAATGTTCAATGTTTTGGGTGAACCGATTGACAACGCCGGAGAAGTGCATACAAAGCAGAAGTGGGCAATCCACAGAGAAGCTCCGTCTTTCCGGAATCAAAGCCCGGTTGTTGAAATTCTGGAAACTGGTATCAAGGTTATCGACCTGCTTGCACCGTATGCAAAGGGTGGTAAGATTGGTTTGTTCGGCGGTGCTGGTGTTGGTAAAACCGTTTTGATTCAGGAACTGATCCGAAACGTTGCAACCGAACACGGTGGTTACTCTATTTTTACGGGTGTCGGCGAGCGTTCCAGAGAAGGGAATGACCTTTGGAACGAAATGAAAGAATCCGGCGTTATCAGCAAGACCGCTCTGGTATTCGGTCAGATGAACGAACCGCCGGGGTCCCGTATGCGGGTTGCACAGACGGGTCTGACAATGGCAGAATACTTCCGTGATGAAAAGCATCAGGATGTGCTGCTGTTTATTGATAACATCTTCCGTTATGTACAGGCTGGTTCGGAAGTTTCCGCCCTGCTGGGCAGAATGCCGTCCGCCGTTGGTTATCAGCCGACCTTGGCGAATGAAGTCGGCGAGTTGCAGGAACGAATCACCTCTACCAAGGACGGTTCTATCACCTCTGTACAGGCAGTTTATGTGCCGGCAGATGACTTGACCGACCCGGCTCCGGCAACCACGTTCGCCCACTTGGATGCAACGACCGTTTTGTCCAGAAAGATTGTAGAACAGGGTATTTATCCGGCAGTTGACCCGCTGGAATCCTCTTCGAGAATCCTGGAACCGGATGTTGTTGGAGAAGAACATTATCAGGTTGCCCGTCAGGTACAGGAATTGTTGCAGCGGTATAAGGAATTGCAGGACATCATCGCCATTCTTGGTATGGAAGAACTGGACGAAGAAGATAAGACTGCGGTTTATCGTGCAAGAAAGATTCAGAAATTCCTGTCACAGCCGTTCCATGTAGCGGAAGTCTTTACGGGCATTCCGGGTAAATATGTACCGTTAAAGGAAACCATCCGTGGTTTTAAGATGATTATCAGCGGTGAAATGGATGAATATCCAGAAAACGCATTCTTTAATGTGGGCACGATTGATGAAGTCATCGAAAAAGCAAAAACCCTGTAATCAAGCGTAAGTGAGGGATGCGGCATGGCAAAAACATTTAAATTGGAACTGCTGGCAGCAGACCGACCGTTTTTTGTCGGCGAGTGTGAACACTTGATTTATCCGGCACAGGATGGTTTGGTTGGTGTCCTGCCGGGACATGAATCTCTGGTTACGATTGTGAGTCCGGGAGAAATTCAATACAAGGTAGACGGTGAGTGGCGATATGCCGCCATCAGTGAGGGCTTTGCAGAAATTCGGAGCGATTATGCATTGATTTTGGGCGATGCGATTGAATTGCCGGAAGAAATTGATGCAAAGCGTGCCGCAGAAGCTGCAACTCGTGCGAAAGAACGGCTGCGGCAGCGGCAGAGTATCATGCAATACTACCAGTCGCAGGCAGCGTTAAACCGTGCCATGAACCGTTTGAAAATCTCCAGACGGCATAATCACGAAATTTAATTTCAGTTGGAAGTTTAGACAGGCGAACAGATTGTGGGTGCAATTTGTTCGCCTGTTTTTATATTTTTTCAAAATTTACTTGACAACAGAAAATATCTGTGTTATACTTTTATTGTAAAACGTAGAAAAATTTGTTGATTCTGGTATTTTTTATAAAAAAGTTGGATTTCTTATAAAAAGTACTTGACAATCAAAAACAAATGTGATATACTAATATCAATCCCAAAAGGGATGACATTCTACGAAAAGATGACGATAAAAAAATAGTAGGGTGAAAGAGATAGAAAAACAAAAAAATAGAAAAATCCGAGAAGCGAAGGGACTGTTTGATACAGTCCCTTTTCTTGTGCCTGAAAAAATTCAAAAAAATACAGCCGCCAGATTGCAGTTTGGCGGCTGTTATCATAATTGCAATTATTTTCCCGTGTGCAAGTCATTTTGCGTCTGAATTGCCCCTAGCTGTCGCTGAATGGCACGAGTACGAGTGCCAACAAGGCGTTCCAGCTGAGAATCTGCACTGTGCAAGGCATTCTGTGTTTTTTGTAGAACATCGGCAAAGCGGTCAAATTCCGTCTGTACCTGCTGTAGCACCTGCCAGACTTCTGTACTGCGTTTCTGGATGGCAAGCGTCTGAAAGCCCATCTGTAAGGCGTTCAGCATCGCCGCCATCGTGGAAGGCCCAGCGATGTTGACTTGAAAGTTCTGCTGGAGGGTTTCAACCATGCCTAGATTGATGACTTCGGCATACAGCCCCTCAAACGGCAAGAACAAAATCGCAAAGTTTGTGGTATAAGGCGGACAGATGTATTTGTCATGAATATCTTTCGCACATTTTCGGATGACTTGCGTCAGCGTCTGTTGAGCAGCCTTGATTTGCTGTGGATTTCCGCTGTCCAGAGCGTTCCGCAGAGCAGTATAGGTATCTCCGGGGAATTTCGAGTCAATCGGCAGCCAGACGGGCTGTCCGTTTGTCGTTCCCGGCAGCTTGACAGCATACTCAACGTGTTCTCGGCGGTTGGGGTTGACAGTCACATCATAGGCATATTGTTCCGGAGCAAGAATCTCCTGTAGAATGCTGCCGAGCTGTACTTCACCTAGAATCCCACGGGTTTTTACGTTGGACAATACTTTTTTTAAATCTCCAACACCAGCGGCGAGTGTCTGCATTTCGCCCAATCCCCGATAGACCATTTCCAATCGTTCGTTGACCATCTGAAAAGCACTCTGTACCTTTTGTTCGAGTGTCTGTGTGAGTTTTTGTTCTACCATTCCTTGAATTTCAGCGAGGTTGTCCGCCTGTACTTGCTGCATGCGGTTCAGACTGGTTTGAATCGTCTGGCGAACTTGTTCCATGCCCTGCCCGTTCGTCAGTTCAATGGTACGCAGACGCTGTTCCATCTGCTGCATCTGGGCAGCAAGGTTCTGGCTGAGCGTGGCAATGCTCTGATTCTGATAGGCAGCAGCTTGCTGCTGGCTCTCCTTGAGCGATTGCGAGAGGACAGACAAGTTTTGTTGGATGTGAAAGAGGAGTTCTTTTTGCTGTTCCTGCGTAGGGGCAGCAGCGTTGCCGCTGTCCTCGGAGACGTTGCCAGATGATTGCTTGATGACAAGAACGATAAAGATTTGCAGACAAATGACCACCAACAATAGAAATAGAATGGCTGCTTGCATGACGAGGGGACACTTCCTTTCAAAATGGGCATAGAATAGCACAAAAGCACCGTTTTACGGGTGCTTTTGTCTTTGTTTTTTCATCAAGATACAAGATGGTAGCAAGTCTTACCGTTCCAGAATCTGAGAACGATCCGGACCATTGCCGACCATAACAACCTTACAGCCGCAAACTTCTTCCAGTCTTGCAATGTACTTCTTGCAAGCTTCCGGCAGTTCGTCAAAGGTCTTGCAAGAGCTGATGTCTTCGCTGAAGCCTTCAAATTCTTCATAAATCGGCTTGCAGTCTGCCAGTTCTTCCAGTGCCGGCGGGAAGTCCTTCAGGATTGTGCCATCCGGTTTTTCGTAGCCAACGCACATTTTCAGGGTCTTCAGACCGCTGAGGGTATCCAGCTTGTTGATTGCCAGACCATCCAGACCATTTGTCCGAACGGAATGCCGAACGATAACTGCATCGAACCAGCCAGTTCTTCTCGGTCTGCCAGTTGTTGTACCAAATTCGCCACCCTTGTTGCGGATGAGGTCGCCAGTTTCGTCGTTCAGTTCGGTCGGGAACGGACCTTTCCCAACTCTGGTGGTATAAGCCTTTGCAACACCAATGATGTTGGTAATCATCTTCGGGCCAACACCACTACCGATGCACGCACCAGCAGAAATCGGATGAGAAGAAGTAACATATGGATATGTACCGAAGTCGATATCCAGCAAGGTTGCCTGAGCCCCTTCAAACATGATGGTCTTTCCAGCCTTGTCAGCTTCATAAGTCAGAACGGAAACGTCTGCAATGTACGGAGCGAGCCGCTTGCCGTATTCGATATATTCTGCAATAACAGCATCCAAATCAAATGCAGTGCCGCCGTAAACAGCAGTGATAATCTTGTTTTTCAGTTCGCCAGTGGTTCTTGCCTTCTGAGCGAAGATTTCCGGATGTACCAAGTCATACATCCGCAGACCGCAGCGTTCGTACTTGTCCATGTAAGTTGGGCCAATTCCACGCTTTGTCGTACCGATGTCGGAATTTCCACGGAACTTTTCAGACAGACCGTCTAATTCGATGTGCCACGGCATAACCACGTGTGCACGAGGGTCAATCTTCAGATTTGCAGTGGAGATGCCACGGCTTTCGAGATTGTCCAGTTCAGAAATAAAGTCTTTCGGGTCTAATACCACACCAGCACCAATCAGGCAAAGGGTGTCCGGATACAGGATACCAGAAGGAATCAGGTGCAGCTTATAAACCTCACCGTGATTGACAACGGTGTGACCAGCGTTATTTCCGCCAGTTGCACGAACGACAACTTCTGCACGAGAAGCCATAATGTCGATGATTTTCCCTTTTCCTTCGTCGCCCCACTGAGAACCAACAATGATATTTGCAGGCATATTGTTTCCTCTTTCCATTTTTTTAAATTTTATACAGCACCGATGCTGTATCACATTCTCTTATTATAACAGTTCTTTCTCAAAAAAGCAAGAGTCAGCGACAAAAATAAACAATGTTTTTTGCAGTAGCACGATAAAACGAAAAAATGATGCACGCCGCAGGCGAATTGCGGTCGAGCTGGCTCAGCTCGGCGAGGGTAATTCCCCACAGTGTGGGGAAATGTCCCGAAGGGACAAAAGGGCAGGGCATCCTTTAAATAAAGGACAGCTGTCCCCTGCAATGAGCAAGTGAATCGTAAGTTGTAACAAAAATCTAAGAAAAATCGAGGAATCGCAATTGCCTTTTTAAAATCAAAAGGTTGTAATAAGATTTCAAGGTTTCAGGGGCAATTGCGATTCCCAAGGCAAGTGGGGATGTGCCCCAGCCTTGCGAAATCAGATAGAGAAGGTTTCCCAAGAAGCAATTGATTGCATGGCGTTAAATTTGTGTTTCCTGTTCCTGCAAAAAAATTGTAACCGGATTTCCATAGAAAAATGCAAAAACCAGTTGACTATTTTCAAATTTTCGGCTATGATATAAGAGGAAGATTGCGTACCAAAGAACATGCAAAATAAATGGCAGCAGCTGCTGGCAGATAGGAGCGAACGTGTGCAGCAGAAAACAAGAAAAAAGCGTTACGGAAAATATATTCTGCGGTGGAGCATTACCCTGTTGATTTTGGTGATGTTGGTTTTTGGCAGCATCTGCGGTCTGCGACTGCGGCATTTCTACCGTGCCATTCACGGAGAGATTCCGGCGGAAAGTCCGGATTTATCTAAGTTCCCGGTCAAGGGTATCGACATTTCCCGTTATCAGGGGGATATTGACTGGGACGTGCTTTCCAAGGAAGACCATGTGCAGTTTGCCTTTATCAAGGCGACGGAGGGCAGCACCTATCAGGACGACCTATTCACCCAGAATTGGGAGGCAGCCGAAACGGCAGGCGTATTTGTCGGGGCGTATCATTTTTTCCGGTTTGAATCGGATGGGAAAGAACAGGCGGATAATTTTATTGCAACCGTTCCCAAGTTGGAGAACACCCTTCCGCCCGTCATTGATATTGAAATCTATGATGGGGAAACCGTTCCCGATGCAAAAACCGCTCGCACTGAAATTCAGGAGATGGCGGATGCTTTGGAAGCATATTACGGGGTCAAGCCGATTCTCTACACGAATCCCAGCACCTATATGGATTATTTGATGGGGCACCGTTGGGGGTATGCTGTTTGGATGAGCAATCCCTATTGCGAGCCGATTGTAGATTGGACGTTCTGGCAGTATAGCTTTGAGGGCGATTTGCAGGGCTTTGCACAGGAACACATTCCAGTGGATTTGAATGTCTATAATGGCAGCCGAAAGCAGTTTTTGAAGCAGTTTTCCCTACAGGAAATCAGCAATTGACCAAACAAGAATGTTAGAAACCGTTTTCTCACTGAAAGCGGAAAAATATCAAGCAGGAGGATTTATCCCATGAAGTATTATATTGGCATTGATTTAGGCGGCACGAATATCGTAGCAGGCGTGGTAAACGAAGCATATGAAATTCTTGCAAAGGCAAGCGTAAAGACCAACCTGCCACGTCCGGAACAGGAAATTGCAGCAGATATGGCAAAGGTTGCAAAGGAAGCAGCCGAAAAAGCAGGTCTGACCATGGATCAGATTGAATGGGTCGGCATTGGTACACCGGGTATTGCAAACAGCGAAACCGGAATCATCGAATATTCCAACAATCTGGGCTTTGTCAATACACCGATGGTAAAATATATAGAAGATGCCCTCGGCAAGAAGGCATTCATTGAAAACGATGCCAATGCAGCTGCTTATGGCGAATATGTTGCAGGTGCTGCAAAGGGTGCAAAGAATGCAGTCTGCATTACACTGGGCACTGGTGTTGGCGGCGGTATCGTCATTGATGGCAAGATTTACAGCGGCTCGAACTTTGGCGGTGCTGAAATCGGTCACACCGTAATTTCTGTAGATGGCCCACAGTGCACTTGCGGCAGAAAGGGCTGCTTTGAAGTATATTCTTCTGCAACCGGTCTGATTCGGATGACCAAGGAAGCACTGGCAGAACATCCGGACAGCATGATGAAGGAAGAAGAACACATCAGCGGTCGGACAGCATTCAATTACATGCGGAAGGGCGATGCAGCTGCAAAGGAAGTTGTTGATAAGTATATCAAGTATCTGGCTGCTGGTATTACCAATACATTGAACATTTTCCAGCCGGATGTACTCTGCATTGGCGGCGGTGTCTGCAATGAGGGCGATCCGCTGCTGTTGCCGATGAAGGAAATCGTAGCACGGGAAAACTACACCAGAAATTCTAAGAAGAATGCAGAAATCGTAATTGCAAAGCTGGGTAATGATGCCGGAATCATCGGTGCAGCATTCCTCGGAAACGCACAATAAGAGAAGAAACGCTTTAAATTTCCTCGCCGCAGGCGAACTGCGGTCAAGCTGGCTCAGCTTGGCGGAGGGGTGCAGGGGGCAAGCTGCCCCCTGCATAAAAACTGAACGATGAGAAGATATTAAAATCTAAGAGCAGGAAAGCAAATGCTGTTCGCCGTTTCGAAAACAAAAACAATTCATGGAAACGAATCTCTAAGAGAGATGCAGAAGTAATTCGGAAAACACAACCACCGGCGAACAGCACAAAGGCAAAAGAGCGGAGCGATTTTTGCCGAACGCTGAAAATCGTTTTTCCAAAGAGAAATATTTCACTGCCTGCGACTCTCTTATTATAACCGGAAACGGAGATGATTTTATGCAGAAAAACGCATTTCACACCTTATCCTATGGGGTCTATGCTGTGACTACCATGGACGGCGAACGTCCAGTTGGCTGCATTGCCAACAGTGCCATGCAGATTACCTCGCAGCCGCCAACGCTTGCCATCAGCATCAACCAGCAGAACTACACCCACGACATCATTCAGAAAACTGGCAAGCTGGCAGTTTGTGTGCTGCCAGAGCAGACAGACCTTAGCGTCATCGGAACATTTGGGTTTCAGTCCAGCCGAGAAGTGGAAAAGTTCGCAGAAATTGCGTATGACCAGAAAGATGGATTGCCTGTTCTGAAACAATGCTGTGCATGGTTCACCTTGGAAGTTGTCCAGCAGATGAACGCTGGAAC
Organism: Ruminococcus sp. CAG:254; assembly: GCA_000433635.1. Taxonomy (GTDB): domain Bacteria; phylum Bacillota; class Clostridia; order Oscillospirales; family Ruminococcaceae; genus Ruminococcus_C. Next base: position 21,379 of record HF997870.1, read on the forward strand.
ACATACCGTATTTCTGGCGAAAGTTTTGGATTGCGACCGTACTACCGCCCAGCAGCCAATGACATACGCATATTATCACAACGTTCTCAAAATGAAAAGCCCGAAAGCTGCTCCAACTTATGTGGAAGAATAAGTGGAAACAGCCGTGAAAAAATCCGTCCTTGTGGAAACACAGGGGCGGATTTTTTTGGTATGGCAATCCGCTCCAAACATCCGATTTTATGCCAAAAATGCTTGTCCATGCAGATTTTTGCAGAAATCAGCTCCATTTGCAGAGAAATTGTTTCCCTATTCAGTAAAAATGCATCCGATTTATAGCAAGCTGATGGAAAAGCAGTGGAAACAGCTATGAAAAAAATCCGTCCTTGTGAAAACACAGGAACGGATTTTTTGTGGAAATACTGGATGAAAATGCAAGAATGCAAGGCATCAGGTACAATGCCGGAAATTCTTGTCAGTGCAGATTCTTGCAGCCACCAGACCCATTGGCAATGCAATGACAATCAATGCTGCCTTGGTCAGCCACAGAGCACCAGAGCCGACATCATTCAAGGCAATGTAATAAATACCACGGTACATATACAAGCCCGGAACCATGATAACGATTGCTGGAACGGTCAGAGAAATTCTCGGGAAACCGATTTTTTTCTTGACAACAGAGGCAATACATCCCGTGCAGAATGCTCCGATAAAGGCAGCCGCACCGATTGGCATATGGGCAAGGTCAACCAGTTCCAACCGCAATGTATTGGTGAACATTCCGATAAGAGCCGCTGTAAACGCCATTTTTCTGGGGCTGTTGAACATCAGAGAGAATCCGTAGACCCCACAGAAGCTGGTAATCAACCGGAAACAAAGCAGCGTCCATTTTTGCAGCTGCAAGGGTTCAAAGTCTGCCGGCTGGAATTGACAGATGGCAGCCGTTGCCCAGCCAGTCATGGTTGCTGTTAGGATGATGAGAAGAGCGTAGGAAACACGCTCTAGCCCTGACCGCAAATCTAGTTTTGCAAGGTCGATACCGCCCGTAATCAGCGGAAATCCCGGGATGACAAACAGCATCGCACAGATGTAACCAGCCTGATGGACTGCCGATACAGACAACAGACTTTGTGCCAGCAGGATGGTAAGGACATAGACCAGACAGGAAGCAGCAACACTGACCGCAACATTCGCCAGCAGGGAAATGCTGTGACCCAGCATCTTTTTGCGGACAAAGTTCCCGACACCTGCACCCAAAAAGGCACAGCACATTTCGACAGGCCCGCCGCCCAGCAAAAAGGTAAATGCACCGCACGCCAGTGCAGAGGCAAGCCCCAGATTCCACGCCTTATAGTTGGCAGGGAGCTTTTGAATCTCATCCAGAACTTCATGAATGTGCTTGACGGAATAAGTGGAAACTTTATCCGGAAATTCTTTCATGAACAGTTCCAGTTGCATCAGCTTATGTGTATTGACCCCAGTTGTTGGATTGGAAATGGATTGTGTGTAAGTATCCGTCCCTTCAATGCAAGTGTAAGAGATGGCAAGCAGTCCAATGTCTGCGGTGCAGGTAATGCCAAGACAGCGAGCAACTTTATTCATCGAGTTGCGAACCCGCCATGCCCCTGTTCCGACAGAAAGCATCATCAGTCCGATTCTTCCGACCAAGGTCGCCTTTTCCTTGAGCGTTGCTTCCGTTGCCGGAATGCTGCTGTCGTCCTGCACAATCGCTTTCCAATGAATGGTCATGTGCTGCTTTTTGAGTTTTGCCATGTGAAACATCGTTCCTTCCGTTTAATAATCTATATATCTTTCTGCAAAAACCGGCTGACAGAATACAGCTCTGTAAGCCGGATTTTTTCATTTTATGGGTTCTGTTCCGGCGGTTGTTCCGGAGAATCTGAATCCGTGGATTCTGATTCTGAAGCAGCCGGATGAATTTCGCAGCCTTCTTCGTCAGTCTGTTCTAAAATGACAGAAATCGGCGTTTCTGAAACGGTAGATTCTGCGGATTTCATGTCCTTTTCCGTTGGTTCTTCCGTTGCGGAATCATCATCTTCTTCATGGTGCTGCCAGTTTCGTTTCACGGTGTCTGTTACCGTGGTAAAGACGGTATCTCGCATCTTCCCGAACCATTCGTTGGCACGCTGTTCCATCGCCGTTCTTTCTGGCATTTGCAGCGGACTGGGCGGAACTTCGCCCTCTGGCAGGGTCTTTTCCCGGAGGATGACATAGATGAGCGACATCATCGGAACACCCAGAATCATGCCGAGTACACCGAACAATCCGCCGCCAACAATCACGGCGAACAGCACCCACATTGCAGGCAGTCCGACCGATCCGCCGACAACACGGGGATAAATCAGATTGCTGTCGATTTGCTGGATAACGATGACAAATACGACAAACCAGATGGCTTGTTTGGGTTCTACCAGCAATAAGATCAATGCACCGGGAATGGTGCCGACAATTGGCCCCACAATTGGAATCATATTGGTCAGACCAATGATAACACTGATGAGAAGCGGATACTGGAAGTGGAAAATGGACATGCCAATAAAACAGAGCAAGCCCAAAATGCAGGCATCCATCAGCTGACCACCGACAAAGTTGGAGAAAATCTCAAAGGTGATATTGCCGTAATGGGAGATCCGATGGTAATTTTCTTTGGAGAATGCCTTTTGTAGAATGCGTTTTGCCTGTGCTTTCAGGCGTTTCCTGCCGCTGAGCATATACAGCGAGAAAATCAGACCAATGAAACAGTCCGCCACGATCCGAACCAGACTGGTTGCCCATGTTCCGATTTTTTCCATGAGATTTGGCACATAGCTGGAAACGGTGACAGAAAGATCCGTCAGCCAGGATTTCAACTGTGCAAAGTCCAATCCGACTTGCTGCATCAGATCATAGAGCTGTTGCCCTTTGGTGCTGTAGGTTTGCAAGAATTTCTGGAAGTTGATAAAGTAAATGGTGAACTGGTCTGCGAAGTCCACTAAGCTTTGTGAGAACTGCGGGACAATGATGCAGACGATTCCAGCTAAAACGGAAAATAGAAGTAAATACGAGAGAATGACGGCGACTGCGGAGCAGGGAAACCGTTTTCCCTTTGTAATATTTTTTAAGAAGCCCTCTAATCGCCGGACAGGCGTATGCAGTACCAACGTAATGACTGCACCGATGATGACCGGACGCAGCGTGCTGAGAATCGTTCCAATCCAAGTGGAAACGGTTTCCAGCCGCATGAGGAGAAATGCAACTAGCAATAAGATGACACCGCTGAAAATAATCGTGCGAGCAAACGGGGTGTTAATGCTGTTGCGTTTTCGTTTCGGCATAGACGCAAGCCCTCCTTTCTTGTGGGGCAGAATCGTTTGTTCCGAATACAGGCAGGTGGATGGTTATCCAACCACTTGCTTTGCAACATCCACCGTATCTTTTGCATCTTTTGCATAGAATGTTGCGTGGATTTGTTTTGCATAGTCTGGTGTTAAGACTGCACCGCCAACGACGGTCTGACAGGATGGATACTGTTCATGCAGCAGGCGAATGGTTTCTTCCATCGAACCCAGTGTGGTTGTCATGAGGGCAGAAAGTCCGACCAGTTTCACTTGATGTTCAATGGCAGCATCAACAACCGCCTGACAAGGAACATCTTTTCCGAGGTCGATGACGGTATAGCCGTAGTTTTCCAGCAGGACTTTTACAATGTTCTTGCCGATGTCGTGAATATCACCCTTGACGGTTGCCAGTACGATTTTTCCCTTGCTGACAGGGGCTTGATCCCGCTGCTGCATGGTTTCCTTGATGACGGAGAACGCCGCCTGTGCCGCATCTGCTGTTAAAATCAGCTGTGGCAGGAACACCTTGCCCTGTTCAAACTTCGTTCCGGTTTCGTCCAGAACAGGAATCAACATGTTGTTGATGATTTCCATTGGTTCGGTGGTTTCGAGCAGTTTTGCAGTAATCGAACCGCATTCTTTTTTCAGACCATGTTCCATCGCATAGGCAAGCGTCATGGAGGAATCAGCAGCTCCAGCGGTTGCAGCTGGTTTTGCGGAAGTCTGTCCGGTATAGCTGGAAATATACTGCATACAGCTCCGGTCGATGCCCTTTAATACTTTGTAAGCCCGAACGGCTTCGGTCATGGAGGCAATATTCGGGTTCATAATCGGCAGGAACAAGCCATTTTCCATTGCCAGCGTGAGGAATGTGCGGTTGACGGCTTCTCGATTCGGCAGACCAAACGAAATATTGGAAACGCCCAGAACTGTCCGCAGCCCTAATTCTTCATGTACTCGTCGCATGGCTTTCAAAGTTTCAACTGCTCCATCCTGTTCGGCGGAAACGGTCAGTACCAGACAGTCAATATAGACATCCTGTTTCGGAATGCCCATTGCCATTGCCCGTTCCAGAATGCGTTTGGCGATAGCAAAGCGGTCATCTGCCTTTTTCGGGATGCCGTTTTCGTCCAGTGTCAGACCAACGACCGCAGCACCATACTTTTTGACAAGCGGTAAGATTGCCTGCAAGGAGGCTTCTTCGCCGTTGACAGAATTGACGATTGGTTTCCCGTTATAAACTCGCAGGGCAGCTTCTAAGACTTCCGGAATGGTGGAGTCCAGCTGTAATGGGGTGTCCCCGATGCTCTGCAATGCCTTGATGGTGCGGATCATCATATCTTTTTCGTCAATCTCCGGCAAACCAACATTGACATCCAAAATATCTGCACCGGCATCGGTCTGCTGAACCGCCTGCTCTAAGATATAATCAATGTCGTTTGCCTTTAATGCAGCCTGAAAGCGTTTTTTTCCGGTTGGGTTGATGCGTTCGCCGATGATACGAGGTTCTGTGATGGGAATCGTCACAGACGGCGAGCAGATTGCTGGTGGAATTTCCGGCATAGGGCGATCTACAACAGGCATGCTGTCCAGTTTCTGGTAGGCAGCCGCCAGATGTTCCGGCGTTGTACCGCAGCATCCGCCAAAGACAGAAACGCCCAGTTTTGCGAAAGCAGCCATTGCCTCTGCAAAGTCATCCGGCAGAACGGAGAATGCTCCCGTAACCGGGTCAGGCAAGCCAGCATTCGGCTTTACAATGACAGGCAGGGTTGTCCAGCGGCAGATTTCTTCAACCACAGGCAGCAATTCTTTTGGGCCAAGTGAACAGTTTACGCCTAGGGCATCCACGCCCAGCCCCTCCAATGTCAGAGCCATTGCAGAAACGGTGCAGCCTGTGAAGGTTCTGCCGTTTTCTTCAAAGGTCATCGTGACAAAGACAGGCTTGTCACTGTGTTCCTTTGCAGCCAATACAGCAGCCTTCGTTTCATAGAGGTCGGTCATGGTTTCGATGACAATGAGGTCAGCATCTTTTCCGGCTTCAATTTCTTCTCGGAAAATGTCATAAGCTTCCTCGAATTTCAGCGTGCCAAGCGGCTCTAGCAGCTGTCCGATTGGTCCAATATCCAGGGCAACCATGGCATCTGTTCCGGCAGTGGCAGCCTTTCCGCAGGCAATCCCTGCGGAAATCAGTTCCTGCACGGAATAGCCGCTTTTTTTCATCTTCAGGCGGTTTGCACCAAAGGTGTTGGCATAGACAATATCCGAGCCAGCAGCCAAAAACGCTTTGTGAATGGCAGTAATCTGTTCTGGATGTTCGATGTTGTATTTTTCCGGGATTTCTCCGGCAGGCATGCCGCTTTTTTGCAGCATCGTCCCCATGCCGCCATCCAAATACAGACGAGGTTTCTTCTGAAAGAGGTTATGTTGTGCCACCGCAGTGAGCTCCTTTCTTCCGGAATGCACAGGTTTCCCGCATCTTGCAAATGCTGCACCCTTGCCGACGTTTCGGCAGTGGATGTTGGGCACATCCAAAGATGGCAGAAACCGACTTCCGGGGGTTCATGAGGTAGGTTTCCGTTGTAATAATGCCGACTTGCCGGGCGGCGTTGAGGTGGGCGAGCAGGTTCGGCTGTTCCGAGATGGGAAAATCTCCATAGCCGGGGCTGAACCGCCATGTAAAATATCGGTTCGGCATGGTTTCCTGAATCTGCTGTTCTGCCTTGTCGCAGACCTGCTCAATGGCAGTATTTGCGAGAGCATCCATCAACAGGGCGTTGGTCATGTCCCGTTTTTGCGTGCGGTCAATCAAGACATCTACGGCTGTTCCGAGCGTTGCCGCCATGAGAACCGCACGGTCGCAGCCCTCTAGGTGCTGGCGAATATCATTCCCCTCTAATAATAAGGTATCCGCATACAGCACCGATTCTGTGCGGGTCAGCGGAAGAATGCAGTAGGTATAGCGAGGGGTTGCGTGGCGGAGCAGCTTTGCTTCGCAAGCATCCAGCCGAGATAGAAAGGCATCGTCTGCCGCCGCTTCGGTCATACCCAAATACCGGAGGGTTTCCGAACGGTCAAGCGGTGACAGACAGATACTGGGGCTCATCGTTGGGTTGCACGCAGTACGCCAGAGATGGCTTCGCTGATTTTTCGTGCAACATAAGGATTGTTCATGGTGTAAAGGTGAATTCCGTCAACCCCAGCTGCCAGCAGTTCAATAATCTGTGCGATGGCATAAGCAATCCCAGCATCTTGCAATGCTGTAGGGTTATCCTCATATTTTTGAATGATACGGGTGAATTTTCTCGGCAGACTTGCACCACACATGGAAACCATGCGGGTAATCTGCTTGCTGTTGGTGACTGGCATGATACCAGCTTCAATCGGGACAGTAATCCCAGCCTTGCGAGCTTCTGCCTGGAAATGGAAGAATGCTTCATTGTCGAAGAACAGCTGAGAAATGAGGTGTGTTGCACCGGCATCGACTTTCTTCTTCAGGTTGGCAATATCTTCTTCCAGCGAAGTGGCTTCGGTGTGGCATTCCGGATAGCAAGCTCCGGCAATGTCGAAATTCGGGTGCTTTTCCCGAATGTAGGTAATCAGGTCGCTGGCATGGGCAAAATCGTGTTCCGGTTCTAATTCCGGGACACGGTCGCCACGCAGAGCGAGGATGTTTTCAATGCCGCTTTCGAGGAATGTTTCCAGCAGGGCATCAATTTTTTCTTTTGTGCAGTGAATGCAGGGCAGATGGGACATGGAAGTAATGCCATACTGTTCCTGTAAGCGTCTTGCGATGGCGATGGTATTTTCCCCGTTGCCGCTGCCGCCAGCACCCAGTGTGACACTGATGAAGTCCGGATGCAAATCCTGTAATTCTTCGAGTGTCTGATAGACGGTTTCAATCGGGCTGGTTTTCTTCGGTGGAAATACCTCAAAGGAAAAGACGGTCTTTTCCGAAAAAAGAGGAGCGATTTTCATAGAATGATAAATTCCTTTCTGTTGAAATAGCAATGATGGGTATGGATGATAATGATTTATGCAGGGTCAATCCGCCAGTCTACGGGCTCGATTCCGTGTTCGATGAGAAAGGCGTTGGTCTTGGAGAAATGCCGGCAGCCGAAAAATCCATAGTGAGCAGATAGCGGACTTGGATGGGCAGCCGTCAACACCAAATGCTGCGGAGCAGTAATGCGTTGCTGTTTTGCCTTGGCATTGTTGCCCCAGAGCAGGAACACCACGGGCTTTTCCCGTTCGTTCAGCTTGTCAATAACGGTATCGGTGAGCTGTTCCCAGCCTTTTCCCCGATGGGAGTTGGCAGCACCTGCCCGAACTGTTAAGACGGTGTTCAGCAGCAAAACGCCATGTTTTGCCCATTCGGTGAGGTCGCCATGTTTGCCGAGGTTGTCAATGCCGGTATCATCCCGCAGTTCTTTAAAGATGTTGACGAGGGACGGCGGCGGTGTAACACCCTTGTGCACGGAAAAACTCAAGCCATGTGCTTGATTGGGGTTGTGGTAGGGGTCTTGTCCCAGAATGACTACTTTTACATCTGCATACGGCGTATATTGAAACGCATTGAAAATGTCGTACATATTGGGATAGATGGTATGAGTGCGGTATTCCTGAATGAGGAACTGCCGCAAGTGCTGATAGGATTCGGATTGAATGGCATCCTGAAGCAGGTCATCCCAGTCGTTTCCGATATGAACCATAAAAAGACCATCCTTTCTGTGGATTGTTTCGCAGACTGGCTGCAATTGATACCTATTATAACACACTCTTTTCAGAAATTCAATAGACAGAATCTTTCCGCTGTCAGATTTTCCACAGACGGCGGCTTCTTTTTGAGGATGCATTTCATTTTTGGAAATCCCACTGAAAAATGCATGGCGGAATCGGAAAAATTGTACAACTTTTTGAAATCCTATTGACTATTCGCAAAAGATGTAGTACAATGATAAGTAATTGTCGATACCACCTTGTCAGCGTGGACGACACAAAAACGGATGCAGTTGCCTGCAAGCTGCTGCATCCAGATTTACCGTAGGAGGGTGAAACGTGAAAAAAGTAAAAAAACCGGTTTTCTTCCTTGTGTTTGCTGTGATTGCGATTTTTGCGATTACAACGCTGATCGGTGTGTCTACTCAAAACGGCGATATTGCAACGACCTATGTACACGGCGTAAAAGATATTCGTCTTGGGATCGACATTCAGGGCGGCGTAGATGTTACATTTGAGCCAGCAGGCGATGTGGATGCAACAGATGAACAGATGGACGCAGCACTGGAGAAAATCAAGACCAGACTGGTGTCACAGGGCATTAACGACAGTGATACCTACGTTGACTACAAAAGCGATCGGATTATTGTTCGGTTCCCATGGCAGGCAGGGGAAACGGATTTCGATCCGGAACAAGCCGTAAAAGAACTTGGTGAAACCGCAGAGCTGACATTCCGCTACGGAACGGAAACCACCACAAATGAAGACGGCGAAACCGTGCCGGCAGGCGAGATCGTACTGACGGGTGACGATGTGAAGAGTGCCGGAACAGGTGCAACGCAGGATGATACCACGAAGGAAGCAACGTGGATGGTAACATTGGATCTGAACGACAGCGGTAAGGAAAAGTTTTATAATGCAACTTCTGCTCTGTATCAGGACAATGGACAGATTTCCATCTGGATGGACAACACCATGATTTCTGCACCGTCTGTTAATGCCGTTATTTCCGACGGAAAGGCAACCATCAGCGGGAACTTTACATATGAATCTGCAAAGGAACTGGCAGATAAGATCAATGCCGGTGCATTGCCGTTTGCATTGGAAACCACCAGCTTTAAGACCATTTCCCCGACCATGGGCGAAGGGGCTTTGAATGCTATGGTGATTGCAGGATTGATCACCTGTGCCTTTATTATCATTTATATGATTGCTTTGTATCGGTTGCTGGGCGTTGTTGCATCGCTCTGCCTGATAGGACAGATTACTGGTATGTTGGCAGCTGTTTCCGGCTGGTTCGGCTTTATGGACAGCAACACGCTGACCATTCCGGGTATCGCTGGTATTATCCTTTCCATTGGTATGGGTGTTGATGCGAATATCATCACCGGCGAACGAATCCGGGAAGAACTCCGGAGAGGCAAGCCGCTGGATGGTGCATTACAGTCCGGTTACAGCCGTGCATTCAGTGCCATCTTTGACGGAAACCTGACTGGTATCATCGTTTCCATCATCCTGATGGGTGCGTTTGGAACACCGGACAGCTGGTGTGCAAAGCTGCTGCATCCGCTGTTCCAGTTCTTTGGTGCAACAACAGAAGGCGTGATTTATTCCTTCGGTTATACCTTGTTGGTTGGTTTGATTATGAACTTTATCATGGGTGTGTTTGCAGCCAGACTGATGACCATGTCTTTGTCCAAGTTCAAATGCTTCCAGAACAAGAAACTCTATGGAGGTGGGTTAAATGGCTGAGAAAGAAAAACAGTTTAAACACTATCCGGTGGATGTCAAGGTACGGAATTTCTGCGGTAAATCCAAGCTGTTTTTCCTGCTGACCCTGATCCTGGTTGTCATTGCGATCGCTTCTTCCTTTACGGGTGTGGATATTGCACTGGAATTTAAGGGTGGTACGATTATCACCTATAGCTATGAGGGCGAAGCGGTTGATAAGAGTGCAATTTCTTCCGAACTGACTGATTTAATCGGAACGAGCGTGAATGTACAGGATGGCGAAAGCCTCGACGGCGGCAGCAAGACATTGACCTTGTCCTTTACTTCCAACGAAGGTTTGACGGTTGACCGGCAAGCAGAAGTAACGGATGCCATTCAGTCCCGTTATCCAGATGCAAATGTACAGCTGCTGGACTCGAATGATGTCAGTGCACGTTCTGGTAGTGACTTCTTTGCAAAATGTATCGTTGCAGCGATTTTTGCAGCAGTCATCTTGATTCTGTATATTGCATTCCGGTTTAAGCAAATCAGTGGTTGGTCAGCTGGTGTTTGTGCAATTATCGGCTTGCTGGCAACGCTGGTCATCACATATGGTTCGGTTGTTTTGATGGGCTTTGAAATTGACTCAAACTTTATGGCAGTTATTTTGACGCTGTTGGGTTATGCAGTCAACGACACCATCGTTATTTATGACAGAATCCGTGAAAATCAGGAAAAGATGCCGGGAATGTATATTGAAGACCTGGTAAACACCAGTTCTTCCCAGTCCTTGCGGCGTTCGATTCGGACATCCCTGACAACGTTGTTTGCAATGGTTGCAGTTGTAGTTGTATCTGCAATTATGGGATTGGATTCGATTCAGCACTTTGCCATTCCGATGGCAGTTGGTATTCTGGTTGGTACTTATCATTCCATCTGCTTTGTACCGAGCCTGTGGGTTTGGTGGCAGAAGCGGCGTGGTGTGGAAACACTGAAAGTAATTCCGAAGAAAAAGAAGAAGGCAACCGAATAAGCCAATTTTTGAACAGAAAAGGAGCAGGCAGGATATGCGAAGCAGCATATCCGCCTGCTTTTTTGTTTTGGTGGAGAGATACGAGCCGCAGGCAGCTGAAAAGTTTTTCGGTGCAGCAGTTTTACAAAAATGCT
>HF997871.1 GCA_000433635.1 Ruminococcus sp. CAG:254
GAGTAAGTTCTGCCTTTTGCACAAATTGGAGGGACACAAAATGACTGTCTTTTGGAGAAAATACAATGAATTATGTGATGAGCGAGGAATCAAGCCGAGAACATTAGCCACCGAGCTGGGCATTTCGGCTGCGACCGTCACCAAATGGGTGAATGACGGTATGCCTAACCTCGATATGATAACAAGAATAGCCGAATACTTCGATGTTCCGATAGATTATCTCATTAACGAGGACGATACGCCGATCATTCCGCAGGCAAATAAGAAGAGAAGTGTGTTCAAGTCGGTAAGCTCCCTTTCACAGAGGTGGGTTAGCCTTCGTCGTGGAAGCGAGATCAGCCTGGAAATGCAGCTCAAGATCATTCCCTATGTGAATTGTACGGTGCAGTTTCTGAATAATGATAAGTATATTGAGTACGTCCCCGAAGCTGAGTATGACACCGAGCATTTGAAGGACACCGAAACGATATTCGATATTCTGGGCATTCTCGATCACTGTGCCGACACCGAGAGCTATCGCATCGTGCAGGTGCAACTTTCACGCATCGTGCTGTATCACCTGAAAGAAAAAGGTTTTGACCGTGAAGCACTCCGCACCGAGCATCTCGATCAGGAGAAGATGGCGTATCTTTACACGGGCAAGGACAGCGGTAAAACGCATAACTACGGGCTGAACTTCTCGGATATGGAT
>HF997872.1:0-1107 GCA_000433635.1 Ruminococcus sp. CAG:254
TTCGGTTGCCTGCGGCTCGAATCCTACAGCCAATCTCTATTTCTATTTGATGCGGTATGATTATAGCATACGCTGGAAAGACTGTCAAGCAGAAGAGAAAAGACTTGCTTTTTTACAGGCATTATGGTATGATTTTGATAGAAACGCCTGCACAAAAGGGTGAGAATCAAAACAGGAGGATGAAACTTATGCAATATGAAATCAAAGGCGGCTCTATGCCGGTTGTTGTTTGTACGCTGCAAAACGGGGAATCTATCAAAACGGAAAAAGGTGCTATGAGTTGGATGTCGCCCAACATGGAAATGCAAACCAATGCTGGCGGTGGCATCGGGAAAGCATTTTCTCGTATCTTTACCGGAGAATCCATGTTTCAGAATATCTATACGGCACGGGGCGGAACGGGACTGATTGCGTTTGCCTCCAGCTTTCCGGGAGAAATTCTGGCAATTCCGATTTCTGCATCTCGTTCCATTGTTGCCCAGAAACACGCATTCTTAGCAATGGAATCCGGCGTGGATATGAAGTTGTTTTTTCAAAAGCGGTTTGGCTCAGGGCTGTTCGGCGGAGAAGGCTTTATTATGCAGCAATTTCTTGGAAATGGTATCGTATTTCTGGAGATTGATGGCAGCGTTGTCGAGTATGAGTTGCAGGCAGGACAGTCAATGTTGCTGGATAATGGCTATTTGGCGGCGATGGATGCGACCGTACAGCTTGAGATTGAAAAGGTCAGCAGAATTGGAAATGTATTATTTGGCGGAGAGGGTTTATTCAATACAAAGGTAACTGGCCCTGGACATATCTGGCTGCAATCCATGCCAATCAATCAGATGGCATCTGTGCTGCGACCGTATTTTGTAAGTGAGAATAATAAATAATAGGAGTATCAGAAAATGGAATGTAAGTATTGCGGTGCGGTCTACGATGAATATAAAGAAGCAGATTGCCCTTACTGCGGAGCACCGACCCCCAAGCCGGAAGAGGATGACACGGTAAAAGTAAAGTTTAAGCAGAAAACCTATGAATTCGAGATTCCAAAAGTGGTGATTTCTACCGGAGCAAAGGAACAGCTGCAATCCCTGCAAAAGAATCGGTTTCTGGCTGTTTTAC
>HF997872.1:1144-2259 GCA_000433635.1 Ruminococcus sp. CAG:254
ACTGTGTGTGTTGGGATTTTTTGGTCTGGCTGGGTTGCATCGGCTGTATGTGGGAAAATATGTGTCAGGGATTCTGTACTTTTTGACTGCTGGCGGTTTTTATATTGGAACGATTTGTGATTTATATGCGTTATCGAAAGGCTCATTTAAAACAGCGGATGGTTTACCATTGAAATAGTCTACATATCCCACGTTCCCCTTGCATATTTATATCAAAAAAGAGGAGCGTGTTATTATGGAAGATCCAACACAGCCGATGTTTCCGGTATCAGAACCAGAATCTATTTCCGCACCGCAAGAACCTGTGATTGTGACAGACCCAACACCCCATACTAAAAAGAAGAAACACAATGGTGATTGCATGGGGATGCAGTTGTTGTTGACGGGGATTCTGGCGGCAGCTGTGTTTTCTCTGCGATGGGTGAATGTATCTTATCAGACTGCATTATTACAGCTCTATCAGACACATTTCCAAGCTCCGGCAGAGCCATTGCTTGCACAGCTGTTGGAACGGCTGGAATTTTGGGTGCACTAAATGTTTTGTCTGCGGATTGGCAGTGTGATGGTGCGAATTACCGTTCCATTTCTGGCAATTTTAGCGTGGTTGTTTGCCTGTTCGGATTCTGCCTTGCGGCAGTTTGCCTTTGGAGCATGCTTGCTGCATGAGAGTGGACATCTTGTTATGATGGGACTGCTGCGGCAGCCTGTCCGGCAGATTACCTGTTATGGGGTCGGGATTCAAATTCAGGCAGAAAGCTGTCTGTATCCGCTTTGGCAGGACGCCCTTGTGCTGCTGGCAGGGCCGTTCTGTAATCTGCTCTTTGCTGGGGTGTTGTGGCTCTGTGGTGTGCGAGAGGCAGCAGTTGCCGTGCAGCTGGGAACAGGACTGCTGAATTTGTTGCCGTTTCAGCAGCTGGATGGAGGGGCATTTTTGCGGCTCTGGCTGCCGGAGCAGGGCGAATGGGTTTTGCGAGGAGTTTGTGTTCTGATAGCAGTGGGGGGATTGTGCTGGGGTGGTGTTGCTGGCATTACGAATATCACATATTATTGCTTTTTGGGCAGTCTGTTATTAACAGAATTGCTGACAAAATAGCATCGAGAGTGGCTGCAAACTA
>HF997873.1 GCA_000433635.1 Ruminococcus sp. CAG:254
TTTGTTAAGGAGGGCAGCTTGCCCTCCTTAACAATCTACCTCGCCGAGCTGAGCCAGCTCGACCGTTTTTGCCTGCGGCTCGTATTTTAGTGACCCATCTTATCAATTACCACAAATCATAGCCGTCATACTGGCAAGCATAGTCAACCTGCTCCATAGCATCCATACAGTACCACTTTGAGCCACTCTTGAACAGTGTCAGCGTTAAGCTATCTGTTGCATTTTGATTACTGCCGCTGGTGACAATCCGCACATTTGCCAGTACAACCTTGTCAATATCCACGGTTACCGAGTAGGTATCTGCAATTTTCTGCTCATATTCTGAACAGGTTTCCTCATCTGTATAAGTGGTTTCCTCATCTCGTTCATAGCCAAATTCAATGTTAGAGCCGAGGTCATCTACCATTTGTTCTTTCGCATAGTTGAAATAGCCGTCCAGACAGTCCCGAATCTCCTTGCGGTTCATGCTGTACTTGCTAGACATTTTCGAGAGGAATGCGTCTGGAACAATTTCACAGTACCGTGTCCCACTCATAGAATCTCTGCCCTTTACATAGCGGCGAATGGTTGCCCGATAGCCGCAGAAAAACAGGAAATATCCGCTGACCAATAAAATCAGTACCAATAAAATGGCACAGAGTGCAATCCAACGATTGCGGCGGCTGGTGCGTTCGAGCCGTTCATAGCGGACCTCCGGCGGTTCGATGTCGGCAATGGGTTCCGCATCTTTCACCTGTTCTGGTGTGCGATAGGTTGTCATCGCTGCACCAATGGGCGGACTTTCTTTCTGATTGGAGCGGACAGGAATGCCGCAGTTCGGGCACTTTTCCGCTCCCTCCGGAAGCTCTTGTTCACAGAATTTGCATTTCATGCTGGTTCATCCTTTCTTTTGCGGTGTGATTTTGAGGCTTTGCAAGTTCCCCGATGCACCAATATCCCTGTTATCCGAAAACAAAAAACGCTATCCTTCTACCCACACGGTTCGAGCGTAGGGGAGAAGGACAGCGTGTGTGTCAAATAGAATCGTCAATACAGGCTCTATTATAACAAAAAATCCGGTAAATTGTCAATGCAGATTTGCAGGTTGGCTGAAAAATTTTCAAAAAAGTTACTGCTCCCGATTAGGCGAGCGGGTCTTGCAGTCCCAGCAATGCCGTATCCAGTACATACCAGTTTCCATCATAGTGATAAATATAACAGAAACGGTGTTCGGATTCTTTTCCGTTTTTGCCGGAAATAGAACGGGTGTAATCTACAGCGTAAGTCTTGTTGACTTCTTTTTCCAGCGAGAGATTCTGAAACCAGATGTTGAACTGTTCCAGCTGTTCCGTATCCAGTTCTTCGACATCATCGAACTGAATGGAAATATGATAGTTGTCGCCATAGCGAGCAGCATGCTCCTGAAAAGTAGAGAGATAAGTTTCCATCGTCTGTTCGGTCAGGTCGAGTTGAGAGGATGCTTCAGAGGGGAACATATTGGCAGCTGCACCGCTGGCATCCTGCCGTTCTACTCCATACCACATTTCCTTGACAGCGGAACGGTAACCGTTGTTGGAGAACAAATAGCAGAGAATCCCAATGATAATCAAACAACCAACGCCAATACTGAGAAAGCCCAGAGTCATATTTCTTTTCGATGGTTTTACAGTAACCGCCGACTGTGCAAGGGTTGCCTGTAATGGGTTTTCGGGAACTGGCGGAACTGTTGCGGTTGCTGTTGGCTGAGCAGCAGTAGCAGCATTTGTTTCCGTTGCAGCTGGTGTTGGAATGGGGGTAACAACTGGAGCCGGTGCAGGTGTAGGTGCAGGGGGTGGAGATGGAATTGATGGAATAACCGGAGTGGGTGCTTGCGGTTCTACTGGTGCACCACAGGCATAACAAAATCGGTCATTGGGTTCCAGCGATGTACCGCATTTTTTACAAGTCATAGTGAGAAACCTCCTATGTGGATATTAAGACGTTTTTTCCCCACAGATCGGGCAGAATTGTGTATCGGGGGAAAGAGACTGACCACAATTCGGACAGGTTGTAGGAGCAGTTGCTTCTTGTGGAGGAACTGCTGCCGTTGGTTCTTCAAATTTTGCACCGCAAGATGCACAGAATAACGCATCGGATGCAAGTTGGTTGCCGCATTTCGGGCAAACACGAGATGGTGTTTCCACTGGTTCTGGAGGCGTCAACTCTACTTTTGCACCGCAGGTGGTGCAGAATTTTGCATCTGGTGGAAGTGGTGCACCACAGGATGCACAGCAGCAGCCAGTCGAATAAGCAGACTGTTGCGGTTGGCTGACAGCAGCTTTTTTGATTTGAATTTGTTCCTGATAAGAAGTAATGCGTTCCTGGGCATCGTGGAGTTGTTTCATCAGCGATTCAAAAGCAGGGTCAGGGTTGGTTTCATACTGCTGGGCATATTGCTGACCGATTTGCTGATAAAGGTCTTTGCATAGACGTTGTTCTTCCCGAATCTGGTTATTCAGGCGAAGGGTTTCTGTGGAACATTTGGTTTTTTCGACAGCTGTTTGACCCATGTTGCTAATTTTCTTTCCAATGTCTTCAAAAAACGGCATAATAAACACTCCTATTCTATGAAATATGGTGATGTGACGAGAGGCAGCCGGATGAAATGGCATATCTGCGTCATGGATTAATATTATTATACCAAAAAGCGTGTCAAAAAGCAAGCATTCGGGCTAGATTTTCACACAATTTCCTTTTTCGAGAAGGATTGCGGCTTATCCTAGGAAAACCACCTGAATCCGGTTCGGCAAGGCTGGGGCAC
>HF997874.1:0-1784 GCA_000433635.1 Ruminococcus sp. CAG:254
AACTTTTTATTTGCCTGCGGCTCGAATCTTGCAACCATTCTTCTTTTAGTTGCATTCCCAACAAGAATATGATACAATAGAACCAACCAATCAGAAAGATAAAAGGAGGCGTTCTCACGATGCACATTCTCAAACACCTACCCAAACAGGACGGCTGCCGGATGCCGGCAGAATTTGCTTCCCATCTGGGCTGTATCATGATTTGGCCAGAACGAACCGATTCTTGGCGAAATGGTGGCTATGCTGCCCGTGCAGCCTTTACAAAAATTGCAACTGCCATTGCAGCATCCGAGCAAGTCACCATGCTGGTCAGCAATCAGCAATATGAAACCGCAAGAGCCATGTTGCCGCCAGAAGTTCGACTGGTCGAATGTACCACCGATGATGCTTGGGCAAGAGATGTTGCCCCGACTTTTGTTCTGCGTCCGGATGGCACTCGCTGCGGGATTGACTGGGGCTTTAATGCTTGGGGCGGTCTGGTAGATGGCTTATATTTTCCTTGGAACAATGACAATCACGTTGCACGGAAAGTCTGCGATTTATTCGACTGCGATTGTTATGACCTGCGGCATTTTATTTTAGAGGGCGGCAGCATTCACAGTGATGGAGAAGGTACGATTCTGACGACAGAAGCTTGCCTGCTCAGTGCCGGACGGAATCCGGAATTGTCAAAAGAAGCGATTACACAGATGCTCTGCGACTGCCTAGGAGCAGAGAAAGTCATCTGGTTGCCATGTGGCATTTATCAGGATGAAACCAACGAACATGTGGATAATATTTGTGCTTTTACAGAGCCGGGGAAAGTCGTGCTTGCTTGGACGGATAACCCCAATGACCCACAGTATGCAATGTCCAACGCCTGCTTACAGGTATTGGAACAGGAAACAGATGCAAAGGGTCGTAAAATTCAGGTGCAGAAGCTGCCGATACCATCTGAACCCATCTGCATGACAGAAGAAGAATGCAGCGGTTTGGACTTGTGGGACGGCGAACCGACTCGCACACCAGGCGAACGCTTGGCAGCGTCCTATGTAAATTTCTATATCTCCAATGGGGCTGTGATTGTTCCGCAGTTCAATGACCCGATGGATGCGGTTGCAGTTTCGGTTTTGCAGGATTGTTTCCCAACTCGAACAGTCGTGCCGATTGCAGCACGGGAAATTTTGATTGGCGGCGGTAATATTCACTGTATCACCCAGCAGATTCCAAAATAAATGTAGCGGTTTGGACTTGTGGGACGGCGAACCGACTCGCACACCGGGCGAACGTTTGGCAGCATACGTAAATTTTGATATCTCCAATGGGGTTGTGATTGTTCCACAGTTCAATGATCCGATGGATGCGGTTGCGGTTTCGATTTTGCAGGATTGTTTCCCAACTCGAACAGTCGTACCAATTGCAGCACGAGAAATTCTCATTGGTGGCGGTAATATTCACTGTATTACTCAGCAGATTCCAAAATAAAAGAAAGCAGTTGTATCATGGCGAAATTTTATTCTTTGTTTAGTTCTAGTTCCGGCAACGCTGCCTATCTTGGCAACGGCTCTGCCGGAATCCTTTTTGATATTGGGGTTTCTTGTCGAAAACTCTGTACCGCATTGCAAGAACGGGAACTTGCCCCCAATGCTATACAGGCGATTTGTATCACACATACGCATATCGACCATATCCGAGGACTGGCGGTTTTTCTCAAGAATTATCCGATTCCTGTCTACGGAACAGCAGAAACCCTGCAAACATTGGCGGAGCAGTGCAACCGAACAGACTTGTTTCACACGATCACA
>HF997874.1:1829-2115 GCA_000433635.1 Ruminococcus sp. CAG:254
GGCAGCCGGAAGCCATTGCTGGACAGTGGGAGGTGACCGCATTCTCCACGCCACACGATGCCGCTGGCAGCTGTGGTTATCGAATTCATACCGCAGATGACCGTGTTTGTGCCGTCTGTACAGATTTGGGGACGGTCACACCGGAAGTTCGGAATGGGGTACAGGGCTGTGATATGGTGTTACTGGAAGCAAACTATGAACCCTCCCTGCTGGCAGCAGGGGCGTATCCTTATCCATTGAAACAGCGTATTTCCGGAGAACAGGGGCATCTTTCCAATCAGGACAG
>HF997874.1:2128-3775 GCA_000433635.1 Ruminococcus sp. CAG:254
GGGGCATCTTTCCAATCAGGACAGTGCTGACTTCGCACGGGAACTGGTGGAAACCGGAACAACACGGCTGGTGTTGGGACACCTCAGCCCACACAACAATACCGCAGCTTGTGCAGAACGGGCAGCTCTGCAAGGAATGCCGGACATGGTGCGGAATCGAGATTATCTCTTACAGGTGGCAACGCCCACCGGATTACAACAGGCGGTGATTTTTTAATGCAGCTGATACAGCTTTTGACCTATGGAAAATTAAAAGAATCTTATTTACGGGCAGCGTGTTCCGAATATGAAAAGCGGCTATCTCGTTTTTGTAAGTTGCAGTGTGTCGAATTAGAGCCAGTGGCATTGCCGGAGCGACCCTCTGAAAAAGAGATTGCAGCCGCACTGGAGAAAGAAGCACAGCCGTTATTGAAGCGGAAAAAGGGCTTTACCATTGCCATGTGCATCGAGGGAAAGCAGCTGGACAGTCCGCAGTTTGCCCAGATTTTTCAGCGTGCAGCGGTGCAGGGTGATGCAGCTGTGACGTTTTTCATCGGCAGTTCGTACGGTTTGGCGGACAGTGTGAAACAAGCTGCGAATCTACGGCTTTCCATGTCGGCAATGACCTTTCCGCATCAGCTGGCAAGGGTGATGCTGTTAGAGCAGATTTATCGGGGCTATCAGATTTTGGGCGGCAGCCCCTACCATAAATAATCCATACAAAGGAGCGGAAGACAATGCCACGATTTTTTTTAGAAACGATTGCAGAAGATGACATTCAGATTACTGGAGCAGATGCTCACCATATTGGCTATGCTCTGCGGATGCGACCGGGGGAACATCTGACGGTTTGTGCAAATAATATTGATTATGACTGTGTAATTCGGGAGATTACGAAAGATACTGTTTTTCTGGATGCAGTATCCAAGCATGCTTGTGCAGCCGAGCCGAGCGTATTTGTGACGCTGTATCAGGCAGTTCCGAAAGCTGGAAAGCTGGAAGAGATCATTCAAAAATCCATTGAATTGGGGGTAAGTCGAATTGTCCCCGTGCTGACGGCTCGTTGTGTTGCTCGACCGAAAGCAGCAGAGTTTCAGAAGAAGTTACCTCGATTGCAGAAAATTGCGGAATCGGCAGCGAAGCAGTCTGGACGGGGTTGTATTCCGGAAGTTGCTCCACTGCATACATTTGCAGAAGCGTTGGAATCTGCAAAGCAGGCAGATTGTGGCGTATTTTTGTATGAGGGCGGCGGCATTCGGTTTTCAGAAGTACCGTTGACTGGAAAAAAGCAGATTGCCTTGTGGATTGGCAGCGAGGGCGGATTTGATCCGAAAGAGGCAGAAGCAGCAAAGGCAGCTGGATTTTATCCGGTGTGGCTGGGAGAGCGGATTTTGCGGTGTGAAACTGCACCGCAAGCAGCACTTGCAATTTTGATGCATTTGACAGGAAATCTGTAAGAATGAATTGATTGTAAGATACGAGCCGCAGACAAAATGCGGTCGAGCTGGTTCAGCTCGGCGAGGGGTGCAGGGGGCAAGCTGCCCCTTGCAAAGAGTGAACAATGAACAGTAACAGAAATCTAAGAGGAAATCGGAAAAATCGCAATTGCCTTCAAAGTCTGAAGGTTGTAACATGGAACAAGGTTTCAGGGGCAATTGCGATTCCCAA
>HF997875.1 GCA_000433635.1 Ruminococcus sp. CAG:254
CGGCAGCAGCCTCCACACTGGCAGGTGATGTAAACTTAGACGGCAGCGTGAACCTCAGTGATGCGGTTGCGATGCAGCAATATTTATTACAGGAACGGACACTCTCCGCAGAAGCTGGAGCAAATGCCGATTACAATGCAGATGGCGTTTGCAATGTCATTGACTTGGCAATGATTAAGCGGACGGTTCTGGAAAGCAATCCGGTAACCAATACCATTGCAATTCATCTGAGCGACAGCGGCATTACCGTAGAAAATGACACAAAGGGCGTGACAAGTGTCAGCGGAAAGACCGTTACCATCTCTGCTTCCGGTTCGTATACCGTAGATGGCAGCATGGCAGATGGACAGATTCTGGTTAATATTCCGGATACCACTGCGGATGCCGATGATGTAGAATTGATTCTGAACAATGTCACGATGACTTCCTCCACAGGTGCACCGTGTATCTATACACAGTCGGCAGTAAAGACAAAGTTGACCGTTACGGGAACAAATACCTTTACGGATACGGCAACAGCAGCCAATGTTGATACCAGCGGTGTTATTTATGCGGACGGCAAGTTGACCGTGACAAAAAATAGTACGGGTACGTTGCAGGTTACTTCTTTGATGAATGTTGGCTTGTATGCAACAAAGAACATCAACTTGAACGGCGGTACAATTCAGGTAGATACAGACGTAGACAGCACTTCGGATGCAGATGCAATTAAGACGAAAAAGACCTTGACTGTAGAGGGTGCAACCGTAACCGTTGATGCTTCCGCAGATGGCTTGAAGTCCACAAAGGAACTGGTCAACATTGTTTCCGGTAATGTTAGCGTAAAGGCTGGAAATGATGCAATACAGGCTGCAACCGATATCAATATCTCTGGCGGTATAGTCGTTGCAGGCGGTGACCGTGGATTCCGGTTGGATGACGGCGGAAAGCTGAATATCACGGGCGGTGATGTATTGGCAACAGCAACCGATTATCAGATCACCAACAGCACCGACAGTCTGGCAACGGTTGACCTCAGCGGCTGTACGCAGGGTGTCATGATGCTGGACTTTGCAGCAGAGCAGGCAAAGAAGCAGCCGATTACGGTACAGCAAAATGGGAACACTGTTTATGAAATGACTACGAATAAGAAGTGCAGCTATGCCCTTCTCAGCGGCAGCGGCTTGACGGCTTCCGGCAGCTATACCACAGCGGTAAATAGTGCGGAACAGGGACACACGCCATCCGGCAGTACCACACAGGAAAGCACATTTGTGATGAGCGGAACAGCAACTGAATTTTATCAGGTTGCAGCAACTGGAATGGTTGTCACACCGACAGATGATACTGCTGTTGCAACGATTTCCTATAGCAACAGTGGTGTGCAGCTGTTGAACGCTTCGGGCAAGGATGTTTCCACCTCGAATAGCAGCGGTATCACCGTAGACGGCAGCACCGTAACACTGACGCAGCCGGCAATGGTAGATGTTACTGGGGAAAGCAGCAATGCTCGCATCGTTGTCAATGTGGATAAAACCACATATGCAAATGGCGTTGTAGAATTGTGCCTGAAAAATGCAACGCTCAGCAATGCAACCACAGCACCGATTTATGTAGAAGCAATTGGTGATGAAGTGGTACTGAACAGCTCCAACGGAACAGTGAATACGATTTCGGACGGAACAAGCCATACCGATACGTATGTAGACAGCGATGGCGTTACCAATACCGTCAGCGGTGCAGTGTTCTCTCGGGATGACATGAAGCTGAAAGGCTCTGGCAGCCTGACCATCAACGGCAATACAGAAGATGGTTTGGTCTGCAAGAATGACCTGAAACTGTATAATGGAACGATTACCGTTACTGCAAAGGACGATGCAATCCGTGGCAATGACAGCATTACCATCGGCAACGCCTCTGCAACGGATTACAAGAATCTGAACGTAACTGCAACTTCTACCGCAGGTGATGCCTTTAAGACGAAAGACACCGATACCACCAGCGGAAAGGGCTACTTGACCATTAACGGCGGTACGGTTCAGGCAACTGCTTATGCAGATGCATTCCATTCTTCGCAGACGCTGACCGTCAATGGCGGGGACATCAATATTCAGACCACTTGTCCGGCTTCTAACAGCAATACTGGCGGTTGGGGCGGATTCCCAGGCGGTGGTGGAGATGGAAACTCCGATCAAACAGATATCAGTGCAAAGGGCTTGAAAGCAGGTTGCACCGATGATAACAATAATACCATTGCGGGCAATATTACGATTGCTGGCGGTACGATTACGATTGATTCCACAGATGACAGCGTACACGCAACCAACATTACCATGACAGGCGGTACAGTGACCGCAGCCACTGGCGATGATGGCATGCACGCTGATAACAAGCTGGACATTCAGGCAGGAACAGTGATCATTACGAAATCCTATGAAGGGCTGGAAGCCGTAGATTTACAGATCAACGGCGGTAATATTCACGTCAATGCTTCCGATGATGGCTTGAATGCCGCAGGCGGCAACGACAGCTCCGGCAACAATGGTGGCTGGGGCGGTGGCGGCTGGGGAGGCGGCATGAGCTCCTCCACTGGCACGCTCACTATCAACGATGGTTATCTGGTTGTTCGGGCAGAAGGTGACGGCTTGGACTCCAACGGTGACTTGATTATCAATGGCGGTACGGTTCTGGTTTATGGTCCAACAACTGGCGGCAACGGCATCTTCGACAAGGGCGATGGCAACTATAGCTTCCAGATTAATGGTGGTACTGTTTGGGGTTGCGGTACAAGTGATATGTTTGAGTCACCGAACAAAACTTATCTTTCCGGAACCGTTTCTGCAACCGCAGGGGCAACCTTTGCAGCAGCAGATGCTTCCGGCAATGTTTCCAGTATTATGACTGTTCCATCTGATATGAACATGAGCAATGCAATGTTGTTCTATTGCGGCAGCGATGTCAGCAGCGTGGGACTTTATAGCGGTGGCACTTATAGCGGCGGCACAATGAATGCCGATGGCTATGCAACTGGCGGAACACTGAGCGGTGGCAGCAGTGTTTCCAGTTCCAGCAGTGGCGGGGGGAATAACCGTCCGGGCGGACGCTGGTAAAGAATTCTTTTTTGCAAACTCGATTACCATCTAATATACTACTCCACAAAAAGCCGTCTTGTGCAGTTACGTACAGGACGGCTTTTTTGTATCATGAAAATGATAGAATCAGAAATGGGAACGAATACGAGAGCCGCAGGCAACTGCGGTCGAGCTGGCTCAGC
>HF997876.1 GCA_000433635.1 Ruminococcus sp. CAG:254
CGGCAGCATTTTTGAAAAACTGCTGCACCGAAAAACGTTTCATTTGTGCTTCGCACAAACCTTTCACATTGCTTTTTCCATATCGCTATGCTATAATGAAACAAATATCAGAAAGGAGCATCTGCTTATGCATCGCTTATTCCAGCCCATCACTTCCCTGAAATATGTTGCTCAAAAACGTGCCAAGTTATACGACAAATTGGACATTACAACGCCCTACGACCTACTCTATCACCTCCCCCGTCATTATATGGACTACCGAAATCCCATTTCGATTGCAGAAGCACAAAATCAAACGCTTGCTGTTCTTCGGGTTCAGATTCTGCAAAAACTCGCTCCGCAATTCATCCGCAGTGGTTTAACTGTATTCAAAGCCATTGCAGCAGACGACACCGCTCAAATCAGCATTGTTCTATATAATAATCATTTTGCCATGGATGCCCTCACCATTGGAAGCACCTACTATTTATATGGAAAAATCGGCGGAAATCTACTCCGCAAAGAAATCTACTCCCCCCACATCATTCCAGCCTCCAGCAATCAACTGATTCGACCCATTTATGCACTGACCACCGGACTGACTGCCAATATGATTGAAACCAATGTCCGGCAGGCTCTGAATCTCTTAGAAGAAGAACCATTTGAATGGATGCCGGGCTGGCTGTTGACACAATATCATTTACCACTATTAGCAGATGCTCTACCGGAAATTCATTTTCCGCATTCCATGGAAACGCTGGAACAGGCTCGCCGCCGACTGGCGTTCGATGAATTGTTGCAACTGCAAATTGGAATGCAAATGCTGCGAAAACGAACGGAAACCGCTGCTGCGATTCCCATGCAGTCGATTTCCATGCAGCCTTTTTATGATGCGTTGCCGTTTTCCATGACACAAGGGCAGCAAAAAGCAGTTTCTGAAATTTTAGATAGCCTCTGTCAACCTGTTCCCATGAATCGCCTCTTGCAGGGCGATGTCGGCAGCGGAAAAACAGCCGTTGCAGCAGCTGCTTGTTATTTTGCTGCAAAAAATGGCGTACAAAGTGCCCTGATGGCACCAACGGAAATTCTCGCCGGACAGCATTATGCCACCTTGCAACGATTTTTAGAACCGCTTGGTATTTCTGTTGGTCTGCTGACTGGCTCGATGAAAGCCAAAGAGAAAAAAGAAGTACGGACTGCGGCACAAGATGGCAGCTTAATGGTGTTGGTTGGCACACATGCCATCTTTCAAAAAGAAGTGCAATTCTCTAACTTGGCTTTGGTCATCACGGATGAACAGCACCGCTTTGGCGTCGAACAACGCAGCCTGCTTGCTGAAAAGGGAACATGTCCGCATAAATTAGTCATGTCGGCAACGCCGATTCCCCGTACACTGGCGTTAATGATTTACGGCGACCTAGACCTCTCTATTCTAGGAGAACTGCCAAACGGCAGAAAGCCCATTGAAACATATGCTGTTACTGGAAAGCTGCGAGAGCGTGCTTATAGTTTCATTCAAAAGCAGCTGGAGCAAGGACGACAAGCATATATTGTCTGCCCAACCATTGAAGAGGGCGACAACAATTTACAGGCAGTGGAACAATATGCAAAGCAGGTTCAAGAAGGGGCGTTTTCTGCTTACTCTGTTGGATTGCTGCACGGAAAACTAAAAGCCAATGAAAAAGACGCTGTCATGCAGGCGTTTCGGGACAATGAAATTCAAGTGCTTGTCTGCACAACTGTTGTAGAAGTTGGCGTGGATGTTCCAAATGCCACCATTATGATGATTGAAGATGCGGAGCGATTCGGGCTTTCCCAGCTGCACCAGCTACGGGGGCGTGTGGGCAGAGGCGATGCCCAGAGTTATTGTATTTTAGTGACTGACCATGTGACAGATGCCTGCCGGCAGAGAATGCAGATTATGAGCCGGATGCGAGATGGATTTCAGATTGCAGAAGCAGACTTGAAACTGCGAGGACCAGGGGATTTCTTTGGCGAACGACAGCACGGACTTCCGCCGTTAAAAGCTGCAGATATGATGAAAGATATGGAATTAATTCGTGAAACGGAACAGGCAGCCGAACAATTGTTGCAGGATGATCCGACTTTGCAACAGCCGGAAAATCAAGGATTGCGGTTGGAAGTTTTGCGACTGTTTGCAAAAACCGGAGAAAATGGGGTAATCTTATAAATAGGCTGCAAAATACGAGCCGCAGGCAAAATAAAAGTTTTTTGATCCAACAATTTTTCAAAAA
>HF997877.1:0-1155 GCA_000433635.1 Ruminococcus sp. CAG:254
ATTTGCACACATCTGCATTTCGGCTGCTATGATTTTTATTTCTTCTGTTTCTGCTGCTCCGCCCAGTCTGACGGCTCTTTCGGAAACAGTTCCGGTGATTTCTTTTTCAGGTAGAAATAGCCCATCCGCATGGAGAGCGTTGCCACCAGCAACAGAATCAACCCAGACGCAAACACCCACTTGATGACCATGCCACGAGCATTATCCATCTCCCGATAAGGGATGTCCACCAGCAGAATATAATTTTCATGTGTCTGATAGCGAATCATATAGCGTTGATGCTGCCGCAACAAATCCACTTTTCCCTTTTTCCCAGAAAATAAACTTTCATCATAATCACTGTCTGTTCCGCAGCGTTCCACCTGCGTATGGCTGACATATTTTCCGGTATCGGTATCAATAATTGCCGAAATACCCATATCGGAAAATGGCATATCTGCCACAATCGCAGAAACATCGTTTTCCTGTGACTGTGTGAGCATGGATTCTGCTGGATACTGCACCTGAATCAAACCCTTTCCAGACCCCAACGCCGAGGCTGCCAGAATCATCGGCTTGTCATTCTGCATGGTAAAGACCACATCTGTGAAAACAGGGTCTGTGGTATGCGATAAAAAGGCACGGTATGCCCGTTTTCCGGTGCTGGAAAAATCCGTGCTGGCAATCAGAATGCCCGTTTCATTGGATACGCTGATTTGGTCGGCATCAATGACGACTCGCAGCTCTTCCAAGATGGTTTCATTCTCGGATGACCAGTCTTTCTGCTCCTCTAACAGCATCGCCACGACTCTTGTCTTTGAAGCGTACTCATTCCGCAAGTCTTCCATCATAGTGGCAGAGGCTTCTGCATCTCGGTCTAACCGCACTTTTGCAGCCTCCATATTGGTATCTACTTGCTGAATCACCTGATTCTGGTCTAACACCCGTACACTGTACCCAGCAACCAGGCATAATCCGACCACGACAATCAGCATACAGAGAAATACAAAGCGATAAGTATGCAGAAGTTGTTTTTTCATACGCTACCCTTTCTGCGGCATTTCCGCAATTGGTTTCAAACTGGTTTCCGCTTTTATTATACCACAAAGAATGCGGTTTGTAAACCATTCTGAACCAACAAATCTTTGCAAAAACGGCGGTTGAACGCATTTGTTT
>HF997877.1:1196-5345 GCA_000433635.1 Ruminococcus sp. CAG:254
CCCGCCGTATCTGTTTCAAAAAGAGAACCCTTGCTTACTTCTTTGCCTGCAATTCTGCCAGTGCATCCTTGCGGGAAAGGCTAATCTTGCCGTCCTTGACTTCCATGACCTTTACCACGATTTCATCGCCCATGGAAACCACGTCTTCCACATTTTCTACCCGGCTGTTGTCCAGCTTGGAAATGTGTACCAGACCATCCTTGCCCGGTGCGATTTCAACAAATGCACCAAACGGCTTGATAGAAACGACTTTGCCCTTATAGATTGCTCCGACTTCTGGGTCGTGTGCAATGGTATTGATAATCTGTAATGCCTTCTGGCAGTTTTCCAGCTTCATACCGCTGACAAATACAGAGCCGTCTTCATTGATGTCAATCTTAACTTCGCATTCTGCGGTAATCTTCTGAATCACCTTACCGCCCTGACCGATGACTTCCCGAATCTTGTCCACCGGAATGGAAATCTGGAACATCTTCGGAGCGTATTCATTGACAGCCTTTCTCGGTTCTGGGATTGCCTTCAGCATGATTTCGTCCAGAATGTACAGTCTTGCCTTTCTGGTCTTTTCAAATGCTTCTGCAATGATTGCCGGCGTCAGACCGTCTACCTTGATATCCACCTGAATGGCAGTGATCCCGTTCTTTGTACCGCCAACCTTAAAGTCCATATCGCCGAAGAAGTCTTCCAGACCCTGAATATCAACCATGGTCATGAATTCATCGCTGTCCGGCTTGGTAATCAGACCGCAGGAAATACCGGCAACCGGTGCTTTCAGCGGAACGCCTGCATCCATCAGAGCCAGTGTCGAACCGCAGATCGAGCCCTGCGAGGTCGAGCCGTTCGAGGAGAGCACTTCCGAAACCAACCGCATTGCATACGGGAATTCTTCAACAGACGGCAGCACCGGAACGAGTGCCTTTTCTGCCAGAGCACCGTGACCGATTTCTCTCCGTCCCGGACCTCTGCTCGGCTTGGTTTCGCCAACAGAATAAGACGGGAAATTATACTGGTGCATATACCGCTTGGTGGTTTCTTCATCCAGACCGTCAATCTTCTGGCTGTCGCTCAACGGACCCAGTGTTGCAATGGTCAGAACCTGTGTCTGTCCTCTGGTGAACAGACCGCTTCCGTGGACTCTCGGCAGCAGACCCACTTCCGCAGCCAGCGGACGGATTTCATCAATGCCTCTGCCGTCAACACGCTTGCCTTCATAGAGCCAGTTCCGGACAATCTTCTTCTGCAGCTTGTACAGGCATTCATCCAGCATTGCACCCTGTTCCGGATATTCTGGGTCATACTTTTCATGAACTGCATCAATAATCGGCTGCATTCTTGCATCCCGTTCGTTCTTGTCGTTGGTATCCAGAGCAACCTTTACCTGTTCGCCAACCATTGCTTCGATGGCAGCAAACAAATCGTGGTCGAGTTCCATCGACTGAAATTCGAACTTTGGCTTGCCGATTTCGTTCTTGATGTCGTTGATAAATGCAACCATCTTCTTGATTTCTGCGTGACCAGCCAGAATCGCATCCAACATCTGCTGTTCCGGAATTTCGTTCGCACCAGCTTCAATCATAACGATTTTTTCCATTGTGCCGGCAACGGTCAGTCGCAAGTCATTGTGTGCACGCTGTTCGAGGGTCGGGTTCAGGACGATTTCGCCGTCTACCAGACCAACGCTGATGCCAGCAATCGGGCCATTCCACGGAATATCCGAAATGGAAATGGCAATGGAAGTTGCCAGCATGCCAGTGATTTCCGGCGAGCAATCCGGGTCAACCGCCAGAACGGTCATGACAACGGAAACATCGTTCCGCATATCCTTCGGGAACAGCGGACGAATCGGACGGTCTACCATACGGGAAGTCAGGATTGCCTTTTCAGATGGCTTTCCCTCTCTCTTAGTGAACGAGCCCGGAATTCTGCCAACGGCATACATCCGTTCTTCATAGTCCACAGACAGCGGGAAGAAATCCACGCCTTCTCTCGGCTTTGCACTGGCAGTTACATTTGCCATAACAACGGTTTCTCCGTAGCGAACCCAACAAGAACCATTGGACAATTCGCAGGTTTTTCCGGTTTCTACAACGAGCGGACGACCTGCAAAGGTGGTTTCAAACTTTCTATACTTTTCAAACATCTGCCTTTTTCCTTTCTACTTTAAAAATCCGTTTTTGGCAGCAGGTTTAGCAAATAATCCTGCACCTGCCATGCATTTCGCCGCAGATACACGATTCATTGCTAAACAAACCGCTGCACAATGGAACGTGTCACAAGTGTATTTGCTCCTGAAAAAACAAACACGGAAAAGCGACTGGCAAAATTTCACCGGCCGCCTTTCCGCTGTGTTTCTTACTTACGAATACCAAGCTTTTCGATGCAAGCACGATACCGTTCTACATCCTTCTTCTTCAGGTAGTTCAGCAGGTTTCTTCTGTGACCAACCATCTTCAGCAGACCCCGTCTGGAGTGATGATCCTTCTTGTGGGTCTTCAGGTGACCAGTCAGGTCGTTGATTCTCTTTGTGAGAATGGCAATCTGAACTTCCGGAGAACCGGTGTCGTGTTCGTGGGTACGATTTGCTTCGATAATCTGATCTTTTTCTTCTTTCCGCAGCATGTTTCTTCACCTCATTAAAAATTTCTCATGAACATAGAATAGGGCAGGTAAAGGCATTCCACAGCGTGGCAAAATCCCTAATCCAAGTACATGACTATATTATTATACCACAACGCAGGCAATTTGTAAAGTAACTTTTTTGTAAACAATCAAAAAATCACGAAATAATTTTGCCCTTGTGCTCCTTTGCCGGATTTTTAGAAGTTTTGACGGGCTGTACTTTCAGGTCAACTGGTTTTTCCATGCCGCCCATATCAGAAAAGACTGCCTCATCTGCCGATGCTGGTCTCGTCAATTCTATTTCCGGATTTACCTCGCCCCGTTTTTCATAATACGGGTTGATGATATACTTTTGAATGGATGGATAACTGTTGACCGTCACCATCAACGCCAGCCATGTGCCTGGAATAAACGGCAGCAGCGTCAGAATGATCATCAGTACCATCATATTCGTTTTCAGTGCCAGCAAGAGGATGCCGCCCACAACAACCGCCAGAATGCCCAGCGAGAAGAGATTCTGCTTCATGCAGACGATGCCCAGATAGAACGAATTCCGGAAGATATTCTTCATGGATAGATTGGTAGAAACAATCATCAGGAACAGATAAAAGTTCATCAGAATGGCAACCAGCGAAATGCTGAGCGTGACAATCAGCATGACATAATAAATCTTGCTTCCGGTTTGTTCTGCCAGTTTCGGATAGACATAGAACGAGGCTGCCACGCAGCACACCAACAGGCAATCCAAAAAGCCAAAAATCGCACTATGCCCAAATTCGGAACGGAAGGTCTTCAGAAAATCATGCACCAAAAAGGTTGGTTTTTCTACGAAAAAGTTCCGCATGATTTTCATCATACCTGCGGTGGCAGGGCCAAATAAAATCATAAACAGCAGCGTTCCGCCAATGACCAATATCAAACTCACATTGACCGACAGCGAACCGCTGAGCATCAAAATCAATCCCACTGCTGCTGCAATTAGCGGGATAAAAAACAAAGTGTAAAAAATATTTAATTCAATCAGCTTCCAAAACTTTTCCCGAAACAGTTCCCAGTACCGGAAAAATCCCTTTTTCTTCGGTGCTGTCTTGGAAATGCCGCTTCCAGCGTGTGTAAATCCTTTTCCGAAAAGACCCATCTCTAAACTTCCTTTTCTATTCACGTTGTCCAATATTCGAGTGTCCCCTTGTTTATATCCATAGAGCCTGCAATTTTTGCAGCCCCAGACAGAGCAATGACAATCCGCTAAATAATCCCAGTATCACTGCATACCGCACCAGATACAGCCGCCGGCAATGCGGCATATTTTCTTCCCACTGCCGATGAAACGCATAGCAGAAGAACAGGTTCGAGAGCCACAGCGTTTCCCTTGCTGCCAGCAGCAGCAAAAACGATGCTCCAATCCCGTATGGCATCAGCCAGAGCAGCACCCGAACCGCATGGGTGGTCATCTGCTGCAAAATGCTCCAGCCGAACCACATACCATGCAGAAAAAGGGCTGCACAGGCGACCGGCTGCCCCACGGCAGAA
>HF997878.1:0-17264 GCA_000433635.1 Ruminococcus sp. CAG:254
GACTGGGTTGGCACAAACAACACCAAGATCAATGCAATTTATGTAGACGGTAGCATCATTGTAAAGATGCCTGACGAAACTACAACCACAACTACTACAACCGGCACAACTACTACAACCGTAACAACAACTACAGCAGATAGCACAACAAGCGGCAGTGCAACCACCACTTCTGGAGCAGCTACTACAACTTCCGGCAGTGCAGAAACCACATCTGCTACAACTGGAACAGACAACACCGGTGAAACCACAACCACGACAAAGGGTCAGCTGGTTCCGCTGTATGGTGACGTGAATGTCAATGGTCAGGTAACCATCGTTGACGTGGTACTCCTGAACAAGGCAATCGCTGGCAAGGTAACCTTGAGCGAACAGGCATTCCTGAACGCTGACTGCGGTAACGTAGATCAGGTTCTGGATGAACACGATCTGAACGCACTGATGCAGTACCTCGTAGGGATTGTACAGCAGCTCCCAGGAGAAGCAAAGTAAGATTCGATTCCTACATCACTCCTAATTCTTAAAGCAACGCCGTTCCCGGTAACACGGGGGCGGCGTTGTTATTTTGTGAAAGAGATACCACAAAAGCAAAAAAATCAGAATATTCATGAAAAGTGACAAAAAAGCCCATTAGGATATGGCATAAAAGTACGGATGATATGAATAAAATCACGTTCTTTTAATAGTCGAACAGTTTTTTGTGCTGGGAATACAGCTTTTTTGTCCATTTTCACGGAAACAATTTCGGCAAAATATACAAATACAAGAATCCGGTTTTGTGTGGAATTACTGAAAATTCAAAAATAACTTTACATTATTGTAGGCATATGCTATAATAATTTCAGTGAGAATTTTTGAGGCTTTTTTGTGTGTATATGAGAAAAAGCCGGAAATTCTGCGGGTTCGGTTTCAAGGGGTTTACCATTGAAACAAAAAAATCTATATTTTTTTATCTTTTTAAGGAGGATACTTATGCTGAAAAACAAATTCGGTAAGAAGGCAGTTGCAGCAGTAATGGCTGCAGCAATGACCGTTTCCGCAACTGCAATGGGTCTGTCTTCCATTACCGCAAGTGCCGCTGTAACCGGTTTTGAAGAATTCGGTGCTGGTACTTTTAACGATGGTGTTGGTCTGCCGTGGCATATCTGTGAAAGTGCTACTGGTACCATGAAGTTTGAAGTGGCAAATGGCTGCTACAACATCCTGATCACCAATCCGGGTGGTTTGTCCAACAACGGTGAAGGTCGTTGGGACTGCCAGTTCCGTCACAGAGGTCTGACCATCGAAGCAGGTCATACTTATCGTTATACATATTCTATCTGGTCGAACAAGGATGCAAAGATTTATTGTAAGTTGGGCGATATCACCAATGATGACCTGGAAAACTGGCACCAGAACGGTGACAAGCTCCAGATGGATTATGATGAATCCCTGGATGACCAGCAGCTGACTGAAAAGCTGAAGAGTGCTTCCAAGACTGGTGAAAAGGTTGATTTTGGTATGGGCTGGGACAGCTGGAAAAATCAGCCGACTGTAACTGCAAACAAGTGGACCACTTACGCTTGGGAATTCACAGCAGAAAAGGATTCCAAGGGTACTGCTGAAATGACGTTCCACCTCGGTGGTACTTCTGCGTACAATGATTTCATCTGCTGCGAAGCTGGTACTTTGCTGAAGTTCGATAACTTGGCTTTGGTAGATATGACCGATGACAAGTCCAACTACAATGCAGAAGCTGCTTATCAGCCGACTGGCGTAGAAGTAAACCAGGTTGGTTACTATCCGCTGCTCGAAAAGAAGGCAACTTTGATTCTGGATGGTCCGGATACCACTGCAAAGGATTTCCAGGTTAAGGATTCCAGCGGTGCAGTTGTATACGAAGGCAAGACCGATGCTTCCAGAGGCAATCAGATTTGCGATGGTTCTGAAA
The DNA here is from genome assembly GCA_000433635.1 of Ruminococcus sp. CAG:254. GTDB lineage: Bacteria > Bacillota > Clostridia > Oscillospirales > Ruminococcaceae > Ruminococcus_C. The sequence continues at coordinate 1,931 of HF997878.1, forward strand.
CTTACAACCAGATCATCGACTTCTCTGATTTCCAGACCGAAGGCACTGGTTACACCATCACTTGCGATGGCAAGACTTCTCTGCCGTTCGACATTGGCAACAACATCTATGATGGCATGACCACCAATGCAATGAACTACTTCTACCAGAACCGTTCTGGTGTAAATATTGATGCAGCTTACATCACTTCTCAGGGTGAAAACAGCGATAAGTCCAAGCTGGCTCGTAAGGCTGGTCACAATCCGGATACCGCTTACATCCAGAACAAGTGGGTATACATCATTCCGGACGAAAACTCCATTGAAAAGAACAACGGCACCATCGATGTAACCGGCGGTTGGTATGACGCTGGTGACCACGGTAAGTACGTTGTAAACGGCGGTGTTTCCATGTGGACACTGTTGAACCTGTATGAAAGCGACCTGATGGCAGGCGATGCTTCTAAGTGGGCAGATGGCTCTGGCACAGTTGTTGTTCCGGAAAATGGCAACAGTATGCCGGATATCTTGGACGAAGTAAAGATTGAAGCTGACTTCTTCAAGAAGATGCAGAGAAACGACGGCATGGTTTACCACAAGATCCACGACTATAAGTGGACTGCATTGTGCGTAGCACCGGCTGATGATGAACTGACTCGTATTGTAAAGCCGGTTACTTATGCAGCAACCCTGAACTTTGCAGCAGCAATGGCTCAGTATGCAAGACTGGCTAAGGATTATGACAAGGATGCTTCTGGTTACTTGGCAGATGCTGAAAAGGCTTATAAGGCAGCAAAGGCTTCCTACAAGCCATTCAGCAACGACTGGGGTACTGACCAGTACGCAGACCTCGAATCTCTGTACGCTCCGATCGCTCAGAATAAGGGCGGTGGTCCTTACGGTGACACTGATGTAGAAGACGAATTCTACTGGGCAGCTTGCGAACTGTACATTGCTACAGGCGATGCTTCCTATAAGACCGATCTGGAAGGCTATAGTGCAGGTGCTGGTGCTTACGGCGTAGATACTGCTCTGTATGGCGGTGAAAACAACGGTACTCGTTCTTCCTTCACATGGGGTACTCTGGCAAGCTTGGGTACATTCTCTCTGTGCGTAAATGCAAAGGATATGCAGGAAAAGGGCTTGCTGTCTGCTGAAGAAGTAAGCACCATTCAGAAGAATGTAAAGCAGGCTGCTGACTACTTCATCGACCTCGAAAATGCATCTGACTTCGGTATTCCGTATGTTGGCCATGACTACAATGCAGACGTTTGGTCGGTTGCTGACTATGAAGCTGGCAACGGTGTAGACGGCGTTGTAAGCAAGGAACTGAAGAACGGTTATGAATGGGGTTCTAACTCCATGGTTATGAACAATGCAATCACAATGGCATTGGCTTATGACATCGACCACGAAGCAAAGTACATCAACGGTGTATCCACTGCTATGGACTACATCCTTGGTAGAAACGTAATCGAACAGTCCTACGTCACCGGTTATGGTGAACACTGCCTGAAGTACCCGCACCACAGATGGTGGTCTGGTCAGCTGGATGCTGAACGGTTCCCGTATGCTCCGGATGGCGTTCTGTCTGGTGGCCCGAACTCCCAAATGCAGGACCCGATGATTCAGGGTGCAGGTTATAAGGCTGGTTCTCTGGCTCCGATGGCTTGCTACTTGGATAACGTAGAAGCTTGGTCTGTAAACGAATGCACCATCAACTGGAACTCTCCGTTGGTATGGATCGCATCCTTCCTGGAAGACGAAGCTCCGAATGTAAACAATGAAACCACAAAGCCGTCTACTACTACTACAACTGATTCTGACACTACAACTACCACAACAACTACTGTAGCAACCACAACTGCAAGCGGCGAAACCACTACTGCTGGTAGCACAACTACAGTTGATCCGAATGCAGATAACATCGGTGACGTAAATCTGGACGGTATTGTAGACATCGCTGACGCTGTAACATTGAACAAGTATCTGGCTGGCGTTGTACAGCTGAGCGATCAGGCTCTGCGGAACGCAAACTGCGATCAGAGCCCGACAGATATTGACAATGTTGGTGATAAGGATACCACAGCTCTGGTAAGATTCGTTCTGAACATGGAAGGCTACCAGGATCTGCCGTTCATTGCTGCTGAATAAGATTCGATTGTCACGTTTCAATTGAAATGCTTGCAATTCTAATTGCATAAAGAAAGAACCGCACGGTGAAAACTGTGCGGTTCTTTTGTTTTTGGTTCGATTTTTGAGGAAATTTCTTTTTTTGAAAAAGATGCTTGACATTCCTGGCGAAGTGTGTTACAATTATAACAAACCTTATCGAGAGTGGCGGAGGAACAGGTCCTGTGAAGCCCGGCAACCTAATTGCAGCAATGTGAAAAAGGTGCCAATTCCTGCGGTTTAAGTACCGAGAGATGAGGATTTCGCATAAAAGCACGAAATCAACGCACTTCGGTAAAACGAGGTGCGTTTTTTATTGATCTATTTTTTTATACTTGAAAGGAAGAAGGAATCTCATGAATCGTTTTTTGTTTACCTCTGAGTCCGTAACCGAAGGACATCCGGATAAAATCTGTGACCAGATTTCGGATGCTGTTCTGGATGCAATCCTCGAACAGGATAGCAAAGCAAGAGTTGCCTGCGAAACCGTTGTTACAACTGGTATGGTGCTCTGCATGGGCGAAATCTCCACCACTGCAAAAGTGGACATTCCGCAGATTGCTCGGGATGTCATCGTAGACATTGGCTATGACCGTGCAAAATTTGGCTTCGATGGCTACACTTGCTCTGTTTTGCAGGCAATGGACAAGCAGTCTCCGGATATCGCAATGGGTGTCAACGATGCCTATGAAAGCCGGGGCGGCGAACATCAGGAAACCGGTGCTGGTGACCAGGGTATGATGTTCGGTTATGCGTGCAAGGAAACAAAGGAACTGATGCCGCTGGCAATTTCTCTCGCACACAAGCTCTGCATGAAGTTGACCGATGTACGAAAAGAAAAGGTTTTGCAGTATCTCCGTCCAGATGGCAAGGCACAGGTAACCGTAGAATATGTAGACGGCAAGCCAAAGCGGATTGATGCAGTGGTACTCTCTACTCAGCACGCTCCGACTGTGACACTGGAACAGATTCGTTCGGATTTGATGCACTATGTTATTACTCCAGTATTGCCGGCGGAAATGTTGGACGAAAACACGAAGTATTATATCAACCCGACTGGTCGGTTTGTCGTTGGTGGCCCACAGGGTGACAGCGGTCTGACTGGTAGAAAGATTATTGTAGATACTTATGGCGGTTCTGCTCGTCACGGCGGCGGTGCATTCAGCGGTAAAGACCCGACGAAGGTAGACCGTTCCGCAGCGTATGCAGCACGGTATATTGCAAAGAATATTGTAGCTGCTGATTTGGCAGACCGTTGCGAAGTACAGCTTGCTTATGCAATCGGCGTTGCACATCCGGTTTCTGTTTTGGTAGATACCTTCGGAACAGGAAAGGTAGACGAAGAAAAGCTGTCGGCAGCGGTACAGAAAGTATTCTCTCTGACACCGGACGGCATCATCGAAATGTTGCAGCTGCGGAAGCCGCAGTACCGGAAGCTGGCTGCTTATGGTCATATGGGTCGGGAAGACTTGGGCGTTGCTTGGGAAAAGTGCGACCGAGTAGAAGCCCTGAAGCAGGCAGTTGCAGAATAATTGATTTTTTTCACAAGAACCGGAAGCAGGTGGGGAAGATTTCCTTGCCTGCTTTTAGTTTGCAGGTGTTTGTAACAGCACTTGAATCGCATCCCGTTCCGAGGACAGAATTTCTGAAACAGAAGATTCCGGCTGAAAGGTCGAAGCATAGTCATAAATCGCAGCCCCATCAATGCCGTCCATGTTACACAGTAGTTCCAGTTCTTTGGATACAACTTGTGAATCGGTCTGCCACTCTGTCATTCCATCGCCTGCCCAAGTATCCTGCTGCCCGATTTTGTAGGTACAAATGCCAATCCAAAGCGACACATCCGGACAGGTGACTTGTTCCGCCCAGAAAGCAGCCGTTTCCGCAAAGGGAGCAGTGCTGTTCTGGAAGCCAAAATATAGCTGTGGTAACAGATAGTCACAATAACCGGCAGTTTGTCCCCATGTCTGTACATCTGCACTTTGTTTCTCGTTGCCACTTAGCGTTCCCTGCGGACTGATTCCAAATAATACCTTTGGATTTGCCTGTTTGACAGCGTTGTACATGGCTTGCACCATCAGGTTGCATTGTTCTTTCCGCCATGCGGAACGGTCAGTTGCACCGCTTTCCGCAAAGGCTGCCGCATCAAAGGATGCATCTGTAGTCGGGTAAAAATAATCGTCAATCTGTACGCCATCAATTTCATATTGCGTGACGAGTTCACTGACACCATCGGCAATCAGCTGCCGAACCTCCGGATAGGCAGGATTCAGCCACCAGCGGTCACCGCTTTTTACCAGCCAAGTTCCACGCTTTGTTTCATCTGCATACCATTGTGAGATTGGGTATTGTTCCGGCATCTGCTCCATCTGTGCATCTGTCTGGCAGCGAAGTGGATTCACCCAAGCATGTACGGAAAGCCCCAATTGATGGGCTTCGGTTAGCATGATTTGCAGGGGATCAAAGGAACAGTCTGCCGACATGGAAAGCCCCGACATATAGTAAGTAGAAGTGTAATAGGCATCTGCAAATGCTCGCACTTGTAGAAAAACAGTTTGAATCCCCAGTGCCTGTACTTGTTGAAAGCGTTCCTGTATGGCAGCCCGAAATTCTGCCTCAGATTTTCCGGTTAAAATTTCTGCGTAATCCATAGCAGTGAACCACATTCCACAGGGGAAAGCGGTGGATGCTGTGGAAATAGGATTTTCAGGCGTTGCAGGGAGATGTAAGTGTTGAATGGTCTGCACATTTTCGGTGATATTCTTGCAGAAAAGAGCATTTGGCGGAGCAGATTCCAGCTTTTCAGAATCCGCACAGCCTGTCAGCAGGCAGGCAATCAGAAAAAACGAACCGACAACTTGTATTTTCATGACATCCTCCAACCGGTCAAAAAAGGTCTGGTATACAAAAAATAATATATGCACCATAGGCAAAAAGTATGCTGGTTTCTGGCAATTTTGCTATGCTGTACAATGTTGTTCCGGAATCCATTCTGTTTTGCACGAAATCCCCAAACCTGCCGAGAGTGCTTGCTTTTTTGTCGAAGATAGGGTATAATAAAAGTGTATTTTTTCTTTTTGGGAAGCGTATAGGAGGAAATGTGATGTTATCAGATATTGAAATTGCACAGCAGGCAGAAATGCAAAAAATTCGGGAAGTTGCTGCTGGACTTTCCATTGAAGAAGATGATTTAGAGTACTACGGACACTATAAGGCAAAGTTGTCAGAATCTCTGTTTCAGAAGTTGGAAGATAAGCCAAATGGTAAGTTGATTCTGGTCACTGCCATCAACCCAACTCCAGCTGGTGAAGGTAAGACAACCGTTAGCGTTGGTCTGGCAGATGCTTTGCGTTGCATCGGCAAGAAGTCCGTTGTTGCACTGAGAGAACCGTCTTTAGGCCCTGTTTTCGGCATCAAGGGCGGTGCTGCTGGTGGCGGTTATTCGCAGGTTGTTCCGATGGAGGACATCAACTTGCACTTTACAGGCGATATGCACGCCATCACCGCAGCCAATAACTTGCTCTGTGCGATGCTGGACAACCATATGCAGCAGGGCAATGTTCTGCGGATCGACCAGCGGAGAGTGATGTTTAAGCGGGTTCTGGATATGAATGACCGTGCTTTGCGGAACATTGTCATTGGTCTGGGCGGCAAGGTAGACGGCATTCCACGTTCAGACAGTTTCCAAATTACGGTTGCTTCAGAAGTCATGGCAATTCTCTGTCTGGCTTCGGATTTGGCAGATATGAAGCGGCGGCTGGGACAGATTTTGGTTGCTTATGATTTGGATGGTAACCCAGTTTATGCAAAGGATTTGGGTGCAGAAGGTGCAATGACCGCCCTGCTGAAGGATGCCCTGAAACCAAATCTCGTGCAGACACTGGCACATACGCCGGCACTCATTCACGGCGGCCCATTCGCAAATATTGCACACGGCTGTAACTCTCTGCGTGCAACAAAGCTTGCTTTGAAGTTGGGTGATTACTGCGTAACAGAAGCCGGATTTGGTTCGGATTTGGGTGCAGAAAAGTTCTTTGATATCAAGTGTCGGTACGGCGGTCTGAAGCCGGATTGTGTCGTATTGGTTGCAACCGTTCGGGCATTGAAGTATAACGGCGGCGTTCCAAAGACAGAATTGACCACAGAAAATCTGGATGCTCTGAAGAAGGGCATTGTCAACTTGCAGGTACACATTGAAAACATGCAGAAGTATGGTGTTCCGGTTGTCGTTGCAATCAACCGTTTCCATACCGATACGGAGGCAGAATTGCAATTTGTCAAGGAATTCTGTGCATCGCTGGGTGCATCCTGTGAACTGGCAGAAGTTTTTGCAAAGGGTGGCGAAGGCGGCAAGGCACTGGCGGAAACCGTTTGCAAGACGATTGAAGAAAAGCCGTCGCAGTTTCATGTATTGTATGATACAGAACAGACCATAGAAGAAAAGGTAAACTGCATCGCAAAGGAAATTTACCGTGCGGATGGTGTGATCTTTACCGCTCCGGCAAAGAAAGCATTGGCTCAGATTGTAGCATTGGGCTATGATAAGCTGCCGATTTGCGTTGCAAAGACCCAGTATTCTCTGTCTGACGATGCAAGCCAGCTTGGTCATCCGACCGACTTCAAGATTACCGTTCGGGACGTTACCTTGTCTGCTGGTGCTGGATTTGTGGTTGTTCTGACAGGTAATATTATGACGATGCCAGGTCTGCCGAAAGCTCCGGCAGCATTGCGGATTGACTGCGACAACAACGGAAATATTACCGGCTTGTTCTAAACGAAAGGAGGATTCATGTGATGGAATCCAATCGTTTTGTGAAACTTTATAAGCAGGGCAGCACACTGGGCAGCAGCTATCTGGAAATCTGGGTAGACCGGGAAACAGGTGTGCAATATCTGTATCGAATGAACGGTTATAGCGGCGGTTTTACACCGCTGCTCGACCGGGATGGAAAACCATTGCTTGCATCAGCAGAGGAGATGGAACAGCCATGCAAAAAATCGTAATCCAAACACACTCTGCGGCAGAAACCATGCAGCTGGCAGAACAGATGGGTTCGCTGCTGCAAGCCGGCGACTGCATCGCCTATTTTGGCGGTCTGGGTGCTGGAAAAACCACGTTTACCCGTGGCTTAGCAAAAGGCATGGGGTTGCCGGATGAAGTCGCTTCCCCGACGTTTGCGATTGTCAACGAGTATCATGGAACAGGAGCACTGTCCCTTTATCATTTCGATATGTATCGGATTATCGGGGCAGAATCGCTGGAAACCACAGGGTTCTATGATTATCCGTTGGAGGAAAATGTATTTGCCATTGAATGGGCAGAAAATATTGCAGATTGTCTGCCGGAAAATCGGATTGCAGTGACGATTGAACCGCTTTCCGAAACCGACCGGCAGATTACCATAGAAGGAGGCACACGTTTTGCGGTACTTGGGCATGGACACTTCGGGCAGTGTGGCAGCAGTTGCACTGTATGATACCGAACAGGATCTCTTTCTTTCTCAGCAAAGCTTATATACCAAAAAAACACATTCACAGGTGATTTTACCGCTGGTAGAACGCACCTTGCAGGACTGCGGACTGACGGCAGCAGATTTAGACGGCATTGCTGTTGCAGTTGGGCCAGGTTCTTATACGGGTTTACGAATTGGCGTTGCAGCCGTAAAGGCGATGACATTCGCTCTGCAATTGCCTTGCTTCGGCATTTCTACGCTGGAGGCTCTCGCTTATCAGGCAGCAACTGCAAACGGGCTGTGCAGTGCTGTGATGAAAGCACGGCAGAACCTTGTCTATGCAGGGCTGTATCAGAATCAGAATGGAATATTGCAGAATCTTGTTCCGGATGGACTGTATGAACAGACAGAATGGCAGCAAATTCTTGAGCAGCAGCAAGCTCCGGTACTGGTAACAGGGGATGCAGCCGCTTCATTTAAAACGGAGCAGGTACAGCTTGCACCGGCATCGGTTCGGCTGCAAAACGCAACGGGCTTGTGTCTGGCGGCTTGTCATCACGAACCGCAGACTCCAGAACAGCTGGAAGCAAATTATTTGCAGCTGGTAAAAGCAGAAAAAGACCGCCAAATGCAGCAGAAACAAGCATAAACCAGCATTGCAAACGAAATTTTCCGCTTGTTACATAAAATTTCATCGGATGCCGCTTGCATTTTTTGTGTATTTGTGCTATACTAAGAATATTCACTGCGAAAATATCCATATATTTTTACAGGAAGGAAAAAGAGGTGTACCATCATGAAAATTTGGATCGGTTGTGATCATGCTGGGTATCCGATGAAGTTGGAAGTTCTCGCCATGTTGCAGGAACAGGGATATACAGTAGAAGATATGGGCTGTGACGGCAGCCGTGCAGATTATCCGGAAATTGCGGCAGCAGTCGGCAAGGAAGTTGCTGCAAATCCAGCGGATAAGGGCATTTTGATTTGCGGAACGGGCATTGGCATGTCCATTGCTGCCAATAAAATCCGTGGCGTACGGGCAGCACTGTGTGCAGACCATTTTTCTGCAAAGTATACACGGCTGCATAATGATGCCAATATTATTTGCATGGGTGCAAGAACGCTCGGCAGCGGTGTCGCATTGGAACTCGTAGACTTGTTTTTACATACACCGTTTGAAGGCGGTCGGCATGAAAAGCGGGTTGCGATGATTAAAGACTTAGAAAACAACTTTTAACTACAGGAGGAACTTACGTTATGGCATTACACATTGTAACACATCCGTTGGTGCAGCACAAACTTTCTCTGATGCGGAATAAGGGCACTGGCGTAAAGGAATTTCGGGAACTGACAGAAGAAACGGCAATGCTGATTTGCTATGAAGCAATGCGGGATTTGCCGCTCAAGACCGTAAAGCTGGAAACCCCACAGGGCTGGTCGGAAACCAAGATTATTTCTGGTAAGAAGCTGGCATTTGTACCGATTCTGCGGGCTGGTCTGGGACTGATTGAGGGTGTAACCTCTTTGATTCCGGCTGCAAAAATCGGACACATCGGTATTTTCTGCGAACCGGGTACACATGACGCTGTAAAGTATTATTCTAAGATGCCGGATGATATTCAGGAACGGGAAGTTGTTGTGATTGATGCGATGCTCGCAACGGGCAGCTCTGCAATCGCAGCCATTCAGGATTTGAAGGATATGGGCGTGAAGAACATCAAGTTCTTGTGCATTCTTTGCAGCCCAGAGGGCAAGAACGCTCTGGAAGCAGCACATCCGGATGTTGACATTTTCTGTGCTGGCATGGATGAAGGCTTGAACGAAGATGGTTATATTGTTCCGGGTCTGGGCGATGCTGGCGACCGGATGTTTGGTACAAAGTAAGCAACTTTTTTGAAAAAATGAGAAACTGCCTTGCCGATTTCTGCGGCAGGGCAGTTTTTGTAGAAAGTGGGGGATGAGAAGCGGATGTCTTTTTTTACGGCACAAGAACAAATGCCGGCTGGAAAAGGGTTTGCCCTGTTTCACGGACAGCATGTTGCCATTCTGCTGCTGATTGGTGGGGTGTTGGCGTGCGGTGTCTGGCGGTATCGCAAAAGTGTGCATCGGAACGCTTGGCGGTGGGGCATTGTCATGACACTTTGTCTGCTGGAGGTCTTGAAACAAGTTGTTCTGTTGACCACGCATCAATTCGGGAAGCAATATTTGCCGTTTGACCTCTGCGGCATTTCTATTTTGTTCTGTCTGTTGGAAATCTGGAAACCGTGTGCCTATTTTGGGGAGTTGCTGTATAGCTTGTCCTTGCCGGGGACGTTGTTGGCACTGTTTTTCCCGAACTGGAATCGGCTGCCGCTGTGGAACTTTTTCTGTATCCATAGTTTTTTATTTCATACGCTGCTGTTGTTGCTGCCTGTATTGCTGTTGGCGGACGGAACGCTGCAACCAAATTGGAAACGGCTGCCGCTGTCGTTTCTGACACTGGCAGCGTGTAGCGTGGTGGTTGCATGGCTGAACCGATTGTGGGGGACAAACTTTTTCTTTCTCTCGCAGCCGTCAAAAGGTTCGCCGCTGGTCTGGTTTGCGGACTGGTTCGGAGCATCACTTTATTGGATTGGATTTCCCATTTTAATTGTCATCATCTGGGTGCTGTTGTATGTGCCTGTTGGAATTTTTCAGCATCGAAAACAGAAAAGCAGGAGTTGTTCGTAATCTTGAACCGCTCCTGCTTTTTTATTGAAAAAAATAAAATTAGAATAACATTAGAAGGTTTCGTATGTGACTGTTTCTGACAGCGGTTTCCGCAGTTCTTCAGTATCGTGCCGTTCCGGAGATTTCCACGCATCATCAGTGTAACCCAATGCTAAGATGTTGACGGGTCTGTAATTATCCGGAATGTGGAATTCTTTCCGTGCAATTTCCGGCCAGAACCGACAAATCCAGAGAGAAGCAACGTCTTTTTCTGTTGCTGCTAAAATCATGTGGCTGGTTACGATGGTTGCATCAATATCCGCAATGTTGAAATCATCGCCCTGTCTTGTCCAGGCAGCATCCGGTTCCGTGCAGATAATCAGAACGGTCTGTGCGTTGTAGAACTTCGTAACCTGTTTCATTTTGGCAAGTCCTTCTTTGGAGCGAACGACTAAAATATGCTGCGGCTGTTTGTTGACACCGGTCGGGGCAACTCTGCCCGCTTCAAGGATGTACTGCAAGGTTTCTTCCGGCACTTGCTGGTCATTAAAGTTCCGGCAGGAACAGCGTTTTTTTGCAAGCTCTAAAAATGACATGGTGAAAACCTCCTGTAAATGATTGAGATGCCCTTATTATAACATAGCTTGGTTGGATTTTCAAGTGTGAGAACGTAAAATCTGGCATTTTACAAAAACAACCTGCATACGGTTGTCATTTTCCGGTTATCCTATGAAAAACGCTCAATTTTCAAGCAATTTCAGGCAAAAACAGCTGCAAAAACGGCAATCGTAAAAACTTAACAAACTATGTTAACCCATGCAAACCGGCTGTTTTTGATGTTTAACCTCGATTTAACATTCCCGTGGTGATACAATTTACAGGGGATTGCTATAATGAGAGTGTTCCGAAAGAAAAGAACAGAAATTTGAAAAACACGTTTGCAGAAAATGAAATGGAGTGTATGAATCATGATGAAAATGAACTGGAAAAAGACCGTTGGAATGTTGGCAGGAATGGCAGTGCTGGGAGCTGCTCTGACAGGCTGCGGCAATTCTGCCGGAGGTGCAACGGGTGCGATTAGCGTTGTTTCCAGAGAAGATGGCTCTGGTACACGGGGTGCATTTGTAGAACTGTGTGGCGTAGAAGATGCAGACGGAAACGATGCAACCGTTTCTTCCGCTGAAATCACCAACAGCACTGCTGTTATGATGCAGACGGTTGAGGGCAATGCCTCCGCAATCGGCTACATTTCTATGGGTTCTCTGGGCAAGAATGACAAAATTAAAGCTGTTCAGATTAACGGCGTAGATGCAACACCAGCGAATGTTTCCAACGGCAGCTATGTGGTTTCCCGTCCGTTTAACATCGTTACCAAGAGCGATGGTGTCAGCGATGCTGCACAGGATTTCATCAACTATATTTTGAGCGATGAAGGACAGGCAATTGTGGAACAGGAAGATTTCATTAAAACAGATGCAACGGGTGCATACAAGTCCAACGGTACAACTGGGAAAACCATTTCCGTTGCAGGTTCTTCTTCTGTAACACCGGTTATGCAGGTGCTGGCAGAAAAGTATGAAGCAGTCAGCGGCAACAAGGTAGAAGTCAACCAGAGTGACTCTTCCACGGGTGTTTCCTCTGCAATTGATGGTACTTGTGATATTGGTATGGCATCCAGAGAACTGAAAGATTCGGAAACCTCGCAGGGTGTTGTTTCCACAGTCATTGCAGTCGATGGGATTGCAGTCATTGTCAACAGTGAAAACACTGTTACGAATCTGACATTGGATCAGGTTGGACAGATTTATAAGGGCGAACTGACAGAATGGTCACAGGTGACAGCACAATAAGACAGCATCGAAACGGTTTTCTTCCGGCTGTCTTTTAGGAGGAACGAAGATATGAAAAATGTAAAGGAAAACATTATGCGGTTTGTGTTTATTTTGGCTGCATGTGTTTCCATTGCTGCTGTTGCACTGATTTGCATCTTTTTGTTTGCAAACGGGATTCCGGCAATTGCAAAAATCGGCCCATTGAAATTTTTGGGCGGAACGACTTGGAATCCGAATCAAGAAATTTTCGGGATTTTCCCGATGATTGTCGGCAGTATTTACGCTACCGCAATTGCGATGATTGTCGGCGTACCGATTGGGCTGCTGACCTCTGTTTTTCTGGCAAGATTCTGTCCGGAAAAGCTGTATAAAGTCTTGAAGCCAGCGGTTTCCCTGCTGGCAGGGATTCCTTCTATTGTGTATGGGTTCTTTGGCTTGGTGGTGATGGTGCCCATTATGCAGAATTTAACAGGTGTTTCCGGTAAGAATGTGCTGACTGCCGGAATCCTGCTGGGCTTTATGATTCTGCCAACCATCATTGAAGTTTCCGAAGCACAGATTCGGGCAGTCCCGAACAGCTATTATGAAGGCTCGCTGGCATTGGGTGCAACGCATGAACGAAGCGTTTATTTTGCGATGCTGCCAGCAGCAAAATCCGGCATTATGGCAGGGGTCATTTTAGGTATCGGCCGTGCGATTGGGGAAACTATGGCAGTCGTTATGATTGCCGGAAATCAGGCAGTATTGCCAAAGAGTTTGGTGTCCGGTGTCCGGACGATGACCGCAAATATTGTTCTGGAAATGGGCTATGCAACCGACTTGCATCGGGAAGCCTTGATTGCAACCGGCGTGGTATTGTTTGTGTTCATTCTGATCATCAATGTTTGCTTCTCATTGGTAAAGAAAGGAAGGGATTGACATGGCAGCTCCAAAAGTGGGAATCAATCAGCGTTCCTTTCGACAGAAACTGGCGGAATATCGACACCAGCCGTTATCCTTATTTCTGCTGATTGCAACATTACTGGCAGCAGCAATAACCGTTTTTATTCTGTTTAGTTTGATTCTCTACATTTTAGTGAAAGGCATTCCGGCAATCCGTCCGGAGATGTTCGCATGGAAGTATACTACTTCTAATAATTCCATGATGCCTTCCATTATTAACACGTTGGAAATGGTGGTATTGACCTTGATTATGGCAGTGCCAGTGGGTGTCTGTTCTGCAATCTACCTTGTGGAATATGCAAAACGAGGCAACAAGCTGGTAAAAGTGGTGCGGATGACCACGGAAACTTTGCAGGGGATTCCGTCCATTGTCTTTGGTTTGTTTGGTTACCTGATGTTTGTCGTTGCCTGTCACTTTGGGTATTCGCTGTTGGGCGGTGCAATTACATTGGCGTTGATGGTGCTGCCGCTAATTATGCGGACAACGGAAGAAGCATTGATGAGTGTTCCGGATTCGTTCCGAGAGGGCAGCTTCGGTTTGGGAGCAGGCAGACTGCGGACAGTATTCAAGATTATCGTACCGAGTGCAATGCCGGGGATTCTGTCCGGTGTCATTCTGGCAATCGGTCGAATTGTCGGTGAAACAGCAGCTTTGATGTATACCGCCGGAACAGCAACGAGTGTTTGTGTCAGTCCGATGGGAACGTGCCGAACATTGGCGGTGCATATGTATCAGCTGCTCTGTGAAGGGCGAGAAATGAATGCTGCTTATGCAACGGCAGTTGTATTGCTGGTGATGGTTATCTTAATCAACCTGCTGTCCAGTGCGATTGCAAAGAAACTGACCAAGAAATAAGAGAGGTCGAGAAAAAGCTATGGAAAATAAATTTACAATCAAAGACATGAATCTGTATTATGGCAGCTTTCATGCATTAAAGGGCGTAAACTTAAACCTGCCAGCCAATGAAGTGACGGCGTTTATTGGACCATCCGGTTGCGGCAAGTCCACCCTGTTGCGTTCCCTGAACCGAATGAATGATTTGGTGGAGGGCTGTAAGATTACAGGGGATATTCGTCTGGACAACGAAGATATTTATGGTTCGATGGACATCAACCTGCTGCGGAAACGGGTCGGTATGGTGTTCCAGAAGGCAAACCCTTTTCCGATGAGTATTTATGATAACATTGCCTATGGTCCTCGAACGCATGGCATTCGGTCAAAAAGCAAGCTGAATGAAATCGTAGAAAAATCTCTGCGGGATGCAGCCATCTGGGATGAAGTGAAAGACCGGCTGAATAAATCTGCATTGGGTATGTCCGGTGGACAGCAGCAGCGGCTTTGCATCGCCAGAGCGTTGGCAGTACAGCCGGAAGTCTTGCTGATGGACGAACCAACCTCCGCACTCGACCCAATTTCTACTTCTAAGATTGAAGACCTTGTAATTGAGCTGAAAAAGGAGTATACTGTTATTATCGTCACACATAATATGCAGCAGGCAACCCGTGTATCAGATAAGACCGCATTTTTTCTGTTGGGAGAAGTCGTAGAATTCAATGAAACAGAAAAATTGTTCTCCAATCCAAACGATAAGCGAACAGAGGACTACATTACAGGGAGGTTCGGTTAAAATGAGAGAACTGTATACCCAGCAGCTGGAAACGATGAAAACCCGTTTGATTCAGATGGGTGCAATGTGTGAAGATGCCATTTCTTGTTCCGTAAAGGGCATGCTGCACGGCGATGCAGAATTGCTGAAAAAGGTAGAGTCCACAGAAATGGACATCAACCAGATGGAACGGGAGATTGAACGGCTTTGTATGCGATTGCTTTTGATGCAGCAGCCCGTTGCCAGTGATTTGCGGTCGGTTTCTTCTGCTCTGAAGATTATTTCAGACTTGGAACGCATTGGCGACCAGGCATATGACATTGCCGAAATTGCAAAGTATTTGAAATATTCCGAATTTGCAGGAAAAGTGCATATTCAAGATATGGCAGCCGCAGCGGTTCACATGGTGACAGACAGCGTAGAAGCATTTGTACAGCGTGATTTAGAACTGGCTCAGAAAGTCTTGAAAGAAGATGACACCGTAGACCAGCTGTTTAATAAAGTGCGGGCAGACTTGATTCACATCATTCAGGAAAAGCAAGAGGATGATGTAGAAATGGTGCTGGATCTGCTGATGATTGCGAAATATCTGGAACGCATCGGTGACCATGCCGAAAATGTTGCAGAATGGGTGGTTTATCTGCTGACGGGCGAACACGTCT
>HF997878.1:17309-22659 GCA_000433635.1 Ruminococcus sp. CAG:254
TGCTGCACTGCAATCGGGATTCGGCAGGAAAACAGAGAGGAGATACAGGAACGTGATTTATTTTTTGGAAGATGATGATAGTATTCGGGAATTGGTGATTTATACCTTGCGGAATACAGGCATGGAGGCAATGGGCTTTCCCAGACCTTCTGCGTTCTGGGAGGCGATGCAGCAGGAAGAACTGCCGGCACTGGTCTTGCTGGATATTATGCTGCCCGAAGAAGATGGCGTTTCTGTATTGAAAAAACTGCGGGCAAATCGGGCAACGAAAACGCTGCCTGTGATTATGCTGACCGCAAAGGGAACAGAATACGATCAGGTAATGGGCTTGGATTATGGTGCAGATGATTACATCCCGAAGCCGTTTGGCATGATGGCATTGATTGCCCGTATCAAAGCGGTTTTGCGGCGGTCTGCTCCGAGCGAAGAGGAGCAGGAATATGTATTGGGGGATTTATATGTGAATCCGACCCGTCACATTGTCCGAGTGGGCAAAGAACCCGTTAGCCTGACGTTGAAAGAATTTGAACTGTTGTGTTTGCTGCTGGAACATCAGGGCGTGGTGTTTACCCGTGACCGGCTGTTGAATCATATCTGGGGATATGCATTTGACGGGGAAAGCCGAACGGTGGACGTACATGTCCGGCACTTGCGGCAAAAGCTGGGCGAATGTGGAAAATACATTGAAACCGTGCGAGGCATTGGATACCGTGCAGGAGATGGGGAATCGTGAAGAAACGAATTTTTTGCAGCATGGTGGCACTGGTTGGTTCTGCAATGGCACTTTGCTTTATTTTTATCACCGGACTGCTCTATGAACATTACAGCAATTTACAGGCAGAACAGCTGAAAGAAACGGCATCCTATATTGAACAGGGTTACGAAGCAGCCGGACAATCCTATCTGGAAACCTTACAGACTGGAACGAATCGGGTAACCTTGATTGCAAAGGATGGAACGGTACTGTATGACAGTCAGGAACAGGATGTTTCTCAGATGGGCAACCATGCTGATCGGGAAGAGGTTCAGCAGGCGGAACAGGATGGTGTTGGATTTAGTCGGCGGTTTTCAAGTACGATGTCGAAAGAAACCGTTTACTATGCCGTTCGGCTATCGGATCAAAGTGTGCTGCGAGTTTCCGTGGAATATCGGTCGCTGTTTGCAATGATGGGTGTTTTGCTGATGCAGGCACTATTTATTCTGTTGGTGATGCTGATTCTGGCGTTGCTGGTTTCCTATCAGCTGACCAAGAAAATTGTCAAGCCCATCAATACGCTGGATTTGGAACATCCGGAGCAGGTTTCTACCTATGAAGAATTAGACCCATTACTCTGTAAGCTGGCAAGCCAGAATCGGGAAATTGTGCAGAAGATGGACATTTTGCGACAGCAGCAGTATGAATTCAGTATGATTACAGAGCATATGCAAGAGGGCTTGTTTGTCATTGACCATGCTTATACCATTTTGACTTGCAATCAAAGTGCGATGCGGTTGTTTGGCTTGCAGCATTCTGTATTGCAAAAGAACATCTTAACCGTAGAACGGGGCGAACCATTTCGGAATGTGCTGGATGAGGCATTGCGGGGCAGACACTGCACTTCCCAGCTGGAACGGGAAGGGCGTGTCTATCAGCTGATTGCAAATCCGGTTTTACACAACGAAACACCGCAGGAGATGCAAGTACGAGAAGATGACCTGATTGGGGTTGTCATTTTGATTCTGGATATTACAGAGAAAGAAACGCAGGAACGCTACCGCAGAGAATTTACTGCAAATGTTTCTCACGAGCTGAAAACACCGCTGACTTCCATTTCCGGCATTGCAGAAATCATGAAAAATGGAATCATGCTGCCGGCAGATGTCCCCCACTTTGCCGGAAAGATTTATGACGAATCGCAGCGGTTGATTACCCTGATTGGCGATATTATTAAGTTATCGCAGTTGGATGAACAGTCTGTTCCGTTTGCTTGGGAGTCCGTCAATCTGTTGGAACTGGCGGAAGATGTACAAAAACGCTTGCAGCCAGTTTGTGAAAAGCGAAAGATTACGTTTCAGGTGACCGGAACACCGTGCATCGTGCAGGGTGTGCGGCAGGTACTGGATGAAATGGTCTATAACATCAGTGAAAACGCCATCAAGTATAATCGGGAGGCTGGCAGCATTACCGTAACGACGGGTTACAAAGAACGGCATCCGTTTATTCGTGTGACGGATACGGGGATCGGCATTCCGAAAGCCGAACAGGAACGGGTATTCGAGCGGTTTTATCGAGTCGATAAGAGCCATTCCAAAGCAGTCGGCGGAACAGGCTTAGGGCTGTCGATTGTGAAACACGGTGCAATTCTGCATCATGCAACGATTCATTTGGATAGTACTGAACAGGTTGGAACGACGATTGAAATTCTGTTTACCGGAAATACGGAGCAGGAAGAGCAATCAGAAGAAACCGCATAAATGCCCCTAGATAACAATCGCCTTGGAACTGTAGATTGCAGTTTCAAGGCGGTTTTGTTTTTGATTGGGATAGAGTTTCAGGAATCAAAAAATCCCGCTGTTTTCTTGCAGGTTGCAAGGAACAGCGGGATTCTTTTTTATAGAATGATTTTGTCAGCAGAAATTATTCTGCCAGCATGATGGCACTGAATGCAGCGTCCAGTTCATCCTTCTTTGCAGCAGCTTCTGCTTCTGTTGCAGCAGTTGTGGTATAATATGCCTTAATCTTCGGCTCTGTACCAGATGGACGGATGATAACCTTTGCACCCTGTTCCAGTGTGAACGAGAGGACGTTCGACTTCGGCAGTGTGATTGTAGTTTCTGTTCCGGTTGTCAGGTCAATGGAAACCTGCTTTTCATAGTCTGCAAACTGAATGACTTTCAGGTTGTCAATCTGTTCCGGACGGTGGGTACGCAGGTGTTCCATGATGTTCTGCATCCGAATCATACCGCTTTCGCCTTCAAACGTAAAGCTGTGCTGAGCGTGTACATAAACACCATATTTCTGATACAGGTTTTCTCTTGCCTGCATCATGGAAATGCCCTTTGTACGATAATAAGCAGCCATTTCGCAGATGAGCATGGATGCAACAACGGCATCCTTATCCCGAACATAAGAGCCAGCCAGATAGCCATAGCTTTCTTCAAAGCCAAAGATATACCGGTCTTCTTCGCCCTTTTCTTCCAGGAAACCAATCTGTTCGCCGATGAACTTAAAGCCCGTCAGAACTTCAATCAGTTCTACATCATAAGCTTTGCAGATTGCTTCTACAATGTCAGTGGTAACGATGGTCTTTACTGCAACCGGATGCTTCGGCATCGTGCCCTTCTGAATCCGCTGTTCGCAGATATATTCCAGCAGCATTGCACCAACTTCATTACCGGAGAACAGTGCATATCCGCCTTTTCCATCTGGAACGGCAATGCCAACACGGTCAGCATCTGGGTCAGTTGCCAGCAGCAAATCCGGCTTTACCTGGTCGCAGTACTGCAAACCGAGCTGCAATGCTTCCCGAATTTCCGGATTCGGATACGGACAGGTGGTAAAGTTGCCGTCTGGATTTTCCTGTTCCTTAACAACGGTTACTTCCTGAATGCCGATGCGGTTCAGAATGGTGCGAACCGGCTTGTTTCCAGTACCATTCAGCGGAGTGTAGACAATCTTCAGACCGCTTTTTGCACATAGGTCGGTATTGATGCCCTGTGCCAGAACATTTCGGAAATAATCTTCAATGACATCGTCGCCGATATAGGAAATCATGCCGGCAGCAAGTGCTTCATCAAACGGCATGTGCTTGACATCGTTGAAAATGTCCAGTGCATTGATTTTTGCAAGAACAGCATCCGCAGCATCAATGGTCATCTGACAGCCATCGCTGCCGTATGCCTTGTAGCCGTTGTACTTTGCCGGGTTGTGGCTGGCAGTTACCATAATACCAGCACTGCAATGCAGTGCACGAACAGCAAAAGACAGCATCGGGGTTGGTTTCAGTTCGGTGTAGATGTGAACCTTTACCCCATTTGCAGCGAGTACTTCCGCAGCAGCCTTTGCAAAGTCTGTGGACTTGATTCGGCTGTCATAGGAAATTGCAACGCTTGGTTCGGAAAATGCTTCTTTTACATAGTTCGCCAGACCCTGAGTTGCTTTGCGAACGGTATAGATGTTCATACGATTGGTGCCAGCACCAATTACGCCACGCAGACCGCCTGTTCCAAAAGCAAGATCCCGATAAAAGCGATCTTGAATGGCTTCTGCATCGTTTTCAATGGCAGACAATTCCGACTGTAAATCCGGATCGTCTATGGCGTTTTTCCGCCAGCTCTGATAGAGTTCCATTTCAGTCATAAAAAAAACCTCCATGTCAAGATTTCATTACATCCTTTATTATACCACACGAAGCGAAAAAAGCAAATAGAAATTGCTACGGTTTTATAAAATATTTCGGAAAGAGTAAAAAAATGCTTGTTTGTGAGGAAAAAGATGGAGAAAATGGGATGATGAAATTTGAAATTTTGTCGAATATGGAAGAATGCTTCTATTATATAGTTATATAAGGGCTGTGAAAAGTGAATTTATGCAAAAAGAGATTCGGGTAGTAAATCCAGAACAGAAACTTGTAAAACTTCTGCCAGTGCCACAAGTTCCAAATCGGTTACGGTGCGAGAATAATCCTCAATGCGAGAAATAGACCCTCTGCAAATGTAAATCGCTAAGGTTTCCAGTTTATCGGCAAGCTGTTGTTGGCTGTAGCCACGCTGTATGCGATAAAATCGAACCCGTTCGCCGATAAGATTCTTTTTTTGCTGGTCAATGATGCGTGCCATGAAAAAATCCTCCTTTTTGTCTTACCATAAGACAACTGTTATGATACAATGAAAAATAAAAACGGTTGTCCTATAATAGGACAATTGGAATCAAAAAACGTGGCTTGCTGCCTTATAAAAGTATAAAAGGCAGCAAAAGAGTGGAATTTTGGAGCAGAACAGCGTAGATTTATACAGATTATCCAAAAAAAGCAGTAAATTTTGTAGAAATATCGGCTTGACAAATCACGATTCGTGTGCTATAATAATAAAGCTGTCGCACGAGGAAAGACGGCGTTAAGGAACTCGAAAGAGTGTGTAAAACCGGAAGCGGAAAGCTGAGGAACACCGATGCAGGGAGCAGGGTGCAGCGAAGGGAAAGGGGAGCAAGACTTAACGAAAGCTTGGAACGTGAGAGAGCGGAGAAAAGATTGTATGCATTTCGTTGAGATGTTGAGGGAAGAGAATAGATTGAAAAGAACTTAAGTTCACAATTTATTTACTTGACAAATAAAACGAGATGTGATATAATAAAGAAGTTGCAGCGGAGAAA
>HF997879.1:0-7002 GCA_000433635.1 Ruminococcus sp. CAG:254
GAGCTGAGCCAGCTCGACCGCAGTTCGCCTACGGCGGAAAAACCGTTTCGGGTCTTCATGGATTTACTTTTCTTTTTTCGTTGTTTGCATTGTATTTCTGCATCCCTGTTATTTTGATTGCTGTTCCAGAAAAGCAGGACTCCACTTCTTCAAAATCCGCATCACACGGTCAGCAGATTCCTCCGGTGTTTCTCCTGCCAGAACGGAATAAGTTGCATTGACTTGATACCAGCGTTCCCGGTTGTCAAATATCCGCTGCAATTCTTCCTTTGTATGGCTCTGAACAATCGGACGGTTCGGGTCGTCTTTGATCCGCTCATAGCAGACTGCAAACTTCTGCTGCAAATAAACGATTACTCCGTCACACTGCCGCACAATCAATGCATTTAACGGATTGGTCATGACACCACCACCACAAGATACAATCTGTGGGGTATGTGCCAACTCTTCAACCAGCTTAGATTCCACTTTCCGGAAATATGGTTCACCCTTCTGGTCAAAAATCTCCGGAATGGTCATGCCCTCTCGCTCTACAATCAAATCATCCATATCAACCAGCGGCAATTCCAACCGCTTTGCCAATGCTTTTCCAAGGGCGGTTTTTCCGCAGCCCATAAATCCACATAAAAACAAGGTCATTTCATAGCCCTCCTTAGGAAAACAATCGTTGAATCTCTGCTTCCATTTCTGCAATCAATGCCTGAATCTGTTCGTTGGAATAAGTATCTTCGTTCCAAATTTCATGTGCCTTGACTGCCTGCCAGACCAGCATGGCTGCTCCGCCGCAAACTGGCTTGCCCATTGCCTTTGCAGTCTGAATCAATTTTGTTTCGGTCGGGTTGTAGATGGCATCAAAAACCGCTCCGCACTGCTGCAACAGCGATTCGGTCAGCGGCATTGCATCCACTTTCGGATACATTCCAACTGGTGTACTGTTCAGCACCAAGTCAAACGGTTCGTCCAGTTCGGCAGTCAGAGCATAGCGAACAGATGCTTCCGGCACGAGTTCCCGCAATTCCTCTAAAAAGGTCTTTGCCATGGGAATGTGCCGTTCCAGAATGCCAATCGTCAAATCTGCTCCATGCAGAACCGCTTCGGTTGCCATCATTCTGCCGACACCGCCGCAGCCAAGCAGCAACACTTTTCCATCCAGTGGAAACGATTCCACAGACCGCAAAAAACCATCACAATCCGTATTATAGCCAATCAGGTTTCCACGGCGATTCACGACACAGTTCACAGACTGATACCGCTGTGCCGATTCCGCCATATCATCCAAAAACGGAATGATTTCCATCTTGTGCGGAATGGTGATGTTAAAGCCCTGCATCGCCCGTAAATCGTCAATTTGCAAGGTCAAATCCTCTGCAACCAAGTCGGTCAGCGTATAATCCGCCTTCCGACCTGCCAATGCAAACAGCCGCTCATGAATCCATGGGGACATGGAGTGCCCGAGCGGATGCCCGATCAAGGTGTAATGTTCCATGTTACGCCATCACCTCTTTTAAGGTGTCCACGGATTCGCAATTCTTTGCGGTGACACCCTTTAAGGTCTTCTTTACCAGTCCGGTCAGAACTGCCTTTGGCCCAAATTCAATGAATGTATCTGCTCCATCTGCCTGCATCTGTGCCAGTTCCTGCGTAAACCGTACCGGAGAAACAATGTGCTTTGCCAGCAGGGTCGGCATATCGCTGAAATCGGTCAGTTCTGTGCCCAGCACATTGGAATAGAACCGTACCTGCGGCTTCTGGAACGAAACACCCTGAATCGCTTCATAAAAAGCATCCGCTGCCGGCTGCATCAACTTGGTATGGAATGCACTGGCAACTGCCAACGGAATGGCACGAGCTTTCTTTTCCTTGCAAACAGCTGCGGCTGCTTCTACTGCTGCCTTGTCGCCAGCAATAACAGTCTGCACGCTGGAGTTATAGTTTGCCGGAACAACATAGCCTTCGGTTGCTGCACAAATTTCTTCTACTTCTTCCGGCTTCAGCTTCATAATGGCACACATTGCACCATCTGCCTGCTGTGCAGCAGCATCCATTGCTTCAGAACGAGCCTTGATGACCCGGAAACCGTCTTCCAGCGACAGCATACCAGCTGCCACCATCGCTGCATATTCGCCCAGCGAATGGCCTGCAACGGCATTAAATGTATAGCCCTGTTCCCTTGCTGCTCCCAAGCAGCAGAGAGAAGTTGCCATGATTGCCGGCTGTGCGTAAATCGTACGGGAGAGGGTTTCTGATTCGCTGTTCTGAATGATTTCCTTCAAGTCAAATCCCAGTATGGAAGAGGCGGTGTCATAAATCACTGCCAGTGCCGGATGTGCTGCCAGCAAGTCCAAACCCATGCCCGGATATTGAGAACCCTGTCCGGAAAAAAGAGAAACGGTCATAATGATAAACATCCTTTCGTTGTGAATTTCGGGAAAAGGAACAAAATGCACAAAAACAAACCGCACATTTTGTGCAAAAAATAGGATTTGTTCCAAAGCGACAGAAAATCACTGCTTTCCGCATTGCAAAATGTGCCGAAATCCTTTATAATATAAAATGTATGAATCTGTGCGGCGGACTGTTTCACAGTCATCCATGCTCCTATCATACCACAAATTTTCACTTGAAACAATAGGAACGGAGGATTTTTTTGCATGGGCATTCACATTTTAGGCACTGGCAGCTATACACCGCCCTGCACGCTGACCAATGCGGATCTGTCAGAAATGGTGGAAACCAACGATGAATGGATTCGGACAAGAACTGGTATCAGCGTCCGGCACGTTTCCGATGGCGAACCGACATGGTACATGGGGGTACAGGCTGCACAGCAGGCAATCGCAACCGCTGGCATCGACCCAGCAGACATCGGGCTGATTATTGATACCACCATCACAGGCGAATTTTGTACGCCTTCGATGTCCTGTATCATTCAACGGGAAACGAAAGCCGTCAATGCAGCTTGCTTTGACCTGAACGCTGCCTGCTCTGGCTTTGTTTATGCAATGGACACAGCACACCGGTTTTTAATGACCGACCCTCATATGAAATATGCATTGGTGGTTGCCAATGAAAGCTTATCCAAAATTACCAACTACAGCGACCGTTCTTCCTGCATTCTGTTCGGAGATGGTGCAGCCGCTGCAATCATTGAATATGCTCCGGATGCCCTGTATACCAGTCATCTGGGTGCAGATGGAACGGGGGCAAAATATCTCTATGCACACAGTGCACTGCCACGCTCCCCGTTCGTAAAGGCAAAACGGGAAGTAGAATGCGGCGACCCGGATATGCAGCTTGCTCCACAGGGATGGGAATACACCATGTTGCAGGACGGCAGAGAAGTTTACCGCTTTGCAACACACGCCCTCGAAAAGGCAGCTCGTCTGGCAGCGGAAAAAATCGGTTTCGACCTGAACGACTTGGACAAGGTCGTTCCGCATCAAGCAAATATGCGAATCATCGAAACTGCAATGAAATATCTGAAACAGCCAATGGAAAAGGTCATTGTCAACATTGAACACCACGGCAATACTTCCAGTGCATCCATTCCAATTGCATTGGATGAAGGCATTCGGGAAGGAAAAATCCAGAGAGGCGACAAGGTTTGTCTGGTTGGATTTGGGGCTGGCTTGACCTACGCAGCCATCATCATGGAATATTGATCCATGTCTGAAATCAGAAAGGAATCGTTTAGATGAAAACAAAAATTACAGAACTGTTCGGATGCAAATATCCGATTTTCCAGGGCGGTATGGCTTGGATTGCAGAGAGCACCCTCGCTTCTGCTGTCACCAATGCCGGCGGTGTCGGCATCATTGCCGGCGGCAGTGCCCCGATTGATTACCTCAGAGAACAAATTTGCATCTGCAAGGAAAAAGTCGGCGACAAGCCGTTTGGCGTGAACATCATGCTGATGAGCCCGAATGCCGAAGATTTAGCACAGCTGGTCATTGACGAAAAAGTACCGATGATCACTACAGGTGCTGGCAATCCAGGCAAATATATGGCAGCTTGGAAAGAAGCTGGCATTAAGGTCGTTCCGGTTGTTCCGTCTGTTGCTCTCGCAAGAAGAATGGAACGCTCCGGTGCAGATGCCATCATTGCAGAGGGCATGGAATCCGGCGGCCATATCGGTCAGAATACGACGATGTGCTTAGTTCCGCAGGTTGTAGATGCCGTTTCCGTTCCGGTCATCGCTGCCGGCGGTATCGCTGACGGCAGAGGTATTGCTGCTGCATTCATGCTCGGTGCAGAGGGCGTTCAGATGGGAACTCGTTTCCTCGCAACGACCGAATGCCAGATTCACGAAAACTATAAGAATTTAGTCCTGAAAGCAAAGGACACCGACAACGCTGTAACCGGTGTCTTCTCCGGCAGCCCGTGCCGTGGTGTAAAAACCAAGTTTACCAAGAAGCTGCTCGAACTCGAAAAGAAAGCTGCTCCGCCGGAGGACTTTGAAGCCCTCACCGTTGGCTCACTGCGAAAGGCAGTTGTGGACGGCAACGTCGAAGAAGGCTCGTTCCTGTGCGGTCTGATTGCCGGCATGGTACACGATGTGAAGCCGTGTGCAGAAGTGATTCAGGAAATGATGGGACAGGCTGAAACGCTGCTCAACCGATAAACACGAAACACAGAAAGGATGGTTTCTCCTATGGCAACCGCATTGATTACCGGTGCATCTCAGGGCATCGGTGCTTGTATCGCAGAACGTCTTGCAAAAGACGGTTACAATATCGCTATCAATCACTATCCAAGCGATGGGGATAAGGCAAACGCTGAAAAAGTCGCTGAAACTTGCCGTTCTTACGGTGTAGAAGTGGCTCTGTTTCCGGCGAATGTTGCAGATTATGCACAGTGTGAAGAAATGGTCAAGGCTGTTAAGAAGCAATTCGGCGGCATTGACGCTCTGGTCAACAACGCTGGTATTACCAAGGACGGCTTGCTGCTCCGGATGTCCGAAGAACAGTATGATGCTGTCATCGCTGTCAACCAGAAGAGTGTATTCAACATGATGAAGCTGGTTGGTGCTGTGATGCTCCGCCAGAAACATGGCAGAATCGTCAGCCTGGCATCCGTTGCCGGTCTGTATGGCAATCCGGGACAGATGAATTATTCTGCTTCCAAGGCTGCCATCATCGGCATGACAAAGACCGCTGCGAAGGAACTCGGTTCGAGAGGCATCACCGTCAACGCTGTCGCTCCGGGCTTTATCAAGACCCCGATGACAGACGCTCTCACCGATGAACAGCGGGATAAAATGCTGGGACTGGTTGCAATGGGTCGTTACGGTCAGCCGGAAGAAATCGCAAGCGTGGTTTCGTTCCTCTGCTCGGACGATGCTAGCTATGTCACCGGTCAGGTCATTGAAATCTCCGGCGGCTTGATGATGTAACCCATCATTCCACAAGCATTGTACAAAACGCTTTCAACAGGATGTTTGTGAACCGCTTGCCGGAACTCCTCCGGCAGGCGTTCTCATTCCACCAATACCATCACCATCATCATAATTTGACAGCATCGCTGTCGAAGAAAGGATTTTTTATGAAACGAGTTGTCATTACTGGTATGGGAACTGTGAACCCGCTCGGCTGCAATCTGGAAACCTTCTGGAACAACGTCAAGCAGGGCAAGCTCGGCATCTCTACCATTGATACATTTGATACCACAGAAGTTGAAATCAGCGTTGCTGGTATCGTACGGGATTTTGACCCGGCTGCACATCTGGATAAGAAAGACATCCGTCACATGGAACGCTTTACCCAGTTTGCTGTTGTTGCTGCCAAGGAAGCACTGGAAGACTGCGGCTCTGACCTCAAAGACCTCGACCCGTATCGCTGCGGTGTCATTATCGGCTGCGGCGTTGGCGGTCTGGAAATGACCCAGAAACAGCACAGCATTTATCTGGAAAAAGGTCCGAACCGGATTTCTCCGTTCTTCGTTCCAATGATGATTTCCAACATGGCTGGCGGTCAGGTTGCCATGAAGACCAACTTCCGGGGCGATAATTACTGTACCGTAACTGCCTGTGCTTCTGCCACCCATGCCATCGGCGAAGCATTCCGGAAAATCAAGGACGGTTATCTGGATGCCTGCCTGTGCGGCGGTACAGAATCTTCTGTTGATGAATTTACCATCGGCGGATTCAAGACCATGAAAGCCCTCACCAAAGAAACTGACCCGGCAAAGGCTTCCACGCCGTTCGACAAAAACCGGAGCGGCTTCGTTCTGGGCGAAGGCTGCGGCGTTCTGCTGCTGGAAGAATACGAACACGCTGTTGCAAGAGGTGCAAAAATCTACTGTGAACTGGCTGGATACGGGGCAACCTGTGACGCTTATCACATGACTTCTCCAGCTCCGGAGGGCGAAGCTGCTGCAAAGGCAATGGTCAACGCTTACACCGAAGCAGGCTTGCAGCCGTCTGATATTACATACATCAATGCACATGGTACTTCTACTGGTCTGAACGACAAGTACGAAACCAGAGCCATTAAGATTGCACTGGGCGAAGAAGCAGCTAAGACCGTTAAAATCAACTCAACCAAATCCATGACGGGACACATGCTCGGCGGTACGGGTGCGGTAGAAGCCATTGTTTCTGCAATGTCGGTTCACGAAAACTTCCTGCACCAGACCATCGGTTACACCACACCAGACCCAGAATGTGATTTGGATTACTGCACCGAAGCACCTGTGGAATGCGAAGTCAAGGCTGCCCTCTCCAATTCGTTGGGATTCGGCGGTCACAATGCGACCCTGTGCTTTAAGAAGTGCGTAGACTAAGGAGAAAATCGCATGGAAAACAATCACATGAATCTTGAATTCATCCAAAAATTAGCGGACCTCGTAGCAGATAAAAATCTGGGCGAGATTACCGTTCAAAATGGTGACAGCACCATTACAGTAAAGGGCAAAAAGGCAGCTGCACAGACCGTTGTAGAAAGCCTTCCGGTTGCAGCAGCGGCTGCTCCGCTGGCAGCCGCTCCGGCTGTGGCTGCACCTGCT
>HF997879.1:7008-16462 GCA_000433635.1 Ruminococcus sp. CAG:254
CTCCGGCTGTGGCTGCACCTGCTCCAGAAGCCAAAGCAGCTGCTCCGGCTGGCAAGTTCGTAAAAGCACCGATTGTCGGCACGTTTTATGCAGCCTCTGCTCCAGACCAGCCGCCATTCGTCAAGGTTGGCGACCAAATCAAAAAGGGCGATGTGCTGTTTATCATCGAATCCATGAAGCTCATGAATGAGGTTCAGAGCGAAATTGAAGGCACTGTTGCGGAAATTCTGGTTGGAAACGGCGAAGCTGTTGAATATGACCAGCCGATTTTACGGGTTGAATAACGAAAGGAGTCCATATGGCAGAAGTATTACTGAATCAGGAGCAGATCAAGGAAATTATTCCGCATCGTGATCCGTTCCTGTTGATTGACGAAGTCCTGTCCATGGAAGTTGGAAAGAAAGTCGTTGCCAGAAAGTATATCAAGGAAGATGATTTCTGGTTCAAGGGACACTTTCCGGAAAAGCCGGTGACACCGGGCGTTCTGATGATTGAAATGCTGGCACAGGCAGGTGCAGTCTGCATCCTCTCACAGCCGGAATTTAAGGGCAAAATCGCTCTGTTTGCCGGAATCGACAAGGCAAAGTTCCGCAAGCAGGTCGTACCGGGTGATGTTTTGGATCTGGAAGTGGAAATCATCAGCCAGAGAGGTCCAATCGGTATCGGTAAGGCAGTTGCCAGCGTTGACGGCAAAAAAGCGGTTACCTGCGAAATCAAATTCGCAGTCGAAGTGTAAAGGCGTTGCCGTATGCGATTTGATACAGTATTGATTGCCAATCGGGGAGAAATTGCTGTCCGCATCATTCGGGCTTGCCGGGAACAAAATCTGGGCTGTGTCAGCGTGTATTCCACCGCTGACCGAGATGCCCTGCACGTCAAGTTTGCAGACCGTGCCGTCTGCATCGGTGCTCCGGCAACCGCAGACAGCTATCTGCGAATGGATTCCATCATTGAAGCCTGCCGCCAGACAGGTGCAACGGCAGTCCATCCGGGATTCGGGTTCTTATCCGAAAATGCAGAGTTTGCAAAACTCTGTCGGGAAAATGACATCACATTCATTGGACCTTCTCCGGAATGCATTGCCATGCTGGGCGACAAGGCTCAGGCAAAGGAAACCATGAAGGCTGCTGGCGTTCCTGTTATTCCAGGCTCAGAGGGTGCATTGCACTCCATCGAAGAGGCAAAGGAAATTGCAAAGAAAATCGGATATCCGGTACTCGTCAAGGCATCTGCCGGCGGCGGCGGTCGTGGTATCCGGCGGGTAGACAGTGAAGAACAGCTGGAAGAACAGCTGCACGTTGCACAGGAAGAGGCAAAGAAGTTCTTCGGAGATGACACAGTTTATCTCGAAAAGCTGATTGTTGGCCCGCATCATGTAGAAGTGCAGATTATTGCAGATGAATACGGCAACACCGTTGCCCTCGGCGAACGGGATTGCAGTATGCAACGGCGAAATCAAAAGGTGCTGGAAGAAAGTCCGAGTCCTCTTATGACACCAGAACTGCGGGATGCCATGCAGAAAGCAGCGGTTGCCGCTGCGAAAGCCTGCGGCTACTGCAACGCTGGCACGATTGAATTTCTGGTTGACCATGAACGGAATTTCTACTTCATGGAGATGAACACCAGAATCCAGGTGGAACACCCTGTTACCGAATGGGTGACCGGCATTGACTTGGTACAGACCCAGCTGCGAATCGCTCAGGGCGAACCGCTGCCGTTTACACAGGAAGACATCACACTCCGTGGACATGCCATTGAATGCCGCATCAATGCCGAAAATCCGGACTGCAACTTCCGTCCTTCTCCGGGCACGATTCAGGCGTTGCACCTGCCGGGCGGCATGGGCGTTCGGATTGACAGTGCCATCTATCAGGGCTACACAATCCCGCCTTATTATGATTCCATGATTGCAAAGCTGATTGTGCATGCTCCAACCCGAAAAGAAGCCATCCAGAAAATGCGGTGGGCATTATCAGAATTTTTGGTGGACGGCGTAGAAACGAATATTGACTTTCAACTGCGTCTGCTGAAAACAGAAGCCTTTGAACAGGGCACGTATGACAATGCATTCCTCATGCACTGGCTGGAGGATTCCAAACACAAACAATCATAAGCACAATCACAACAATAAAACCAGCCTTGCCGTCAGGCGGCTGATCCGATGGTGGTAGAAAACATGTTAGATGATTTATTCAAAACCGTAACCAAACGGTTTTATGGTGAAGAAGGGGCTCATGCTCACGAGCAGCCAACCTTCAAATGCCCACGCTGCCAGCATACCGTTCTGCTGACGGTCTTTCAGGAGGCCGGAAAGGTCTGCCCGAATTGCCGATATCATGCCCGACTGACGGCAAAGGAACGGCTGCAAATTACCGCAGATGCGAACAGCTTTGTGGAATATGATGCAGAATTGGAAAGCTTAGACCCCCTCTCTTTCCCGAACTATGCGGAAAAAGTCACACAGTTACAGGAAAAGACAGGCTTGAAAGATGCCGTTCTCACTGGAGAATGCACCATTCAAGGTTCTCGTGCAGTCATCATTATTATGGATTCCCATTTTATGATGGCATCCATGGGCAGTGCAGTCGGCGAAAAAATTACCCGTGCTTTTGAACGGGCAGCCGAAAAGCAACTCCCTGTCATTGCCTTCACCGCTTCCGGCGGTGCAAGAATGCAGGAAGGCATTCTATCCCTGATGCAGATGGCAAAGACCTCTGCTGCTGTTCAGCGGCACAACGAAGCCGGACAGCTGTATATTACCGTTCTGACCGACCCGACCACGGGCGGCGTAACGGCATCGTTTGCCTCTCTGGGCGATATTATCCTTGCAGAACCAAAGGTTCTGATTGGATTTGCTGGGCGGCGTGTCATCGAGGGAACGATTAAACAACACCTGCCGGATGATTTTCAACTGGCAGAGTTCATGCTCTCGCATGGCTTTGTTGACCAGATTGTAGAACGCAGCAAGCTGCGGAAAATCCTCTCTTCCCTGCTGCAACTGCACGGCTATCTGCCGGAACAGGAAACACAGACAGAGGAGGTGCAGGCATCATGAGCAGTGAAAAACAGCGAACCGCTTGGGAAAAACAAATGCTGGTTCGGGAGAAAAACCGCCCGACCATTCACGACTATCTCCCACGGATTTTTGAGGAGTTCTTTGAACTGCACGGTGACCGAGGTTATGGGGATGATGGTGCAATTTTGGGCGGTATCGCCCGATTGAACGGTGTACCCGTTACCATCATTGCAGAAGTCAAAGGTCGCAACCTCGAGGAAAACAAACGCTCCAACTTTGCAATGCCACATCCGGAGGGCTACCGGAAAGCGTTGCGGCTGGCAAAGCAGGCGGAAAAGTTCCATCGCCCGATTATCTGCTTCATTGATACGCCGGGGGCATTCTGCGGCGTAGAGGCAGAAGAACGGGGACAGGGCGAAGCCATTGCGAAAAACTTGGCGGAATTTATGTCCTTGAAAACACCAGTCGTTTCCGTTGTACTCGGCGAAGGCGGCAGCGGCGGGGCTCTGGCACTGGGTGTATGCGATGACCTTGCCATGCTTGAAAACGCTCTGTATTCCGTCATCTCGCCCCGTGGTGCAGCTTCAATTCTCTGGAAAGATGCTTCCCGAGAACAGGAAGCCTGCGAAATTATGCGGATTACTGCACAAGATTTGCTGGAATTTGGCGTGGCAGATGCCATCATCCCAGAGCCAGAAGATGGGGCTCAGGGCGATTTAGATAAAATGTCGCAAAATATTAAGGAATATTTGGTGAAAACGATAGCCGTAAAATCCAAAAAAGATATTGACATTTTACAAAAAGAACGGTATACTAAATTTAGAAAAATCGGCGTCTTCTCAGAACCATCTCACGAGGTACAAAAAGCAGCTGCCGGAAATGAAAATGAATAAACTTTTGGAGGAAAAAAATTATGACAACATTCGACAAGATTAAGGACATGATCGTAGATCAGCTGGATGTAGAAGCAGACGAAGTTACAATGGATGCAAACATTCAGGAAGATTTGGGTGCAGATTCTCTGGACATCGTAGACCTGATCATGGCTGTCGAAGACGAATTTGAAGTAAAGATTGACGACGATGCTTCTGAAAACATCAAGACTGTTGGCGACATCGTGAAGTTCATCGATGCAAATAAGGAAGACTAAGATTCCTTTTTTCGTTTTATGAAAACAAAACCCCCGTTCGGATTGCTCGAACGGGGGTTTTTGTTGTTTATTTTTATAAATCCAGATACATGGGAATACATCCCTCTAAAAATCGACTTTCTGATTGCAGCATAAACGGCGGAAAAACGGTAAATCCATTTTTCTCATAAAAATTTTTCGCCTTTGGAACAGCATATAGGATTACTTTATCCGCTCCGCAGATTTCTTCTGTAAATTCATATATTTTGGAAATCACAAATCGAAAAATATAATCGCTGAATGTGCCATCTTCTTTTTCCGCTGAATAAGGTAAATGTTGATAGCGTTCATCTATTGCAAACATTTTAATTTCCACTGCCGGATAAATTGTAAAATGTCCCATTGACTCCACAATAAATCCCGAACAACTCAAGGAATAATACCCAATAATTGCCCTTGCCGTTTGGTCAATCAAAATAAATGTCACAGCTTGTGCGTCATCTTCTGCCTGATATTTTAAATATTCATTCATGACCTCATTCCCGCAATTGAATGATTGAATATAGGCATTATTTTCTTTTCCAACTTTCACAGGCAATTCAATTGCAATCTGATTCCCGTACAGGTTGTTCTGCTTCATGTGGTTTCATCTGTTCCTCTAATCGCTTTGCATCTCTTAAAATCCGTTCTTTCATTGCCGGATTCGGCTTATGCTTTAAAAATGCATCTGCCTGCCGTGCATCCACAATCAACGCATAAGAAATCGGCTTCGCTAAAACTTGGAACATCTGTTTTCCCTCCTTTTTCTCCATTTCATCATTTCCTCCCTGCAAATAGTATATGCAGAAAACGAAAAACAAATTGGATTCTATTTTTATTATAACATCTTTTTCGCATCTTTGCAATCATTTTTTTGCAACTGATGGATACGGTTCTCGAACATCCGTCCGCCGCATCAAATAATCAACACTGACTTGATAAAAATCCGCCAGTGCCTTCCAAACAGATGTTGGAATATCATTTTCTCCTGTTTCATATTTGGAGTACCCTGTCTGGGACATATTTAAATAGCTTGCAATCTGTGCTTGTGTGAAATCTGCATCTTCTCGCAAATCACGTATTCGATTATTCATAATGTTTCTCCTTATTTTTATTGTGATACACCAAAAAAACGATCCCCGTTCTATCTCCGCTCCCCTCTGCATAAACTACTCTAACAGATACAGGGGTGTGAGATTTGTTCCTCCTTAAATCCACATCCCTGCCTGTTTGATTCTTGTACACACTGCTCCATCTATACAGGAGAAAGGATTTTTTTATGAAAACCGATCGCTCCGCTGTTTCTGCCAACCTGCACCACAACCTCATTCTGGAAGACCGCTCTGCAATGAATCTCTCCGGCGTGACGGATGTGGACTGTTTCGATGAACGCACCATCCGCCTTTATACCCAACTCGGCGAACTCGTCATCAAAGGGAAAAATCTCCATATTGACACGGTCAGCGTGGAAACCGGTGATATGCGAGTATCCGGCGACATCTGGTCGCTCCAGTACGGCGACAAAGACCGCAAAGGGGCACTCTCCGCCCTCGGCAAGCTGTTCCGCTGATGTTTGAAATTCCCGATACTTATTTCACCGTACAGGAACAAACCACGCTGTTCCTCTTTGCCTGCCTGCTGGGGCTGCCAATGGGCTTGCTGTTCGACTTGTTCCGGATGCTGCGAGTGCTGTTTCGTCATGCAATGGTGGTCGTTGCCATCGAAGACATTCTTTTCTGCTGCACCTGTGCGGTCACGCTCGCTGCATTCACTTCCGTTGCCTGTCGAGGCGAGTTTCGCCTCTTCTATCCGGTCGGTATGCTCCTCGGCTGCCTGCTCTGGCGGTTCACGGTCGGCAATTCCCTGCTGAAAATTACCCGAAAAACTGCCGGTTTTCTCCGCCGTTTTCTATCACAGATATTCCATCCGGCCGCGGTATTTTTTGCACGAATACAATGGAGAATCAAGCAAAAATTTCGTCATGTTATACAAAATCTCAAAAAAAAGAAAAAAAATGCCCACATTCCCTTGATTGCAGACCGCCATTTGTTGTATAATAAGAAAAAACAACAGCAGGAAGTGAATCAGAATGGCCGGTGCAGGAAAACGAAATCGTCTGCAACAGCGGAAAAAAAAGCAAATCTTCAACGACGCCGTGCAGTACAACCAGCCGGAAGCCGTCAAAAACAAAAAAGGAAAATTTCTGTTTAAATTACTGATTCGTATCACCATTGTTCTGGCATTGATTGGCTGTACCGCCAGCATTATTTCCCTGCAATCCAACATTGCAGAGCGAAAAACAGAACTGGACACCCTTCGCAGTCAAGCAGAAACCTATGAAGCCGAAAACGAAGACCTGGAACGCATTCTAAACAGCGGGGATATTGATTCCTATATGGAAAAGCTAGCACGGGAAGATTATGGCTACGCTTATCCGGATGAATACCGTTTTTATGATACATCCAGAAACTAAAACAGCTAGCTCTGCGGCAATTGCAGAGAAATTTTAAGAGCAGGGGGACTTTAGCGTTACATGCAGTTAGAAATCGGATCTACTTATCAGGGAAAAGTAAAACGCATCACCAATTATGGTGCGTTCATTGCCATTCAGCCGGATGCTGCTGCACCGGAAACGGTCACCGGAATGGTACACATTTCAGAAATCTCCAATCGGTTTGTTCATGACATTCACGAATTTGTACAGGAAGGGCAAGAAGTACAGGTGAAAGTCATCGGCATGCAGGACAACAAAATCAGCTTGTCCATGAAGCAGACCGAACAGCCACAGCAACAACAGCGTACCAGAAATCAGAATGGCGATGCCCCGCATCCTCGCTCCCAGCAGCGTCCACCTCGTCGGGATCGAGATCGTCCGAATGTTTGGCAGCCGCCAAAGCCCAAGCCGCCGATGTCTGAACTGTCCTTTGAAGATATGCTCAGCCAGTTCAAGCAGAACAGCGAAGAACGTATCTGCGACATCAAGCGGAACACTGAACGGAAAAACCGTACCAGAAGAAAGTAAAGCTCGCTTTTGGTCGTAACACAAAAGAAACATCCCCCTTGTGGTTTTCAGATTGACCGCAAGGGGGATGTTGTTGTTTTTCAGAGTTTGGGAGTTTTCAAAAGATTCTGCAAAAAAACAGGTTACTTATGCAGCAGCTGCTTTCTTTTGCAGACGGAATACACGCTGGTAAGCCGTCAATGCAATCGGCAGCAGAATGAACAGCATCGGCAGATCCAACGCCAATTCAATGACATTCTTCGCTGTCCGTGCGATGATTGCCGCACCATATGCCTGCTCCGGAATGAATCCATAATGCAGGTTCAACTTCGTATTGATGAGCAGGTTGATGACGATGACATCCAGCAGACGGGCTACCACTGCACGCAGGAACAGGGTAATATCCCATTCCTTGCCAGTCGTGGTGTTCCGGAACTGAATGCTGTGACCATTCATCTTGTGATACAGGCACAGACCATAAATCAAGCCCTGCAATCCGGCAACCAGTATATATGCCGGCAAAAAGCCGCCCGTTGGGTGCACCAGATAGCCAACAATATCACAGGCAAATCCAGCAACCAGACCCATGCAAGGGCCAAACAACATGCCAATTACGGCGATTGCCAGAAATGCAAAGTTCAACTTTGCAAACTGCAAGTCAATGGAAAATGCCTCGATAATCATCGAGATTGCGATGAACAATGCTGTGATGACCAAGCTCCGCAGCTTGGTGAATTCCTTTGCGGACTCCGCAAAACAAGAGAAAATGCCTTTCATGAAAAAATACCTCCTTGAATTTGTGCTTTGTGCAAATAAGGAGCTTTCATAAAAGGCTTCTTAGATGCAGTCAGCGGGATGCGAAAACGATACCGCAAGCTTTGCTTTTCGTTCCGGCAGCAACTCCCCGTCTGCTGGACACTTAACGCATCGTTTTCTACTCTGAAAATGCAATCTATGAAAAATAGAATCGCCGAAATTTGGGGTTCTGCAAGGGTCGCTCTGCGGATGGCAGAGCGGTCTTGCAGGGGCTGTTTCTATTCAATAAAACTTCTGCTTCAGAAAAATTTTTTACTTGGCAATCAACCGAACCCGAATCACACCGTCAATGGCACGAATCTGATCCAACATTGCATCGGTAACCGTTTCCGGAATATCCAGCATGGTGTATGCATAGGACTTGCGGCTTGCGTTTACCATATTTTCAATGTTTACGCCAGCCGTTCCAGCAACAGCGGTAACAGCTGCAATCATATTCGGTACATTCTTGTGCAGAATGCAAACCTTGTTGCCGATTGCCTGCATTTCTGCATTCGGCAGGTTGACACTGTTCCGAATGTTACCGGTTTCCAGATAGGAAATCAGTTCTTCTGCTGCCATGCTTGCACAGTTTTCTTCGCTCTCCGGTGTAGATGCACCCAGATGCGGTGTTGCAATAATGCCTTCTGCGTTGCAGGTCTTTTCGTTCGGGAAATCGGTGCAGTAGCAAGTAACCTTACCAGAAGCCAATGCTGCCAGCATATCATCATCGTTGACCAGTTCGCCACGAGCATAGTTCAATACCCGTACGCCATCCTTCATCTTTGCGATGGTTTCCGCATTGATCATGCCCTTGGTATCGTTGTTGAATGGAACGTGAATCGTCAGATAATCTGCTGCTGCAAAAACGCCGTCAGAATCCTTGACAATCTTTACTGCCGGATTCAGGCGAAGTGCTGCACCAACGGACAGGAACGGGTCTGTTCCGACAACCTGCATGCCCAGTGCGATGGCTGCGTTGGCAACCAGTGCACCAATTGCACCCAGACCGATAATGCCGAGGGTCTTGCCCTTAATTTCCGGGCCTGCAAACTGGCTCTTGCCTTTTTCTACCAGCTTTGCAATGCCTTCTTCGTGTTCCAGAGAATGTGCCCAAGCGATTGCCTGCGGAATCTTTCTGGAGGACAACAGCAGTCCGGTCAGAACCAGTTCCTTAACTGCGTTTGCGTTTGCACCCGGTGTATTGAATACACAGATGCCTTCCTCTGCACAACGGTCAACCGGAATATTATTCGTACCAGCACCTGCTCTTGCAATTGCCAGCAAGTTGCTGCCGAAGGTCATATCGTGCATGGCTGCACTCCGTACCATGATGGCATCCGGATTTTCAGCGGTATCGGTTACGGTGTAAGCAGCGGTATCAAACCGCTTTGTTCCAGCAGCTGCGATTTTATTCAATGTTTGAATGGTATACATGATTCTCTTCGTCCTTTCCCTGTTGTCTGTGTTCAGA
>HF997879.1:16472-22164 GCA_000433635.1 Ruminococcus sp. CAG:254
TTTCCCTGTTGTCTGTGTTCAGACGTTTTCTGCCTCGAACTTCTTCATGAATGCAACCAGTGCTTCTACACCAGCAACCGGCATTGCATTATAGATGGACGCACGCATACCGCCAACGGTACGGTGACCCTTCAGGTTTTCCAGTCCAG
This sequence comes from Ruminococcus sp. CAG:254, assembly GCA_000433635.1. GTDB lineage: Bacteria > Bacillota > Clostridia > Oscillospirales > Ruminococcaceae > Ruminococcus_C. Next base: position 16,622 of record HF997879.1, read on the forward strand.
CAGCCTTTGCTTCTGCAACAAACTTTGCATCCAAATCCTTATCGCCAGTGACAAACGGCACATTCATCAGAGAACGGTCTTCCTTGCGAACCGTGCCCTTGAACAGCTTGCTCTGGTCGAGGTAGTTGTAGAGGATGGCAGCCTTTTCTTCGTTCCGCTTCTGGATGGCTTCCAGTCCGCCCATCTTCTTCAGCCACTTGAATACCTTGCCGCAAATGTAAATGCCATATGCCGGCGGTGTATTATACAGGGACTTTGCGTCTGCCTGTGTCTTCCATTTCAGCATGGTCGGGGTGTTTGCAATCGGTGTTTCTTCCGGAATCAGGTCGTTCCGAATAATCATGATGACAACACCAGCCGGGCCAATGTTCTTCTGAACGCCGCCCCAGATGACACCGTACTTGGAAACATCAACCGGTTCGCTCAGGAAGCAGGAAGAAACGTCTGCAACCAGCGGCTTACCCTTGGTGTTCGGGAGGGTCTTGAACTTTGTACCATAAATGGTATTGTTTTCACAAATATAAACATAATCTGCATCTGGATCAATCGGCAGATCGGAGCAATCCGGAATGTAAGAGAAGGTTTCATCTTCGGAAGATGCAATCTTCACTGCCTTTCCGTACTTCTGTGCTTCCTGATAAGCTTTCTTTGCCCACTGACCCGTTACAATGTAATCTGCAACGCCATTTTTCATCAGGTTCATCGGGATTGCGGAGAACTGCTGCGATGCACCACCCTGCAAAAACAGAACAGTATAATTATCTGGAATGTGCATCAAATCTCGTAAATCCTGTTCGGCAGTCTGAATGATTTCTTCAAATGCCTTGGAACGGTGACTCATTTCCATTACGGACATACCAGTTCCGTTATAATCCAACATTTCGTCTGCTGCTTCCCGCAGAACTTCTTCCGGCAGCACTGCCGGGCCGGCACTAAAATTGTAAACACGCTTCATTGGTTTTTCCCTCCATCGCTGAAATCCAAACACAGGGAATGACTGTATTTGTTCGAAAAATAAACGGTCGGATGATTGGCTCATCCGCCACATATTCCTATTATACGCTTTTTTTTGCAGTGTGTCAATAGATTAACAAACAAGTTCGCAGAAATTGCAGATTTCCTGTTGTTTTTCTCCAAGCAAAATGCCCCCCTTTTGAAAAAGGGAGGCAAATTTTGCAAAAGTCATGGTTTTTTCTATCGACATTAGCCGAGGACATAATAAGCCCCGTCTTTTTCAACCATCATTAGGTCATAACCGTCCATGATGGTCTTTTCCTCGCCGCCGTCAACCGTTCCCTTCATGGTAAAGGCAATAACAAAGGCTTTATCCACATCTTTCTTGACTTCATCTGCGAAGCCTTCGCCCAATATCTGTTCATAGATGCCCAGATACTGTGTCGGGAGGTCTTCTGTTTCGCCCTCTGTGGTTGCTTCTGCGGTGTCGTCGGTGCTATCAGAAGCAGTGGTTTCTTCCGAGGCAGCTTCTTCGCTGGCAATTTCTTCTGCTTCATCAGCATTGCCTTCTGCGGTTGCCAGCTTTACGGTAATTCCAGTAACTACCAGATGGTCGCCGCCTGCACTGTCCAGCAAAGACTGGTGCATCTGTTCCATAGTTGTTTCCATGCCATAGCCCTGATTATCCTGCAACCAATCGTTGTATACATTGTAATAGTAATCGTACAGCGTTGCCTTATAAGCATCGAAATCCTGCTCTTCAATTGCAGTGAAATATGCCTTAATGACATCTGCACAAGCACTGTCTACGCCGTCTTCTGCTTCAATTTCATAATTGCCGTATACAACGCTGCTTTCGTCTGCTGTGCTACTGTCATCACTACTGCTTTCGCTGCTTTCGTCGCTGCTGCTGTCTGCATCTGTGCTGCTCTCGTCTGCTGCGGAGCTGTCTGCCGCAGTTGTTTCTGCTGCACTGCTGCTATCGGATTCGCTGCTGCTGTCATCGCTGCTGCCACAGCCTGCCAGAGAGGCAGTCATAGCGATTGCCATTACGCCACACAAAATGGCTCTCCAACTTTTTTTCATCGTTGATACCCTTCCTTTTTCTCTGTTCCAGCTCACTGCCGGAGCTTTTTTTCAAAGCCGCTCAGGACAGCGGTTCTGTTGCAACATTATTTTTTTCTGCCCACGCTGCAATCTTGGAATCTTTCGGACAAGTAATCGTCAAATCGGATGGAATCTCATCAGTATCGACCCACCAGTTTGTAAATTCTACGGTGCTGCTCTCAACGGTCAAATCTTTGAGGGCTGCACAGCCGGTGAACGCTTCTTCCATAATTTCCGTTACACTTGCCGGAATATCCAATGTTGTCAGAGCAGTACAACTGATAAATGCACCTCTGCGAATTGTTCCAACGGTATCCGGAATGACAACCGTTGTCAAGCTGCTGCAATCGCTGAACGCACTCTCCCCGATGGCAATCAAGCCGTTCGGGAGTGTAATGCTCTTGATGTCTGCATTGGCTTCAAAGGCGTGGTCGGCAATGCCCGTTACCACATAGCCATCAATCAAGCCCGGTACGGTCAGGTCGGTATCCGAACCCGTATAGCCCGATACAGAAATCGTTCCATCGTCATTCATGATATACGCATAATCCGTGGTCAATGCTTCTGTCGTCCCCTCGGTAATCATTGCAGAGGCAATGTTTGATAGGTCGACAGAGGATTCTGAAGATTCATCATCTGAAGAAGAACAACCTGTAAAGCTGAATAACGTTGCCAGCGTCAACAGAGCTGCCCACATACTTCGTTTCCATTGCTGCATCATTCTGCATTCATCCTTTCTTCCGGTGAATTCTCGTTATTTCAATTTTCCTCTCTGTTTTGCCCGCAGCTGGTTGCTCAGGATCTGCTTCCGGATTCTCAGGGACTTCGGTGTTACTTCCAGCAGTTCATCGTCTGCCAAAAATTCCAGACAGTCTTCCAGACTCATAATGCGAGGCGGTACTAACCGCAATGCATCATCGCTGCCGCTTGCACGGGTATTGGTCAGATGCTTCCGCTTGCAGACATTGACAACGAGGTCTTCTGTCTTTGGCGATGCACCGACAACCATGCCTTCGTAAACCGGAACACCTGCACCGATAAACAGCGAACCACGTTCCTGTGCATTATACAGACCATAGGTGACAGCATCGCCGGTTTCAAAGGAAATCAGAGAACCGGTATTCCGTCTTGGGATTTCGCCCTTGTATGGTTCATAGCCATGGAACATGCTGTTCATGATGCCTTCGCCCTTGGTATCGGTCAGGAATTCACTCTTATAACCGAACAGTCCTCTGGACGGAATCAGGAAGGTCAGGCGGGTACGGCTGCCCTGTGGATGCATATCCTGCAATTCTGCCTTACGAGTGCCCAGCTTTTCCATAACAGAACCAACGCATTCTTCCGGCACGTCAATAATCACTTCTTCGATTGGCTCGTAACGCTTACCATCGACTTCGTGATACAGAACCCGAGGGGTCGAAACGCCCAGTTCATAGCCTTCTCTCCGCATATTTTCAATCAGAATGGAGAGGTGCATTTCGCCTCTGCCGGCAACCCGAAAGGCATCCGTGCTATCGGTTTCGGTTACACGCAGGGAAACGTCCCGCAGCAGTTCCCGCATCAGACGGTCACGCAGCTGACGAGAGGTTACAAATTTCCCCTCCTGACCAGCAAACGGGCTGTCGTTGACACAGAATGTCATTTCTACGGTCGGTTCACTGATTTTTGTGAACGGGAGCGGTTCAAAGCAATCCGGAGCACAAACGGTATCGCCGATGGAAATATTGGAAATGCCGCTGATCCAAACAATATCGCCGACGGTTGCAGATTCTGCCGGAACTTTTTGCAGCCCCTGAATTTGCAGCAGCGAAACAACCTTGTTCCGGCTTGCAGTTTCTGGGTCGTGATAGTTCCCGATCATAACCTGCTGGTTGACCTGAATCGTACCACGAGCAATTCTGCCGATACCGATTCTGCCGACATATTCATTATAGTCAATCGAAGAAATCAGCATTTGCAGCGGAGCTTCCGGGTCACCTTCCGGCGGATTTACATAGTTCACGATGGTGTCAAACAGCGGAATCAAATCCGTGCCGTTGCCGTGCGGGTCGAGAGATGCCGTACCATCTCTACCAGAGCAGTACAGGAATGGGGTGTTTTCAAGCTGTTCTTCGCTTGCATCCAAATCCATCAACAGTTCCAGCACTTCATCTCCGATTTCGTCCAGACGTGCATCCGGTCGGTCAATCTTGTTGACAACTACGATGATTTTCAGGTTCATTTCCAGAGCTTTTTGCAGAACGAAACGAGTCTGCGGCATCGGGCCTTCTGCGGCATCGACCAGCAGCAATGCACCGTCTACCATACTCAACACCCGTTCTACCTCGCCGCCGAAGTCTGCGTGTCCCGGTGTGTCAATGATATTGATTTTAATGTCACCGTACCGAACAGAGGTATTTTTCGCCAAAATGGTGATACCTCTTTCCCGTTCCAGTGCATTCGAGTCCATGACACGCTCTGCAACTGCCTGATTTTCACGGAACACACCGCCCTGTTTCAACATTTCGTCTACCAGTGTGGTCTTGCCGTGGTCAACGTGTGCAATAATCGCAACATTTCTCAAATCTTCTCTCAGCATGGTAAAATTTCCTCTTTTCTCTTGCCCTTGCTCCCATCTGACGGGCTTTCCTTCTTCTCACATTCTCACTAACAGAAAAAAAGAACAGGCAAAACACATATCTGCTTTACCTGTTCTATGGTGGGGGAGGACGGATTCGAACCATCGAAGCAAGAAGCAGCAGATTTACAGTCTGTCCCCTTTGGCCACTCGGGAACTCCCCCATAGTGTAGATATCCAATTTTGTTGTGATTGGAGCTGGTGGACGGACTTGAACCCCCGACCTGCTGATTACAAATCAGCTGCTCTACCAACTGAGCTACACCAGCCTTACAACGTTATTTATTATATCACAGCTTTGCAGAAATGTCAAGCAATTTTTTTAGATTTTCCTTGTTTTTTGAAAACAGAAGCGGAACTTTTCAAAACAAGGTGATTTTTGCGTTTTGTCTTTGTTAAAAGAAGTTTTCCTGCAATGTAGCAGAAAAAAGAAAAGATAGCGTGATTTTTGTCAAAGAATTGCAGCACAAAAAAACATCCTGCCGATGGATTCGACAGGATGTTTGGAACGATATGGTCGAGGCGACAGGATTCGAACCTGCGGCATCTTGCTCCCAAAGCAAGCACTCTACCAAGCTGAGTTACGCCTCGAACAGTGAAAAACTCACACAGTACTTTGATTATAGCATAAGTTTTGCGATTTGTCAAGTAGTTTTTCAGAAAAATTGCAAATAAAAAAACGCATACCGAAAGTGTTGTTCCGGTATGCGTTTTGTGGATTGATGAGAACGTGATTTTCAGAGCAAGCAGCTGAATCCTGCTTCCAGGGAAAACAACTGCGTGAGAGTCGACAGAATCGCTTCGCTGTCTGCCGATAAAGGGCAACTTTCTTCTAGGAAAACCACCCAAATCCGGTTCGGCAAGG
>HF997880.1:0-6098 GCA_000433635.1 Ruminococcus sp. CAG:254
TGCCATTCAAGAGCCGTTTTAAGTTAATGACATTGCCTGCTCCCGAACACCAGGAACTTTTTGCAGTTCCACGGGGTCTGCATCCAGAACACCTGCCAGCGAGTGAAATTCTTTCAGTAGCTGGTGTGCAATGGGGTTGGTATTCACACGAGGCAGGGCATAAAACAACAGCAATTCTAAAATTTCATGCTCCTGAAAGCCCGAAAATCCGCAGGTTAAGTAACGTTTCCGCATGCGGCTGCGGTGTCCCTGATTGAGATTTTTCTTTGGTGCTTGCTTGGCATCTGTTTCTTCCTTTTCTGTCATTTTGTCCTCACCTCTTTAAAAAATACGAAAAAAATCCTTTTCTTTTTCCTGAATTTATGGTATACTCAAATAGAAGTTTTAGAAGGGAGTTCGCAATGCTGCGAAATCATCGTATATGAAAACATTTCTGATTCAACCCAACGACAGCGACCAACGACTTGACCGCTTTCTGAAAAAAATGCTGCCATCTCTGCCAAATAGCCTGCTCTATAAAGCCATCCGGAAAAAGCAAATCAAAGTCAACCGGAAACGCTGCACCGGAGAAACTCGCCTGCAAACCGGCGATGAAATTGCAATTTTTCTGCCGGATGACTGCCTACAGCCTGCTGCCCCAGCAGCAGAGAAAAAGTCCGTGCATGGCAATGCAGAATCGCTTTCCGTCTGCTATGAGGATGCCCATCTTTTAGTGTTGTATAAGCCCATTGGAATGCTGGTGCACAGTGATGCCGGACACGCTGACCACTGCTTAGTGGACAACTTACACGCCTACTTACAGCAGAAAGGCGACTACCACCCCGAACAGGAGCAGAGCTTTGCCCCTGCCATCTGCAATCGCTTAGACCGCAACACAGAGGGCTTGGTACTAGCTGCGAAAGAGGCTGCGACCTTACGGGAACTGAACCGCCTGATTCGGGAAAACCGTATCCAAAAGACCTATCTCTGTGTTTTGACTGCAACACCGCCGAAGCAAACCGACATCCTACACGCTTACCACTGGAAAGATGAAAAGACGAATACGGTTACCATTTCCGACCATCCCAAAGCAGGCTATCGGGAAATCATCACGGAATATCGGGTGTTGCAGCAGCAAAACGGTCTTTGTCTGGCAGAAATCACCCTGCACACCGGACGCACCCATCAAATCCGTGCTCATATGGCACATATCCATGCACCCCTCGCCGGAGATTCCAAATATGGCGACCGCCGAAAAAACGAATCGCTGCACCTCAAGCATCAATTGCTTTGTGCCTATCAGCTGCAATTCCATCCGGAGGCGGATTCCTGTCTTGCTTACCTGAACGGGAAAACGGTGACTGCTTCCCTGCCGGATTTTGTATCCCGATTCTTTCCGACATTTTCCAGCAAAAACAGAAAATAAGCAAAAGCATCCATCTGGTTCTGTGTGACAGCCAGACGGGTGCTTTTTTGTTGCGTTACTATTTGATTTATTCGCTCAGCATCTTGGTGACAATTTCCTTGACAATGCCCGGATTTGCCTTGCCCTTGGATGCCTTCATACACTGACCAACCAGATAGCCCAGTGCATTGGTCTTGCCGTTCTTATAGTCGTTGACCGACTTTTCATTGTTTGCCAGAACATCCTTTGCCAGCTGTTCCAGGAATCCCGTATCGGAATTTTGTGCCATGCCCTTTTCTTCAATGATGGCAAGCGGTTCTTTGCCTGTTTCCAATACGATTTGGAAAACTTTCTTTGCGGACGAGTTGGAAATGACACCCTTTTCTACCTGCACAATCAATTCTGTCAGACGCTGCGGGGTCAACGGGGTTTCACTGATTTTCTTGCCCGTATCGTTGGTGAACTTCGCAATATCCGACAAAATCCAGTTGCTGATGCTCTTCGGCTTGCATGTTCCAATGGCAATGCAAGCATCAAACATTGCAGACCGTTCCAAATCTTCTGCAATCAAAGTTGCATCTACCTGAGAAAGTCCAAAGTCCTTGACATACCGGCGAATCTTTGCATTCGGCAGTTCCGGAATGGATGCCTTCAAGGCAGCAATCTTTTCTTCCGGCACAACGATGGAAAGCAAGTCCGGTTCTGGGAAATACCGATAATCCTGTGCATCTTCCTTGCTTCTCATGGTGTAGTTCATGCCCTTGGCATCGTCCCACCGACGGGTTTCCTGTGCAATCGTTCCGCCTGCTTCCAGCACTTCAATTTGCCGCTTTGCTTCGTATTCAATCCCACGAACCGCAGCACTAAAGCTGTTGACGTTCTTCATTTCGCAGCGTGTTCCAAATTCTGTGCTGCCCTTCTTCCGAACCGATACGTTTACGTCGCAACGAATTGAACCTTCCTGCATCTTACAGTCAGAGATGTTCAGATACTGCAAAATGGACTTGATGGTTTCCAGATATGCCTTTGCTTCGGCACTGCTCCGGATATCCGGTTCGGAAACGATTTCAATCAGCGGAACGCCGCAACGGTTCAGGTCTACCAGAGAACCTGAGAATGAGGCATCGTGCAGCAGCTTTCCGGCATCTTCTTCAATGTGGATTCTGGTCACGCCGATTCGCTTTTCTTCGCCGTCTACCATAATATCTAAGTATCCGTTTTCACAGAGCGGAACTTCTGCCTGTGAAATCTGGTATGCTTTCGGGAGGTCTGGATAGAAGTAATTCTTTCTGTCCTGCTTGCTGACTGCATTGATGGTGCAGTTCATGGCATGACCCATCTTAATCGCATATTCTACAACCTTTTCATTCAAGGTCGGCAATGTGCCCGGCATGCCCATACAAACAGGGCAAACCTGTGTATTGACTTCCAGACCGAATGCGTTCCGGCAGTTACAATAAATCTTTGAGGCGGTGTTCAATTCCGCATGGACTTCCAGTCCGACAACCATTTCATAATCCTGCATGGATGTTTGTTCTCCTTTCGATTGTCCTTTAAAGTGTCTGTGGGATGCACGCAAACCCACCGCACAGCTGTTCATATGCATCTGCTGCCCGCAACAGCGTCTGTTCTGCAAACTTTGCACCAATCATCTGCATGCCAATCGGCAGACCGCTTGCAGTCTTTCCACACGGAACGCTGATTGCCGGCAAACCTGCAATGTTCACCGGAACGGTGCAGACATCGCCGCTGTACATCTTCAAAGGATCGTCTACCTGTTCGCCCAGCCGGAATGCCGGTGTCGGATAGGTCGGGGTGATGATAATATCACACTGCTGGAATGCGGCTGCAAATTCCTGTGCAATCTGCCGCTGCACCAGCTTTGCCTTCTTATAATAAGCATCATAGAAACCAGAACTCAGTACGAATGTGCCCAGCATAATCCGGCGTTTTACTTCATCACCGAAGCCTTCGCTTCTGGTGCGTTCATACATATCGGTCAAGCCATCGTAATTCTTTGCCCGATAGCCATACTTTACGCCGTCAAACCGTGCCAGGTTGGAAGAGGCTTCCGCAGAGGCAATGATATAATAGGTATTGACTGCATATTCCGTGCTCGGCAGGGAAATTTCCTGTACCGTTGCACCGTTTGCTTCCAACTGATGAACCGCATCCATCACAGCAGCCTTTACGGTGTCATCAATGCCAGCACCGAAATATTCCTTCGGCAGACCGATTTTCAAGCCTGCAACACTGCTGCCCTGCAAAGCAGCGGCAAAGTCCGGATAATCCCGATAAGCAGACGTTGCATCCATGTTGTCATGTCCGCAAATCAGGCTATACAGCATTGCCACATCCTTGACGGATTTGCCGATAGGCCCAATCTGGTCGAGAGAAGATGCAAATGCAACCAGACCATATCGGGAAACGCTGCCGTAGGTCGGCTTCAGACCAACTGTTCCGCAGAACGAGGACGGCTGCCGAATCGACCCACCCGTATCAGAACCCAGTGTGACAATGGCTTCGCCTGCTGCAACCGCAGCTGCAGAACCGCCGGAAGAACCGCCCGGTACACAGTCCAGATTGTGCGGATTGTGGGTCTTTTTGATGTAAGAGGTTTCTGTCGAAGAACCCATTGCAAATTCATCCATGTTGAGTTTGCCGGTGATAACCATCTTGGATGCCCGAATCGGCTGCATCACGGTTGCATCAAACGGCGGAACATAGTCTGCCAGCATCTTGGATGCACACGTTGTCCGTAACCCCTTTGTGGAAATATTGTCTTTAATGCCGATTGGAATCCCAGCCAACGGGTGCAGGGTTTCACCAGCGGCTCTTGCCTGGTCAACGGCTTCTGCCTGTGCCAGTGCATCTTCACACTGTGTCACATAAGCCCCCACTTTGTCTTCGACTGCGGCAATGCGTCCCTGTACCGATTGGCAGAGTTCCACTGCACTGCATTCCTTGTTTTGCAGCATTTCTGACAGCTTGGCGGCTGTCTGTTCATAAAGTTCCATGGTTTCGTTTGCCTCCTTGTTTTTATTCTACCGTCTTCGGAACGACCAGACAACCTGCCTGTACCTCTGGGGCATTGGCAAGCATCTCTTCCCGCTTGAACTTGTGGTCTTTTGCAACATCTTCCCGCAGCCGCATTGCATTGTTCGGGTCTACGGTCAGGGTATCGCTCACATCCGGCAGATGATCCACCATTGCCACGATGGACTCCATGTCCTTTTCAAATTTTGCAATCTGTTCCGGCTCAAAATGCAGCCGTGACAGCTTTGCAATGTGTGCAATATCAATTTTCATGGGATAAAACGTCCTTTCTTTCCAACCGGAAACTTACGCTTCCGGTTCTTCTTTTGTATGTGCAAGCAGGTCTTGCTCTGTCCAAATTGGAATCCCGAGTTCCTCTGCTTTTTGCAACTTACTGCCGGCTTCTGCTCCGGCAACCACATAGGCGGTCTTTTTGGAAACGCTGCCGCTGACTTTTCCGCCGAACTGCTCAATCAATGCCTTTGCTTCGGCACGTTTCATCGTTGGCAGCGTGCCCGTCAGGACAAAAGTCTGATTTGCAAACCGCTGGTCAGTCTGCACCGCTTTGGTATGCTGCATCTGAACGCCGTACGCTTGCAGCTCTGCAATCAGATGTTGCATATGCGGTTCTCGAAAAGCCGCCACGACACTTTCCGCCATAACCATTCCAAATCCTTCGATTTCCGCAATCTGTTCTGCGGTCGCCTGCATGATGGCGTCCATAGATGGGAACGCATCGCACAATAGTTTGGCTGCCTGCAAGCCGATGTTGCGGATGCCCAGCCCGAAAATCAGACGGGGCAGCGGATTTTGCTTGGATTTTGCAATTGCCTGCAAGAGATTTTCTGCGGATTTCTCCGCAAACCGATCCAATTGCAGCAACTGTTCCTTGGTCAATCTATATAAATCTGCAACCGAGTGCAGATAACCGGCTGTCTGGAGGGCAAGCACATTCTGTGCCCCCAGCCCTTCAATGTTCATCGCATCTTTCGAGGCGAAGTGAATCATCCGCTTCAGCAGCTGTGCCGGACAATCCGGATTCGGGCAGCGGAGAGCACTTTCTTCCGCATCCCGAACGGCTTTCGTTCCGCAGACCGGACAAACTTCCGGCATTTCATACGGCACAGCATCCGGCAAATGCGAGGCGGAGCGAACCACTTCCGGAATGATTTCTCCGGCTTTCCGCACAATAATCGTATCGCCCAGACAAATGCCCTTTTCTGTGATGAAATCCTGATTGTGCAGCGTTGCACGGGAAACGTCTGTGCCTGCCAGCCGAATCGGTTCAAATACGGCAACTGGCGTGATGACACCCGTTCTGCCAACGCTGTTGAGAATTTCTAATAGCTTGGTTTCTTTTTCTTCCGGCGGGAATTTATAGGCAACTGCCCACTTCGGTACTTTTGCCGTTGCTCCCATCTCTTCCCGCTGTGCAAAGTCATTGACCTTGACCACAACGCCGTCAATGTCATAGGGCAAGTCGGTTCGTTCTGCTCCGACTGCCTGCAGGGCATCCAGAACTTCCGATTCTGTTGTGAGCGGTTCGGTCGCCTGTACCGTTTTCATGCCCAGCTGCCGCAGGTAGTCCAAAGACTGCCGATGCGTGGTCAGCGTTTCGCCGTCAATCTGCTGGACGTTGAAAATCAGGATATCCAAGCCACGCTTTGCCGTCACAGAC
>HF997880.1:6108-14046 GCA_000433635.1 Ruminococcus sp. CAG:254
CACGCTTTGCCGTCACAGACGCATCTTTCTGCCGCAGCGAACCAGAGGCGGCATTTCGTGGATTCTTGAACGGCGTTTCCCCGTTCTGTTCCTGCTCTTCCGTCAGCGACAAAAACCGCTCTCTCGGCATATAAACTTCTCCACGCACTTCTAAAAATGCCGGAGCATGTTCCAAGTGCAGCGGAATCGAACGAATCGTTTTCAGGTTTTCGGTGACATCTTCCCCCACAAATCCATCGCCACGGGTCGAGCCACGGGTGAAGACACCGTTGGTATATTCCAGCGAAACAGAAAGCCCGTCGATTTTTGGCTCTACCACAAATTCCGGATTGGAAAACTGCTCTTTGCAGCGAGTCAGAAACGCCGATACTTCTGCAAACGAAAAGACATCCTGCAAGCTCATCATCTGGACGGCATGCTGCACCTTTTCAAAGGTACTGGATGCCACACCACCTACCCGTTGGGTCGGCGAGGTCGGCAGCTGCAACGAGGGAAACGCTGCTTCCAGTTCCCGCAGCTCCCGCATCATCTCATCATAAGAAAAATCCGAAACGGTCGGGTCATTCAATACATAATACCGATAATTATGGGCTTCCAATTCTTTGGAAAGCTCCGCAATCCGTTTTTTGGCTGCTGCAAGTTCCATGGTTCTTCGTTCCTTCCTGTTGTCGATTCTGCCGTTTTTCATTATACCACACAACGATTGAAAATTCAACCGGATATCCGATTCTTTTTCCAAAGACGGGACATCTGTTTTCTGTGCCCTGTTATTATACCATAATTTTTCTTGGTTTTCAAGCGGTCTGTTCGAAAATTTCCAGTTCCCGGAACAAATCGACAAAACCCGTCTGGTTACAATCTTTTTCCCCCATTTTTTGTAAAAAAGCGTTGACAAGTCGCAAAAAATCTGCTATACTACTCCTATATGGCAACGATGGAACTGACCGTCCTCCCTTCGCCCAACAGAGAGCATACTGCTGGTGGAATGTATGCAGCGAAGAAACGGGTGCTACTCCGGAGCTGTTTCCGGAAACGGAAACGTATGTTCTGCGTTAAAGAACAACGAGGAATGCAGGTACAGACTGCATTTGAACTTGGGTGGTAACACGAATGCCTTCGTCCCATTTGGCGGCGAGGGCTTTTTTCTGTGAAAATCCAAAATTGACCAATCAAAAAGGAGCATTTTCACCATGAAATGGCAAGGATTAAACGAACTGAGAGAAAAATACCTTTCTTTCTTTGAAAGCAAGAACCATACCCGGCTGCCAAGCTTTTCCCTGATTCCGCAGGGCGACAAGAGCTTGCTGCTCATCAACTCCGGTATGGCACCGCTGAAAAAGTACTTCCTGGGACAGGCTGTTCCGCCGAATGTACGGGTTACTACCTGTCAGAAGTGCATCCGGACACCGGATATTGAACGGGTTGGACAGACTGCCCGTCACGGCACGTATTTTGAAATGCTGGGCAACTTCTCTTTCGGCGACTACTTCAAGAAGCAGGCAATCGAATGGGCATGGGAATTCTTCACCAAAGAACTGGAAATGCCAGTCGATAAGCTGTATGTTTCGGTCTTTGAAAACGATGATGAAGCATATGACCTCTGGACAAAGCACATCGGTGTCGAACCATCTCACATGAAGCGGCTGGGCAGAGAAGATAACTTCTGGGAACACGGCTCTGGCCCATGTGGTCCGTGTTCGGAAATCTATTTCGACCGTGGCGAAGAAAAGGGCTGCGGAAAGCCAACTTGCGGCGTTGGCTGTGACTGCGACCGTTATGTCGAAGTCTGGAACTTGGTATTCAGCCAGTTCAACAGCGACGGCAACGGACACTACACCGAAATGGAACACAAGAACATTGATACCGGTATGGGTCTGGAACGTCTGGCTTGCATCATGCAGGGCGTGGACAACCTCTTTGAAGTGGACACCGTTCAGAACATCATGAAGCATGTCTGCAAGATTGCCAATGTTGCTTACCATACCGATGACAAGACCGACGTGGCTCTGCGTGTCATCACCGACCACATCCGCAGCACCACCTTTATGATTGGCGATGGCGTTATGCCGTCCAACGCTGGCAGAGGCTATGTATTGCGGAGATTGCTGCGGCGTGCTGCTCGGTACGGCAGACTGATTGGCATCGAAAAGCCGTTCCTGTATGAAGTTTGCGATACGGTCATTGCAGAAAATCGGGTGGCTTATCCGGAACTGGAAGAAAAGAAAGCCTACATCCGCAAGATTGTACAGGTGGAAGAAGAAACCTTTGCAAAGACCGTTGATAACGGCATGGCAATGCTGAATCAGATTCTCGACCAGATTGACCAGAAGGAAATCTCTGGCGAAGATGCGTTCAAGCTGAGCGATACCTACGGATTCCCGATTGATTTGACGATGGAAATCGCTGCAGAACAGGGCGTTTCTGTTGACCGGGAAGGCTTTGATGCTCTGGTAAAGGCACAGCGGGAAAAGTCACAGGCTGACCACCTCGCAAAGGCTGGCTCTTCCTGGGCTGGCAACAGCATTCGCATTGCCGGAGAAAAGACGGTATTCACCGGCTATGAACACCTCACTGAAACCGATGCAAAAATCATTGCGATTTATAAGGAACAGGATGCTGTAGATGTTGCCGTTGAGGGCGACACCGTTGTCATCGTTCTGGACAAGACCCCGTTCTATGCAGAAAGCGGCGGACAGGTTGGCGACTGTGGTACAATTTCAACCGCATCTTGCACCGCAACCGTCAGCAGCACCAGCAAGAATGAAGATGGCCATTACCTGCACATCGCAACCGTGGAAGACGGCGATTTGCACGTTGGTGACGTTGTAACGGCTGCTGTCGCAGAAGAGGTTCGCCGTGCAACCATGCAAAATCACACCGCTGCTCACCTGTTGCAGGCTGCTTTGCGGGAAGTTTTAGGCGACCACGTTCATCAGGCTGGTCAGCTGGTAACACCGCAGTCCTGCCGGTTCGACTTCTCGCACTTCTCTGCTATGACCAAGGAAGAAATCCAGAAAGTGGAACAGCTGGTCAACGAAAAGATTCTGGCAGCCATTCCGGTTGTGACCGAATCCCTGCCGATTGCAGAGGCAAGAAAACGGGGTGCGATGGCACTCTTCGGCGAAAAGTACGGCGATGTTGTTCGGGTTGTCAGCGTTTCGGATTTCTCCGTTGAATTCTGCGGCGGTACGCACGTTGATAACACTGCAAAGCTGGGCTTGTTCCGCATCGTTTCGGAAAACTCCGTTGCATCGGGTGTTCGCCGAATCGAAGCTGTTACGGGTACAGGCGTTCTTCGTCTGCTGGATGCTGCACAGCTCGAAATGCAGCAGGCTGCACAGGCTCTGAAGCTGGGCAATGTTTCCGAACTGGCAGAACGCTGCACCAGCGTTATGGCAGAACTGAAAGAAAAAGACCGTGCACTCGAATCCCTGAACCAGAAGATTTCCGATGCACAGATTGAAGCTGCCTTCAACAACGTCAATGAAGTAAAGGGCGTGAAAGTGATTTCTGCCATGCTCAACGGCGTAAATCCGCAGATGCTCCGGAAGATGGGCGACCGCATCAAGGCTATGGATGAACCATACATTGCCGTACTGGCTGGCGTTCAGGACGGCAAGGGCAGCCTGCTCTGTGCTTGCTCCAAGGCAGCCATTGCACATGGTGCACATGCCGGTCAAATCGTTCAGCGTGTTGCTGCTTATACCGGCGGCAAGGGCGGCGGTAAGGCAGAACAGGCAATGGCTGGTGTTGGTCAGACTTATATGATTGACGAAGCCCTCATGGCAGCAGAAAACATTATTCGCAACTTGATTTCGGAGGGTTAAAACATGGAAGATTGTCTGTTTTGCAGCATTGCTGCTGGTAAAATCCCAAGCACAAAGGTTTATGAAGATGATACGGTCTATGTCTTCAAGGACATTGCACCAATTGCACCGATTCACTATCTGCTGATTCCGAAGCAGCACATTGCTTGTGCAGCCGACATTACACCGGAAAATTCCGGTGTGGTCGCTCACATCTATGAAGTGGCTGCCCAGATTGCAGCAAAGGAAGGCATCTCTGACGGATTTCGCATCATTACCAACTGCGGAGAAAATGCCGGTCAGACCGTTCACCACCTGCATTTCCATATGCTGGCTGGTGTCAAGATGGGCTGGGGCAAGGAATCTGTTCAGGCAGCGGAATAATCATCACACAGGGGCAACGATGGGAACTGGTTTTTGGAAAGCAGTTCCCTCGCCTTGTTCTCACCCTTAGAAAGGAATCTCCCGATGGGACATTTCAAATCTGCTGAATCTGCAACCATTGCACATGGCATTGTGAAACCCTCCAAATCGTTTTCCATCTTTACAGGAATCGCTTTGGTGGTGGGCATCTTTTTTCTGGCTCTGAAACGATTCGCCAAAACAGAAGACCAAAGTCCCTTGTTTGTTGTGCTGGCAGCTGCCTTTCTGCTGACGGCTGTATTTCTGTTCCTGTATACCAAACGGTTTCAAATCACCTATGACGAAACCGGCTTTACGGTTCGGACGCTGTTCCGGAAACCGCAGACCTATTCGTTCGCAGACGTGGAAGCCATTGCATGCAAAGAAGACAGTTTTCTGCTCCGCACCAAACAGGGAAATCTTCGGCTGGAAAAAGAACTCTATCTTGGAACAGATGCCTTTCTTGCCCAGTTGCAGAATCATGTTTCCCTCTGAAAAACTCGATGGTCTTTGAATTAGAAAGGAGTCTTTCAACCTATGGCAGAATATTATACCTTACAAGTTGCCGGACTGACCCGGAAGCTGAAACGCTGCCGCATTTCCGACAAGTTGGAAATCGCTGCATTTATTCTCTTTTCCGATGTGGAATTGACGGTGGCTTGTGCCAAAGAACTGGCGGAAAAATGTGCGGACTGCAACTATGATTACATCATGACCGCAGAATCCAAAGGCATTCCGCTTGCCTATGAACTCTCCCGACAGACTGGAAAGCCGTATGTCGTTGCCAGAAAATCCATCAAGGGTTATATGACCGACTGCATTTCTGTTTCTGTCCACTCCATTACAACTGCTGCTCCGCAGACCTTATA
Organism: Ruminococcus sp. CAG:254; assembly: GCA_000433635.1. GTDB lineage: Bacteria > Bacillota > Clostridia > Oscillospirales > Ruminococcaceae > Ruminococcus_C. Next base: position 11,186 of record HF997880.1, read on the forward strand.
TCTGGACGGCGAAAAAGCAGCATGGTTTCAGGGCAAACGCATTCTCCTAGTAGATGATGTCATCAGCACCGGAGAATCCATTGCCGCCCTCGAAGCCCTCACCCGTGAAGCTGGCGGTATTGTTGCCGGAAAGGCAACCGTTCTGGCGGAAGGCGATGCCATCGACCGCCCAGACATCATTGCATTAGCACCGCTGCCCCTCTTCGAGGTGGAATGATTTCGACCAATAAAAAGAAAATGAAGCAAAAAATGGGATACCTGAGTGTTGCAGCCGCAGCAGGACTATTTTTTGCTTCTTCTTTTCCATTGCGGTTTTTCTGGTGCGGCTTGCTGTTCGTGGGCGGATTTCTCTGGCTGCTGTATGGAAAGCACCGACTCTCTCGCTGTGCAGTCATCGTACTGCTTGCAGCATTTACCCTCAGCGGCAGCTGGTATTATGGCTATACCAAACTGGTCTATGACCCTGTGATTTCCTATGCCGGACAGGAAACCACCTTCACCGGAATTGTCACGCATCAAACCATTTTCAACAATGACAAGGCAAGCTATCAGGTAAAGGGCACGTTTCCGGATGGAACGTCGGCTACGATTCTTTGTTATACAAATGACTACGGCTGCAACTATGGGGACATCCTAACCCTATCCGGCACGATGGAAATTCCCAGTTCCAACTATTTATTTGACGGGACGGCATATTACAAAGCAAAGTCGATTTTTCTGCAAGCAAGTTCTGATGCAATCGTAACCCATACGCCAACAGCAGGTTACTCACTGCACCGCTCCATAGAACAGCTGCGGGAACGGCTGCAGAAAAAGATTCTCCACTTCGCCGGAACGACGGACGGCAGTATCATGATTGCAATGCTGTTCGGGCAAAAGCAGCTCCTCAACGACCAAATCAAACAGGCATTTTTAAGAAGCGGCATCGGGCATGTGCTTTCTGTTTCCGGATTTCACATGGTCGTTCTCTTAATGCCACTGGCGTATCTTGGAAGATACCGGCTGACTCGCTTTCTACGGCTGCTGCTCACAGGCGGATTGATTGGGTTGTTTGCGTTGCTGACGGAATCGCCCATTTCCATTTTGCGTGCAGGGCTGATGGTCTTGCTGGCTCAGAGCGGAACAATTTTCTACCGCAAATCCAGTACAGGCAACGCTCTTGCCATTGCATTTCTGGTGCTGGCTCTTCCGCAGCCCTATTTGATTCGGGATATTTCGTTTCTGCTCTCGGTCAGCGGTACGTTTGGTGTAGGCGTGTTCGCTCCCTATCTCACCCGTTCCCTGCATCCAAAGACCATCTTCGGACGGCTGGGGAAACAGATTCTCTCGATGGCACTGGTTTTCTGCTGCACGCTGCCTGTCAGCAGCTGGTTCTTCTCGGAAACCTCCCTGCTTTCTCCGCTGACCAATGTCTTTCTCATGCCGTTCTGCTCGCTGATTTTAATCTGCACGGTTCTGACCGTTCTCACAGGCGGTGTGCTGGCAACCTTTTTTGCCGGAATGGCAATGGTCTGTTGTGAATGGGTGACGAAAGCCGTGCTTTGGCTGGAGAAATCTTTGCCGTTGCGGTTCTCCAATTCGGAGAACACATTCCCGATGTTGCTGCTGGGGCTGTCGCTGGTCGTCTTTTTGATTTGGTGCTATCTGCCACGAAAAAAGCTGCTGTGTGGTCTACTCTGCGGACAGCTTGCCGTTTTGACTGTGGTACAAGTTGGTATGCTCGGCGTGCAGCGAAACACACTGTTTCTCTCTGTGCTTGGCAGGCGTGCCGAGGCGGTTGTGATTGTTCAGTACGGAAACATGGTGGATGTGTTCGACCTTACCGGACACGCAAAAAATCCGCAGTATGTACAGACCTACTTGCAAAAGCATGGCATTTCGCACGTGGAAACGCTGTTCCTGCTCCAGAATGTACCGCAGATGGAAGCGGCTTATGATACAACGCTTTCTTCTGTTTCCTGTTCGGCAGTTCTGATTCCAACGGGCAGCTTTTGTCGGGATGAGGATACCGTTTGCGGACAGCATCCCCAGCAGGCAGAACGGTTCAAGGTGTCTGCCAACACCCGAAACGCCTATGAAATTGTGTGGGATTCATCCGCCCTGCAAGTGACTTGTGCCGGACGAACCATTACGATTTCGCTCAAGGCATATGATACCGCCATTCGGGAGGCTCAACAGGCAGATTTTACTTTGCTGGCTGTTCATCAAGAGTGGATGCTGACGGAGCAACGGGGTACGGAATTGGCTGCCCTGCTGCAAAGTGATGATATACAAATTGCTCTTTCGCCACAGGGGCAAATTCGGGCGAAAGCCCTATAAAAAGGAGGGAATGCCATGGCAGTTCAGACCGCAAAAGCGTTCCGCACGGCTCTGCGAAAAGAACCGCTGCAAAATTTCTATTACCTATACGGTGCGGATTTGGTACAGGTTGCAGAACTGACCGACCAGCTGGTTCAGGTTGCAACCAACCAACAGCCGGAATCCGCTCTGACAAAATTAGACGGCAAAAAACTCGATTTACGGGAACTCGAAGACGCTGCACAGATGTTCTCGCTATTCGCCCCGTATAACTGCATTCTCATCCACGATTTGAATGCAGAGAGCCTGCGAGAACCTGCCTTTCAACAGCTGATGGAATTGTTGAAAACCATCTCTGGCATAACCGTTCTCATCTTTCAAATTACCGGATTCGACGTTAAAGACGGCAGACGCAGCGTTTCCGGAAAAAATAAAAAGCTGATTGACTGGATTGCCAAACATGGAACGGTCTGTGAAGCCGTTCCTGCCAGTCTTTCCGAACTCGTACGGCAGCTTTGCAGTCAGGCAAAACAAGCTGGCTGCACCCTCGCCGAATCCGATGC
>HF997881.1 GCA_000433635.1 Ruminococcus sp. CAG:254
GTTTCTTCTGCATGCGGGCATAATACCAAAAAATCAGCCCTGCCACGGCACAAGCTGCCACGCCCAGAAGCCGATAGCAACCCATGCATCCCACAGCGGAAAGCAGGCTGATGACAATCAGTGCTGTTCCAACTCGTTTTCCGGCATATTCTCCGAACGTCTTAACCAGCGAACTGGTCGGTGTACACGGAAACCGTGTGACAGAAATGCCACTCAAACAACGGGACAGCCAAAATCCACCTGTCAGCAGCCCGATGATAACACGATTCTGTTCGGTATAAATCTGAGCATAGGCGGCAACCTGCACCAACAATACCAAAATAACAGCAAATACCGCAAATGGTCCACAGTTCGGGTCTTTTAAAATCCGTAGCTTTTCCTCCATGGGTCGGCGAGAATACAAGGCATCTGCGGTATCACAGAAGCCGTCCAAATGAATGCCGCCTGTGATCCAAACATTCACCAACACTGCAAGCACGGCAAATAAATAGGCGGAACGGTGCAGCAGCTGGCAGACTGTCCAGACGAGCCAGAGTCCACCGCCACAGAGCAGCCCGACAATTGGGAAAAATAACATTGCAAGCCGTAAATTTTTTGCGTTCCAGTTCAGGCACTTTACAGGCAAAGTGCTGTACATGGATAGGGCAATCAACAGCGACTCAAAGCATGATTTCATGAAAAAGTGACGCTCCTTTCCAGCAGATGGGAATCCCACTGCATACTTCTATTACAACATCCGACCGACTTGCCAACACTTGATTGATGTTACCCAAGTTTTGCAGATATTGCTGCATGGCAACATCATTCGGCACACGGTCAGTAAATACTTCATTGGTGACAATCACGACAGCATCCAGCTTTTTCTGTAAGGCTGCCATGCCATCTAGAATCGCTGTCACAGGGTCTTCCTGCGAACCGCCAAACTGTTCATTGGACAGCAAATTGCTGACGCATTCCAGCAATCCGCATCCGCCCTGCGGCAAAGTAGAAATCGTTTCCAACAGGTTTGTGGGAACTTCAACGGTTTGAAAGTCCTTTCCTGCTCGCTGTTGGCGATGCCGTTCAATTCTTCTGGCACATTCTGCATCCCACACCTGCATCGTGGCAAAATAATATCGTGGCTGAAAGGACTGGGCAACAGCAAGCTGTTCGGCAAGGCTGGACTTTCCACTGTTCGCTCCGCCGGAAATTAAAATCTGCATCCGGTGTTCCTCCTCTTCTGATACCTGCGGCACTGCTCCGCAAATCGCTGTGCAGCTTCTGGACAGGATGGAAAATACCAGTGCGGAAATCCGGCTAAAATCGAGCCTTGCTGCTGCACTTCCATCCATGTCCGACCATTTGGACGCTGCACAGAAAAAGCCGTGCCGTTTTCGGTACTATCTGCATAGTGGAAACTGTGTGCCCGTATCACAGCCCCCTTTTCTGCACAGAGGGTATCTTGCTGAGCCGTCATTGTGACATAACCGAATCGGCAG
>HF997882.1:0-10013 GCA_000433635.1 Ruminococcus sp. CAG:254
TGCGGCTCGTATCTTACAACCTCTTCTTCCCCATAACAAAAAAAGCACCTTTTTACAAAGATGCTTTCCGATGATTCAAGATTTTATTATGCCTGTTCTTCCAAGTTCAATCCGAACTTCTTCACTGCAAATGCTGCCAGCATTTCAACTGTTCCTTCCAATCCCAGACAGGCGGTATTTACAACCAAATCCCGTAATTCGAGATTATCAACCGGATATCCTGTATATTTCAAATAATAAGAAGCCCGTGCCTTATCGACTTCATCAATCAATGGCTGATATTCCGAAGCAGTGGAAAGATTCAGCGAAGCAACGCTGCTTGCACGGTATGCATCCGGTGCATACAGGTAACAACGCAACACCCGTTCCTGATTCCGCAACACATAATCTGCACATCTGCCAACAATCACGCAATTTTCTTTTGCAGCGTGCTCCAGCAACACTTCACTCTGTGCCTGAAACATTTTTTCCTGCTTGAGGCTGCTGCCAATGCCGAGCGGATACGCCATCTTATAGTAGCCCTCAACCTGCTTCAAAGCAACCAATGCTGCCAGACTTTCGTCCTTCTGAGCAGCTTCCTGCTCAATGACACTCCGGTCATAATAATGGCAGTGCAATCGTTCCGCCAATTGTTTCCCGATTTCTCTACCCTCACTTCCAAACTGTCTGGTAATGGTAATTGCATATGGTGTCATAAAACCATCTCTCCTTTTATTTTCCTTCAATTTCTTTTCTCTTCGGTCTGTCCTTATCATAGCACAACAAATTTTCTTTTTCTATGCTTGTTTGGAAACACACTGTATCAATTTTTAACACAGGATATGAATCTCAAAAAAATCATTCCTTATTTTTACCATTTTTCAATCTGTCATGCAGAATTCTATCCTAAAATGGCATCCAATCGCCTGTTTTTATAATTCAAAACGAGTTGACAACTTTTCAAAATGGGTGTATCATAGAAATAGACGGAACAGAGAGGGGCTGTTTCCGTTCGTTCCGGAACCAATTTTCAAATTTCCGGATATTTTACAATAAGCAAACAAGAAAGGAGGATGCCATTTTATGCGTGAAACAATTTGTACCGTGTTGGGAGTCGTCGGCGGAACGTTGGCGGCTGCATTTGGTGGCTGGAATGCCGCCCTCACAACACTGGTATTCTTTTTATCACTCGATTATCTCACTGGTTTGCTGGTTGCCGGTGTTTTTCGCCGCTCACCCAAAACCAAAACCGGCGGTCTGCAATCTAAAATCGGTTGGAAAGGGCTGGTCAAAAAAGTCATGGTGCTGCTGCTGGTACTCGCAGCCGCTCGCATGGACGTTGCCCTGCACACGGATTATCTGCGAAACACTGTTTGCATTGGCTTTACCTGCAATGAATTGATATCCATCTTGGAAAACGCTGGGCTGATGGGAATTCCCCTACCGGCAGCGTTGAAAAATGCTGTGGATTTGCTGATGCAAAAAGGACAGGGAACAACTACAAAACCATCGGAAAAGGATTCAGAATCCAGTCAAGGAAAGGGGCAGTCATAATGGGAAAGATTTGCGGAATGGATGTATCTTATGCACAAGGAAGTATCAATTGGGAACAGGTGAAAGCGTCTAAAAAAATCGAATTTGCAATTCTGCGGGCAGGATATGGAAGAGAAACCTCTCAGGTAGACACACAGTTTGAACGAAACTATGCCGCCTGCAAGCGGCTGGGGATTCCAGTTGGCGTTTACTGGTACAGCTACGCCACTACTGCCGCCGAAGCAGAACAGGAAGCGAAAGTTTGCCTGCAAACGATTCGGGGAAAGCAGTTTGAATATCCGGTTGCGTTCGACATCGAAGAAGCTCGTAGCCTGCCACAAGCAGATGCGTTGTGCACTGCCTTTTGTAATGCACTGGAAAAACAGGGCTATTATGCGGCAATTTATACGTTTAAGTCGGCTCTGGAAAATAACATTAGTGCAGCAATTAAGAGCCGCTATGACATTTTTCTCTCGCACGTTGGCGTGCAACAGACTTCTTACGCTGGAGCATATGGGCTGTGGCAGTATAGCTGGACGGGACGCATTCCGGGAATTTCCGGTGATGTGGATTTGGATTATGCCTACAAGGATTACTCGACTATGATACAGAATGCCGGGTTAAACGGCTTCACGAAAACGATGCAGCCGACTGAGCCAGAACCAGAGCCAACACCAACGCCTGAACCAGATAGTGAAGAAACCACATTGCAGCAGATTTTGAAGCATGTGGCTTCCTTGGATGAAAAGCTGTAAGTTCCACTGAAAATACACCGAAACAAATGCCCTCTGTTGATTAGGAATCAATAGGGGGCATTATTTGATAGCGGTTGCAAGATGCGAGCCGCAGGCAAATGCGGTCGAGCTGGCTCAGCTCGGCGGAGAGGGATTGTTAAGGGGGGCAGGGACAAAAGGGCAGGGCATCCTTTAAAAGTTAAGGGGGACAAGCTGTCCCCCTTAACAGAGGTATTGATTAGAGGAAATTGGAATCTAAGAGAAATATGTGAAACTGCTGTTCGCCATTCTGAAAAACAGAAAAAATTCCTGTAAACTGCAATCTAAGAAACATTCATAGGCAATTCGGACAACGCAACACCGGCGAACAGCACACAGGCAGACAGCGAAGCGATTCTGCCGAAGGTTTTGATGAGATGGTATTGAAATCTAAGAGAAGCAAACAGCTGTTCGCCATTCTAAAAACATAAAAACTTCTAACAAACTGAAATCTAAGAAAGATTGAAAAATAATTCAGGAAAAGGCAACCACCGGCGAACAGCACAAAGGCAGACAGCGAAGCAACTCTGCCGAACCGTACGCAATTGATTTTCCTAAGAGCAGAGTTTTTTATAGAGTGTTTCCGTTGTAACTGTTCCACCGGAACAGTTACAAGATACTTGTTTTTGACTAAGATTTCACAAGGCGGGGCGGTCTTGTTATTGATTAGATCGTATGAAAATCTAAGAGAAATCAGTAAATGCTGTTCGCCATTCTAAAAAACAAAAAACTTCAAACAAACTGTAATCTAAGAAATTATTCATAAGCAATTCGGACAACGCAACCCCCGGCGAACAGCACACAGGCAAAGAGCAAAGCGATTTTGCCGAACCATACGCAATTCATTGCCCAAGAATCATTTATCCCCGTTTCAATACTCTCCGAACCGTAGAAACCAAATCTTTGAAGTTATACAAAACAGTAAATGTCAGCAGAACGCCATCAATCACATGCCAAGCCGGCGGTGTTTGAATGGTGACAAACGTCATCGCAAACATCAGAATCAAGTTTAGCACAAAACGAGTGTGGTCGATATAGAACGGCACATACCGTTTGGTATCAACAACACGAATCAGATAGCTGACCAGATAGCTGACAAAGGTTGCAAAACCTGCACCGGAAATACCCAATGCACCAATCAACAGCCAGTTCAGAATCAGGTTGACAATCGCAGCAACCAAACTTGTCCAAAACGAGTGGGAGGTATGCTGAGAAGCCGCATAAATACTGCTGAAGAACTGATTCAAACACATCATAAAGACGGAAATAATCAGAATCGGCGTATATCGGTAGGCATCCGCATATTCTGTGTAAGTGCTGGTACTAATCAGCAAGTCGGAAAACGGACGGACAAACACAATCAAAACCGAGCTGGCAATAACAAGAAACGACTCATAAGCAGAGAAAACTTGTTTGTAGAAGTGGCCGCGGTTTGCGGAGTCGTTTTCCAAGATGGCGGACATGTTCCACGCCTGATAGAATACTGTGGAAACAGTAGAAATCAGGTTCGGCAATTTGGAGGCAATGCCGTAGATACCGGCGGCAGTATCGCCAACCAAATTCGGAGGTCCATCCATATACCGCAGAAACAGCCGGTCAGAAAATCCTGTTACCAGCCACAGCAGCGTGGTTGGAATCAGCGGAATGGAAAAGCGAATCATCAGCCTTGTCATTTTCGGGCTGATGTATTTTCGATGGAGATATTTCCGAAGGTCTGCAATCCACCATAAGAAGACGGCAGATAAAAAGTCGGAGCAAATGACAGAGAGCAGGAAGCCCGTGATGCCCATATTCAGTAGGGCAATGAAAATGACATTGAAGATGAATAACGTAATCGTGGCAAGAATGCCATCAAATGCAAATAGCGTGACCATGCCCCTCGCTCGCACAAACTGCGAATGAATGGAACGCAGCGAGGACATAAACACATAGAGCATTAAAAGCCATAGATAGCCGCTTGTATAGGGCAATAGTTGCATGAGCGGCGACAGGGCAAGCATGACACAGACACCCAAACCAAGTACTAGATAAGAGGACGTGAAAATTTTCCCCTTGTCATAATTTCGGGTCAGTCCATATCGTAGAATCGCATCTGTGATGGAAAACGTAACAATTGGAATTAAAAAGTTTGCAGTTTGTTCGAGCAGTTCTTTGGTGCTGATGTCTGCCGGATTGATGTTGGCAGTGTAGAGTTTTGTCAGAAACAGCGTTAAGATTTTAGAGCCGAACGAACCAATTGCAAAAATCATGGTGTTGGCGGCGAGCCGTTTGTATTGATTCATAGCATCTCCTCTTGGTGTGATAAATTTCGTTCTGCGGCTAGGCAGCTAGAAAAATCGTTGCGACTGCTCGCAGCAGAACTACGCAGTTGCAGGAACTGCATGCACAGTTCTATTATACCATAAAAAAAAGAAAAAGAAAACGCTTTTTTCAAAAAGAACCAGATTTTTTTACGGATATTTCTGTGAAAATTGCATAAGAATAGAATTGCTGTTTTGTGCATTCCTACAAAAGCAAAAAAATAAAAAAATTTTTTGCAGATTTTGCAACTTTTCCTGCCGCAAAATTGTATCTATAGTGAAGGGATTTTTTGCGGCAGGTCTTGCCGTGTGAACAAGCAGTATGCGGTTCTGTTGCTCCTCTAAGCCGTGAGAAAGGGCGGTGTGATGGGGGATTGCACTGTGCGGTACGAGGAACCAGTCCGGAAAGGACAGACCATCGGGAAAAATGGTCTGGGGCTGGCAAAACAGAAACATATCACTTGTGTTTTTTGGCAAAAATGATGCGGATTGCAGATTCTCCCCGATGCTGTGTCCGCATTTTTTGTTTTTCCTGTAAAAAGACAAATACAGATGAAAAAATCGAAATTCGCTCAATATTTAACATTTTATGAGTTGTTCAAAATTGATTCATATTGTGCTGTAGCAATCAAATGGGAATCGTGGTATAATGAAAGGAGAAATGCAGAGAAAACAAGTCTTGATTGTTCGCAATTGGGACGAGTAGGGAGGGAATGACCATGCAAAGCGTCAACCCGCTGGATGAGGCTGCGTTTACGGAACTCTATGTGCAGCATGTTGACGCTGTTTATCGCATTTGCTACAGCTTTTTAAAAAATCGTACGGATGCTGAAGATGCTGTTCAGGAAACATTCCTGCGGTTGATGCAATCGCAAAAACCATTGGAAAACGATGCCCATTTAAGAGGCTGGTTAGTGGTAACTGCTTCCAACGTCTGCAAGAATATGTTGCACAGCTGGCTGTGGCAAAAACGACAAGAAGTAGAAGACTGGGAAGAAGTTTTAAAATCCGACAACCAAACGCCGGAAGAAACTGCAGTTTTGAAAGCCCTCATGCAGCTGCCGGAAAAATATAAAACAGTTCTATATCTCTATTATTATGAAGAGTATTCCTGCAAGGAAATTGCAGAAATGATGCAAAAAAAAGAATCCACAGTGCGTTCGCTCCTCAAGCGAGGCAGAGAAGCACTCCAAAAAAAGATCGGAGGTGACGGATATGCAACAGGACTGGAAAGCCATTTGGGACAATCTCAATCCGGATGAAGCGGCGAAAGAACGGATGAAGCAAGCAATCTTGCAAAAAATACAGGCAGAAACGCCGCAAACAGCATCCAAAAAACCACCGTTCTTCTTACAGCGATGTTCGTTTGGAACATTTGCCCGTGCCGCTGCACTGTGCTGTATGACCGTTACGGTTGCGTTGGCAGGGCTGCACCTCACTGACCGCCGGACGGCAGAATTATTGCCAGAACCATCCGTCAGCGAACAGCCGGCGGAAACCACCACACCGCACACTTTGCCGGCACAGACAACGGCGACGTTACAGACGCAAACTACAACAAAAACAAAAACACAAACTGCCCTGCAAACAACGGCTACAGCCAAGCAGACGGTTACCAGTCTGGTAATGACGGAACAAACAGTTGCATCATCAGCGGCAGCCATAGAAAAACCAGATGCCGGAATCGAAGAACCGTCAAAAGAACCGATTCAGACAGAGCCAATTTGTACCGAACCAGAACCCGTTCTCACAACAACAGCTGCGGAAACAAGTGCAATCGAAGCACCAGAAACCACGACCACCACAATATTCCGTGGAGTTGAAACCTATGGTTCGCTCTTTGATTTTCAGTATGCCCGTTGGAATGGCGTGCATTATCAGACCGACTATAGTGCGGTTTCCTATGAAGATTTGGATGACCTTGCTGGATTTTCGGTTGCGATTCAGTCAGAAAGTGACCGTGTTTATACGATTCTGGTTTATCCGTTAAAGGGGTATTCCATTCAGGATTGTATTGCCGTACAGTACGCCGGCGATTCAGATTATTTCTATTTTTATGCGATTTCCTAAGTATTTCGAATCGACACTGGATAAAATGACATGATTTTTTGCAGAAATCAGGAATAAGAGGTAGGAAAAACGATGAGTACACCAAATTGGATTATGGTGACGGTAAAGACACCGCAGACAGCGGGGGATTCCTATATGGCAAACATCATGAAGAATCACCTGAAAGAACAGAATTGTTCCTTCCATTCAGAAGAACAATCTGCTGCTCTTTGGCTGGTTTGCCGGCAGGTATCACCGCAGCGGTATGATTTTTCAATTTCGGATTCCGATTCGGTTTGGACAAAAGAAGCCGTGATGGAACTTTGCAGCACATTGCTGCAATGTCCGGAAGTCGATAATGTACTAGTTGGGCAAGTGCCCTCTCATCAGCAGGATGTGAAGGTAACAGTTTCTCCAATGGTTACATTTTTGCATACCGTCAAAAATTACTTACAGCCGCAGCGAATCAGTATGGTTCTTCGGCGGCTGCGTTCAAATCGCTAATTGACTATTGGTTCATTGGAAAGAGAGAAGCAGAATCGTGCAAGCGGTTCTGTTTCTCTTTTTTTCAAAAATGACAGATTTTGACGGGTTTTTCATTGTGAGAAGATGGTGAAAATTTCGGAAATGCTTGACACTGTCCCCCTGCTTTGTTATAATAGTGTTGTTATTTTGGAATGACCGACAGGTGGTGAACCCCATATGTGCCAAAAAAAGAAAGCATTTGTGGAAAATCGTGACCAATATCGTGGTGTTTTCTCCTTTTGCTCGATTGGCGTTTTACTGGCAGCCTTGACGGGCTGCTTCGCATTTATTTGGTATCGTTTTTACAGTGATTTTTTGTTGCTGCCGTTTTATCGGCGTGGCAACTGGGTCATGATTTTGTTATATGCCGTCCTAGTATTGTTATTTGGAAAGGCATTTGGTGGGCTGAAAGTGGGCTATTTAAAGCGAAGCGATTCGTTTTATAGTCAGATGCTTTCCATGTTTTGCGTGAATTTGGTGACATATTTGCAAGTCAGCCTCATCAGCCGACATTTTGCAAGGCTCTTGCCGTTTGTGATTTTAATGGGCATCGACTTGATTATCCTGCTGCTGTGGATTTTTTTCTGCAATAAGCTTTATTTTCAACTTTACCCTCCAAGGCGGTTAGTTGTCGTCTATGGCGACCGAGCAGCCGCAGAACTGGTATTGAAAATGAGCCAGCGAGTGGAAAAATATATGATTTGTGCTTGTGTGGATAGCCATCAGGAAAAATCCGCCATTGTGGAAACGATTGCAAACTATGAAGGTGTGATTCTCTGCGATGTGCCAGGGCAGCTGCGAAACGACCTTTTGAAATACTGTTTCTCTCGGCAGATGCGAACTTACATTGTTCCGAAGATTTCAGATATCATCATCCGAGGCGGCGAAGAGATTCGCTTGTTTGATACGCCGTTGGTGCTCTGTCGAAACAGTGGCTTGCGGCTGGAACAGCGATTTGTAAAACGACTGTTTGATTTGGCATTTTCGCTGATTTTAGCAGTGCCAGTACTGCTGGTGAGTATTGGGGTCTGTATCGCCATTAAACTGGATGATGGCGGGCCGGTGCTCTATCGGCAGAAACGCTTGACGTACAACGGGAAACCGTTCTATGTTTATAAATTTCGCAGCATGGTCTGCAATGCCGAAGAACATGGCCCACAGCTGGCAAAAAGCGAAGATGACCGCATTACCCGTGTGGGCAGAGTGCTCCGAAAATGTCGGTTGGACGAGCTGCCGCAGCTCTGGAATATCTTCAAGGGTGATATGGCAGTCGTTGGGCCAAGACCAGAACGTCCGGAACTGGCAGAAAAATACGAAGAAGAGATGCCGGAATTTGCATTTCGTCTGCGAGTAAAGGCAGGTTTGACGGGATATGCACAAGTTATCGGGCTGTATGATACAACCCCATACGACAAGTTGAAAATGGACTTGATGTATATTGAAAAATATTCCCTGCTGCTGGATTTGCAGATTTTGCTAATGACCATTAAGACGGCACTTTTTCCGGGAGAGTCAAACGAGGAACTGCATGAGCAGACCCATATTCCCGTACAAAAACATGTGGCAGAACCGGAGGCAGCTGCTTCCGAAGAAAAAAAGGAGAACAAATCATCATGAAATTGACTGCTGTTATTATGGCAGGTGGACGAGGCGAACGCTTCTGGCCACGCAGCCGCACGGCAAAACCAAAACAATTCCTTTCCCTGACAGCGGACAAGGAAACCATGCTGCAAAAGACGGTCAACCGTCTGAAGCCCTTGCTGGAGATGGATGCCATTTATGTAGTCACCAATCAGCGGTATGCTGCCCTTGTGCAGGAACAGCTGCCGGAACTGCCAGCAGAAAACATTCTGCCCGAACCATGCAGCCGCAATACAGCTCCCTGTATTGGACTGGCGGCAGCGGTGATTCAGAAACGCTGCGGGGAAGCCATGATGCTGGTATTGCCGTCTGACCACTTGATTCGTTATGAATCCCTGTATGTAGATACCTTGCGGCAGGCAATCGCCGTTGCAGAGCAGGGCGAGCGGCTCGTTACCATTGGCATTCCGCCAACGTATCCGGAAACGGGTTATGGTTATATTCGCTTTGCGAACCGTTCAGAATCCCATATGCCGGGCGTTTATCCAGTGGAGAAGTTTGTAGAAAAGCCGGATTTGGACACGGCAAAGGAATATTTGGCAGCTCATTGCTACCTCTGGAACAGTGGGATGTTTGTCTGGAAGAGCAGCACGATTCTGCACAATCTGGAACAGTTCTTGCCGACGGTTTACGCTGGCTCGATGGAGATTGCGGCAGCAGATGGAACAGATGCCTTTTCAGATACCTTGGAACGGGTCTATGAGGGATTCCCGAGCGAATCTGTAGACTATGGCATCATGGAAAAGGCAGACCAGATTTTCACCGTGCCGGGCAGCTTTGGCTGGGATGATGTTGGAAACTGGCTGGCGATGGAACGCATCAATAAGACGAACGATTATGGCAACTATATTGAAGGCGATGTCATCACCGTCAACACGCAGAGAAGTATTATCTGCGGACAGAAAAAACTGATTGCAGCCGTTGGGGTGGAAAATCTGATTGTGATTGATACCGAAGATGCAACCTTGATTTGTGCAAAGGACAGCACGCAAGACGTGAAAAAGGTCATTGAAAACCTGCGAATTTGCAATCGGGACGCATTGTTATAAAGACAACCAAGAATAAATAAATGGTAAAAAGGTAGAAGTAGGAGGAAATAAAAACAATGAGCAAACATGCATTGATTACCGGAATTACGGGACAGGATGGTTCTTATTTGGCAGAATTGCTGCTGGAAAAGGGCTATGAAGTATATGGACTGATGCGGAGAAAG
>HF997882.1:10040-28295 GCA_000433635.1 Ruminococcus sp. CAG:254
CGGAGAAAGAGTGTCGTTGATTACGGCAACGTCGACCACATCAAGGAAAAAATTCATTTCATCTATGCCGACATGACCGATGAAATTTCTCTGATTCGTGCGATGCAGATTTCACAGGCAGATGAAGTTTACAATCTGGCAGCACAGTCTTTTGTTGCGACCAGCTGGGAACAGCCGATGGCAACCGCTGAAATTGACGCACTGGGCGTTACAAAAATGCTGGAAGCAATCAAGTTTGTAAAGCCGTCTTGCCGGTTCTATCAGGCATCGACTTCTGAAATGTTCGGTCTGGTACAGGAAATGCCGCAGACGGAAAAGACTCCGTTTTATCCGAGAAGCCCGTACGGCGTTGCAAAGCTGTATGGTCACTGGATTACCAAGAACTATCGGGAGAGCTTCAACCTGTTTGCCTGCTCCGGTATCCTGTTCAACCATGAATCGGAACGCAGAGGGCTGGAATTTGTCACCAGAAAGATTACCACCGCAGCTGCTCGGATTTCTCTGGGCTTGCAGGATCATGTAGAACTGGGCAATCTGGATGCAAAACGAGACTGGGGTCACTCTAAGGACTATGTTCGTGCAATGTGGCTGATGCTTCAACAGGATGCACCGGATGATTATGTCATTGCAACCAATGAAACCCGTACCGTTCGGGAATTTGTTGAGATTGCGTTTGCTCATGTGGGCATTGAAATTGCATGGCAGGGCAGCGGTACCGATGAAATCGGTGTGGATCGCAAGACAGGCAAGACGGTTGTCACCATCAATCCGCAGTTCTTCCGTCCGGCAGAAGTACAGGTCTTGTTGGGCAATCCGGCAAAGGCAGAAGAGAAACTCGGCTGGAAGCGGGAAATTTCGTTCAAGGAACTGGTAGAACGGATGGTTCGCCACGACTTGGAACTGGCAAAAAAAGAAGTACAGTAAATCAATTTTGCAGAAAAAGGAGGGAACGGCATGCGGATTGCCTTGGATGCACTGCCATTGGTCAGCAGTCGCATGACTGGAATTGGATATTGTGAAGCCGGACAGGTACAAGCGATGATGATGCTGCATCCGGAAGAGCAGTATGTCCTACAGTTTTTTGACAAAGGCGATGGGGCAGAAAAACGGAAACGGCTGTATTATTACGAACAGCAGCGAAATGTCAGCGTTCGACAGGGGCATTTTTCCGGCTATCTGTACCGTCTGATGACCACGGCAATTCCGCTGCCGTATCGTGCATTTTTTGGAAAAGATGTGGATATTACACACTTTTTCAATTATATCATTCCGCCGGGAGTTGCTGGAAAGCGAATTGTAACCGTACATGATATGGTTTATAAGACGTTTCCGGAAACCGTACGGGGACGGACACGCTTCATGTTGGAATCCGGCTTGCAGCGTTCGCTGCATCGGGCAGATTTGATTGTGACCGACTCGGAATTTTCCAAAACGGAAATCATCCGGTATTTTCCGGCGACCGAAGAACGGATTCGAGTTGTGCCCTGTGGTGTGGATAAGCTGCGGTTTTCTCCGATGCCGCCGGCAGCTGCTCCGGCAATTGAAGAGCTGAAACGGCGGATGCACTTACAGGCGAATTATTTTCTCTATCTGGGAACATTAGAGCCTCGAAAGAACTTAGACCGCTTGATTCGGGCATATGCCCTCTTAAAGCAGCAGCATCCGGATGCACCGCAGCTGGTGCTAGCTGGCGGTTATGGCTGGCGGAATAATCACATTTATCAGTTGGTGCAGACACTGCATTTAGAGGACGATGTGTTATTTACCGAATATGTACCAGAAGAAGATGTGCAGCCGCTGCTGTGCGGAGCAATGGCGTTTGTGTTCCCCTCTGTTTATGAGGGCTTTGGTATGCCACCGCTGGAGGCAATGGCGTGCGGAACACCAGTCTTGACAACACGGGCAGCCTCTCTGCCGGAAGTGGTAGGCGATGCCGCTGTGATTGTTGACCCACACCATACCGAGGACATTGCACAGGGACTGGAGAAGCTATTCCTAGATGCAGCACTGCGGGAACGACTGCAAAAAGAGGGCTTACGGCGAGCAGCAATGTTTTCTTGGGAAAACGCAGCCGCTGCCCTTTATGATGTTTATCAGGAGGCACTGACACGATGAGCAGACCGCTTCGGATTTTACTGGTAAACAAAGCTTATCCGCCGCATATTGGCGGCATTGAAACGCTGGTGCGGCAGTATGCACGCTGTTTTCAGACGCAGTTTTCCGCAGAGGTACAAGTTTTGGTCTGTCAGGAAAAGGGCAAAACGGCACGGGAAACCATCGAGGGTGTTCCGGTGCTGCGAGCTGGGAGTATTGGGACTTATTTTTCCTGTCCGCTCTCCGGTTCGTTTCTCCGTTATTTTCGGAAGTATGCCAAACAAGCGGATGTGGTGATGATTCATATGCCGTTTCCTTTGGCAGATTTGGCGTGCTTGCTCTCCGGATATCGGGGACGGGTCGTGCTAGCGTGGCATAGCGATGTCATCAAGCAGAAGACCTTGCTGCGGTTTTACGCACCATTGCTGCGGTGGCTGCTCCGGCGAGCAGATTGTATTCTGACTGCAACACAGGGACATATTGACAGTTCTGCATTTCTTCCAGCCGTTCGGGAAAAATGCAAGGTGATTCCCTATGGCATTGACCTTGCAGCCTATCGGGCAGCCCCAGCATATCCGGTTTTACAACCGCATTCCAATCACCCGAAAGCCGTCAAGGCGTTGTTTGTAGGGCGGCTGGTCTACTATAAGGGCGTAACAATTTTGCTGAAAGCGATGCAGCAGGTGCAAAATTGTGAATTGTTTCTGATTGGCAGCGGAAAGCTACAGGATACCTTGCAGCAGATGGCAGAAGGTATGGACACGGTGCATTTTCTCGGCAGCCTGTCCGATGCAGATTTACGGGCAGCCTTGCAGGAATGTGATTTTCTGGTGCTGCCGTCTGTGGCAAACAGCGAAGCATTCGGACTGGTGCAGTTGGAGGCGATGGTTTATGGAAAGCCTGTCATCAATACCGCTTTGCCAACGGGTGTGCCACATGTCAGCTTAGATGGAGAAACAGGACTGACTGTTCCGCCGGAATCGGAAACTGCTCTGGCAAAGGCGATGCAAACGCTGGTATCGGATGCGGATTTGCGGAGAAGATACGGAGCAGCTGCAAAGAAACGAGTCGAAACGGTTTTTGCGGAAGATGTGGTCATGCAGCAGGTTTATGATGTGCTGAAAGATTCCATTTTATAACAAATATAAATATAAAAGTTGCAATTTCATTCAAAAGAAAGGGAAATGATTATGAAAGCAATGCTGATTGGCGGTGCTGGATTTGTTGGAAAACATCTTGCAATCCATCTCGCAAATACTTATGGCTGGGAGATTGTCATTACAGGGCTGCCGGAAGAACGGGAAGCAATCGAACGCAGCAGCTTAGGACGTTTTATTCCGGTGAACATCTTAGAAAAAGGACAGATTCAGGCAGTATTGGAGCAGGAACGGCCGCATTATATTTTCCATCTGGCAGCACAGAGTTCCGTTGCCCGTTCTTGGAAGAATCCGCAGGCAACCATTGATGTGAATATCAAGGGCTGTGCGAACTTGCTGGATGCCATTCGTTCCATAGAAATTTACGACCCAAAGATATTATTGATTGGTTCGGGCGATGAATATGGCAGATTGCCGGATGGCATTCGAGTGGTTTCAGAAACAACGCTGCCGTGTCCGGGCAATCCATATGCCATGACAAAAGCTGCACAGACGATGTTAGGGCAGGTTTATGCCCATGCTTACCGGATGCATATTGTTCTGGCAAGACCGTTCAATCACATTGGGCCAGGACAGATGGCAGGCTTCGTTGTATCGGACTTCTGCAAGCAGGTTGCAGAGATTTTGAACGGTGCAGAGCCAGTGGTACGGGTTGGCAATCTGACTGCTTCTCGGGACTTTACAGATGTTCGGGACGTGGTACGGGCATATGGTTTGCTGATTCAGCATGGCGTACCGGGTGAAATCTACAACATTGGTTCGGGAACAGCCGTTTCCATTCAGTCGCTGTTAGATGAAATCATCCGGCAGAGTGGCATTTCTATTTCAGTACAGCATGACCCACAGAAATTCCGCCCGGTAGATTATCCAAGCATTGCAGCAGATATTTCAAAGTTGCAGCGAGCAATTGACTGGAAGCCGGAAATTTCGCTGGAGCGTACCATTGCAGATACATTGACAGACTGGCAGATTCGGTTGAAGAACAAGGTCAATTGATGGAAAAAGGGGTTCAACATGGAGGAACACACGGAGCAAAAGCGGGTTATGGCAGATACATATATGGAAGAAGTATGGGAACAGCAAGCAGTCAAAAACTGGTCGAAGCCGATGCATAATTTCGGGGTACGACAGAATGCATTTAATCAGAGTGCTGACCAGCGGATTCGGGCGTTGGAATCGGAAAATTTACAGCTGCGGACACAGATTCGGACACTGATGCAGCAGACCGAGGAGCTTTCTCAAATTGCCCAGCGGCAGAAAGAACGGCTGCGGCAGGAAGAGCAGCGAAATCGGGAGATTTTCGGACGGGTTGCAGCAATGCTGGATCGGATGCGGAATGATTTGGATCGTGTGCGGCTTTCTACCCAGCTGAATAGCAATGCCATTGACCGGCTGATGCTGGAGGATGAAGCAGAACCAGAGGCAGTGGAAGAGCCATTGACCACGATGGAAGAACCAGCAGAAGAAGTACTGGAAACGCTAGAGGAAGCAGAAACAGTAGAAACCGTTGCAGCAGTGGAATCCATTGAACCAGAAGCAGAACCGGAGCAGGTGACAGAATCTATAGACGAGCCTGTTGCACCGGAAACAACGATTAAACCGAAAGACAGCTATGTAGAATGAGATTGCAGGAGATTTTTTAGTATTCTTGCAGGTGATGATAGATGGATACAGAAAAAGCCGTTCCTGATACAGAATCGTATCAGGAACGGCTTTCTTTTTGTGTTCAAATCTTGTCATTTTTTACAACAAATTTTATTGGTCATTGTGCAGTTGTACAAAATTGTTGGTTTTTCACAAAAAGTGCTTGCAAAAAAAAAAAAAAACAGTATAATATGTACAACGACATTGACCAGTCAAGTCGTATAAACTTAAGCTTAAGAATCTATCAAGTTGGAGGTGATAGAAACATGAATAAGTACACAGTTGTTTTTAAGTATTCTAGCGATGGAGAACATTGGTGTCATACTTCGAGAATCATTGAAGCAGAATCGGATTTTAGTGCTATGGAAATGATTAAAAGCCGTTATCCCTATGTTGAAATTGTTGGTGTACGCAAAACAGGATAAGTCTTTTTCATTGTGTGAAGCACTGTTTCAAGGGATGCATTTGTATACTTTGTTATAGTGGAAAGTATCATAAAATCGGTACAGAAAAAACCGTTCTCGGTACAGAAGTATACCGGGAACGGTTTTTCTTTTTGATCTAACAGGCAATTGAGAAATTAAGAATAGTCTACCAAATCAAATGCAGTAACTCTGCCGTTCTCAATGTAGAACGAATATGCCTTCTGCCCATTGGAAACCGTATCATAGATGGAAACCACATAGGAGCTGGCAGTTTCTGCTTCTGGAACAATGTCAACATTAAACTGTGCTTCCAAGTCTGCAACGGAACTGCCAATGCCGACAACGCCAACTCGAATATCAGATGGTGCACCTTCATAGACTTCTACTTCAAAGATATTGCAAGCCTGTGCATCGGTCGGGGAAGTGGACATATTTTCCAGCCCAAGGGTCAGCGTAGCATCCGAATTGGAATACCAATTGTAATCCTGTGATTCAATGGTTGGGTCAACGGAACAGTCCACCAGCTTAATCAAATCCATGTTGTTTTCATAGAACCGGAACAGCTTTCCGCCGTTGTAAGTAATGGCAGCAATGGAAAGATCTGCATCAATCCGCTGTTCGTTGTCAGAAGAATCGGTTGTGTCTGTGGTGTCCGTTGGAACTTCTGTTTCGACACCGTCTTCTACCGGTCTATCACTATCTGCTGGCAAGGTGGTAATGTCGGAATCAGAACTCTGTGTATTCAAATCATCTCCGCCATTGATTTCATCATAAATGGAATCGGCAAAGTTGTCCGCATCCTGAATGCCCAGTGCAGTCGCAATCTTTTTCAGGCAGTCCTTTGTCTGTGTGCCATCGCCAAAGTAAGCGTCCTTTGTAGCATCATCGGACAAGTCCAAAGAATCCGATGGAATATTCAGTGCCAAGTCGTCGCCCTTGTCGGTGCTTAGCGTGCAGGAGATGGTTGCATAGTTAGTGCCGCCAACTGCCCAGTCAACGGAGAATGTCTGTGACTTTCCATCTGAATCCAGACTCAAGGTGAACAGATTTGGTTCATCCTCTGTGGAAGCGGTCAGACTGCCGGAGCAGTATCCCCGTTCGTCATCAACAATCTTGAAATCTTCCAGATCCAGCAGAACAGAATTTTCTTCCAGAGCAACCGTGATTGTGCCGCTGTAGGTATCCTTAGAACCTTCAGACAGAACCCCGCTGACGTTCAGCCCGTTGACATCGAAATAAACGCCAATTTGCTTGCCATCTTTTCCGGCATAGCATTCCAACAAAGAGGAATCAGCGTCGTCGGGATCTGCAATGCGGCAGCCGCGAATCGTTCCGGTTGGGTCAACATAGAGGGTGACAGTTGCCGATTCTGTAACAGTGGTGTCGTTCCAGTTGTCCAGAGCTTCTTGCAGGTTGGATTGAAATTCGTCTTCTGTCATCAAATCTGATGCAGCGAAATAGTGCGAGATGGTACTGTCTTCTTTCACTTCTTCGAGTAATTCCTTGACAACGGTTTTCAGTTCATCGCCCTGATAGGTTGCTTCAAGGGCAGTGTAAGAAAATGTTGTGTCTGCAATGTTTAGTTCCTGATTTTTCAGCAGGGCAATGGTCGCATCGCTGTCAGCAATAATTTCACCGTACCGCTGGAACATACTGTTCAGGTCAGAGGGAGAAATGCGGTCTTCGAGGACTTCCGGTGTCAGGAACAGGGAAGAGGAATTCAGTGCGGAGGAGTCGATAGAAGAATCAAATTCGTCAGAGAGGTCATATTCTTCTTCGGTGAGGGTTTCAACGTCTTGCCATGTCATGGAAAGATACTGGTCGGACAGAGATGGAATCTGCAAATAGATATTGTTGGCATCCATCACAGCGTTGCCCTCTAAGACATCTTCACCGTTGAGGGTAATCGTTACTGTTCCGCCCATCTTGTCAGCTTCTGCTTTTCCGCTGAAAGCGATTGCAGCAGATGTCAGCGTAATGGTTTCATCGGTATCAACATCGCTGTTGAGTTCTTCCTGCAACTTTTTCTGTCCTTCTTCACTGAGAGTGATGTTCATAGACAGATTGGATTGCGGTTCTTCCTTGGAGCGAGAGAGGGAACTGTCGTAGCGGTCAGAAACCGAACGCCCCCAGTCCTTTGTATTTTTTTCAATGACCCATTGATAATAATCGCTTTCGCTGCTGAAATTCATCTTTGCAAAGTTCTTTACGGTGTCGCTGGCAGCATAGGCAATGCCTGTTCCTGCTCCGAGGACAACCACAGCACTAATCACAGAGATAACAGCGATTTTCCAGCCCTTCATTTTCTTTTTGGACTTTGCACCGACAATCTGACCATTCAGCGAGAAGTCAGGCTGCTGAAATGGCGGTGGTGTCTGGGAAAAAGAAGGCGGAGTTTCTGGCTGCGGTGGAGTGGTTGTTGCATCCGCAGACGGGGCAGGCTGTTGAAACGGATTTGCTGCCGAAGCAGCAGCGGCATCATTTGCCGGGGTCGAAGTTGGGGTTGCATCGTTTTGCGGCGGTGCGAAACCAGTGTGGTCTGATTCCGGCAGATTATTTTTAAAATCGTCCATGAAAATACTCCTTTTTATAAAAATAGACTGTTCGTATTATATCATATTTTTTTTCAAAAGTCAACGATTACAAAAAAGTGTTTTTTGCCAGTTTGGTTCTCAAAAGCAGGAAAAAAGAAAAAGCAAAAACCGCAAATCCTTGGTTTGGATTTGCGGTTTCAAGATACTTTTTGGAGTCCATCGAAATCTGGTGGTGATTACTTGGCGTAATCTACAACCCGACTTTCTCGGATGAGGTTGATTTTGACTTGTCCCGGGTAGTTCATTTCGTTTTCGATCTGCTTTGCGATTTGACGGGCAATCAGCACCATCTTTTCATCGTTGACCTTTTCCGGAACGACCATAACCCGAACTTCACGGCCAGCCTGCAACGCATAACATTTTTCAACACCGTCATATGATGCACAAATGTTTTCGAGCTGTTGCAGCCGCTTGATGTAGTTTTCGTAGTTTTCGCTTCTTGCTGCTGGACGAGCCGCAGAAATGGCATCCGCAGCCTGTACGATACAGGCAAGTGCTGTTCTCGGTTCAACATCGTTGTGGTGGGCTTCCACTGCATGGATGATTTCCGGACTTTCGTTGTACTTCTTGCAGACATCCACGCCAATCTGTACATGAGAGCCTTCAATTTCAGCAGTCAGAGCCTTACCAATGTCGTGCAGCAAACCGGCACGCCGTGCCATGTTGGCATCCAGTCCCAGTTCCGAGGCAAGAACGCCGCAGAGCTTGGAAACTTCGATGGAATGCTTCAAGACATTCTGCCGGTAGCTGGTACGGTAATAGAGCCGTCCCAACAGCTTGATCATTTCGTTGTTGATGCCATGAACATTGGTTTCCAGAACAGCATGTTCGCCTTCTACACGAATCCGCTGTTCCACTTCTCGTTTTGCCTTTTCCACCATTTCTTCAATCTTGGTCGGATGGATTCTGCCGTCCGCAATGAGTTTTTCCAGAGCGATACGGGCAATTTCACGCCGAACCTGATCGAAACAGGAAAGTGTAATGGCTTCCGGTGTATCATCGATAATCAAGTCCACGCCGGTGAGGGTTTCCAGTGTCCGGATGTTTCTGCCCTCTCTGCCGATGATACGACCTTTCATTTCATCGTTAGGCAGCGGCACAACCGAAACTGCCGATTCCGAAACCTGATCGGATGCACACTTTGCAATGGCGAGGGAGATGTAGTTTCTTGCTTTCTCCTCACAGTCATCCTTGAGCTGCTGCTCATACTGGGTGATTTTCATTGCCTTTTCATGCACCAGTTCGTCTTCCAGATGTTGCAGGATGTATTCCTTTGCCTGTTCCCGAGTGAATTCTGAGATTCGTTCCAGAACGTCCATCTGGCTATTCTTGATGGCTTCGGCTTCTGCAAGCCGTTCTTCCACGCTTTTTTGTTTGCGGGCAAGATTGTCCTCTTTGCGTTCGAGGTTTTCCAGTTTTTTGTCCAGAGATTCTTCTTTCTGCTGTACTCTTCGTTCCTGTCTGCTGACTTCAGAACGGCGGTCTTTGATTTCCTTTTCCGCATCGGCACGCAGCTGAAAGACTTCATCTTTGGCTTCCAGTAATACGCTTTTCTTTTGCTGTTCTGCTTCTTTCTTGGCATCGTGAATGACACGAGCCGCTTCTTTTTCGGCAGAGCCAATTTCCGCTTCTGCCTGTTGCTTTCGTTGCTGAATCCCGTCCTGTACACCTTTGGTGTAGCCTTTTTGGGTGGCAGTATGGTTGGTGACCAAAACCGCAGCCACACAGATGACGCAGGCAACCAGACAAACGATTACAATTTCCATTTTTTGCACGCCCTCCTTTGATTGAATCACTTATCTTACAATCGGTTTCCCGTTGGGCGGTGTGCAGAAAAAAACGAACGTAGCGAATCCTGACGCATCCAGTACCATATCCTATTTTACAAGTTGCCAAAAGCCGCAGGGCGGGCAAGATTGCCGAAACCGATGCGGATTTATCCATAAAAAGGGAAGCAAATTCTGCTCGGAGAGCAGCAGCTTCCGCTGATGTAAAAAAAAGAACCGTCTGCTTGTTTGTGCAGAACCCCTATATTCTGAAAGCTGCACGCCGCAATTCCAATAAAAAAACGGACGCCATTTTTCTAACAGCATCCGCAACCGGATTTGTAATATACAGCTCTTTTATTTTACACTGTTTTCGAAAAAAAGTCAAGAGATTCCCGAAACTTTTCCGGCATCGAAGCTGTAAATTTTTATTGGGTAGAGCGGCAGCGTTGGAAGCGGTATCCGGTTTTGCCGAAAAAAGCGGCGAAAATTTTAGAAGTTGTTCGCTTTTTCGACAAGAAACGGCGAGAAAATTTGTGCAACTTGTTCCGTTTGCCGGCTTTTTTGCAAATGGAATTGACAACCTCACGGGAAGTGTGGTAAAATAACAATACATGTACCGGTGCATCTTGCCCGAACGCATGCAAACAACCGTTTGCAGAATCAGAAAAGAAGGAGGAAAACCACATGGCACGACAGGACGATCGGGGAACGATTCTTTGGACGGATAAAAAACGAACCTTTCTTGGATTGCCGCTTTCTTTTACCAGATATTATTTGACAGACCATCAGCTGATTACAAGAGTGGGTTTTCTCTCCATAAAAGAGGATGAAATTGAACTGTATCGCATTGTGGACAAACGAATTGAACAGACGTTCTTCCAGCGGCTGTTTGGCTGCGGCACAGTCATCATTCTCAGTCGGGATGAAGACACGCCGGAAAAACACCTGGTTTCCATTCGGCATCCGCAGCAGGTTTCCAAGCTCATCGGCAACTGTGTTCGAGAGCGGCAGGAAAATTTGCGGATCGCCGGCAGAGATATGATCGGTGCAGCATTTGTGGGCGACGGAAATGGACGGATTTCTGCTCCTTATCAAGCACCGGGTGATCTGGATGGAGAAGATGACGATCTGCTGTAAAGCAGATTACAGACTGCATTTCTTTTGGATGGAATATCCGGGGCGTTTCGGATGCCCTATCGGCAAAAAAGCGGACAGGACAGCAGAAACGAATAGAGAGATAAAGGAGATCCTGAGTATGCTTTCATTTATTACAGAAAAACTGACAGCATGGGAAAAGCTGAAAGCAGAAACCCGCCCGATATTTATTTATGGGATGGGTGACGGTGCAGAAAAAATCATGCGGGTTTTTCAGGAGAAAGGGATACCGTTTGCCGGTATTTTTGCAAGCGATGATTTTGTAAGAGGCCATTCTTTTGCAGGCCACAAAGTGCGGAAACTTTCCGAAATTGAAGCAGCCGTAGACGATTTTGTCATTGTACTGGCGTTTGCTGCTGGTTATCAGTCCTTGGTCGATAAAATCGTGGACATCAGCAAACGGCATACGCTGCTCGTTCCGGATGTACCGGTTGCCGGAGGCGGTTTATTCACCTATGATTATTGTCTGGAACATGCGGACGAAATCGAAACAGTTTATAACCTGTTGGCAGATGACTATTCCAGAGAAGTCTATGCCAGCATTTTGAATTTTAAAATCAGTGGCGAAATTCATTATCTGATGGATGTCACCACGCCAAAATCCGAAATTTATCGGAAGCTGATGCACTTGACCCCGAATGAAATTTATGTGGATTTGGGTGCTTATAACGGCGATACGATTCGGGAAGTGCTCCAGTATACCCGTGGTAAATATATCCGGATTTATGCAATGGAGCCAGACCGCAAGAACTTTAAGAAACTCCTGAAGAATACAGATGGTATGCAAAATGTCTATCCGTTCCATGCAGCGGCTTGGTGTACGGATACACAAGTACCATTCGCCACAAAGGCAGGCAGACAGTCTGCGGTAACTGCA
This sequence comes from Ruminococcus sp. CAG:254, assembly GCA_000433635.1. Classification (GTDB taxonomy): domain Bacteria; phylum Bacillota; class Clostridia; order Oscillospirales; family Ruminococcaceae; genus Ruminococcus_C. The sequence goes on from HF997882.1 coordinate 21,756, forward strand.
ACAGGGCAGACGATTGATGCCAGAACCGTGGACAGCGTTTTAGAGGGCAGACCTGCAACCTTGATTAAAATGGATGTCGAGGGCTGCGAACGGGAAGCACTCTGGGGTTCTGCTCAGACGATTGCCCACTATACACCAAAGCTGATGGTTTCGCTGTATCACCGCAATGAAGATATGTTCTCATTGCCGTTGCTGATTCAGAAACTGAACCCGAATTACGATATTTATATCCGGCATCAGCTCTATATTCCGGCATGGGAAACCAACCTCTATGCCGTTCCCAAAAAACAGAACTAGGGCAGCTGTTCTTGCAGTTGCTGCAAAAAAAGCCGGCTCTTGCAGGACAGTGCAGAGTCGGTTTTTTCGTGAAAAAAACAGGAAAAGGGAAATAGTATCCAAAATTTGTTAAATTCCTATAAAAACAGATGTTGAATTTTAGTGAAAATTCAGAAAAAATTGGATATGGGTTGACAGTTTCATCCAGCTGTGATACAATATAGGAAATTCCATGCAGAGATATGATAAAAAAGCAATGGGGCTGATACTTTTTTCATGAGAAGCAATGCCCTTATTTTTGTTTCAGAAATCGATCATGTTTGGAGTATTCTAAAATTGCATCCTTCTATTTCCTTGTGGGATTCCCATGGGAATCCATGTGGTATAACCTGTCCGGGCACGGCTGTCGCTTATAACGTGTCCGGACAACCTGTTTTTTAGAGAAATGGACAAAAATTGAATCTTGTGTTTGTGCAGTTCCAACGAAAATATTTTTTCTTGTGGAAAACTGATTGACATTTTGGAGAAGAACTGCTATAATAAAGTCATACCAGTAAAACGGATGCAAAAACGAATACTTCAATTTTTCTTTTTCTCATTGTTGGAATGACGCAGTCGGTCGAAAAACCGGCTGCGTCATTTTGTTTGTGGATATTTTATTTTTGCAACAGCGTTATGAGTTGGATTCAGTCGGCATAGCGGTTTGCATGGGAGCAGATTCAATGTCCAGCAGGTCATCTGGGTGGAAGGTATAGGAAATCAATTTGCTATCATCCTGATTGTCGCCGCTTCCGCCAGCCAGCGGACTATACAGCAATACGCCTTCTTGGTAGTCCTCATAGACTTCTGCACCGATGTAGCCCGTCACAGTTGCTCCGGCAGGAATCGGCTGGGAGAAATCTTCCACATCTTGTCCGAATTGCTGATAAGTTGCCCGCATGGATTGGATGGTAAACGCATCAAACGGCTTTCCGTCTAACTGAATCTGACAGGTTTGCAGGAAGTTGGCGGAAATCGGGGCATCAGTTTGGTTGGAAACCGTAAACGAGAAGAAAATTGCATTGCAGTTCTGTCCGTTGTGCACATCGGTGATGGAAGAACGATAAACGCCGTTTAAGGTGACGGTTGCCCCGTCAACATTCTGGTCTGTTCCAACTTCGCCCGGAATGATGGTTGTGACGACCGTTGTACGGGGAACGGTTTTCTTTGAAGTGGTTTTTGTGTCGGAATCTGCACAGCCGCTCAGCAATAGAGCAAGCGTTAGACCGCCGCAGAGTACGAGATGAGAAATTTTCATAAAAAAATCCTTTCTGTTGTTCTGAATCGTGGAATAGATTCAGAATTGGTTATCATAAAATAGCAAAAGCCGCACTTGCACCATTTAGATGGGCAAGGCGGCTTTCACGAAAACAATTTAGTCCTCAACAATTGCCTGAACTGGGCAGGTGTCTGCACAAGAACCGCAAGAGATGCAAGAATCTGCATCAATTACATAGGTGCTGTCGCCTTCCTTGATTGCTTCTACTGGACATGCATCTGCACAAGAACCGCAAGAAAGACATGCATCAGTGATTTTATATGCCATTGCTGTTTCACCTCCGGAAACCAGATTCACACAGGGAAATCCTGTACGCTCTTATTATAGCAGATTCCCTTGTGAAATGCAAGTGGTTTTCCATGGAAAGCAAAAAACTTTTTTTCAGCGAATCGCACAAATCCATTGGTGTTGAAGGGCTGGTTATTCTGCAATATGTTCCAAAGCCTGCCGAAAAATGGTATAGATATGGTCGTCTGCGAGGGCATAAAAGATGGACTTTCCCTCTCTGCGGCTGCTGACAAGGCGGGCTTGCTTTAAGATGCGGAGTTGATGAGAGATGGCAGACTGTGTCATGCCTAGCCGGTTTGCGATCTCTTGGACGCAGGCTTCCTGTTGAAATAATGCAAAGAGGATGCGGACACGGGTGGGGTCGCCGAATACCTTGAAGAGGTCTGCCATGCTCTGCAGGGCAGGGTCATCGGGTGCAAGAATATCCGTCATATGGGTGCACCTTCCTTTCTGTTCCATTCCGAAAAATGGGGGATACTTTAATGATACGCAATTTTTTTGGATTTGTCAATCCCTGTTTCATGACAAAATCCACAATTTGTTTGGAACAAGGCTGTTTGTCACAAAAGTTCGTATTAAAATTTAGTGATTGTATACAAATTGTTTGATATTTCAGATAGTCCAGATTCTAATTTTTCTGTTATAATAATTTTATATTTATGAAAAAATAAGAAAGGTGGCTTTCGGATGCAAAAGACGATTTTTCGTACAAAATCGACCATCCCTTGTCGGGATGATGCAGAATTGGCTTCCGAACAGACTTATCAGACTGCATTTACTGCATGGCAGGAACAGCCGGGCAATGAATTTTCGTTTCGACAGCCGGGATCAACAACGCAAGCAGTTTTTTTAGAGGGAATGGGCTTACAGGAAGAAGAGCCAGCGGTTTTAGAACGGCGGGCATTACAGCGAATTTCCAATCAACTTGGAATTTTATTTCTCCATCAGTTATTATCGCCCTATTTGGTATTGATTTTCTGTGTGGTTGTATTTTCTTTGTTGGGCGGTTCGCTCTCCTATTCTGTGCATGATAATGTGCTATATGGTTCTAACGATCTTGTTTTGATAACCATGATTTTGCGAAAAATTGTGCGGTTTGGAGTTCCGATTTTTATGGCAAAGCGGCTCTTGAAGATGCCAAAGGCCGTGACTTGCTGCCGACAAAAGACCGTGCCTTCTACTTGGATTCGGACGTTGGGCATTACGATGTGTGTCTTTTTCGCATTTGGCATGATTCTCAATTTTTTGCCGGAATCCAGTATACACTACATTACCTTGGGGGCACTTTCCCATACAATTCTCTGTATGGATACCCAGCATCAGATATTCTACTTTATATTTGTGCTGATTTTCCGTCCGATTTTTGAAACGATGCTGTACAATGGCAGTATCATGCATGTGCTGCGGCAGTTTGGCGATGATACTGCTGTATTGCTGACCGCAACCTTTTCCGCATTGATGGCGGAGAATCTGGTGACGGGCATTTCAACCTTTGCCGTTTCCATTTTGGCAGCCAGAGAAATTCTGCGGGATGAAAATATCTATGTGGGGCTGTTCTCTCGGTCGGTTTATTATACTTTGATGTTTGTGCTGTTTCATACATCCATTTTCCGAAATAATGTGCCGATTCCAAATCGAATGCTTTGGATTTTAATTATTGGCATTGTTGGAATGTTGTTGGGTACTTTGGTGATTTGGAAAGCACCATTTCAGGGAAGCAAACGGTTTTATTCCATTCGTTCTGCTGGAAAGTGCAGTTTAATCTTTTTGATACAGGCAAACTTGATGACGGTTTGTGTGTTTGTTTCGTTGGCACTTTCTGTCGTTTCTTTGATTTTGTAATCGCAATCAGGAGGGCATAGATGCAAGAACTTTATGTGCCGCAGGAACGTTATATGCGGCGAGCGTTGGAGTTGGCAGAATATGCGGCTTCTCTGGGAGAAGTTCCCGTTGGAGCAGTGGTGGTTCATAAGCCGATGAACCGGATTATCGGAGAGGGCTGGAACTTGCGAGAGTCTGGAAAATCTCCGCTGGCACACGCTGAAATCATGGCGATTGACCAGGCAAGCCGAACACTGGGCGGCTGGCGAGTGATTGACAGTGCAATTTATGTGACATTAGAACCTTGTCCGATGTGCTGCGGAGCAATTCTACATGCACGCTTAGACCATTTGGTTTTTGGAGCATATGACCCGAAAGGCGGTGCAGTGGCATCGGTAGAATCCATGTTTGATTTGCCGTATAACTATCACCCAACCATTGAAGGCGGATTTTTGCAGGAGGACTGTGCAACAGTTTTGACGCAATTTTTCCGAGAATTGAGAAGAAAGAAAAAAGAGCAGGCAAAATAACTGCAATTGAGCTGGCTCTTGCCATTTTAAACAACAAAAAATTCCCATCCAACTTTTTAGACAGAGATTTGAACGGAATGGAACAGTGAATTTCCATGTATCCCGTTTGCATCTCTGTCTATACTATTTTTGCAGCGTTTTTTTGCTGCAAAAGGGAGGGAAAACATGAATCTGAAAAAAACCATTGCCGGCTGCTGTGCTCTGTTTCTGCTGTACAGTATGCCGCTGCATACAGCGGCACTGGATTCTACTTGTATCGGTTACGGACAGGGGAAAGCAACAGACAGTCAAAATTGTCCGCTGGATGCCCTTGCTTTCAATGAACGCTATGCAGAATACGGAGCATTTGCCACAACACCTGACACCAGTCGCATTATTTTGACCTTTGACCAAGGCTATGAAAACGGTTACACGGCACAGATTCTGGATACCTTAAAGGAAAAACATGCCACTGCAATTTTCTTTTTGACGGGCGACTATGCGAAAAAAGAAACTGCATTGGTAGAGCGAATGATTGCAGAGGGGCACGTTCTGGGCAATCACGGCATGACACATGCCAGCCTGCCAAACTGTACGCAAGCGGAGGCGATGGAGGAAATCCAATCCCTGCATGATTATGTCCTACAAACGTATGACTATGAGATGCAGTATTTTCGCTGTCCGTGCGGAGAATATTCCGAGCAGGCGTTGCAGTGGGTGCAAGATGCCGGATACCAAACAGTATTCTGGAGCGGTGCGTATGTAGACTGGAAAACAGATGACCAGCCCAACCCAGATACTGCCTACGAAACACTGCTTTCGACTGCCCATGGCGGAGAAATTCTGCTGCTGCACTCGGTTTCTTCTACAAATGCTGCCATTTTGGGCGATGTTATTGACGGCTTTCGGGCAGCAGGGTATACGGTTTAAATCTATGCAATCGATTTGAATTGAAAAACGAACGGAAAACAAGAAACCTGCGGTGCAGTTTTATGTCATCGCAGGTTTTTTCGAATCTGGAAATAAAAACGCCGGCATCTAATAGAAGATACCGGCGGAAAAATCGAAATTCCAATCTCTGCTTGTACGCAGAAAATTCGAACGATTGATATTTTTAGCGAAAAGAACGGTTGTCTGACTCTTGTACCAGTCTGGACAACGATATATGTTTCACGCTTAGTGGTTCAGGTAAGATTTTACCAGTGCCTGTAAGAGTTCGTCCCGGTCAATGTGACGAATCAAACTCCGAGCATTGCCGTAGGTGGTTATGTAGGTCGGATCCTCTGACAGAATATAACCTACAATCTGATTCACTGGATTGTATCCTTTTTGTACCAATGCATCATAGACGGCAGTAAGCGTTTTTTTCATTTCGATTTCCTTTTCGTCATTTACAGAAAATGTCATGGTCTTGTCATACATAACTGATCCCCTCCTTATGGTGATTCTTCTATTATACCTGAAATTTTGTAATTTTACAAGGGCTTTCCGGAATTTTTCTGTTTTGTAGGATTCCAAACTCTATTTTTTGTACAATCTGCTGAACTTTTTCAAATGAATTTATCACAAAAAGAAAAATCATTCTAGAGCGAATGGTATTTTTTAGAAATATGTATTCCCCTTTCCAGAGAAAAGGGGAATGCTGTTTTTGATGCAGGAGCAAAAACAGCAGGGGGGCTTTGCAGGGGATAAAATTTATTCGCAGCAGCTCCGCTTTACAAAAGAGAAGCAGTCGGTACATTCCGGAACAGTCGGATTCGGTTCATGTGTGCCGATGGTGATGCTGTTCAGGCAGCAGTAGTTTTCTGTGCCCATGTTGTGCTTGCACTGGGTAACGGAACAGTGAATGTGGTCATTTTTCTTCATTTCCATGGTGAAAATCCTCACTTTTATAAAGATTGTTCCACGGGGGAACAGGAATAGTTTGTGCGGAAAGTCGGAGATTATACAGGAGAGAAAGAAAAAGTTTGGAGCAGGTGGGTTGTAAGAATCGAGCCGCAGGCAACAAAAAAGTTTTTCGGTGCAGCAGTTTTTCAAAAATGCGCCGAGGTGTGGGCGAGTAGCCCACATTTGCGAAGCAAATTTGATTTTGCAGTTTGTTTTTCCTGCTGCAATTGCAGTTTTTGAAACTTACAAATTCTCAATTCCACTATTTTTATGAAATAAGTCGCAAATTCGGACAAGGCAACGGGGCAATTGCAGCACGCTGGCAGGCAAAAGCAGGGGTGGAACCCCCTTTTGCCGGATGGTTCAGACTGTTTTCTCTAAGAGAAGTTGCTTCTAGGAATACCGCCCGAATCCGGTTCGGCAAGGCTGGGGCACATCCCC
>HF997883.1 GCA_000433635.1 Ruminococcus sp. CAG:254
CATTTTTGAAAAACTGCTGCACCGAAAAACTTTTTGTTTGCCTGCGGCTCGTATACTGCAATCCAATTTCTATTTTGCTTTTATGTCATGTAATGTGATGTTTCACGTGAAACAATGTTATTGCACTGCTTGCAGCACTGCCAACAACAGCAGACACGCTCCGCTGAGCCAGCTATAATCCCGTTTTTGCCTACGATGTAGCCGAACACCGATTTTTGTTCCACAGAGAACGCCCAAAATCCCAAAGAGCAGCGTTGCTCCAGCAATGGCAACTGGCATGCTATCTTGCCAGCCGATTCCAACCCCAACCGCCAGCGAATCCACAGAAAGTGCAGCCGCCAGCAGAAACGCCTCCCGAGCCGACAAGCTGCGAGAGTGATCCGCATCTGCACAAGCAGCATCAAAATAAACTGTGCGAAAGTTGGCAGATTTTTCGGAGGAATCCGCAGGTTCAACAAAGCTTTTTAATAGCATTGCTCCCCCCATGGCTGCCAGTAACACCACACCAGCTAGTTTGCAGAACGATGCAGGCAGAAACAACCCCGACCACTTTGCCAGCTCCATCGCTGCCAAGAAACAACCAGCACCCGTTCCGCTGAGGATACAGGCGGCTCGAACAGGAATCCGAATGCCGCTGATGCCGTAAGCGATTGCCGTAAAAAATAAATCCAGACAGACCGTCCAGGCAGGTAATAAAATTTGCAGCATAAAAAGCCCTCCTTTCTGTTGTTATGGTATGCAGAACAGGAAAAAGGGTGCGGTCTGAAACTACCGAACCAATCAGGAGGAATTTTTAATGAAACGAAAAGATGCACTCTATGAACTGTTAATTCAGCATGCTGGTACATATTGTTCCGGTGAAACCCTTGCACAGGAACTCGGAATCAGCCGTGCAGCTGTCTGGAAAGCCGTTCAGACACTCCGAACAGAATCGAATGTGCCGATTCAATCGCATCCAAAAAAGGGTTACTGTATTCCAGCGGATGCCGATTTGCTCACCGTTGCTGCCGTGCAGCCACACTTGAAAACGCAGTATCTGGGGCGAGTTTTGTACACACATACCACAATCAACTCCACAAATACTGCTTGTAAGGAGCTTGCGGCTGCTTATGCAGTACATGGAACAGTAGTTGCAGCAGATGGGCAGTCTGCCGGACGGGGACGGATGGGGCGACCGTTTTGTTCTCCAGTCAATACAGGGCTGTATTTCTCGATTCTCTTGCGAAAAGGGTTGATGATGCCGATGGCACAGCAGGTGACTTGCTGTGCAGCAGTTGCCGTTGCACAGGCGATTGAAGCTCTGTATCAGTTGCCTGTACAAATTAAGTGGGTGAATGATATTTTCTATCAGGGGAAAAAACTCTGCGGAATTCTGACAGAAGCAGCGTGGAACTGTGAAGATGGCAGAATGGATTATATGGTTGTTGGGATTGGCATCAATATTCGGCAGACGGCTGTCACCTTGCCGCCGGAACTGCATGCAATCGTTTCTTCGCTGGAGGAGAGCGGCTGTGCACATGTGCGGCGTGCGGAATTGTTGGCAGAGGTGTTGAATCGATTTGAAGTACTGCTGGAAACGCTGCCGGAACATGGTTTTCTGGAAGAATATCGAAGACGTTCGTGTTTGACAGGGCAGCGAGTAACTGCATGGCAGGGAACACAGCAACGAGAGGGTGTTGTAACAGGCATTGCAGAGGATGGAGCATTGCTGATGCAACTGGACAGTGGAGAAACGATTGCATTGCAGTCAGGGGAAGTAACCTTGCATCAACCAGAAGAAACAGAATAAAGCAGAAATTGAGATTGGTTACAAGATACAAGCCGCAGGCAACCGAAAAGTTTTTCGGTGCAGCAG
>HF997884.1 GCA_000433635.1 Ruminococcus sp. CAG:254
ATTCGCCTGCGGCTCGTTGCTTGCAGTGTTTCACGTGAAACGCTCTCAGGATGCACATTCAACAAGTTTTGAAAAAACGGTGGAAACTAGCATGATTCTAGTGTCGACACCGTATTTCATAGAAAAAATTCGTAAACCATTTGACCGATTGAATTTCAATAAAAGGTGGCTGAAAACCAATGAATGAGGAAAAAACAACCGCACTCGAAAATCGAGACGGAAAAATTACGCCGGTCGATATCGGGCAGGAAATGCAGAAATCCTTCTTGGAATATGCAATGTCCGTTATCGTGGCAAGAGCCTTGCCAGATGTACGGGATGGCTTGAAACCTGTACACCGCCGGATTCTCTACACGATGTATGAAAACAACTTGACCCCAGACCGCCCGTACCATAAGTGTGCGGATACAGTTGGTTCTGTACTGGGACGCTATCATCCACATGGTGACGCATCTGTCTATGATGCTTTGGTACGTCTGGCACAGAATTTCTCCCTGCGGTATGTGCTGGTAGATGGACAAGGAAACTTCGGTTCTGTGGATGGTGACCCTCCGGCAGCTTATCGTTATACCGAAGCAAGAATGTCTAAAATCGCCTTGGAAATGCTGACAGATATTCAGAAAGAAACCGTTCCGTTCGTTCCGAACTATGACGAACGATTGAAAGAACCGGCAGTGTTGCCATCTCGTTACCCGAACCTGTTGGTAAACGGCTCAACGGGTATTGCCGTTGGTATGGCAACCAATATTCCACCGCACAACCTCGGCGAAGTCATTGATGGCATTTTGCTGTTGATGGAACAGCCAGACTGCACGCTTGAAGAACTGATGCAGTGCATCAAAGGGCCGGATTTCCCGACAGGCGGTATTATTATGGGCTACGCTGGGATGCGGGCAGCCTATGCAACTGGACGGGGCAAGATTACCCTGCGAGGCAAGACTTCCTTTGAAACCGTTCGGGGACGGGAAAGCATTATCATCACCGAAATCCCGTATATGGTCAATAAGGCAAGACTGGTTGAAAGCATTGCTGACCACGCCAAAGATAACCGTATTGAGGGCATTTATCATATTCAGGACGAGTCCAGCCGAGAGGGAATGCGGGTCGTTATTGAACTGAAAAAAGATGCAAACCCACAGATCGTTCTGAATAAGCTGTTCAGTTATACGCAGTTGCAGGATACCATAGGAGTTAATCTGCTGGCACTGGTCAACGGCGAACCAAAGGTTCTGACCTTGAAGCAGATTCTCGAACAGTATCTGCAATTCCAAGTAGAAGTGATTACGAACCGGACAAAGTACGAGCTGAAAAAAGCCGAAAAACGGGCACATCTGTTGCAAGGCTTTGTCGTTGCCATTGACCACATTGATGAAGTCATTTCCATCCTGCGGAGCAGCCGAACCGTTGTAGAGGGCAAGCAACGCCTGATGGAACGGTTTAAAGATATGGATTTGACGGCTCTGCTCGATCGGGCACAGTATGACACAGAAAAGTATCAGATGGAGCAGCAGATTGGGTTGTCTGATGAACAGGCAGATGCAATTGTGCAGATGCGGTTGGGACAGCTGACCGGAATGGAACGGCAGAAAGTTACCGATGAACTGTATCAGATTCTGGCGAAAATTTCGGATTATCTGGATATTCTGTCTGATGAACAGCGTGTTTACGGCATTATTCGGGAAGATTTGGAGAGCATTCGTAACCGGTTTGGCGACCCACGGCGGACACAAATTGAAATGGTAGATGGCGAAGTAGATATTGAGGATTTGATTCCGGTAGAAGACTGCGTTGTTACCTTTACGGAAAGCGGCTATATGAAGCGGATGCCGGTGGATGTCTATAAGACCCAGCGGAGAGGCGGCCGTGGTGTCAGCGGGATGAAACAGCGGGAAGCCGATTTTGTCAATGAAATGTTTATCAGTTCCACGCATGACCATATTCTGTTTATCAGCAACTATGGGATGATGTATCGGCTGAAATGCTATGAAATTCCGGAAGGCTCAAAAGCATCCAGAGGATTCAACATTGTCAACCTGCTGCCGTTGAAAGAGGGCGAGAAAATCGCTGCAATGCTGCGGACAAAGGACTTTGACGAGGGCAAATATCTGGTAACCGTTACCCGTCAGGGCAAGATTAAGCGGACAGCATTGCCAGCGTATAAGAATGTCCGGAAGAATGGTCTGATTGCGGTTGGACTGGAAGAGGGCGATGAAATCGCTGGTGTTCGGCTGACAGACGGCTCTGCACGGCTCTTTGTGGCAACTAAGCACGGCATGATTATCCGGATGGAAGAAACTTGCATTCGTCCGCAGGGCAGAAGTGCACACGGTGTGAAGGCAATTACATTGCGAGAAGGCGATGTGGTTGTTTCCATTGCCAGAGAACGAGCAGGAGCTTCTTTGCTGACTGTAACAGAAAACGGTTATGGCAGACGGAGCGAACTGGAACAGTACCGGATTCAAAACCGTGGCGGCTATGGTTTGCAGAACTATAAGGTCGATGCAGAACGAGGTATGGTCTGCGGAATTAAGGTTGTCGATGAAACAGACGATATTCTGTTAATTTCGACAGATGGCATTGTGATTCGGGTATACTGTGCAGATATTCGGCTGATGGGACGGACTGCAAAGGGCGTTCGGATTATGCGAGTAACCAATGAAAATCAAGTGGTTGCATTTAGCCGAACAGAACACGATGAAACAGAGGCGTGCAGTCAGATTGAAGAAACAGCAGAGGATGCCGTAGAAACTGCACCGGAAGACCCAGTAGATTTGCCGGAAACAACAGAAGAAACGAACGAATAAATTTACAGAGCGGTTCAAAAATTCGAGTCGCAGGCAAAAGCGGTCGAGCTGGCTCAGCTCGGCGAGGGGTGCAGGGGGCAAG
>HF997885.1 GCA_000433635.1 Ruminococcus sp. CAG:254
TAGTAAATTATGCGGATCGAGTACAACCTTAACGCATGAAAAGGAGTGTTTTCACATTATTTTTTTCTCTTTCTTTCCAAGGCAGAATGGGAAATTGGGAAATTCCTGATCAAATTCTGTCCTTCTGGAGTGTTCTTTATAAATATGCAGAGAGAATCATAGATTGGAGGAAGGTCATGTATTTGACAGTTTATCTTTCCAGTTTTACACATAAAAGACATCCGATTCACTTGTGGAATCACTGCTAAAATAAGAGATGGATTTATTTTTTTGATTTCTTTACATAAATTTCGAATGAAATTCCAGCGAATCATAGCTTCTTTCTTGCCATGAATGATATTTTTGGCATAAATATCTGAAATTTTTTCAGGAAGAAGTGGGATGACACAAATAATGGGATCTCCATCATGCATTTGAACATGATAATGATTGTATTCTAATATATCTTTGATAATTCCATAGTCATAGTATTTATATATATAAATTAAACGATATAAAACAGCTACAGTGAGTCGTTCCCCCGGCGTATATTGGTGATTTTCAGAAAGAAAAGAAATCCAGATTTTTCGTACTTGTAAGAATCCTGGGAACTTGAGTGTCGCATAATTCACTGCATTTGATGCGTATTTCTTTACTTCTTCATATATCTCTTGTGTAGACAGAGAAAAAAACGCTTCCTTTTTGTGTGTGAAAAAATATTCTGCAGTGACCTCGCAAATTTTTTCATGGGCTTTATCGGTTTCGGATCTATTTGCCATATTGACCCCCTGTTAAAACATTTCCAAATGAGGATGTAATTTTCTGAAATGGCGAATGATTTTTTTTCGTGCAGAATCATCTTTGCAGAGAAGAACCACAGTATCTGTGTCAAATGAGAGAAAGAGAATCTCATCTTTAAATTGTTCTTTTAATCTTTTGGATAAATAATAAAAATGACTATTATAATCTTCTAAAGAAATATTCTTTTCTTCTGTTTCTTTTGTCTCTTTAAGGCGAATAAATAACCAGACAGCCTGACTTGCTACATTGGGATAGGATATTGTAATATTTTGTGAAAGCGTTTTTAAAAGAATTTTTCCATGTGCGGCTACAGCCCGATATAACTCTAACTGGATGTTTTTCTTATGACAATCGATGTTAAATTCCTTTCGAATCTTCTCAGAATAAAGAACATATCTAGGAACCTCTTTTCCTTTCTTTTCATACTGGAATTTTAATCTGTCATAAAGTTCCTTCATCGTACTGATCAGTTTTCTATTACCATTCTTGGTCGTATCATGTATTATTTTTTTGCTGTCTTTTACAATTTCATTCCAATTATATTTTGAATTCATTATAAAGCCTCTTTTCAAATAT
>HF997886.1:0-3183 GCA_000433635.1 Ruminococcus sp. CAG:254
TTTCACCCGCCTTATATATTGTAACTGGTAATATTTTATTTTCTGTTGCAGATGCTGGCAATCTTTTGAATCTAATCGCTGATGCTGTTTTCTTATATGGCATGGATGATGAGTATGCTCCAACTGAAATTGGAAAGCGACTATATCACATTTATGATGAAATTTTATATCAAGAGTGTCGACAAGAGGAAAAGGAGAAAAGCAATGACAGCGAATGGAAGTGAATTGTTTTATTGGCATACCAATAAAGAATGGTATAAAATCAACATTGAAGAGGGTTATTGTGAGTTAACCGAAAAAGCACCTCCAGAAGCTGTCGAAAGTTTTAAAGATTGGAATAAAATAACAAAACTTGGAAGAATAAAAGAGGAAAAGAATAAATCTTAAAGACTTACACTACCGAAAAGTTTGTCGCCGAATTAAAGACTTGTGAAGACGTAGAAACAAAAATCGCAGAACTATATGAGAATGTCACCATCACTGCAAATTGTTTTGAGATTATTTTTAAAGTAATTGATGAAAGTCCTCACTTGCTGCACAAAAAAGCCGTTTCAGCTGCCGAAGCGTAGCCGAAACGGTTTTTCTTTTGAGATTAAGAGGCAAGTGCAGGGGCTTCTTTTTTCATCAACTTCCATTCGATGAAAATCATAATTACAGTGACCGCAGCAGACAGGAAATCTGCAATTGGCCCTGCAAATAAAATGCCATCAATCCCCATAAACAACGGCAGAATCAACAGCGGCGGCAGGAAAAACAAAATCTGTCGAGTGAGCGAAAGAAATGCACCCTTGACCGCCTTGCCGATGGCAGTGAAAAAGGTCGTGGAAATCGGCTGCAAAAAGTCGATGAATGTGAAGAACAGGAATATGCGGAAGAACCGGACGCCAAATTGATAATACTGGTCGCTGCCATCTCCGAACAGGGAGAGAATCGGTTTCGGAAAGAGTTCAAACAGGAAAAATGCAACCACGCATAAAATACCGCCCGTAATCACAGCAATGCGGTAAGCACTCCAAACACGGTCATATTTTTTTGCCCCATAGTTGAAGCTGACAATCGGTTGAATGCCTTGCCCCAGTCCGATGACAACAGAAAAAATAATCTGATAAACTTTCATGATAATGCCAGCACTGGCAAGCGGGATGGCATCGCCATAAACCGACAGAGAACCATAGTGTTCCAGCATATTATTCAGGATAATCTGTACAATCATGATGGCAACTTGATTCAGGAACGAAGCCATGCCGATGGCAGCAATTTTCCGAGCATGGGAGAAATGCGGAATAAAATGTTTCAGTTGTAGGTCTGTTTTCCGGTAGCGGAGCAGGTAAACAAAAACAATCAAGGCAGAAACAACTTGTCCGATAACAGTTGCGTAAGCAGCTCCAGCCATGCCCCAATCCAAACCCAATACAAAAATGGCGTCTAAAATGGTGTTGATAATCGCACCAGCTAAATTACAGACCATGGTCATTGTTGGGCTGCCGTCTGCACGAATCAAATGACCGCCGCCAGCGGTGATAATCAGTAGCGGAAATCCAAAGGCAGTAATGCGAACATATTCTTCTGCGTAGGGCATGACGTTGTCCGGAGCACCGAATAGCCGAAGCAGCGGATTCAGGAAAATCAGGCTGACGGCTGCCAGCAGAACGCCGCTGATGACCAGCATGGAAAAGGCATTGCCGAATGCATAAGCAGCATCTTCTTTTTCACCAGCTCCCATTTTCAAATTGAAACAGGCAGCACCGCCAATTCCGAATAACAATGCCAAAGCAATACAGGAGGTGGAAAGCGGAAAGGCAACATTCGTGGCAGCGTTGCCGAGCATACCAACGGCTTGCCCGATGAAAAGTTGGTCAACAATGTTATAGAGTGCACCAACCAACATGGAAATAATGCTGGGAATTGAGAATTTGAGCATCAATTTGGTGACAGATTCGCTGCCAAGCGGATTGGAAGCGACAGTTGTAGACATAAAAAAACTCCTTTCGGGTGGTAAAAATAAAATCTCCGCAGGGAAGCAGCGGACAAAAGCTAAAAATAAGGCAATTTTGTTGAACCGGATGCAATCGCTTTTCTAGAGCGGTTGAAAACGACGGCATCCGGTTTTTGAATGTGGAAACTGCAAGGATTATTGTTTTTCTGGTGGAATCATGGTCAGAGAAATTCTGCCCCGTTTTCCATCTACCTCCAAAACCCACACTTTCACGACTTCGCCCACCTGTACGACTTCCATGGGGTGCTTGATGTAGTGCTTGCAGATTTTAGAGATGTGCACGAGTCCGTCTTCATGAACGCCGATATCTACAAAACAACCGAAATCAGTAATATTGCGAACCGTTCCCATCAGTTCCATACCCGGTTTGAGGTCTTTTAGTTCCATAATATCACCGCTCCGCAGCAGCGGCGGTGGCAGGGATTCTCTCGGATCTCTGCCCGGCTTGGAGAGCTCCTGTAAAATATCGTTCATGGTTGGAACACCAACGCCAGCTTGCTTTGCCAAAGCATCCAGCCCGTAGCGGTCTGCCGCAGCGAGAATTTCCGGATGTGTTTGCGGTGTCATCGCAGACAGCGAGAATCCGCAGGCGTTCAGAATCGCTTCCGCAGCTGCATAGCTTTCCGGATGGACTGCCGTTTGGTCTAATGGGTTAGCAGCGTTCGGGATTCGCAGAAATCCGGCACACTGTTCAAACGTCTTTGCTCCCAACTTGGAAACTTTTTTCAGCTGCTTTCGGTCGGTAAATGCTCCGTTTTCTGTCCGGTAGGCAACAATATTTTTTGCAATGGTGCTGTTAATACCAGCAACGTGTGAGAGCAGGGAGAATGATGCGGTATTCAAGTCCACACCAACGCCATTGACACAATCTTCTACCACACCATCGAGTGCAGCAGTCAATTCTTTTTTCGGCATATCGTGTTGATATTGCCCCACGCCAATAGCTTGCGGGTCAATTTTGACGAGTTCCGCCAGCGGGTCTTGTAACCGCCGTGCAATCGAAACGGCACTTCTTAGGGAAACATCATATTCCGGAAATTCTTCTGCTGCCAGTTTCGAGGCAGAATAAACGGATGCCCCCGCCTCCGAAACGACCATATAGGCAGCCGGATAAGGGAGTGTTTTCAGCAGGGCAGCCACAACCGATTCTGCTTCTCGGGAAGCAGTACCGTTTCCGATGGCAACCG
>HF997886.1:3195-5073 GCA_000433635.1 Ruminococcus sp. CAG:254
CAGTACCGTTTCCGATGGCAACCGCTGTAACGTGATGCTTTTGCAACAGTTCTAGAATGATTTTTTTGCCCTGTTCCATGCGAGTTCCCTCGCCGACGGTGATATGTGCAACGCCAGTATCTAATACTGCACCCGTTTCGTCAACGACTGCCAACTTGCAGCCTGTGCGATAGCCAGGGTCAACCCCTAAAACGATTTGATTTTTGAGCGGTGCTGCCAGCAGCAATTGCCGCAGATTGGCAGCAAATAACTGAATGGCAGCAGCATCAGCGGTTTCGGTTAGATTCTTGCGAATTTCCCGTTCCACTGCCGGAAATAATAGTCGTTGAAAGGCATCTTCTGCCGCAGCCTGTACCAGTTTCGCCGCAGGACTGTCGTTGTGAACATATTTCCGCACGACAACCGCAGCACCTTTTCCCTCTGGGAGGGAGAGAGTCACTTTCAGGGCGTTTTCCTGTTCACCTCGATTGATGGCAAGAATGCGGTGTCCCTGTAGTTTTTCAATCGGTGCTTGGAAATCATAATAATTGCGGTATGGCGTTTCTGCCTCTTCATCGACTGCACGGGCAGACAGCGTTCCGCTGAGCATAGTAAATTGCCGCATCTGTTTCCGCAAAGCGGCATCGTTTGCCATTTCTTCCGCTAAAATATCCATAGCTCCTTGCAGAGCAGCTGCTCCATCCGGCACATCCTGTTCCGGCTGAACAAATGGTTTTGCAGCTTCTTCCGGAACGGTTTCCCACTTCTGTTCCGCCAGAATGCGAGCCAGCGGTTCTAGTCCACGAGCAATCGCTGCGGAGGCTCTGGTTTTCCGCTTGGGGCGGTAGGGGAGATAGAGGTCTTCCACTTCAATGAGCGTTTTTGCAGCTTGAATCTGCTGTTCCAGTTCTGGGGTCAGCTTGTCCTGTGCAGCGATAGCGGAGCAGATTTCCGTTTTTCGCTGTTGGAGTTTACGGAGATATTGCAGTCGGTCGTTCAGTTGTCGGAGCAGCTGGTCATCCAGAGAGCCAGTTGCTTCTTTTCGATAACGGGCAATGAATGGGATGGTTTTTCCATCGTCCAGCAGGTCAATGGTGTTTTGAACCTGTTCTTTTCGCAGGTGAAATTCCGTTGCCAGTTGATTGATGATTTCCAAAAAATCGCCTCCTAATTGCAATGGTTGAGGAAAAATTGTTTGCATCGTATCCTTTTTATTATAGCACACAACAGGAGAAAATGCAACAAAAAAACCGACCCTCAACGAAGAGAGTCGGTTTTTCAATTTATAAAAACGGTATCACAAAACACTTTGGAGGGCGTGCATGCAGATGACCGTAGAATCTTTTACAGCAATCATATGGCAAAAATCGCCGAACAGTTATCGAATTTCCAGCCGTCTGTTTGCTGGTACTTTTGGCTGCTTTTTCGGCAAAATCATATAGAGAATGCCGTTTTTGTATTCTGCTTCGATTTGGTCAGCATCAATGCCGGAAATATCGAACCGCCGCTGGTAAGAACCATAGGAGCGTTCCCGACAGATGTAGTGTTCCTTGGATTTGTCAACCTGTTCTTGCTGATGAACAGCGGACAGTGTCAGCGTATCGCCGTTGACATCCAGTTGAATTTCGCCCTTTTCAAAGCCGGGCAATTCAGCTTCCATGATGAACTTGTCATCTTCTTCTCGAATGTCTGTTTTGAAACTGCGAACGGTTTCTTTGCTGACAAAACGGTCATCAAAATCAGAAAATGGGTCTAAAAGGGAAAACGGATCTCGTTCAAATGCGGTCAAGCCATACATCGTAATTCCTCCTTTATGTTTGTGAATCAGTAAGTCGATTTATTTGATTTCCAGCCGCTTGCTGGTCGGCGTTTCTGGCTGCTGTTTCGGTAAGGTGATAT
>HF997887.1 GCA_000433635.1 Ruminococcus sp. CAG:254
TGCACCGAAGCAGTCAAGGGGTTGTCCGAACATACCGTCCGTAAGCTGATCAAGCAGGGTAAGCTGCCGTATCTGAGGACAGGTGACGGCGTGAACGGCAAGATGCTTATCAACAAGGCAGACTTGCTTGCGTATTTCAACGGACAGACAACCAACAAGTAAGTCTGTATGCTGAGAACGGCGATTTTACGCTGTTTGAACGTCAACAGACAGAAAAACCACAAACACCACAGAACAAAGGACATAGATTTGGGCATACTCCCGAAAAGACAAAAAGATACATTAAGTTACTTGACATACAGCCGAATGCGCGCTATGATTAGAGTAACAGGAGTATGCCATAAAATCTATGTTGACAGAAAGGGAATCAACTTATGGCTACGATAAGAAAAAGGGGAAACTCCTATCAGATCAGAGTTTCCTGCGGATATGATACATCAGGTAATCAGGTCGTGCAGACCATGACATGGAAGCCTGCGGACGGTATGAACAAGAAGCAGATCGAAAAAGAGCTTCAGAAGCAGGCTATTCTTTTTGAGGACAAGTGCATGAAAGGTCAGGTCACGGCGAATATCAAGTTTCAGGACTTTGCTGAGCAGTGGTTTGAGGAATATGCAAAAGTCAATCTTCGCCCTACATCATACGCACGAATGAAACAGCTCACCAAGCGTGTCTATCCTGCCATAGGTCACAAGCGGCTTGATAAGATAACTGCTCGTGATATTCAGAAGTTCGTGACAGATATGCTTGTCAACGGCAAGAATATGAACACAGGTAAGCCGCTGTCGAGGAAAACGGCAGTGCATCATCTAAGCTTCATAAGCGACGTATTCAGCTACGCTGTACGTATGGGAATGCTGTGCGAC
>HF997888.1 GCA_000433635.1 Ruminococcus sp. CAG:254
AGTCGTAACCATGGTTGTTGTAACAGCTGGTGCTGTTGTCGTGGTGGTTTCGATTGTTGTTTTTGCTTCTGTGGTGATAACAGCTGTTTCCGTTGTAGTCGTGGACACTGCACTACCCTTTGTATGCACAATCACCTTTTCCAGTGTCACATCACCGAAATACTTACGAACCGTCATCTTGCCATATTCCTTGGATGGTGTAACCGTCAGCATTTGATTTTTCAAGTCTGTACTGGTAAAGCTGGTCGCTTCATTCCAGCCATCAAATGTCACGCTACCATTATAAAATGCACCATCCGCAGCGGAGAAAATCACATCAATGGAAGTGATGTCAGAATATGGTTGCAAGTCAATATCTGTATCAAAGGCAACATCCGTCAACGTAAATGCAGCATCACCGGATGGATTGGTTTGCGGTTCAGTGGTAGTTGTCTGTGCAGAAGTGGTTGTTTCCGCAGGTGTGGAATCGGTTGCAGTTGTCGTTCCTGTCGTCGTAGTAGTGGTTTCAGTTGTAGTTGTCGTTGTTGCTGTCGTTGTTGCTGTCGTTGCAGGTGTGGTTGTCGGAGTCACCGTGCCATGGAAATAGGTTTCGGTCAGCAGATTCGACCAATACTGCCCCATTTTTGCATAGCCTTGTTCACTTGGATGCACGCCGTCTTCCAAATCGCCAGCAGAAATATCAATTGTGCTGTTAATATCAGAAAATTCGATATGTGCTCCTTCCGCCTGCTTCTTTGCAACCAGATTCTTTACAATCGTATTGTAATCATCCACTGCAGCCTGCACGGTTGCAACAAATTTTTCTGGGTCACTTTTATAAGAAACGCCATAAGTCCATTCATATGCACCCAACCAATCATAGCGTTCTATCGCATCAATATTTGGAATGGATGCCAGATATAGCACCTGTCCATCACCAGAAACATACGGAATTAACTTGTCCACCAGTTCTTCCAAACGGTCGCCAATTCCGGTCAATTGAGCATCCAGAACGTCATTTGTGCCGATTTGCAGCATGATGACATCCGGCTGATAAGCTTCCATCATATTGCCAGAAACATCACCATTCACATAAGTAGTATCGAAAATGGTTTCCTGTAAGCCTTGCCGACTACCAATTTTTTGAATCGCATAACCACTGTAACCGGCATGTGCTGGGTCATAGGTAATGGTTGTGCCGTTCCAATCATACGTTGCACTGTCCGACCAATTATTATTTGGCCCTACCATATCAAAATTAGTAATGCCGTTTTGCTGCAAGTCGTAGCAAAAATACTTTCGATAGCCGTTGTCGCCATTGATATATCCATGTGTGATAGAATCACCCATCGCTATTATTTTCACCGGGTCACTGGCTGCTGATACGGGTTCAACTTGCACCGCCTGCAAAACCGAAGTTGCCCCCAGTAATACGGTTGCGGCAAGCAGTCCTGCCATGGTTTTCTTTGTTTTCTGCATAAAAATTCCTCCTTCAAAGCTGTTTATCGACTCTGTTCTATTTTTAGTATAACCAGAATAAAGAACCGATTCAAGCTTTTTTTGTAAAGAAGTCATTTAAAAAAAATCGTTTTCCTCGCCAAATAGCAAGGAAAACGACCTTTTTCAGATATGGTGGGCCATCGGGGACTCGAACCCAGGACCA
>HF997889.1 GCA_000433635.1 Ruminococcus sp. CAG:254
GCCTCTTCAGGCGGGGGAGGATGTCACTGACTGCCGTCCTGCTGCCGCTTTTGACAGCAACGCAGGGCGGTTTTTCTTTTGGAAAAAGTGAAAAATCAGATTGACATTTTTCCAAGAATCCGTTACAATAGAAGAAGTACACTTATTTTGATTTTGATGCATAGGAAAGGGGCATTTTATGAATATTGCAGTTGCACAGTCCGGTGGGCCTACATGTGCCATTAACGCTTCTCTGGTTGGGGTATTCAGCGAGGCACTGAAAGAACCGTCTATTGATGCCATTTTTGGTTCGATCAACGGCATTGAAGGCATGATTGACGACCACCTGATTGACTTGAAAACCATGATTCGTACCAACGAGGACATGGAAATGCTGCTTCAAACACCGTCTACCGTATTGGGTTCTTGCCGCTATAAGCTCAAGGACTGGCACGATGACGACACCGTTTACCAGAAAATCATTCACTGTTTTGAACAGCGGCAGATTGGAGCATTCTTCTACATTGGCGGAAATGACTCCATGGATACCGTTCTGAAACTGTCAGAATACGTCAAGGAAAAGGGCTTGAATACCAAAATTATTGGCATTCCAAAGACCATTGACAACGACCTCTGCATTACCGACCACACACCGGGATTTGGCTCTGCTGCAAAATATGTGGCAACCACCATGCAGGAAATCACACGGGACAGTTCTGTTTACAGTGCCCCATCTGTGACCATCGTGGAAATCATGGGACGGAATGCCGGCTGGCTGACAGCCTCTTCCGTTGTCCTCCACGCAAACGGCGAAGTTGCTCCGCACCTCATCTATGTGCCGGAACGCAAGTTCTCCATCGAACAGTTCCTCGAAGATACCCGCCAGCAGATGGCAAAGCACAAGGCTGTTATCATTGCCATTTCCGAGGGCGTTGCAGACCCGGAAGCAGCTGCGTTCCAGTCTGGTGTGACCGACGAATTCGGACACAAGTACCTCTCCGGCATCGGCAAGTATCTGGAGCAGGTCGTTCGGGAACAAATCGGATGTAAGGTTCGTTCCATTGAACTGAATGTTATGCAGCGTTGCTCCTCGCATCTCTGCTCGAAAACCGACATTGACGAATCCGTTCAAATCGGAGCGGCTGGTGTTCGGGCGGCTCTGGCAGGCGAAACCGGCATTGTTATGACGTTCCGTCGGGTTTCTGACCAGCCATATGCCATTGTTGTCAAGTCCACCAGTGCGGCAAATATCGCCAATCAGGAACGCTTCCTGCCGCCTGCTTACATCAACGATGCAGGCAACAATATTACCGAAGCGGCTTGGTCGTATTTCCTGCCGCTGATTCAGGGCGAATGCAACATTCGGCTGCACAACGGCTTGCCAGTACACTTTAAAATGCAGGAATCCGTCCTGAAATAAGCCATTCCGGCAAAAAGAAAAGGCTGTTCTGGTCGGTGAAAACCGACGGAACAACCATAAAAACAAAATCTTGCTTTTGCTGCAAGACAGACACGGGAAACTCAGTTCCGTTCGTCTGTCACCGGCAGCACATCTTGAAACACGGCATAAAATTTCATGGGAATAAACCGATCCATATGGCATTTTCCAAAGAACCACTTTTTATAATCGCATTCTTTGATGATGTCCTCAAAAAATGCATGGATTTCCAGCCGCTGCTGCACATCCACGCCGAGACAATCTTTCAAAGAAGCTGGCGGCTCGTGGGTGATGATATAATCCACAGTTGCCTGATTGCGGTTCAAGTTGCGAATGGCTCTCCGAATCTCGTCATGGGTCGGCTGTTCTTGCCGCCACCAATTGCCTGTATCCCTGCGGTATTCATAGTCTTGACTGTGCCCGCCGCCAAAGGCAAAATATTTCTGGTTCTCAATGGTGTAAATTTCCCCACGCTGCAAGTGAAAAATATTCGGGGCAATCAATCTTGCAACGCCGCCCCGCCAGCGAACCAGCCGATACTGTTGCAGCAAGTCAAAGTTTTCGTGACAGCCATCCACAAAAGCAATGGTATATTTCTTTTCGCTGAGCTTTTTCAGCACAGCTTGCTCTTGTTTGGAGTTGTCCCAGATAAACCCAAAATCACCGCAGACCAGCAGGATATCTCCGGCACGCAGTTTTTTCATTTCCGGCCGTTTGAATCGGCTGTAATCCCCGTGCAAATCTCCTGTTACATAAACCATGTTGCTGCTTCCCTCCTGTTCCGTGAGCATCGAACCCCATTGTGCTTGGTTCTGCTGCTCTCTGTTTATTCTATCATATTTCTGCAGAAAGGTAAATATCTTTCTCGGAAATTCCCCAAAAAACTTAGAAAAAATACAGACGTATGGCAATGCAATTTCAGAAATGAATGTTCGATTCTGTAATTGCATTACAATATGTTTCTTTTGTTTTGTTTTTGAGTTGGTGGTACTCGCTTTTTTGGAATCCATACATTATTTTACTGATAAGGAATGCGAATTATGAGAAAAAAATGGAACATCTTGCAGCGGCTGCTGCCGTTGCTCCTCACGTTTGGAATCCTGCTGTCCTTTTGCAGCCTTCCTGCAAAGGCGTTTGCCTTTACGCCGCCGTTCACCATTCAAAGTGAATCCGGCATTGTCCTGAATTTGGATACCAATATGATCATCTATGAAAAAAACGCTGACAAACAGCAGATGCCAGCACATCTGGCACAGATTGTTACAGCTCTGGTTGTATTGGATGCCTGCGACGATTTGGACGGCACAAAAATTACCATGTCCCAGAATCCGATGTCTTACTTCTATGACTATACCAATCAGGAAGATGTCCGCTATGCCGATATTATGGCTGGCGACACGTTCTCTGTTCGGGAATATCTATATGCCATGCTGCTGGAGTCCTCCTGTGAAAGTGCAGAAATTCTGGCGGATTATTTCGGCGATGGCAATGAAGTGCAGTTCGTGAAGAAGATGAACGAAAAAGCCGCAGAAATTGGCTGCGTTGGCACAAACTTCACGAATCCGACCGGACTATATGACAGTTACCAGATTACAACAGCACGGGATATGCTGAAGATTACGCAGTACGCCCTGCAAAACGATACGTTCAAGGAAATTGCAACCACTGCATCGTATGTTCCCACTTCTAAAAATGCCAATCACCCTGCATCCAATTCCCTGAAGTGGATGCACACCAACACCATGATGGATGAAACTGACCAGTATTATTATAAGGGAGCTGCTGGCATTAAAACAGGCAACCTTGAATCCTACGGCAGAAACATCATTACTATGGCAACAAAGGGCGATATTTCCTATCTGCTGATTCTGATGAAAGCACCATTCGATGATGAAGATGGAGAACTACAATATTACCACATGGAAGATGCTACCAACCTACTAGACTGGGCATTCAAAGACTTCTCCTATGTGACCCTCGTCAAGAATGATGAAGAACTGGCAGAAGTTCCGGTCGAAAGTGCGGCAGGAAATGACTATGTGCTTGTACGTCCGGAATCCGACTGTATCACGCTGTGGTGTACAGATGTGGACACCTCTGCCATTCAGAAAAACATCAACCTACAGGAAAACGTCCATGCTCCGATTGAAAAGGGACAGCAGCTCGGCACACTCGAACTGAAATTCTCCGGCGAAGTAATTGACACCGTTCCGCTGGTTTCGGTCAGCAGTGTCAAGCGTTCTACAGTAAAACAGAATCTCAACGCCCTGAGAGAATTCCCGCATTCTAAAATGATGCTGTATAGTATCTTGGTTGCAACTGCTCTGACACTGATTTATATTGCTCGCTGTGCAAATGCAGCGTATCAGTGCCGGAAAAAGGCAATCGAAGAAAAGTCTGTACATCTGATTCCAAAGGCAGTTCGGATTGAGAACAACAACCAGAAGAACTGGAAACGTTCTTCGGATACGGTGTTCTATCATCGCCCTGAACCATCGGAACAGTCGCAATCCCAATCCACAAAATCTGCAACCAAAAAAAATCCGCAGGCAACACAAAAGCCAAGAACCACCACTGCTACTACTGCCACCACCAGAAAACGCAGCACTTCCCCCTCTCAAAAAACGATGCCAAAGCGAAGCGACACTTCTTATACCCGAAAAAAATAACCTTGCTCAAAAACGCTGTTTCAGCTGTTCTCATCCATGCAACCGGAACAGCGTTTTTCTATGATTCTCCCATTCCAAAAAAATGAAACAAAACAAGAAAGGATTCCCAAATATGAAAAAAATCATCACCTTCATTCATGGATTCTGTATGGCATTGGCTGACAGTGTTCCAGGCGTTTCCGGTGGAACAGTTGCGTTCCTGCTGGGCTTTTATGACCGTTTTGTTGACTCTCTGGATGACCTGATTTCCGGCACAAAAGAAAAGCGAATTGCTGCACTGCGTTACCTCATCAAATTGGGCATTGGCTGGGGCATTGGTTTTCTCTCAGCGGTTCTGGTACTGGCAAACGTCTTTGAAAGTCACATCTACTTGATTTCCTCGCTGTTTATGGGCTTTATTCTTTTCGCCATTCCGGTCGTTATCATGGAGGAAAAGCAGTGCCTGAAAGAGCAAATCAGCCGGATTTTCTTTGTTCTGATTGGCATTGCAGTGGTTTCCGTGATTACTTATCTGACCTCTTCCGGCGATGGTGCAAACATCAGCCTGACGCATCCGAATGTTGGAACATTCCTGTATGTCTTTGTCTGCGGAGCAATTGCAATTTGTGCGATGGTACTGCCGGGCATTTCCGGTTCTACGCTGCTGCTGATTTTCGGGATTTACGTTCCGATCATCACCGCCATCAAAGACTTTTTGCACTTGAATTTCAGTGCATTTCCGACAGTTTTTGTATTTGGTCTGGGTGTTTTAACGGGAATTGTTGCCATCATTAAAATCATTCGGAATGCATTGGACAAGCATCGGGCAGCAACGGTTTACTTGATTATTGGCTTGATGATTGGGTCACTGTATGCCATTGTGATGGGGCCAACCACACTGGACGACCCACAACCGCATCTCACCATTCACACATTCAGCATTTTATTCTTCCTGATTGGTGGAGTGGTCATTATTGGAATGCAGGCAATGAAAAAACTTTCTGAGCAAAAAGATGCCTGACATCCAGATACCAGATACAATAGAATCATAGAGCAAATCCCGACAGAACAACTGATAATGGTTCTGTCGGGATTTTTGGTTGCAGGAATGAGAGCCGCAGGCAACTGCGGTCGAGCTGGCTCAGC
>HF997890.1 GCA_000433635.1 Ruminococcus sp. CAG:254
CGGAATCGCAGTGATTTTCCCGTAACTTTTGAGCAGAGCATAATCAATGAGGATAGCAGGCAGCAGACAAATCCATGCGAACTGCATGCCATGCAGTAATCGTAATCCACAGAGTGGCACTTGAAATGCCAGTGCTGCTGCAAACAGCGTAAATCCGACATCACTCCAGAACGAAAAGCGAATACGGGCAGTTTTACAGGTTTTCCAGAGGCGGAAACAGTTTCCGCAAACATTGCTAGCGTAGTAGGAGAGCACGATTCCGTAAAAGCCGAATTTTGGAATGCAAACTAAAACAATTGCAATCCGAATCGTATATTCTGCTAAGTAGTTGAGGGAAGAGAACGACTGCTGCCCCATGCCCTTTAAAAGGGCTTCCAAGACGATTTCCAGATAGATGAAGGGCACAACAGGAGCTAACAGACGAATCAAATGGCCTGCTAATGCTCCGCCATCTAACAATGTACCAATGAGATTGCCATATAACAGCAATCCGGCAGCGATAAAAATAGAGAGCTGCAACGTTTTCTGGATGACTGCTTTTGTCAGCCGCTGCAAGTGGGCTTGGTTGTTGGCAGCCGTTGCACGGGCAGCTTCTGTGATTAAGATACCGGAGAGAGCACAGAGAATGGTAGATGGAAAAAATAGCACCGGAATTACAATTGCTTCAAATGTGCCGAACTGACTCAGTGCCAATTCCGTGGAGTTTCCAGCTTGTCGGAGCGTGACCGGAATCAAAGCATCATTGGTGCTGCTCAGAGCAGCTGTTAAGCATCCGCCGAATAAAACGGGTATCGCTGCATGAATGTATCTGCCAAAAGAGAGCGAACATGTTCCCGTACGGGGCAGGCGGCTTCTCCAGCAGAACCAGAGCAGGCAGAAAAAGCCTAAAATCGTACTGCATCCGGTGCTATATGCCATTGCCATGCAGACAGAGGCATTCGTATGAACAGATTGCAGCTGCAACAACAGCATGAGCACACCGCAGCGGCTCAGACATTCGACAATATCACAGATGGCAGGGTCTGCCACCCGACAGACGGCATTCAGATAGCCTTTTAAACAGGAACAAACACCGCCCAGCGGTAAAATCAGTGTAAAGATACGGACAGCAGCGGCAAGGTCTGCACTTTTCAGGAATCGCAGGCTCAGCGGTTCAGCACTGCAAAAAATCAGGGCAGAAACCGGAATCCCTAACAGCAGACAAAAACCAATGGCATAGCCTAAAACACGGTTAGGGTTGCCATTGGGCTTTCCCAACTCCTCCGATACAAAGCGGCTGGTGCAGAGAAAGCCGTTGCCATTCGCAGCGACCGCAGCCAGCTGAAAAAAAGAGCCAGTTAGTGCAACAATTCCGACAGTTGCAGAACCGATGCGGTGCGTGAGCCAGACGTTTAGCAATAAGCTTACCCATTCCAGAAAAAACTGTACCACGGTCAATTGAATGGTATCTTTGAGAATACTTTTTCGTTGCATGAAGTCCCTCCTGTCTATGGGTTTGGTTCAGTTTATGCAGGAGGATGGGGGTTCATGAATGATGAAACCGCAGTGCAGAGGAATAAATAGGATTCAAAACAGAAAAAACGATGCCAACTTGTTACCGTTGGCATCGTCTTTTTGTAAAAATGCGATTTTCGTTAGTATTCCCAATCTTCTGTATTCCAATCAGTTTCTGCTAGTGCATCGGTTTCGGTTTCCGTTTCGGTTGTTTCTGTATCCTCGCCGTCACTGGTTGCCGTTGTCGTTGTTGTTTTCGTCTCGGCTTCATCCAGATTGGTTACCCCAGTATCAACAGTAATGATGAATCCATCGACATTGTTTCCGGAAACGGTGTATTCCTGATCCGGCGGTACCATGACATAAGTGCTGTCGCCAGCTTCTGCCGGTACATAATAGACCTGATAAACCTTTCCGTCCCAGTTGGTGATTTCCAACGGGTTGTCAACAGAATAATCCTTCAGTGTTTCTGTATATTCCTCTAAACAAAGGTCGTTTTGCTGCATATAATAAGCATGAGGCTGCCCCACATAGCGATAGTGCCATGATTCATACCGGATTTCCGTCAGGTCAGTTTTATTTTCCGGATACCGCAGAATGAATCCATAGTGGGCACAGTTCTGGTTGATCCAGTCATATTCTCCCGTGCCGTCATAGTCGGCGGAAATACCGTCTTCAAACAGCGAAAAGTCCATAGCATAGCCGGTTTCATGTTCGCTGTATCCGGGCTTTGCAACCAGCGTAGACGTATCTTCGCCCGTGTCCTCTAAATCAGCATCATATAATTCCTGCTGCTGTTCGGTAGTACGATAGCCGCTGATGATAATAATATCATCGTGACCGGTTTCCGTCTGGAAGTCGTCCAGCATATTGTTCAGGTTTTCGATGACATCGCCCCGCAGCATCAGTTCTGAGCCGCTGACAGAATAGGAATCCGTTTTCTTCTCATAAACCGCTTCCAATTCGTTTTCGTCTGTGCTCTCATAGGCGGTGGAGTTATTCACCAGAATCAAATCCCCGTTGTGAATTTCCTGATTGTCCATGGAAACGCTCTTATACAGGTCGCTCTGATTGCCGTTTTTGTTGGAATCCGTTGTTCCTGTTGGGTCTGTAGAATCCGGTGTGGTTGTGGTGAGTGGAACTTGCTGGGCGTTATCCTCCAGCCAGGTGCTGCCGGACATTGTGTTGACTTCTGTCCAGTTGTCCAAAAATGGATGCAGCAGCGTCAGCCGCATGGCAACCAACAGGGCAGCAGAGATTGCAACTTCTGCCAAAATCCAGCCTGTCCGTCGGTTTTCTTTTGTATTGGCTGAGCCGGAAGCAGTTGGATTCGATTTGGATGGTAATTCTACCGATTCTTTCGGCAGTTCTTTTGCTGTCGGTTGTTCCGAAGCGGTTTCGGCAACAGACTGTATTTTTTTCGTCTGTTCCTCCTGTTCAGCAGTTGATTTCTTTTTCTTTCTCTTTTTTTCCTGCATGTAAAAATTGCCTCCTTTTGGTTTGTATGCACCCCTTGCACACAGAAAACCGCTTTTCTTTATTATACCACACCAGATTGAAAAAGGAAAGTCTTTTTTCGGTTTTTTTTATTTTTTTGCAGGGAATCTCGGCGGTTTTCCGAAAAAGAAAAAGTTTTTTTCAAAAAAAGCGGGCTTTTCAAGAAAATCGTGGAAGTTATGTCGCTTTTTCGATTTTTATCTTGACAGTGAAAGAAAAATCATGCTATAATAAAAAGAATGAATGCAGAAATCGGCACTTGTCTACGCTCTTTCTTTTCTTTTTTGTACTGCTCTGAGGAAGTCCCATCTTTGGAGCACGAATTGCAGAAATCAAGAGAAACGGCGTATCTTATTTTTTGTCAATCAGGTCTTGCGGGACGCATCGGAAACGTGCGGTCTGGTCATTTTTCCCATTCGCCCAGCAAAAAAATAAACGCAGGTGTAGCATTTCGCCATTCATGAAAAACAAAAAAGGAGAACACATGCATGAAGTTTGAACTTCTGGAGGTTGCCGGAACGCATATTTTCAGCATGAAAGCAATG
This sequence comes from Ruminococcus sp. CAG:254, assembly GCA_000433635.1. Classification (GTDB taxonomy): domain Bacteria; phylum Bacillota; class Clostridia; order Oscillospirales; family Ruminococcaceae; genus Ruminococcus_C. The sequence goes on from HF997890.1 coordinate 3,537, forward strand.
ACGCTGGTCTTGTTTTTCATCTTTGCAATTATTGTTGTCGGTTACCTGGTCGGAAAAATTTCCATCAAGGGCGTATCGTTAGGCTCTGCTGCAATCTTTTTGGTTGCACTGGTTGCCGGACATTTCAAGGGCGTTGCGTTTCAAGACATTGCCTCTTGGCAGGAGAGCCTGCCGGCAGTCGATCACTATTTTAAGTTGGTGCAGAACCTGGGGTTGGTTTTGTTTGTAACCTCTGTTGGATTGATTGCAGGGCCGAGCTTCTTTAAGAACCTGAAAAAGAATGCAAAGTCTTATGTTGCACTGGGCGGTATTATCATTATTACCGGATGTCTGGTTTGTGCAGCCATTACGCTGCTTGTTCCAAACATCAATTCGTCCATGAGCGTTGGACTGTTTGCCGGTGCGTTGACCAGTACGCCGGCATTTGCAGCAGCACAGGAAGCCGTTGGCGAAGCAAATCCGCTCTATGGCAATGTTGCCGTTGGCTATGCGATTGCGTACCCGTTCGGGGTTATCGGCGTTGTATTGTTCGTTCAGATTATCCCGAAAATCCTGCATGCAAACATGGATGAAGAACGAGCAAAGCTGGTTTCGATTCAGTCGAATGATGCAGTTGGCGGCAAGCAGAAAAAGCTGTTTGAAATGGATAAGTTCGGCATCGCAGCATTTTTCTTAGCAGTGATGCTAGGGTTGATACTGGGTTCGTTTCATATTCCGTTGGGAAAAGGTTCATTCAATCTGGGAACAACGGGTGGCCCATTGATTATAGGTTTGATTTTCGGACACTTCGGCAGAATCGGCAAGCTGAGCCTGAAAGTTGACCAGCACGTTTTGAGCCTGTTTCAGGAATTGGGCTTGATTCTGTTCTTAATTGGTGCTGGTATGGACGGCGGTGCAGAATTTGTTGCTGTCTTGAAGGAATACGGGGCATTGCTGTTCCTGTGGGGAGCATTGATGACTTTGATTCCGATGATTGTTGGATTCCTGTTTGCAAAGTATGTTTTGAAGCTGAGCCTGTTCAACAACTTAGGTTCGATTTGCGGTGGTATGACCAGTACGCCGGCATTGGGCACGCTGATTAAAACAGCCAATACCCCGAATGTAGCTTCTGCTTATGCTGCAACTTATCCGATTGCATTGATTCTGGTTGTGCTGCTCGCACAGTTCCTGACGAGATTATAAGGATTTCCTGATTGACAAGAAAGCGTGCATGCGATTGTGTGCACGCTTTTTCTCTGCATGAAGATCAGGCGGAAAGGTTGCAGGGATGGCTGCATAGAATGAGAATAACCAAAGTCAAACCCGAAATATAAAAATTAAAAAATCAATATTCGAAATTTGCATGCCTACTTGACAGATTGCAAAAAAACGTCTATAATAAGAATCGTGTTTTCCAGATGCATTCAGAAATAAAAAATAGGGAATTAGGGAGGATTTATGTCATTCACAACGATTGAATTCATGTTTCGATTCTTGCCCATCTTCCTGATCGTTTATTATGTCGTGCCGACACGATATAAAAACATGATCTTGTTGATTGGCAGCTTTGTATTTTATGCGTGGGGACAGCATTTCTATTTGCTGTTGCTGATGCTGTCGATTGTCGTCAACTATACATTTGGTAGGTTGATTGGAGAGAGGCGGGCACAAAGGAAGCCCTTACTCATACTTGGCTTGATTTATAACTTCGGGCTGCTGGTATTTTTCAAATATACCAACTTCTTTATCGAAAACATCAATGCCCTGCTCACGGCGACCCACATTCAGATTCCAACCATTTCCGTGGTCATGCCGTTGGGCATCAGCTTCTATACATTTCAAGTGGTTTCTTACTTAGTGGATGTCTATCGAGGTGAACAGCGTCCGGTTAAGAATATCATTAATTTGGGCGTATATATTGCGATGTTCCCGCAAGTTACCTCTGGGCCAATCGGACTTTACAGCGAACTAGAACCGACTTTGCTCCGCCGGCACTGCTCTGTGCTGAATCTGGAATCGGGGCTAAAGACCTTTATCATCGGTATGGGTGCAAAGATGCTGCTTGCAAATCCGATGGGAACGCTCTGGGCTGGGATGTCCCGTTATGGCTATGAAACACTGTCCTGCCCATATGCATGGCTGGGGGCATTCGGATATAGTTTCCAGCTGTATTTTGACTTCGCCGGTTATTCCCTGATGGCGATGGGTCTGGGGCAGATGCTGGGCTTGTATGTGCCGAGAAACTTTGACCATCCTTATATTTCCGGTTCGATGGCGGAATTCTGGCGGAGATGGCATATGACCTTGGGACGCTGGTTCAAGAAGTACTTATATTTTCCGCTGGGCGGAAGTCGGTGCAGCTTTGCAAAGACCATTCGGAATACGTTTGTGGTCTGGGCATTTACCGGACTTTGGCACGGTGCAAGCTGGAACTTTGTATTGTGGGGATTGATTTTCTTCGTGCTCCTGACGATTGAACGGCTGGGGCTGGGAAAACTGCTGGCAAAAACAAAGGTACTGAAACATATTTATGTGATTTTCCTGATTCCGCTGACATGGGTCGTGTTTGCTCTGCCGAATATGCAGGATATTGCAACATATTTCTCCCGTCTGTTCCCGTTCTTTGCAGACAATACCGCAAGCTTTGTCAATACCAAGGATGTTATACGGGCACTGCACGACTATTGGTATTTGTTAATCGCCAGCGTTGTGTTCTGTCTGCCGTTCCCGTCCAGATGGTATGAAAAACATAAAAACAGCAAACTGGTGATTTTGGGACTGGTTTTGATTTACCTGATGTCTGTTTATAAGATGCAGACCCAGACCAGCAACCCATTCCTGTATTATCAGTTCTAAGGAGAGGAGATTTCATGGATTTTTTAAAGCAATGCCCCCTGTTGATTTGTGTACTGCTGACCTCTCTGCTGATTCCGTGGGAACTGCTGAAAAAAGAGGATGACAGTCAAAAGGCTGCTCCGACAACGGTCGCAAAAATTACAACCGTTGCGACAGAGGCAGCAACCACTGCACCGCCTGCCAATGATGGAGCAACACCGGACGGCAGCGAAACCGCTGTTTCCGGCAGTGATTTGACGACAACAACGGTTACAACAGAAGCGGCTGGGGAATATGTTCCGCTTGCAAATGCTGATGAAAGCTATTTTGAAGATGCTCTGTTTATCGGAAACTCTCGAACTGTAGGCATGTATCTCTTTGGCGATATGCCGGAAAGTACGGATTTCTTTGCCGATGTTGGTATGACGATCTATGATGTGATGGATGCAAATATTGATGTTCCGCCAGAAAGCGGTTCAAGCAATACGCTGACGGGCTTGCTGACTGCCAAGCAGTACGGAAAGATTTATATCATGTTTGGCATCAACGAACTGGGCACGGGTACGTCTGAGTCGTTCGTAGAATATTATCAGTCTGTGGTACAGCAGATTTGTCAGATGCAGCCGGATGCGATTGTCTATGTACAAAGTATCATCAATGTTGCAGCGTCGGCGGAAACCGATGTCATCAGCAATGCAAATATCAACGAAAAAAATGCGTTGCTGTCCCAGATTGCCGATAACAAGCAGGTCTTTTATATTGACCTGAATCCTTCTTTGGTGGACAGCAGTGGCTACTTAAATTCGGACTATACTTCAGATGGCATTCACTTGGGCGGCAGCTCGCTGCCACTCTGGAAAGATTGCCTGCTGGCAAATGCAATGCAGAAAAATTCGGGAGCAGGTGCTGCCAGAGGAGCAACGACAACCGTAGCTACAACATTGGATGCTGCTGCACCAGCAGAAGAAGATTCCGAAGCAAATCCGGAATAAGCAAATTTATTCATACAGAAAACAAGGGTATCTGGAAACAGATGCCCTTCTTTTTTATTTGAAAAAAGAAAAATTTGCATTGCTGTCCGCGATGGAGAAACAATTGAATTTCCTGTAAAAACACGTTTTTGCTTTCAAAAACAAATTGCACGAACAGAATTCTTTGAAAAAGATGGTTTTTTTCAATCAAACTGATTTTTTATTATTTGGATAGGATGGAATGATTTTTTTCTTTTCTTTTTCTAGATAGCCCTTGCAAAATGATTTAAAAAGTGTATAATGATACTCATACAGAAATTCAGACAGTTCGACATTGCTTTTTAATGTTTCTACAGGATAGCGACAGACTTTTAAAATCACAGAATTGTGTTCTGTTTGCGAAAGGAAGCGAAAAACAAATTCCTGCCGAACGGCAGACATGCAGAAACAAAAACAAATCTGTTTACAATGTGGAGGTACTGAATGGAAAAGCCATATAATCCGTTTGAGAATGTACAAACTGTCATGGAAGAAGCCATGGAAGTGGGCGGAATTGACCGGACAATGTTTGAAATTATCCGAAATCCGCAGCGAGAAACGAAAGTGTATTTGCCGGTGGAAATGGATGACGGCAGCATTCACGTGTTCGAGGGCTGGCGGGTACAGCATTCCAACATCCGTGGACCATTTAAGGGCGGAATCCGTTTTCATCAGGATGTCAATCTGGATGAAGTCAAGGCACTGGCAACATGGATGTCCTTGAAGTGTGCCGTTGCAAATATTCCGTATGGCGGTGCAAAGGGCGGTGTACGGGTTGACCCGCATACGCTATCGAAACGAGAATTATGCCGACTGACACGGCGGTATACTTACGCCATTGAACCGCTGATTGGACAGGATAAGGACATCCCAGCACCGGATGTCAACACCAATGCACAAACGATGGCATGGGTGCTGGATACCTACAGTATGCTGAAAGGAAAGCCGTGTCCGGGCGTTGTAACCGGAAAACCAGTGGAACTGGGTGGCTCAAAGGGCAGACCGTCTGCAACGGGCAGAGGGGTTGTCATCAGTACCAAACTGATTTTAGGAAAGCATGGAAAAGAATTGGCTGGAACGGCGGTTGCCATTCAGGGCATGGGCAATGTTGGCAGCAATGCAGCAAAGATTTTTTATCATCGGAATGCAAAAATTGTTGCATTGAGCGATGTTTCCGGCGGTATTTATTGTGCAGATGGACTGGATGCGGATGCGATTGCAGCTTATACCGGAAACGGCGGTCTGCTGAAAGATTATAACGGTGCTGGTATCCAGCATATTTCCAATCGGGAATTGCTGACCTGTGCCTGTGATGTATTTGTACCGGCTGCTCTGGAAAATCAGATTGATGAGGAAATTGCAGCAGAAATGCAGTGTAAGTTCATTGTAGAGGGTGCAAATGGTCCAACTACTGCGGCAGCAGATAAGATTCTGGAACAGCGTGGTATTGTGTTAGTGCCGGATATTTTTGCAAATAGTGGCGGTGTCATTGTATCCTATTTCGAGTGGGTGCAGAATATTCAGGAACTCACTTGGGAGCGGGAACAGGTCAACGAGATGCTGGAAAAGCTGATGACAAAGGCATTCGCAGCCCTCTATGAAACCGCTCAGGAAAAACACTGCACGCTGCGAATGGGTGCGTATGTGGTGGCATTGCAACGGTTGATTGATGCAGAAGTCATCAAGGGCTTGTTCCCGTAATGCAGAAAGAAATCTATAAAAACTTTATTTTTGAAAGTCCGGTCGGTTCTTTGGAATCGGCTGGATTTTTTTGTTTTCAGGGTGAAAAATGGAAAAAATGGTGCAGATAAATCAAAAAATCGGGAAAATGATGCGGAACGGCGGACATCCGTCCACCACAGAGAAACGGTATAGAGTTTTCAGAATGATGGTTTGAAGGGCAAATTCTTAATAAATCATGGTTTCTGATGGGGGGAGTTTGTTTTTTTAGGTGGGTTCTTGCTACAGAATCAAATTTTTTTGTTTTTCTTTTCTTTTTTCTTGAAAAACCGAGAAAAAGAGTGTATAATATAAATTGCGTGAGGCGAACGGCACCGTTCCCTCATCGTAAAAACTGACTTTAATTTATGCAGGAGGTTTTGACCCATGGTGTTCACATTTAAGAATCAGTACTTGCAGGGCGTATATGACAAGACTGCAAAGTGCTACGCAAATGAACCAGAATTTTTACAGGCTGTTGGTGAAGTACTGCAGTCTCTGGAACCGGTTGTTGCAAAGGATCCGTCCTATGAAACAAACGGCGTTATCGACCGGATCGTAGAACCGGAACGGATGATCAGCTTCCGTGTTTCTTGGGTAGATGATAATGGTAAGGTACAGGTAAACCACGGTTACCGTTGCCAGTTCAATTCTGCAATTGGTCCGTACAAGGGCGGTCTGCGTCTGCACCCGTCTGTTTGCCCGTCTGTTATCAAGTTCCTGGGCTTTGAACAGACCTTCAAGAACAGCCTGACCACACTGCCGATGGGCGGCGGCAAGGGCGGTTCTGACTTCGATCCGAAGGGCAAGTCCGACGGGGAAGTAATGCGTTTCTGCCAGAGCTTCATGACAGAACTCTGCAAGCACATTGGTGCTGACACTGACGTTCCGGCTGGTGATATCGGTACTGGTGCAAGAGAAATCGGTTACATGTTCGGTCAGTACAAGAGACTGCGGAACGAATTCACTGGCGTTCTGACTGGTAAGGCTCTGTCCTACGGCGGTTCTCTGGCAAGAACAGAAGCTACCGGTTACGGTCTGCTGTACTTCACAGAAGAAATGATGAGCGTTATGAAGAACGATACCGTTAAGGGTAAGACCATCGTTGTTTCTGGTTCTGGTAACGTTGCAATCTATGCAACTGAAAAGGCTACTCAGCTGGGCGGCAAGGTTGTTGCTCTGTCTGACTCCAACGGCTACATCTACGATCCGAACGGCATCAACCTCGATGTTGTAAAGCAGATCAAGGAAGTAGAAAGAGGAAGAATCAAGGAATATGTAAACCGGGTAGAAGGTGCAACCTACACAGAAGGCTGCAAGGGTATCTGGACAATTAAGTGCGACATCGCTCTGCCGTGTGCAACACAGAACGAAATCGACGAAGAATCCGCTAAGATCCTGGTTGCAAATGGTACAAAGGTTGTTGCAGAAGGTGCAAACATGCCGTCTACACCGGAAGCAATCGCAGTATTCCAGAAGAGTGGTCTGCTGTTTGGCCCGGCAAAGGCTGCAAACGCAGGCGGCGTTGCAACCTCTGGTCTGGAAATGTCTCAGAACAGCGAACGTCTGTCTTGGACATTTGAAGAAGTTGATGCAAAGCTGAAGGGCATCATGATCAACATCTTCCACAATGCATATGACAGATCCAAGGAATATGGCGTGGAAGGCGACCTGGTTGTTGGTGCAAACATCGCTGGCTTCCTGAAGGTTGCAGATGCAATGAAGTGGCAGGGTGTTGCATATTAATTTGCAACCTACCAGTTCTTTTCATTGACAACATTGTTTTGACACACATCATGGGCATAAAATAAACAAACAAACCCGTTTCGGTGCAGCTGCATCGGAACGGGTTTTTTGCGTCTAACATCAAATTTGTGTGATTTTTCCTATTATAATAGTATACTTCGATAAAAATCGGGACGGCGGTCTTTCTGTACGGGGAACACCTGTCGGGTTTCTGCAACGGTTTTTGCGGAGAGGTCACAGACAAAACAACCCGCTGCACTGCGGCAGTCCTGTAAAATTGTGCCATCTGGAGCAATGAAACGACTGTCACCGCTGTAATGCAGTCCGTCTTGCGTGCCAACACAGTTGATTCCAGCTACATAGACCTGATTTTCAATTGCTCGGGCGGTCAGCAGGCTGCACCAGTGCAGCTTTCGGCGTTCTGGCCAGTTTGCCGGAACAAGCATACAGTCTGTTTTTGGAGCGAGAGCAGAAAAAACTTCCGGAAACCGCAAATCATAGCAAATCAAACAGCCGAACCGAATCCCATCAATTTCACAGGTTGGCAGAGCGTTGCCCTTTTCAAAAAATTGGTCTTCCTGTGCGTAGGAAAAGGGGTGCAGTTTCACCATGTCAAAGAAAAGCGAACCGTCCGGAGCAACAATGCTGTAGTGATTTTCTGCTTTTCCGCTTTCAGCAGCCTTGACCCAGCCAAATCCAAGATAGCATTGCCCAGTGGTTGCCAACTTCTGCATCCAAGGGACGGTATCCAGACCAGCGGCAATGCTGTAATCCGTATCCATATTGAAGCCGGTGAAGCTCATCTCCGGAAACAGCAGCAGCCGCACTTCCATTGCCTGTGCGAGGTTGCAGATGGAGAGAGCTGTTTTCTTGTTTTTTTCGTATTGTTTGGAAAAAATTTCTGTTTGTGCGAGTGCAATTCGCATAGAAAGAACCTCCGAATTTTTTTTCATTATACCATACGATTTCACATTCTGCAAGCATCTTGCAAGAATTTTTTCCATTTTTTATAGAGAAAATCAGAAGATTTGTAAAAAGATGTGAACGGTATTTTTAGGGCTGCACGGAAGTTTTTTAAGTATTTTTTGGTAAAAATAGGAATATTTCTTCGGCTAATAACTATTTTCATAAAAACAGGCACGATTTTTAGAAAAATTATTGTATATTATGCACAAAATCAAAGTCTGTGAATTGAGGAAGCAGACGAAAATCATGATGAAATCGTGACGAATCTTAAAATAGTCTTGACAAAGCACAGGCGGATTGGTATAATATTGTTATGATGTGTTTATAGAATTGAAATAAAGGGAAATGCTCTGAAAATGGTTTCCCATACTTGAGAAAAAGAATTGCAAAAAGAATAGAGGAACAATCATGACACAAAAAGAACTGCGAAAACTGAAAAAAACAGAACTGCTGGAAATGATGATTGCCCTGCGGAACGAATTGGATCGGGTGCAGGCAGAACGGGATGCATTGCAAGAACAGCTGAAAACAGCGGAACAGAACGCTTTGCATCAGGTGGAAACAGATGCAGTGCTGGCAGTTCAGAAAATATTAAAAGCAGTTGAGGATGAAACCGCTGCTTATCGGAAACGCATCCAAGCAGAATCCAAAGAAACAAAATCGGCATCACCGGAAGTTCCGGCGGATTCTCAGTAAGGAGGCGGTTCGATGGAGAAGCAAACGATAGATTTTCCAACTGCTGCACAGCTGACGGAGGAACTGAAACGAATCCGATACCGAAAAGGCTTTCGGAAGATGCTGCGAAGCACCATTTCTTCGTTGCTGGTGGTTGCAGCGGTTGCCGTGTTGATTTCGATGCTATTTTTGCCGGTTCTGCGTGTGACAGGAACGAGCATGACACCTACATTAATGAATGATGAGTTGGTGATTTGCGGAAAGCGGAGCAACTTCAAAAGCGGTGATGTGGTTGCTTTTTATTTTAACAATAAAATCTTATTGAAGCGGGTGATTGGCGTTGCTGGCGATGTCATTGACATCAAAGAGGACGGAACGGTTTACGTCAATGGAACAGCGTTAGAAGAACCATATGTCAATGAACTGGCATTTGGCGAATGTGATTTAGAGTTGCCGTATCAAGTTCCGGAAAGCCGGATCTTTGTAATGGGTGACCATCGTGCTACTTCTGTAGACAGCCGTTCGAGTGTGGTTGGCTGTATTGCAGAGGAATATGTTGTTGGCAGGGTCATTCTTCGGGTTTGGCCATTAAAAGAAATTGGAACAATTCAGTAATGTAAGGGTATTTCATTTTATCCAATGAAGGAGGGCATTTTTATGAATATCAATCAGAAAATTCAGGAATTTCTGACAGAACATCAATATCAAAAGAAGAGAAGAATTTTTACGGCAGTTTTGTCTTTGATGATTGTATTTTCTGTTGTCAGCAGTCTGATTATGCCCGCCATTAGTATGACCATGCAGGATTTGGACGATGCAGCAGCGGTGGATACCATTGATGCAGAGCCGGCGGAAGAAAATATGATGCTGCTGGGACTGGGAGATGAAAACCGACAGACAGAGCCAATCAATCTTGCAGAAAGAGCAACATCAAGTGGTGGATCTTTTAATATATCAGCTATCGATATAGGCGAAGATGGCAAGGGAAAAAATGAAATTGATAATAATTATGTTGTTAGCACAGATAAAACAAATATTAAATTTGAAGTTTCTTATACACTGAGCAACATGAAAGATGTTTTTAAGAAAGATGCGGATTTTGAACATCTTTATATTGATATTGAAAATTTTGCCATTAATAATACTTATAACGGAATATTAAATGATGAAGCATATTCTGATTATATGGCAAAAAACGGACATGGTATTGTAAATCCAGGTACTTATAAAGTAGAAGAAAATCGAATAAAACTTTACTTAACAGATGATTATATTAAATATATTGATGGCGGTGAGGGAAATGTAACTGGCACTCTGAATTTTTCCGGTGAGTTGAGCCGAAATAATACTGCCAGCGGTGACCAAACCATTAAAATTGGTGGAAAGGATATTGTTATCCCGTTTCAAGATAAGCAGGCTGGTGTAGAAAAAAATTATTGGGTAGATTCCAGCAAGGGCGAAATTGAATGGACGATTACCGTAAAGCCCAACGGACTTTCTCTGAAAGATTATACTTTGGTTGATAATATGTTGCAAAAGGCTTCTGGTGATGTTTTCATTAACCCATCCAGTGCAGCAACCTATAACCCCAATGATAAAAAAGTAACCTTTGATGAAAGCAATACTGGCGATGTAACAATTAAATATCGCACAAAAATTGGAACAGCGGATTTGCAGGCTGGTAATGTGACGAATAAGGCAACTCTTCAAAAGGATGGAGAAAATCCAATTGAAGATTCCAAGACCGTTACTTTTGATAAAACACCTGTCAATGTTACCAAAGACGGACAAGCAGACTATGAAAAAGGCAAGTCCAGAAACAATAAAATTGACTGGACAATTACCATTGCAAGCAAATATGGCACATCTCTGAATGGCTATCAGATTAAGGATGCTAATTTGCCAGACAACGATGTTACCATTTCACCAAGTGGCACGTTGACGAAAAATGGTGATGGCACTTGGACATTGAATGTAGCGGATAATGTAACAGGAGTTACCTTAAATTATAGTGCAAATGCAACTGATGGCGACAATACAAACAGCGTTTCTATTCACTATCCAGACGGAAGCCCGACAGACGGAAAAGCAGAAAAAACTGTGTACTATAAGAAAGAATCAGAAATGATTTCTGTCAATAAAAACGGTAATTACAATCAGGATACCCACGAGATTACTTGGACGATTCAGGTAACGCCGGTAAATGGCTATTCCTTGAAAGATTATTATCTGGAAGATAGTCAGTTCCCGTCTTCAATAGACCAATTTACCGCATCTGGCTGCAATACTTCTGATTTTACCATCAGTGGGAATCGCTTAACATTTACAAGTAATATTAAACAGGCTGTTACATTGCAATACAAAACAAAAGTTTCTGTTCCGGATAATGATACCAATGCAGAAGCGACAACCGTTGTCACCAACAAAATCGAAGATAAATTTACGACAACAAAGGTTGTATCTGTTCCTGTAAAGTCCAGAAATACCATTACCAAAACCGTTGTTGGTGATTCATATGTGCCTGAGCCAACAAGCAATGCAATTTCGCAAGAGTTTTCTTGGAAAGTGGACATTACAAGAGATGGCAGCTTTGATGGCTATATTTATCAGGATACCTTGACAGCTTCTACAAATGGGACACATACCATTACAGCTGATCAATTAGCTGCTTTAAAAGTTTTTGCAAAAAAGGAATATAATGGAAACGCAATCGAATTGAAACAAGGTACAGATTATACGGTTGACCGAAAAACAGATGGAAGTGGATTTGAAGTAAAATTCTTGTCTACAACAAAAGATTATAACTATATTTCTTTTAAATACAGCACAACCGCTACGATTCCAGAATCTGCTGCTTATGGACAGTATATCTTTAACAACAAGGGTTCTTCTAACAAGGGCGGCGGTGAACCGAATCCGGGCGTTACCATTGAAAAGAAAAATCCAGTGCAGACGATTGACATGACCGTTAGAAAGGACTGGGCAAATGATAATGCAAATGTAAGACCAAATAGTATTACATTTAAGGTGCAGTATCAGGAAAATAACACTGGCGACTGGAAAGACTTGAAACAATCCGGCAACACTTATTTGTTTGAGGGCGATAATGATTATAGTTCTGCAAGTGTGGTAGAAGTTACAGTAGATAGCAATGGCAACTGGGCAACAACTGTTTCCAATTTGCCTGTTAGCGTTACAAAAAACAACACTGAAAAAACATATCAGTATCGAGTACAGGAAATCAAGTATAATGATACTGCTATAAAAAATGGTGAGATTTCAATCAATAGCGGTATTTATCGGGCAAACAACAACGGTATTAGTATTGCTGTTTCTCAGAATAATAGAACAGCAGTTGTTACCAACACTTATTATCCAAATATCTCCCTGACACCAGTAAAGGATTGGAAAGATTCCAATAACCAAACCATTCCAAACTACAATGGCGATATTACAGAAATCACCGTTCAACTGGTAAGCAAGAATAGTGATGGAAAATTCTATCCGGTCAAGGATAGCAGTGGAAGCCCTCTGACTGCTAAGCTGAACGCAAGCAATGGCTGGGGCAAAGATTTAACCGCATGGAGCGGCTTGTCCAGTGAAAAAGAATATCGCTTAATCGAAACAGAAGTCAAAATAGGGAATGACACAAAACCTGTCTTTACAGTTCCAGATAACGGCGATTACTATTCCAATAAGGAAACCTCGTTCGTTGTAGGAGATACTTATTATAAGGCTGCTCTGGCTGAAAATGTTACAAAGGTAAGTTCTGATACGAATATTTCTGTTACCAATACCGTCTATGAAAAAAAGAATCTCCAGATTGGTGTTACAAAGCAGTGGAGTCCGTCAAAGCCGGATGGTGTTTCCGGCGTTGTCGTAGAATTGCAGCGAAAAGCCAGCAATTCGAATAGCTGGACAGCTTATCCAGAAAACGATACCACAAAATCACAGAAAACCTTGAATGATTCTAACAACTGGCACGCAAGCTGGAGTGAGTTGCCGAACCAAAATGTAGACAATACGGGTCGTATTAGCTACACATATCGAGTGGTAGAAGTTGGCTATGTCAAAGCGGATGGAACAACGGTTGTTTCAATCCAAAATGATAAGTTTGCTCTTGCAAATGCACAGGGCAATGCAGATGGACTCTATGAGGCATCCTATGTGAATCAGGAACTGACAAAGGATGGAACTGTTCAAATTACCAATACCTATAAGCAACTGACATCCATTGAACTGACACCGGAAAAGAAGTGGGAGGGAGATATTGACTCTCAAACACAAAATCCTTTTGTGGAAAGACCGAAGAGTATTACTTTGCAATTACAGCAAAAACTGGGAGAAAATGGAACATGGGTGTCGATGGAAGGAAAAACCCTGACATTGACAAAGAATGATCAATCTCAGTATGATAAGAGTACATGGAAATCCGATTCCAAGAAATTTGAAAATCTTCCAGAAAAAGTGATTCGTGTCAATGCAGATGGTTCTTATACAGAACAGAAGTATTACTATCAGTTAGTGGAAATCGGCTATACACCAAATGGCAGTGATACTGCAATTAGTATTCCGGCTGGAGAAACCTCTTTTGAAGTAACCGCTCAAAACAACGGTCAAACTTACAATGGACGTTATTCATTTAGTTCTGATGTGAATAATGGTTATAGCGGTTCTTTGAAAATTAAAAATACTTATAAAGAAGATATTGGATTAAGTAAAAATATTGTAATTGGAAGAACAAGTTCTAACAGTATTTCTATTTCAAAAGATGAACTGACACAATTTAAAAAGAAAATTGGAACGGAAGACTATTATATATTCAACTATACAGTAGACTTTTCCAGTAGCCAAAAGGATGCAGCAAGTCCATTTTCTGATATTATTCCGGAAGGATTTGAATTTTGTGAAAATTCAAATTGGGATGGAATACAGATGGCATGGCAATCTGGTTCCACAATTGATCAATATTCACCATTGACCGGAGATCCAGGAAATATTGCTAAACATTTCGATGGATATTATGAACATCCAGTTTTCGTATGGCCGACATATGGTATAAATAGTGCAAAAGTTGCTTCTGATTTGAACACAATTTGGAGCCAATTTGGAAAAGGAGAATGGTATTATTATGACAGAGCAAATGACAGAGTATATTTTAATAAGCCTGATTTGTGGGCAAAAATGTATATCTGTTATTCCATTAAAATTAAATGTGCAGATTTAGAGGCAAAGATTGCGAATGGAAATTATGAGATTCTCAATCAAGTAATCAAACATGAAAAAGATGGTGCAGAAACGGCTCAGAAAGATTCAGCTTCTGTTATCATCAAAAACCAGACCCCGACCGACCTCATCACAAAGACCTATCAGTCAGCCGCTCTTCCGGGTTATATCTCTTATACCTTGGATATTAACCCGCAGGGCAAGACCCTTTCCAGCGGCGATACCATCGACATCGAAGACCTCTTCAAAACCGTTAGCTATTATGACAGCGACTGGAACGGCGGCGAAACGACAAATGGCGAAAATCTGGTCGATGTCCTGATGCGAAACATCAATATTTACAAGATTGATGCAAACGGCGACAAACAGCGGCTTTCTGCCAGTGAGTATACCCTGCAGTTCGATTGCAGCGAAAATGGTGTGCAGAGTGATGGCGAAAAGGGTGCAGCTCTTCTGAAACTGACGGTTCCGGATGCAACCCATTTGCAGGTGACTTATTCCTATAAAATCATCGCCAACAAGAATACACCATCTGTCATTCATGGCTGCAAAGTCAGAAAAAATGGCCGCTATGTGCCAATGGAGAGTGGTCTTGTTCCGCCAGCAGGCGATAAGATTACCTTCTCCAACACGGCAAAGCTGAAAGCAGACAGTGCCTCCGGAGAATCTTCTCATAATAATCAGGAATATACCGTATTCCAGTCTGGCGGTACGATTTCTACCAACCCGATTCCAAAGATTTATAAGGTCAATACTGGTGACTATACCATCAAATCTTTGCATGCAAGCTTCTTGCTGGCAAAGTATGAATCTGGAAACTGGTATTATGCATCGAATGTGAATGCAGATGGAGCGATTACTTGGGGCAAGCAGTCTTTCAATGGTAAAAATGTCCCTGCAACAGATGCATATGTCATCAAAGTGGAAGGAACACAGCCGAAAATCAGCTTGGAACAAAATGTGCTCTATAAGCTGGTGGAAATCTCTGTTCCGGCAGGTTATGAAGGCTCGAACTTGAATCTGTCATCTACAGATTTCAGAGCATTGGTGACTGGCTATCTGAACAGCAATCTGACAACGTACAACAATAAGGATTATGCTACATTCCTGAATCATTATAACCCGAATCATTACTTCTCCTTTAACAGCAATGTCAGCGGAAACCATATTCCACATGATGTGAGCCAAAGCGAGATTCAACAGATTAAATCGGGTGATGACCTCAATATTCCGAATAGTGAATTGATTGACATTGGCGTCAATAAGCAGTGGGTGAATAGTACCAATACAATTCCAGAAAATGCTTCAATTACAGTAGAACTGTACTGGTCATATGAAAAGAGTACCAGCGGCATTCCAGCCAGTGCAACATTGGCAAAAGCTGAAGATTTAGGCATTCTGGACAGCAGCTTTACCGCAACAAAGACTTTGACAAAGCCAGAAAATGCAAAAGTTTGGACAGATTTGCCGAACGGAAAAGCTGGCAAGCCGATTTACTACTATGTAAAGGAAACTGCTTATACTTATGGCAGTAACACGTATACCTTGCAGGAAGGTGGCAGCTATAAATCTGGTTCTGACCTCGGCGGATATTTGCCGATTTATCAGAACAATGCAGCCAATGGAGATGCAACCGTTCAGATTCAGAACACACAGCGTCTGATGCTGAAAAAGATGTGGAAAGACATCAACAATGAGGATATGAATCCGCTGTCGAGTTCTGTCAATGTTACAGTTTACGGTGTTAAAGTAGATTCTGCTGGTAATGAAACCAAAGAAGCATTGTTTACAAATCCAGTTACACTGGGCGATACGAACAGCTGGCAGCTAGATATTACAAGCTTGATTGGCAATAAAGATTTGAGTGTTTACAAGCGGTTTGAGGTAACAGAAACAGGCGTGGATACCAGCAACATGGTTATCAGCTGCGTATTTAACTTAAACCAGAATACTGGTGAAATTATTGTTACCAACAAAAGCACACAGCCAACGGATGCTTCTGTAACAGTTCAGAAAGCTTGGAGCGATGGCGAAACATTGCATGCATCAGAGTCTGTACAGGTTTCTCTGTATCAGTCGACAACAGCTCTTCCATCTGGAATGACATTGGATGCAAATTGGATTACAGCAAATGCAACCAAAATGACAGATACTGAAACAGCAACATACACCGTTCAGCTGAACAAGGATAATGAATGGACGTATACTTGGACGGGTCTGCCGTTGGAGAATGCAACCAAGCAGCCATATTATTACTATGTGCTGGAAGATTTGCAGAATAGTACCGTTGCAAACAAGGATAAGTATACAGCAACTTACACGAAATCCAGCAACAGCACAGCCTACAAGACCAACTACACCATCACCAACAGCAGAAGTGCGATTACAGTACAGAAGCAGTGGTATGATGAAGATGGAAATCTGATTACCAATCTGTATGATGAAGATGGAAATCTGATCGTAAATAATATGGCAAATTTGCAGGAAATCACGCTGAAGGTTTATAAAAAGACTGGAACAGTTCCAACAGATCCAATTGGCATTGTTGCCTTTGGGGACTCCATTACAGATGGATATAATAATTCATGGGAGACTGGTGGCTTAAACTGTTCTAAAAATGAAAAGTGTTATCCAAGTAAACTGACAACCATGCTTACAGCAGCTGGTTTCAAATTAAAAAATGATGCAGTTGCAAATAAGGGCAATAGTGGAGAGCAAATCGGTGAAGCTGGGAATGGATTCCGCAGCCGAGTAACAAGCGATATTCCAGCTGATACTAAGATTGTATGTTTACTAGGCGGTACGAACGATATTCATCAAGGCGGCAGTTCTGTAAAGGGCGACCCTGATGGAGTCTTTAACCGTTTGCAAGGATTGATTAGCGAAATTAAAACGCAAGCACCAGATGCAACGATTTTTGTAGGTAGCATTCCGCATTTTGACTTCTACAAAAATGAAACATTAACAACAGGCGGAAACTGGTGGAATTGGCTCTCAGGTTATGCAGTTAATGACGGTGCAAAGCCAAATGGCCTCATTGATGAGTATAATGCAAAAATCAAAGCATATGCAGAAGAAACAGCAGGTGTTTACTTTGTGGATGTATGCAGCGTTGTAACAGATGATGATATTCGTGCGGATGGTTGTCATCCAAATGAAACCGGTTACACGAAAATTGCAACCGCTTATTCCAACGCAATTCAAGACTACTACACCAACAAAGAACCGGTTCAGGAAAATGGTCAAGATTTGACCATTACGCTGAACAACAGCAACAACTGGCGTGCTGCGATTGATGTTCCGGCTGGCAATGATACCTATTGTGTAGAAGAAGTGAATGTTCCAGATGGCTGGGATGTCACCTATGAAAACAACGCACAGCAGGCAAACAGAACCACACCAATTTTGGTGAAGAACCAGAAGCAGCCGACTGACATCGATCTTACAGTAGAAAAGACTTGGGCGAAAGATGATGCATCTAATCGACCAGACAGCATTTCGCTGACTTTGCTGCGAAGCAATCGCAAGAAACAGGATAATTCTGATGCTGCAAACACAAGTGAATGGTTCTGGGAAGAACTCAGAATTTCAACGCCAACACCGACAAAGAACGGCAACAAGTGGACGTTTGCCTATACAGGACTTCCGGCAAGCGATGCTTTTGGAAATGCTTACTATTACAAGGTACAGGAAGCAGCGGTCAGCGGCTATACCGTTTCTTATGGTCTTAATGGAGCTGGAGAAGAAAACGGCGTGACTGCAGCAGCTGGCGAAACTGCAACCTTGCATGTAACCAATACCCGTGCGATTACATTGCAGATTGAAAAGCAGTGGTCGGATGGTGCAACGAATCAGCACTTGAAGGATGCAGTTCGAGTTCGGATTTATCGTTCAACCGATCAAACAAAAGTTCCAACTGCAAATCTGACCTTGCAGGTTACACCGGAAACGGTTTCTGTTGGTGTCAATGGAACGGCAACGGTTACTGCAAACAAAAAGATTACTGTAAAGGAAATCGCAAATGACACAATTGCAAATGCAACTATTTCTGAGGACGGAAAAACCTTGACCATTACTGGTGAAGGAGCAGGCGAAACCACCATTACAGTTACCGATGGAACGATGGAAAAGCGGATTTCTGTTATCGTATCGGTAGAACCAACTTTGAATCTGGATATTGAGCCGAAAAGCATTCAAGTTGGAGAAACTGCAATTCTGACACCAAGTATGAGTGATGGAAGCGATTGTAGCGGTGTTACTTATTCGATTACAAAAGGTACTGATGTTGTTTCGATTAGCGGTAATACAGTTACTGGTTCGAAAGCCGGAACAGCAACCATTGTTGCAGAGCGAAACGGCAAAACATCAAAACCTGTTACCATTACCGTTACAGAACCACCGCTGAGTTTGGATAAAGACAATGTGACTGTTTCTGTTGGCGATACGGCTACGATTCAGGCAAACCGAACTGTGACACTTTCACAAAATCCAGATGCCAGCATTGCAACGGCTTCTGTAAGTGGAAAAAACATTACTGTAACAGGTGTTGCAGCGGGTTCGACTTCTTTCACTGTAAAGGATTCGGACGGACAGGAAAAGACGGTTTTGGTTACTGTAGAAAAGAGTGTTGAATTTAAGCTCTATAAAGATGGTGTGGATGTTACAAATAAAGGCTTATCTTATGATGATAGGTTTAAAGTGAAAAATGGTACTGTTGTAACATTTAAAACAAGTATACCATTTACCAATGTTGAAACTACAGATGGTTGGTTTATATCTGTAAATAAAGTTGATGAGAAAACATTTACAGTGGGAGTAGGTCAATATAAAAATCCAAGTGCTTATGATAATGGATTTAACATAACATATAATGATGCTTCTGGAACAAGTATTACAAAGAAATACTTTGTTGAAATCACAGATGCTGACCCTCCAATTACACTGACAGCTTCCTCTAAATTTGTAAAAACAGAAAAGACTTTGCAGATAAAATCAAATGTAACAGGTGTGACCTATTCGTCCTCGAATGCACAGATTGCTACTGTAGATGCGACAACTGGACTTGTAACCGGTGTTAGTGTAGGTGAAGTAACGATTACTGCGAAGAAGAATGGTTATACAGATGGAACAATCAATCTAACTGTTACAGATGTAGATATCACTGGAAAAGTGTTGACAAGTAATGAAGTCTATACATTCAATATTCCAGAGAAATATCAAGATAACATTAAAAAGTTAGAAGTTTCTTTTGCGGATTATTCTGCTACTAATAATGCTGGAATTAATGTTTATTTTAATGCTTCTAATGCAATAGATACACAACCAAATAGTTGGATTGAATTTGATGGAAGCAATGGAAATATGAAAAATCTCTATATTTTTAATGATCATAACAATTATTTTTCTAAAGTGAATTATCAATTTGGTATTGTTAATGGTAATACTGCTATTTGGGAAAAAAATTCAGCATCTAAAAATGAAAAAATTATTTTTCAAGCTAAAGATACTGTAAACTGTACAATTACAAAAATTAGCATCATAAACGAAGCAGGAGAAACACACACCATTACAAACTTTGAAGAAACATATACCCCCCAATCCCTCTCAGCCCCACGCAGAGCCGTTGCAGCAGCGGCTGTCATCGAATCGGAACAGTTGCTCTCTGCCACCAACGAAACCGCTGGCGTTCAGACACAGGCTCTCGAAAACACCATTGACGCAAGCGAAGTTTCCGATAGCGACTGGGCAAGCGGTCTGCTGCTCGAAATCGATGCAACTGACCACTGGCAGGGCAGCGTGACGAATCTTCCGGTTACCGACAGCAACGGCAACACCTACTACTATTGGGCGGTGGAAGAACCTGTCACGGGCTATACGCCAAGCTATCTGTTCCAGGATGCTGACGGCTCGCAGAGCAACGCCATCAAGGCAGATGCACAGGCGGACGGCACAGACATCATCGTCCTGAACACCAAGCAGGATACCTCCTACACCCTCCCCAGCACCGGCGGAACGGGCGTGACCCGCTATTATCTCATCGGCTTGCTGCTGATGGGTGGCAGCGGACTGGTAGTTTGTTATCAATTTCGGCGGAAACGCCATGGAAATTGTGCAAAATAAACAAAATTAGAGTTCTTTTGTTGACATTTTTGGAAAAAGTTTCAGAACTCCTTGACAAACGCATGGACTTGTGTTACAATAACATCAAGGAGTTCTGAATAAACAGAGAACCATGTACGGAACGGAAAACATACCGTCGTAACAAAAAATTAAAATGTGACCGGAAGCTGACACAGAACCGGCACAGAAAAGAAGGAGCGTTTATTATGAAAAACACAAAAAGAGCAAGAAGAGCCGCAGCGTTCGCCGCAGCCGTAGTGATGGCAGCTTGTGCAGCGATTCCGATGGGTAGTTCGTTCTCTGCAAGTGCAGTAGCTACTGAAAATACAATTTCCTTTACTGGACAGGAGGGAACCGGCACACATACTTATCAGGCATACATGATTTTTTCTGGTACAGCTGTAGCAAATGGATTTGGCGGTGCTGCTGAATTGCAGGGTATCCAGTGGGCAAATTCGACTGGAGCAGCTGAATTTTTAACTGCATTAAAGGATGATGCAACAATTGGTACTGATTTTGCAGATTGCACAACTGCTGCTGCTGTTGCTGATGTTTTGAAGGGTTATTCAGTAAATTCAGCTAAGGCGAAGGCATTTGCAGATTTGGCAATTGCAAATAAGGAGAAGTTGAAAGCTGTTGGAGATGCTGGTTCTACCATTACTGCTGCTGAAGATGGTTACTATGTAATCGAAGAAACAGGTGTTACTGCTGGAACAAGCACAATGACAGCACACTTGCTTGGTGTTTATGATGCTTCTGCTGGTGCAGAAATTACAGTAAAATCTTCACTTCCAACTTTTGAAAAGAAGATTATGGATAGCAATGACTCTGGAACGACCGTTCAGGATGGTTCTACAAATGGTGCATGGCAGGATAGTGCTGACCACGATTTCGGCGATAAAGTTCCATTCCAGCTGACTGGTACATTGCCGGGTGATTATGCTTCCTATAAGCAGTATAAGATGGTATTCCACGATAACTTGCAGGATGGCGTTTATGGTTCTCCGGAAAATGTAAAGGTTTACTATAAGCATGGTGACACTACAAAAGAGATTAGTTCTGATAAGTACACCATTTCGAACCCAAACACTGCTGATGATGGCTTTGCAGATACACATGGTGATAAGACCTGTAATCTGGAAATCAATATCGCTAATTTGAAAACCGCAACTGGCGATGTAACATTGCAGGCAGGCGATAAGATTATTGTTGAATATCAGGCTGAATTGCTGACAGCAGCAAACATGGGCGAAGCTGGTAACTGGAACAGTGGTTATCTGGAATATTCCAACAACCCCTATCATACTGGTGAAGGAGATACTACCAGTAAGACACCAGAAGATATGGTTGTAGACTTTACTTATCAGCTGGCTGTTAACAAGGTCGATAATGCATTGAAGCCTTTGAAAGGTGCAGGATTCACACTGTATAAGTATAATGGCACAGTTTATGAAGCAGTTGGCACTGAAATCACTGGCGTTACAACGTTTGAATTTAAGGGCGTTGACGCTGGTCAATACAAATTGGTGGAAACTACAACACCAAAGGGCTTTAATACAGTAGATGAATTAGAGTTCATTGTAAAGGCAGAACATGACGAAACATCAGATACACCGACATTGACGAGTCTGACAGTTGTGGATACAGACGGAAATTCTTTGACTGCAACAAATACAGAAGCAGGTAAATTTGTTGTAACTAAGAAAGATGGCTTAGCTGCAACACAGATTATCAACAATTCTGGTTCTACTCTCCCGTCCACTGGTGGTATCGGTACAACGATGTTCTACGTTGGCGGCGGTGTGCTGGTTGCAGGTGCTGGCGTGATCCTCATCACCAAGAAGCGGGCAAAGAAAGACGCTGAATAAACCACGATCCGGAACGTCCGGTTTTCAAAAATCCTAATTTCACAGTCTGCCGGCGGGTGTATGCCTGTCGGCAGGCATTAGGGAGTGCCTCATGAGAAAGAAAAAAACAGGTGTTATTTCAACCATTTTTTTGATTTTGATTTTACTGGTGGGGCTCTCCGTAATGCTGTATCCAACCATCAGCGACTGGTGGAATTCCAAAGTACAAACCCGTGCCATTGCAAGCTATAGTCAGGCGGTCGAGGAACTGGACGACGGCGAAGCGGAACTGCTGCTCCAGCAGGCAAAGGACTACAACAAAGACCTTTACAACCTGCCCGCCCCGTTCACCAACTGCGACCAGCTTTCTGCGTATGATTCGCTCTTGAATATCTCCGGAACGGGAATCATGGGCTATATCACCATTCCTGTCATCCATGTGGAGCTGCCGATTTACCACGGCACGAGCGAAGAAGTGCTGAATATTGCAGCCGGACATTTAAAGGGGTCGTCCCTGCCGGTCGGCGGAGCAAATACCCATTCTGTCATTTCCGCCCATCGTGGCTTACCCTCGGCGAAGCTGTTCACCGATATCGACCAGCTGGTCGTGGGGGATACGTTCACGATTACGGTTTTGGATCAGGTTCTGACCTATCAGGTCGAACAAATCCGAATCATCCTGCCGGAGGAGATTGAAAATCTCTATATTGAGCCGGAACAGGACATGGTAACGCTGATGACTTGTACACCTTACGGAGTCAATACCCATCGGTTATTGATTCGTTCCAAGCGAATTGATACGAAATACCAATCTCACGCTACGGTTGCCGCCGATGCAGTGCAGTTAGATCCGATGTTGGTCGTGCCGTGTCTGTCTGCTCCGTTGCTGTTGGGATTATTTATTTTCTGGGGCGTGAGCGGAAAGCGAAACAAGCGGCATTTTCCACATCAAGACCCGCTGTCCCTGTTTTCCGAAGAACCGCCGAAAAAGAAGAAAAAGTAGGGAGGAACTGCGAATGATACAGCGAAGATGGTTTGCTCGTTTGCGTTATGGTGCAGCGGCATTGTTATTTTTTCTCTGTTTTTGGCTGACACCCATGCAAACAGAAGCTGCTACAGACGGAATGCTGACGATTATCTGTAAAGACGGCGATACCATTCTTCCCAATCTGACGTGGAAGCTCTATCGGGTCGGCAGCTATAGTTCCAGCGGAGAATTGCTGTTAGAGGGTGATTTTGCAGATTACCCCGTCAACGGGAAGCTGACCACCACCGCCGAAGTGCAGGATGCAGCGGATACACTGGCGAATTTAACGGTAGTGGATGCGATTGCACCGCTTTCGACTGGAAAAACAGACCAGAGCGGAGCAGTGACGTTTGCCCCGTTGGAAACTGGAGCATATCTGATTACTGGAAAGCCGGTTGTCGTTGGCGATAAGCGATATATTCCAGCACCAGCTCTGTTATATCTGACAGAAGAATCCGGCAGCGATACGTTTCAATGGAATATTTACCCGAAATTTACCGTGAAGCCGTTCTCGACTTCTTCCACAGTCAGATATAGCGTGGAAAAAGTTTGGCTGCATGATGAAGGCATGACCATGAATCGTCCGGAAGATTTGGTGATTCAGCTGTATTGCGATGATGTCATGCGGGAAGAAGTCACGCTGAACGAAGCAAATGGGTGGTCGTATTCTTGGGAAGGAAATTCTCTGGAAGAATGGCATGTCAAGGAACTTGTTGTCCCGAAGAATTATTTGGTGGTCTATAAGCAGAACGATACACAGTTTTTGATTTTCAATTCTCACAATCAGACAGGTTCTCAGGAACTGACAACCGCACCCATTACAACCACTACAACGACCGAAACCACAACCGTCACAACGGAAACCATACTTTCTGAAACAGAAACGACGATACTAGAAACCACAACTTCCGTTGGAAGCAGTATTGTTTCCGGCGGTACAGCAATTGTTTCTACAACAGAAACCGGAACAGCAACCATAACATCCGGCAGTGGTACAACATCAACCGGAAGTAGTGGCTCTACAACCAGTGGTTCTGGAACGGGAACAACGGTTACGACTACAAAGCCGACTTTGCCGGCAACGGGGCAGCTTTGGTGGCCAGTTCCATGCTTGGCAGCAGGCGGATTGGTGTTGCTGGGTATTGGCTGGCGAATGGATAAAAAAGAGGACTAATGCATGAAACGATGGAAAGCAGGACATTTTGTAATGCTGGCGGGGGCAGTGCTGCTGATAGCAGCACTGTCCCTTGTTCTTTGGAATTGGCATGAAAGCAATCAGGGCGGAGAATCTGCCAAAAAAATACGGGATACCCTTCATTCTGCCCTAGAAGAAGAGGAGCAAAACGGCAATGGTTTCCCGATTGCCACAACGATTGTTTCTATTCCCGAAAAGCAGACAACTACAGATACACAATCTGTTGTGGGAACTGTTCCGAAACAGGATTCTGAATCAGGAAGCGTTTCCGGTGTGGAAACATCCCGTCCGCAGATTGCGGATGCATGGGATGCCTATCAAACGACAACCGGAACAAATCCTGCCAAAGAACAAGAAATATGGGCGGAAATTGACAGCGATTGGTATATTGGCATTCTGACGATTCCAACCTTACAGGTGGAAGTTCCGATTTTTTCGGAATATGTATTTGACCAGTTGCCCTATACCCCCTGTCGTTATGCTGGCAGCTATCTGACCGATAATATGATTGTCGCAGCCCATAACTATGATTCTCACTTTGGACGAATCCGAAAGCTGGACAGCGGCGACCGGATTGACTTCACGGATGTAACCGGAACGGTCTATCATTATCAGGTCATACAGACGGAAATATTACCGGATACCGCTGTGGAAGAGATGGAGCAGGGAAACTGGGACTTGACACTGTTCACCTGTACGCTCAGTGGAACGCAGCGTGTAACGGTTCGTTGCGAGCGGATTTCCTAAATGATTACCCGTGAATCAAGATGCTTTTTGATGCCATTCTATCTGTGGATGAGAATGGCATTATTTATTTTCTAAAATGTTAATTTTTCGGGTTGCATTGTGTTTTTATTGAAAATATGGTATAATACTTCTTTACAAACGAAAAATTGGGGGCATTGTTTTCGGGGAAATTGAAAGGAGCATGATGATGCAATCAACTTGGTTAGACAAATTAGAACGAAAATTCAGAAAGTTTTCCATTCCCAACCTGATGAACTTGATTTTGGTCGGAATGGCAGTGGTATTTCTGTCGGATATTTTTTTGAGTGTCCAGTATGGAACAACGCTTTCCAGCTACCTTTATTTTAGCCGCAGTGCAATTTTTCACGGGGAAGTTTGGAGAATTTTGTCGTTTCTCTTTATTCCCATCAATTCTAGTCCGATTTGGATTCTCTTTTCCATGTATTTCTATTGGCTGATTGGGTCTGGCTTGGAACGGGAATGGGGAAGTTTTCGGTTCAATGTCTTTTATCTTTGCGGAGCAATTGGAACGATTCTTTCCGGCTTGATTACGGGCTATGTGGGTAACACTTATTTGAATTTTTCGCTATTTTTAGCGTTTGCCCTGCTGTATCCAGATTTTCAGGTGATGCTGTTCTTTATATTGCCGGTGAAAATGAAATGGCTCGCATGGCTGGATGTGGCATTTTTAGCGTTAGAATTTCTGCGGAGCAGCTGGTCGGGAAAGCTGGCAATTCTCTTTGCTTTTGCCAATATTCTGTTGTTCTTCGGAAAAGATTTCTGGCAGTTTATCCAGAATCAGATTCGGCGGTATCAGTATCGAAAAAAGATGAAGTAAGTTCAGCGAAAAGAGGCGAATCGCAGTGAAACAGTGGCAACAAAAAGTATTTGGGATCGTTTTATTTATTGCAGCCATTTTTTTGATTTTAGCGAATTTTGAAGAATCATCCTATGCATTTTCGTTTTTGTTTGAATTGATTCAGCCGGTCATTGTAGCAGGTGTTCTGGCATTCTTTTTACATATTCCGATGAATGGCTTCCGGAATTTCCTGCAAAAACATGCCAAACGTCCCCACAAGGAACGGTTTTGGAATACCATTAGTCTGGTGTTGACGTTGCTTTCAGTTTGTATTGTACTGGCAGCGGTTTGTATGCTGATGATTCCGGCATTGATTCAATCCATCATGGATATTTACAACAAAGTGCAGCATAACTTGCCGATTTGGCTGAATCAGCTGGCAGCGTATGGCATTGATACGGCGATGTTGGAAGAATGGCTGAAAAATGCAGAACAAGGGCAGCTGCTGCAAAAGCTGATTGTCGGCGTTGGAAACTGGGTACCGACTATTTTCTCTGCGGCAGCATCTACCGCAAGCGTTGTGGTGGATGGTGTGGTTGGCTTTATTCTGGCAATTTATCTCCTGATGGAACGGCATACCATCGGCAGACAACTGAACAAGGTACTGGAAGCCAACTTGCAGCATACTACTTGTCAGAAAATTCGGGATACAGGAAATTTGATTTGTCAGATTTTCCGGAGTTTCCTGTGTGGGCAGTGTTTGGAAGCGGTCATTCTGGGAACACTGATGTTCATCGCCTTTGCAATCTGCGGAATTTCCTATGCGGGGCTGATTGGCGTTTTGACGGCAGTTTGTTCGTTTATTCCCTTTGTGGGGGCATTCTTGGCATGCTGTACCGGAGCACTGCTGAACCTGATGATTGACCCGTGGAAAGCATTGCTTTGTATTTTGGTTTATCTGGTGGTACAGTTTATTGAAGGACATTTTATTTACCCGAAAGTGGTCGGCAATTCCGTCGGCTTGTCCTCGTTCTGGGTTCTGGTTGCCGTTTTGGTGGGGCAGAATTTGTTCGGGGTGTTTGGAATGATTTTGTTTATTCCGCTGACCTCCGTCATCTATACACTTCTGAAAAATGATACCAATCGAAAGCTAAAGAAAAAGGCAGAATTGGCACAGGAAACAGTCGGAACGGATTCCGAACCGCATCAAACAGAATAGCATTTGAAACCGCTTTTCCCTTATCGGGAGAGGCGGTTTTCTGTTGAGCAGGTGCGAAGCACAAATAAAAAGTTTTTCGGTGCAGCAGTTTTTCAAAAATGTGCCGAGGTGTGGGCGAGCAGCCCACATTTGCGGAGCAAATGAAACTGCATAATGAAGAAAAACAAAAATCAAAGAGAGAATCGCAAAGAATCACAGCTTCTCAAGTGCAAGCAATGGATTTCCGGATATTTTCAGGAATAGCCTTGATTTTTTCTCATGAAAATGCTATAATAGTAAATTATACATGAGAGCCGAAACGACTGCACGACAGGGCACTTTTCGGCAAATGGACAGCAGCAGTGAAAATTGCAGTTGTGATTTTATGCAGAAATGAGGGCATTCAATTCATGAAAAGTATGACTGGCTTTGGAAGAGGACAGTTCACAGCAGATGGTGTTGATATTCTGGCAGAAATTCGTTCTGTCAATCATCGGTTCTTAGAGTGTACCGTTCGACTGCCAAGAGCGTACAGTTTTTTGGAAGAACCCATCAAGAAAGCCGTTCAGCAGGTCGCTGCACGGGGAAAAATAGAAGTCAATCTGACCATGCAGCTGCCGGAATCGGCAACCAATACCGTGGCAGTGAATGTAGAACTGGCAAACGCTTATTGTCAGGCATTGCAGGCAGCCAACGAAACTTTGCAATTACAGGACGACTTGACACTTTCCACCTTGTTGCGTCTGCCGGATGTCTGTACGATACAGAAACAGCCGATGCAGGAAGAAGAAATCTGGAGCGATACCAAAATCGCTTTGGAACAGGCATTACAGCGGTTTATAGCAATGCGGGAAACCGAGGGTGAAAAACTGCGGCAGGATGTGTTATCTCGCTTGCAGACCATCACCCAGCATTTGACGGTCGTGGAAGCAGAAGCTCCAACGATGCAGCAGAATTATTATGACCGGCTCTATCAGAAATTGCAAACATTGCTGGAAGACCAGTCGATTGATGCCCAGCGTTTGGTGACGGAAGCAGCTGTTTTCTCCGAAAAGGTTGCCATTGATGAAGAAACCGTTCGGCTTCGGAGTCATTTGCAGCAGTGTGCCGATTTGCTGGAGGCAAAAGAACCAGTCGGCAGAAAGCTGGACTTCTTAGTACAGGAGATGAACCGAGAAGTCAACACCATTGGCTCGAAAGCACAAAATTTGTCGATTACACAGTTGGTTGTAGAGATGAAATCTGAAATCGAAAAGATTCGGGAACAGATTCAAAATATTGAATAATCAGAAAGGGTGATTTCATGCAGAAAGGGTTATTGTTAGTCGTTTCTGGCCCATCCGGATGCGGAAAGGGAACGGTTTTGAAAGAAGTCATGCAGCAGCAGGACTTGTATTATTCCGTTTCCCTGACGACCCGTGCACCAAGACCGGGCGAGGTCGACGGCGTGCAGTATCATTTTGTTTCCAAGGAACAATTTGAAGAGATGATTGCACAGGATGAAGTGCTGGAACATGCAGAGTTCTGCGGAAACTATTACGGAACGCCACGGGATGCAGTCGAAGCCATGCGGAACGAGGGCAAAAATGTCATTCTGGAAATTGAAGTACAGGGTGCTCAGCAGGTAATGCAGAAGTGTCCGGATGCGGTTTCGATTTTCATCGCACCGCCAAGCATGACCGAATTGGAAAAACGGCTGCGTGGTCGGGGTACAGAAGCAGAAGAAGTCATTCAAAAACGGCTTGCAACTGCAAGCGGTGAATTGAAAGATGCACCAAATTACAAATATTTGGTTGTCAACGACCAAGTAGAAACCGCTGCACAGGAAATCTTGACGATTCTGGCAGCAGAACAAATCCATCAAATCAATAAAGAAGAAAAAGTGAAAGAGGTATTAGAATCATGAGTATGTTAAGACCATCCTTAAATCAGTTAATGACCAAGAACGAAAGCTGCTATTCTGTTGTTGTCGGCATTGCCAAGCGGGCAAGAGAAATTGCCGATGAATTGTATGACCAGAAGAAGGAACTGAAGGAAAAGCCGGTACAGACTGCCGTTGATGAACTGGCAGCCGGAAAGTATCGCATCATCGAAAGCGAGGAACTGAATCATAACAACTAATGCAGCTCCAGAACCGGCTTTTTTTCTGGGGGTTGCCGTCTGGGATACAACGTATGCCTTTGACCGATTGTTTACCTATCGGGCAGATACACCCGTTGCGGTGGGCTGTCGGGTGCTTGTTCCCTTTGGAAGAGGCAACCGAGAACGGGTCGGCATGGTGTTGGAATGCCAAGAGCCGCCAGCAGCAGAAACCGCTGTAAAGCCAGTGCTTGCTGTTTTGGATGCGTTGCCCGTGTTACAGGCAGAACAATTGGATTTGGTGTTCTGGCTGCGAGAAATGACGTTCTGCACGTATTGTGATGCCATTCGTACCATCTTGCCGGCTGGCATGCAATTGCAAATCGTTCAGAAAACGGTTTTGGTACAGCCCAAGCCAAATGTACGGCTTTCTGATGAAGAAGAGCGGTATTATCAAATTCTGAACACTGCTTCAACGCCAGCAGCCTTTCAGAAACGCCTGCATCATCCCTTAGCAGCGAATCTGCTGGAAAAGGGGCTGTTGCAACAGGTATCCGCTGCAAAATCTCGGGTGCAGGAATCGAAAGTGAAACTGTTATCCCTCGCTGACCCTCTGCCGGAACGAAAGATGACACCCAAGCAGCAAAGCTTAGTGAAGTTGTTGCAGGAGTGCGGAACGCTGCCGGAGAAAGAAGCCTGCCGCCGCTGTGGGATTACCAAAGCAGTGGTACAGTCGGCAGAGAAAAACGGCTTGCTGGTATGTGAAATGCGTGTTGCAGAGCCGATTGCAGAGGATGTTCCTGTAACAGAATCGCTGGAACAAGTTGTTCTGACCGAGGAACAGGAATCCGTGATGGAGCAGGTATTGCAAAAGGTATTGGCGGAAGAAACTGCTTATTTTCTGCTGCACGGCGTAACTGGCAGCGGAAAGACTCGTGTCTTTCAAAAGCTGATTGCAGAAACACTCAAGCAGGGCAAACAGGCGATTCTGTTAGTGCCGGAAATTGCACTGACACCGCAGATTGTCGGGCAGTTTCAAAGTCTGTTCGGAAATGCAGTCGTTGTCATGCACAGTGCCCTGACCGACCGACAGCGACAAGATGCCTATCAGCGAATGCAGAATGGAACAGCAAAGATTGCAATTGGTACACGCAGTGCGGTGTTTGCTCCCGTGCAGAATCTGGGCATTTTGATTGTGGATGAAGAGGGCGAACGGACGTATAAATCCGAAAACGCTCCTCGTTATCATGCGATTGCAGTCGCTCGGAAACGCTGTCAGACCCATCACTGTCCGCTGCTGCTGGCATCTGCAACACCATCCATTGAAAGCTACTACTATGCCAAAAAGGGCGTTTATACGCTGCTGAAACTGAAGCAGCGGTATCGCAATATGCCACTTCCAGAAGTTACAGTTGTAGACATGAATCGAGAACGTCAGCTGGGCAATGGGACACCATTTAGCAATACACTGCTGGATGCGATGCAGGAAACGCTTTCGCAGGGGAAACAAGTATTGCTGCTGCTGAATCGGCGGGGCTATCATACCATGATTAGCTGTTGCTCCTGTAATGAGCCGGTTTATTGCCCCAATTGTAGTGTACCGATGACGTATCACAAAGTCAGCGACCAGCTGATGTGTCACTACTGTGGGCATATGCAGCCGATGCCGGAAACCTGTCCGCATTGCGGTGGGAAACAGTTCCGAAGAATGGGCTTTGGGACACAGCAGATGGAAGAACAGCTGCAATTGCTGTTTCCGAAAGCGAACGTGCTTCGCATGGATGCGGACACAACTGGCTCTCGATATGCCTATGAGGAAAAGTTTGCAGCATTCCGCAACAAGGAATACGAAATTATGGTTGGTACGCAGATGATTGGAAAGGGACTGGATTTTCCAGATGTCACGCTGGTGGGCGTGCTCTCTCTTGACCAAGCACTGTTTGCCGGCGATTTTCGCAGTTATGAGCGAACATTTTCTCTGATTACGCAGGTTGTCGGCAGAAGCGGACGGGGTGATACCGCCGGACGAGCCATTTTGCAGACGTTCTTGCCCAATCACTATGTCTTGCAGCTGGCAGCCCAGCAGAATTATCCGGTCTTTTATGAGCAGGAATATGCTATCCGGAAAACCATGCTGTTTCCGCCATTCTGTGACCTGTGTATACTGGGGTTTGTCGGCGAAAAAGAAGAAATCGTTGCCGCTGCTGCTGCAGAGGCTGTCCGGCAGATTCAAGTCTATGTGAAAGAGCAGGCGTTTTCCTATCCGCTGTGGGTGCTGGGGGCAGTACCCTGCCACTATGAACGGCTGAAAGGAAAATATCGGTATCGAGTCATTTTAAAATGTAAGAATACATCACCATATCGCACGCTGATTCGGGCTGTCTTGGAGGCAGTCACCGCACAGAAAGCATTTGCAAAGCTGTATCTGTATGCGGATATGAATGGCGATATTGGCGTATAATAGATAGAAGGAGATCAAGATTTTATGGCAATTCGTAGAATCCGAAAAGAGGGTGATCCGGTTTTACGTACCGTGTGTAAACCGGTAACACAATTTGACGAATCCCTGTGGCGTCTTCTGGACGATATGCAGGAAACCTTGAAAGATGCTGGCGGCGTTGGTCTGGCAGCACCGCAGGTTGGCATTCCGAAGCGGTTGTTTATTATGGATTTGGGTCTGCCGCAGATGATTGAAGCCATCAATCCGCAAATTCTCAAAGTGAGCGGAAAGCAGCACGTTGTAGAGGGTTGCCTTTCCTGTCCGGATACTTGGGGCTATGTTGACCGCCCGAAACGCTGCCGGATGCGGGCACAGAACCGCAAGGGCGAATGGTATGAAATGGCATTCGCAGACTTGGGGGCACAGTGTGCCTGCCACGAAAATGACCACTTAGATGGCCATTTGTTTGTGGATATTGTAACCGAATTTGTAGAACCAGACGAAGAAGAGGAATGAGCATTCATGAGAATTGTATTTATGGGAACGCCGGATTTTGCCGTTCCTTGTTTGCAGGCACTGCTGCAGCAGGCATATGAAGTGGTCGGTGTCTTTACGCAGCCGGACAAGCCAAAGGGCAGAGGATACAAGATGATTCCGCCGCCGGTGAAAGCCGCTGCGGTAGAAGCAGGGCTGCCCGTGTATCAGCCGCTTTCCCTGCGAAAGGGAGAAGAAGCAGAACAGGCGATGCAGACCTTGCAGGAATTAAACCCAGATGTCATTGTGGTGGTTGCCTATGGGCAGATTCTGCCGAAAGCCGTCTTGGATTTGCCAAAGTACGGCTGTATCAATATTCACGGTTCGCTGCTGCCAGCTTATCGGGGAGCAGCACCGATGCAGATGTGTCTATTGAACGGCGAAACAGAAACCGGAGTCACCTCCATGCAGATGGCAGAGGGCTTGGATACAGGCGATATGCTGGTAAAGGCAGCGTTGCCGATTGGAGCAGATGAAACATTTGCTTCTCTGCATGACCGCCTTGCAGAACTGGGAGCATCGGTGTTGCTGGAAACACTGGAAAAGCTGGAAGCTGGAACATTACAGCCAGAACCGCAGGACGATGCAAAATCTTCCTATGCAGGCAGAATTACAAAGGAAATGTCTGCCCTGCACTTTGAACAGCCAGCAAATACCTTGCACAATATCATTCGGGGCATTACTGGTTTTACGACACTGGATGGAAAGCGGCTGAAAGTCTATGCTTCTCACGTTGTCACTACTGCGATGCCGGAAGAATTGCCGTACGGAGCGGTTGCTGATGCAGAAAAGCTGATTGTAAAATGTGGCGATGGCTTGGGCTTGCAGCTGCTGGAAGTACAGCCAGAGGGCAAAAAGCGAATGAAAGCCGTTGATTTTCTGCGTGGAAAATCCATTCCTTATGGAACGGTTCTTGGCAAAGTATCACAAAAATAATTTCAAAACGGTTTTACCGGAAAGGAGCAGAAGCGTATGGGATATGGTTTATTGCTCATTGGATTTCTGATCTGTGCGATTGCCTCTTGGAATGTCAATGCAACTTTCAAGCGGTATCAAAAAATCAGCAATCGGCGAGGGATGACAGCAGCAGAGGCTGCCCGTCAGATTTTAAACGAAAACGGATTGCAATTCATCCAGATTGAACGGGTCAGCGGAAGCCTGACGGACCACTACGACCCGAGAGCCAATGTCATCCGGCTTTCTGATTCTGTCTATGATTCTACATCTGTTGCAGCCATTGGCGTTGCAGCCCATGAATGCGGACATGCAGTACAACATGCGGTCGGATATACCCCGATTAAAATTCGGCAAGCCATCATTCCGGTTACGCAGTTTGGCTCGTATGCATGGTATTTTGTATTGGTCTTGGGGCTGATTCTCAGTTCTCGACCGCTGGTTTATGGCGGAATTCTGCTGTTTTCTCTGATTGTGCTGTTTCAGTTTGTAACACTGCCTGTGGAATTTGATGCCAGCCATCGAGCACTCAAAACCTTGGATGCCTATCATATGCTGGATGATGACGAAATCGGCAGTGCCCGAAAGGTATTGACCGCAGCAGCAATGACCTATGTTGCTTCTCTGGTCAGCTCCATTTTGCAGCTGGTACGGCTGTTAGGCTTGGTAGATCGGAGAAAAGATTGATGCAGGGAAGAAAATTTGCAGTACAGTTATTAGACCAGACCGAGCAGGCAGGCAGCTATTCCAACCTGCTGTTGGATCATGCGTTGCATCAGGTAGAAATGGAGCAGAAAGAAAAAAATCTCTGCACCGTTTTATTTTACGGCGTACTGACTCGCCGGATTACACTGGATGCGATTTTAAAGAAGTATAGCAAAAAGCCCGTTGCAAAATTAGACCCGACCGTGCGGAATATTTTGCATGTGGGCTTGTATCAGCTGCTCTATCTGAATCACATCCCAGACCGTGCAGCGGTAGACGAAAGCGTAAAACTGACGAAACAGTGCCGAAGAGCAAGTGCAAGCGGATTTGTCAATGCCGTTTTGCGGTCGTTTTTACGGGATGAAAAGCAGATTCCGCTGCCAAAACAGAAGAAACAGGCAATCTCCATTCAATATGCTGCACCGCTCTGGCTGGTAGACTTGCTCTTGAAACAGTATGGAGAAACAGAAACGATTGCGTTTCTGGAAAATGCATTGCAGCCAGCTCCGCTGACCATTCGGCGGAATCCGCTGCTGGCAACGGAAGAACAGCTGCTGGAGGCACTTCAGGAACATCAGATTCAGAAACATCCGCTTGTTCCGGATGCCTATTTCTTAAAGGGCGGAAATCTCCGGAATCATCCGGCATTTCAAAAGGGCTGGTTTCATGTGCAGGATGCTGCCTCGCAGATTTGCTGTCGGGCAGTTGGAGCAAAGCCGGAAGAAACCGTACTGGATGTCTGTTCAGCTCCGGGCGGAAAAACCTGTACCATTGCAGAGTATATGCAGGGAACAGGGCAGATTTTAGCGTTTGAATTGCAGCCGAAGCGAGTTCCGCTGATTGCAAAGGCAGCAGAACGGCTGCATTTGTCCAATGTCACAGCTCAGCAGGGCGATGCAAGCGTATACAATTCGGCATTGCCGCAGGCTGACCGAGTATTGTGTGATGTGCCTTGTTCTGGCATAGGCGTGATTCGGCGAAAGCCGGAGATACGGTATAAAAATCCGGAGAGTTTTGCCGATTTGCCAGCCATTCAGGCGGCAATTTTAGAAACCGCATCCCGTTATGTAAAAGTGGGAGGAACGCTGTTGTATTCCACCTGTACGATTCGACAGGAGGAAAATGCAGACGTGGTGACGGCATTTTTAGCAAAGCACAGCGAATTTGTACCGCAGTCCGTTCTGCCGGAATGGGGCGGAAAATGGGCGGAATCTATAGTGACTCTGCTGCCGTCTGACTGTAACAGCGATGGGTTCTTCTTGGCAAAATTACAGCGTGTGCAGGAAGGGTGACCGGAATGGAACAACAAGACATACTTTCTATGACTTTGCCGGAATTACAGGCAGCCGTACAGGAATTGAGCGAGCCGAAATTTCGAGCAAAACAGATTTTTAACTGGCTGCACCAGAAACGGGTGACTGATTTTTCTGAGATGACTACGTTATCTTTGCCATTTCGAGAACGATTGGCATCCGATTTTTGTATCAATCGGCTAAAAATTGCAAAAAGACTTGCATCTTCGGTCGATGATACGGTAAAATACTTATATGAACTGCCAGACGGCAACTATGTAGAAACCGTCTGCATGCAGTATCACCACGGCACAAGCCTGTGCATTTCAACACAGGTGGGTTGCCGGATGGGATGTCGGTTCTGTGCATCTGCCATTGCAGGATTCGTGCGGAACTTGACACCAGCAGAAATGCTCCTGCAAATTTATGAAACGGAACGAGCACAGAATTGCAAAATCTCCAGTTTGGTGCTGATGGGTATCGGCGAACCACTGGATAACTTTGACAATGTACTGCGGTTTTTGCAGCTGCTTTCCGACCCGAACGGGTATGGCATGAGTTTGCGGCACGTTACCGTTTCTACCTGCGGCGTTGTGCCGAAGATTCTGGAGCTGGCAGAACAGCGGTTAGGGCTGACGCTATCTGTTTCCCTGCATTGCCCGAACGATGCCGGAAGAAGTGCCATTATGCCCATCAATCGTTCTTATCCGATTGATGTTCTGCTGGATGCCTGTCAGACCTATTTTGAAAAGACTGGAAGACGGGTCACGTTTGAGTATGCCGTGATGGATCAGGTCAACAGTGCGGAGCAGGATGCAGCAGCACTGGCAGAACGCTTGAAAGGGCTGCATGCTCATGTCAACTTGATTCCCATCAATCCGGTCAAGGAGCGAAATTTTCACACCTTAAAAAAGACGGTTTTGCAATTTCAAAAGACCTTAGAACGATATGGAATCCCAGCCACGATTCGGCGAACACTGGGTAGTGACATTGAAGCTGCCTGCGGTCAGCTGCGACGGGATGCCATTCAACAAACGTAAACAGAAGAAACAGGGGGGAATGCATTGAATTTTGCAACTGCAACACATATTGGTTATGTGAGAGAGGAAAATCAGGACTGTGTCGAAATCCGGACGTTTCCGGATGGTGTTCTGGCACTGGTTTGTGACGGAATGGGCGGAGAACGCTCCGGAAAAGAAGCCAGTACCCGTGCAACTGAAATTTTTCTGGAATGCATGGAGGAACGCTGCCAAGAGCCGATGCAGACCTATGAAATCCGAAATGCGATGATGGCAGCGGTGTCTGCCGCCAACAGTGTCATCTATACTGCCGCAAAGCTGAACTATCAGAATTTTGGCATGGGAACGACTTGCGTGGCTGCGTTCTGGAATCAAGAGGGCGTGACCATTGTCAATGTTGGGGATAGCCGTGCTTATTACTATGCAGATGGCGTTTTGCAGCCGATTACCATTGACCATACACTGGTCAATTTTCTGCTGTTTTCCGGAAAAATCACAGAAGAGGAACTAGAAACCCATCCCATGAAGCATATGTTGATTCGGGCAGTTGGTGTCGAAAAAACGGTGGAAGCAGATGATTTCTTTTTGCCCTATACGGACGGCATGAAAATCCTGCTCTGTTCGGACGGACTGCATGGATTCTGTACCGAGGAAGAGATGCAGGAAATCTTGCAGCAGGAAAAGCCTGCACAGGAATTGGCGGATGAACTGCTGCAGCTGGCGTTGGAGAAAGGCGGCAGGGATAACATCGCAATTGCAATCATTACAGATTAACATCATCGGAGGGAGCGTATGGATAATTATATCGGCAAACGGCTGGACGGTCGCTATGAAATTACAGAGCTGATCGGGCAAGGCGGTATGGCAAATGTGTATAAGGCAACAGATGTGCTGGATAATCGAATTGTTGCTGTGAAAATCCTGAAACGGGAATTTTCAGAGAGTGATGAATTTCTGCGGCGATTCCGGAATGAATCCAAGGCAATTGCCGTTCTTTCTCATCCCAACATTGTCAAGATTTATGATATGGGATTTTCGGAAAAGCTGCAATATATCGTTATGGAATATATTGACGGCATCACCTTAAAAGAATACATCGACAGCGAACGGGTTCTGAACTGGAAAGATGCCGTACATTTTATCATTCAGATTTTGCGGGCATTACAGCATGCCCATAACCGTGGAATCGTTCATCGGGACATCAAGCCGCAAAATATCATGCTGCTGACAGACGGAACGATTAAAGTCATGGACTTCGGAATCGCCAAGTTTGCACGGGAAGAAAGCATGACTGCAACCGATCAGGCAATCGGAACGGTACACTACATCAGTCCGGAGCAGGCAAGAGGGGACGTGACGGATGAAAAGAGCGATATTTATTCCGTTGGTGTCATGTTTTATGAGATGCTGACCGGACAAAAACCGTTTGATACCGATAATCCGGTTTCCATTGCCGTGATGCATATCAAAAATATTCCAGTTCGGCCAAGAGATATTAACCCGAATATTCCTTCCGGTCTGGAAGAAATCATCATGCATGCGATGGAAAAAGATGCGGAAAACCGCTATCAGACTGCCTCCGATATGATTCGGGATATTGAAGCCTTCAAGCAGAACAACCAAATTATTTTCGGCTATTACAGTGTGCCGCTGGTACAGCAGCGAGCAGCGGAGAACGGTAGAATGCAATACGGTATGCCGCCGCAACAGTCGGTTGCACCGATGCAGCCACAGCAGCAACCAGAATATCTGCCGGAAGAACCGGATGAGGATGAAGATGACTATGAAGAACCGGATGAATATGAACCAGAGCCAAAACAAAAATCTCTGGTCGTTCCGATTTTGACAGCCGTCACAGTGGTCGTCATTGTTGTGGCAGCAGTCTTTATTGTTGCCCTGCTGACGAATCCAAACTTGCTGCGGAAGTCCGTGGAAGTGCCGAATCTGATTGGTATGACCTATGATGATGCGGTCAAGAACTATGATAAGGACATTGTGCTCAGTGTTGAAGAAGAAGATTACAATGATGACTATGCAGCTGGCACGATTTATAATCAGAGTGAAGACGCTGGAACAAGAGTTGACCGAGGCGACAACAACAAAATTCGAGTTGCGGTTGCAGTCAGCAAGGGGACACAGATGATTTCTGTTCCGGAAGTCAAGGGCTATTCTGAAGCAGAAGCAAAGAATATGCTGACCGATTTGGGCTTCCAAGTACACGAGATTCAAGAGGCAAGTAGCTCTGATGATGGCATTGAAAAGGGAAATTGTATCCGAACCGACCCGGCATATGGTACAGAATTGAAGGTTGGCAGCAACATTGATTTGTATGTCAGCACGGGGATTGCCGTTGATGAAATCACCGTTCCGCAGTTTGTCGGCATGACACAGGCAGATGCAGAAACGGAATGTGCAAGAATCAACTTGAAGATTGCAAGCGTGGAAGAAGTCGATTCCGATAAGCCACAGGGTGAAATCGTAGAACAGAGCTTGAAAGCATACAGTGCAACCAATGCTGGTTCGGATATCAGCTTTAAGATTAGTAACGGCAGTGCACCGGAAGGCGAAATTAACTATGGAATGTATCTCCCATCTGACATCACGGGCAAGTATACCGTTGATTTCACTATGGATGGAAAGGTGATTCAGAGTTATCCGTTTGTTGCAGAAACCGCCGGCGGTATGATTAGTATTCCGGTCAAGGGAACTGGACAAAAGCAAGTGACCGTTTCTGTAACAGGGGAAAGCACGGGCATGACTGCTCGACTGGGTGTTTATACGTTTGACTTTACAACTGGTTCTTTCACTGCAATTTCAGAGGACTTTGAATCTGCATTTGCTGCGGTGACACCGCAGCATACAGAAGCCGCTCCTGCTGCAACCGAAGCCCCAGCTGCACAGTCGGAGGAATCACAGGAATGATGCAGGAGAAAGAATCAGGCAGAATTTTACAGTGTATCGGTGGAATTTATACCGTTGCAACGGATTCCGGAACGGTTTCCTGTAAGGCAAGAGGAGTGTTCCGAAAGCGAGGCATGACCCCTTATGCCGGAGATTTTGTCACTGTGGA
This sequence comes from Ruminococcus sp. CAG:254, assembly GCA_000433635.1. Classification (GTDB taxonomy): domain Bacteria; phylum Bacillota; class Clostridia; order Oscillospirales; family Ruminococcaceae; genus Ruminococcus_C. The sequence continues at coordinate 42,719 of HF997890.1, forward strand.
GCAGGGTGTGATGACCGAGATTCTGCCCCGAAAAAACAGCATCATCCGTCCGCCGCTGGCAAACTTAGACCAGTTGTTATTTGTGACCTCCACCTATAAGCCTGTGCCAAATCTGCTGTTGCTGGATCAGTTCATGGCAGTTGCAATTTATAAGCAGATTCAACCAGTTTTGGTGCTGACCAAGTTGGACTTACAAGACGGAGCAGCCTTGCAGAAACTGTATACCAATGCTGGAATTCCCATGTATCCGGTTTGTTATGACCAGCCGGATACACTGGAGGCAGTGCGTGCTTGCCTGCGAGGAAAAGTCAGTGCCTTGACGGGAAATTCCGGTGCTGGGAAATCCACGCTGTTGAATGCGTTGTATCCGGATTTGCAACTGAAAGTTGGAGAAATCAGCGAGAAGCTGGGACGTGGACGGCATACGACCCGACAAGCTTCTCTGTATCCGCTGGATGGCGGTTATATTGCAGATACGCCCGGATTCTCTACGTTTGAACAGGAACAATATGCACGTATTCCCAAGGAAGAATTGGCAGACTGTTTTCCGGAGTTCGCTCCCTATCAGGGAAGCTGTCGGTTTCAGGACTGTGCCCATGTTTGTGAAAAGGGCTGCGGTGTGCTGGCGGCCGTGCAGGATGGCAGCATTGCAGAAAGCCGTCATGCCTCTTATGTTGCCATGTATGAGATTGCAAAAAAGCGAAAGGACTGGGAACAATGAAACGGGCAGTGATTTTTTCCGGCGGTGCATTTGAGAAACCGGATTGGGTGGCGTTGCCGAAAGATGCTATGATTCTTTGTGCAGACAGCGGTTTGCGGCATGCCAGAGCGTTGGGCATTTCGCCGGATTGGGTGCTGGGCGATTTTGATTCCAGTTCCGAACAGCCAGAGGGAGAATCGGTCTTGCGGTATCCGCCGGAAAAGGATGATACAGATACCATGCTGGCAGTGAAGCAGGCTCTCTCTTTGGGAGCAGAAGAGATTCAGATTTACGGCGGACTCGGCGGACGGTTTGACCATTCCATCGCAAACGTGCAGACGTTGCGGTATTTGTCCGAGCATGGGGCAGTTGGTTCGCTCTGCGATGCACAGAACTGGATGACAGTGCAGACTGCTGGAACGGTTCGTCAATATCCCAGACGGGACGGCTGGTATTTCTCGCTGCTGTCATTGAGCGATACTTGCACAGGCGTTACCATTACAGGGGCGAAGTACTGCTTGCAGAATGGCATATTGCACGCAAATTTTCCGCTGGGAATCAGCAATGAAATCGTTGCCGAGCAGGCGGAAATCTCCCTGCAAACGGGAACGCTGTTGGTCTTATATACGAAAGATGCATAAAAAATGCAGGAATCCGAACCGTTGGATTCCTGCATTTTGTTTTTATAGAAAGATTCAGGCGGTATGCGATTCTGCCCGTTTGTGATAAAAGAACATACAAACCGCCATGCCAATAATGATGCAATAACCGAGAATACTATATCTATCCGGAACTTGCTGGAACAGGAAAAAGCCCAGCAATGCCGCAAAAATAATCTGCGTATAGTCATAGACAGAAATATCTTTCGGGGCTGCGTAGAAGTAAGCGTTGGTAACACCAAACTGTCCGCCGGCTGCGGCAAGCCCTGCACCAATCAGAGAGAGCAGCTGTTTCCACGTCATTGGCTCATAGTGCAGCAGCAGCCACGGCAGAGCAACCAGACAGGAAAAGGCAGAGAACAGAAAAATAATCCATGCCTTTGGAACGTGGCGAGTGCCCAAGTAGCGTACCATGGTATAGGCAAATCCTGCCCCGAATCCGCCCAGTAATCCAATACAAGAGGGAAACAGTGAGAGGTTCGAGAACGTTGGCTTGATGATGAACAGACTGCCGATAAACGCACCGCAGATGATGCAGATTTGTTTCCAGGTGATTCGCTCTTTTAATAGCAGCCATGCCAGCAGTACCGAGAAAAACGGCGACATTTTATTCAGCATGGATGCGTCCGAGATGGGAAGATGGTCAACGGCATAGAAGTTGCAGAAGATGCCGACCGTTCCCATGGTTGCCCGTAACAATAAAGCACCCGCACTCTTTTTATCGCAGTGCAGGGGCTGCCGTTCCTTGAACAGCATGATCAAGGCGACCAGCAGGGCGATCAAGTTGCGGAAGAAACTTTTCTGAATAAAGGATAAATCTCCGGCAAGCCGGACAAATGCATTCATCCAAGCAAAGCTGAATGCAGAAAAAATCAGGAAACACGTTCCTTTTGTACGGGAAGAAAGTTGCATATTCGATTCGACCTTTCTGATAAAATCTGTATTTATCATAGCACAAACGACGTGTTTTTGCAAGCATAACAAAACAGTTGTTGTTTTTTCGTAAACTACTTGACAAATCAAAAAAAATCTGTTACACTGAACATAGATGAAAGGAAGGTGTCGCCATGCTGAAAGCGATCGGTTCCAGAAAGAACCTGAAGCAGCAGCTGTATTATGAATTCGTTGCCGACTTGTTGGAAAGCAAATCGGTACAAGACCTGAAGCAATACCGCCATCATATCAAAACCACACGGTTTCAACATAGTTTGAATGTTTCCTATTATAATTATCTCATCTGTAAGTTTTTCCACTGGGATGCGGTTTCCGCTGCCCGTGCCGGATTGCTGCACGATTTGTATTTTTATGAAACAGCCGACTATGATGCAACCGAAACCCATGAATCCCACAGTGCCCATCATCCACAAGTGGCATTGCACAATGCAATGCAGCTGTTCTCGGTGAATGCTGTGGAAAAAGACATCATACAAAACCACATGTGGCCGGCAACGCACCACATGCCGCACTACAAAGAAAGCTACGTGATTGTTGTCGTAGATAAATATTGTGCAGCACTCGAATATGTTGCTCCATCCTTGCGGAGTCTGTTCCGGAAGGTGTTCCGGAGAAAACGGGCTGCTGCCTAACAAAATTTAATTTTTCGCATAGCGGGAGCGGATGAACGCCGCTGAGAGGATGTGCAGACACATCGACCGATGACCTGATTTGGATTATGCCAACGTAGGGAATGCATGATGAACTTGGAATCAAAATTCCTACAGCATACCTGCTGCATTGCGGTATGCTGTTTTTTTATGGAACAAGAAAGGAGTGCTTGCAGAAAGATGCAGCTTACAGATGCCCAGATGCGGCTCTATGCCATTACCGACGGCCGCTGGTTGAATGGCAGAACTTTATACGATTGCGTGGAAGATGCCTTAAAAGGCGGTGTGACTATGCTGCAAATTCGGGAAAAACATTGCAGCACGGAAAAGCTAACTGCACTTGCCATTCCGATTGTGTCGCTCTGTCATCGTTACCACGTTCCCTGCATCATCAATGACGATGTGCAGGCTGCCAAGGATAGCGGTGCGGATGGTGTTCATGTTGGACAGGACGATACCAGCATTGCACAGGCAAGAGCCGTGCTCGGTGCAGAAAAATGGATCGGAACGAGTGCCCACAATGTTGCAGAGGCAAAAAAAGCCCAGCAGGATGGGGCGGATTACATCGGAACAGGAGCAGTGTTTGGCTCGGCAACAAAGCAGGATGCAACGCCGCTTTCGCTGCAAACTTTACAGGAAATCTGTCAGGCAGTCACCATTCCAGTCGTTGCCATCGGTGGTATTACAGCGGAAAACGCTTTGCAGCTGCGTGGATTTGGCGGACAGGGCATTGCGGTCATTTCGGCGATTTTTGCGAAGCCGGATTGCATGACTGCGGCAAAGGAAATGCGACAGCTGGCAGATGTGATTTGTAAAGGAGCAGGAGCATGATAGAGCGAGTACCGGTTTTAACGATTGCCGGAAGTGACAGCTGCGGTGGTGCGGGCATTCAGGCAGACTTGAAAACTATGACGGCTCTGTATGTTTACGGAATGAGTGCCATCACTGCCCTGACGGCACAAAATACGCTTGGCGTGCAGGGAATTCTGCCTGTTTCAGCGGATTTTTTGGGGCAGCAGCTGGATGCAATTTGCACGGATATTCCGCCGGAAGCGGTGAAAATCGGCATGATTGCCAGTCCAGAGCAGGTTGATATCATCTGTGCCAAAATTCAGCAGTACCACTTGAAAAAGGTCGTTGTTGACCCAGTTATGGTGGCAACCACAGGGGCAGAATTGACCGAACGCACAACTGTGGATGCGATGCGGGAACAGCTGTTTGCACAGGCGGATTTATTAACACCAAACCTCTCGGAAACAGCGGTTCTGCTCGGAAAAGCTGTTCAGACGGTGGAAGAAATGCAGGCAGCTGCAAAACAGCTTGCGGAACAGTATCAGACAGCGGTTTTGGTCAAGGGCGGTCACCTGACAGAAGATGCGATTGATGTGCTCTATGACGGCAGCACAATGCAGTGCTTTTCTGGAGCAAGAATCGCCACGAAGAATACGCATGGAACAGGCTGCACGCTCTCTTCTGCCATTGCGGCAAACTGGGCAAAGGGACATTCCCTTTCGGAGAGCGTCCAGCAGGCAAAATTATATGTTGCAAATTGTATCCAAGCAGGGTTGCAGATTGGACACGGAAACGGTGCAATCTGTCACAACTATGCAGAATAAAATGATGGAGGAATCAAATGCAGACTTATCACACACAAATGGAAGCAGCCAGAAAGCATATTATCACCCCACAGATGAAAACCGTTGCAGAAAAGGAACGGGTCGATGTGGAATGGCTGCGGGAACGGGTTGCAGCTGGAACGATTTGTATTCCGGCGAACATTCACCACACTTCCCTTTCTGCGGAGGGAATCGGCACAGGACTGCGGACAAAAATTAACGTAAATTTAGGCATTTCAGGCGACTGCCACGACTACACAGACGAAATGAAAAAGGTTGACCTTGCGATTCAGTTCGGCTGCGAAGCCATCATGGACTTGTCCAATTACGGAAAAACCAGCACGTTCCGGAAACAGCTGATTGAAAAATCTCCGGCAATGATTGGAACAGTGCCGATGTATGATGCGATTGGCTATCTGGAAAAAGATTTGAAGGAAATCAAGGCAGAGGATTTCTTGCGGGTCATCGAAGCCCACGCAAAGGAAGGCGTTGACTTCCAGACGATTCATGCCGGCATTAACCGCCGTGCCGTGGAAGCCCTGAAGCGGCAAAAGCGGTTGACCAATGTGGTATCTCGTGGCGGTTCGCTGATTTTTGCATGGATGGAAATGACTGGAAACGAAAATCCGTTCTATGAATATTATGATGAAGTGCTGGAAATCCTAAGAACCTACGATGTTACGATTAGCCTTGGCGATGCACTGCGTCCAGGCTCTACCGCAGATAGCACCGATGCTGCCCAAATCAGCGAGCTGATTGAACTGGGCGACCTGACAAAACGAGCATGGGAAAAGGATGTACAAGTCATGGTAGAAGGACCAGGGCACATGGCAATGAATGAAATCGCTGCCAATATGGCTTTGCAGAAGCGGTTGTGCCACGGTGCACCGTTCTATGTGTTAGGGCCGCTGGTAACCGATATTGCACCGGGCTATGACCATATTACTTCTGCCATCGGCGGAGCAATTGCCGCATCCAGTGGTGCAAACTTCCTGTGCTATGTCACACCAGCGGAACATTTGCGGCTGCCGGATTTGCAGGACGTTCGGGAGGGCATCGTAGCATCGAAAATTGCTGCTCATGCGGCAGATATTGCGAACGGAATCCCATATGCAAGAGAACAGGACAACCGGATGAGCGAAGCCAGACAGAGAATCGACTGGGAAGGCATGTTTGCGTGTGCGATTGACCCGGAAAAGGCACGGAATTATTTTGAAAGCCGTCCGCCGCAGGAACGGCATACCTGCTCGATGTGCGGAAAGATGTGTGCAATGCGGACATCCAACCGGATTCTGAACGGGGAAGATGTGACATTCTGTGAGGCAGATTCCGAACAATCCTAAGTTTTTTGGAACAATGTCTTTGGAAAGCCGGAAAAAAATCGAAAAACTACTTGACAAAGAACGCTTTTTCGGTTAAAATCTTAATTAAGAATGATTCTTGATTAAGGAGACAGGTTCATGAAAAACAGAAACACGTTACAACGCAGACTGGTGTTGGAAACGGTACGGCGTATGCGAAATCATCCGACTGCGGAGGAGATTTATCTTGCCATTGCAGCAGAAAATCCATTGATTAGCAAAGCAACTGTTTATCGGAATCTCAAGTTGCTCTCGGAACAGGGAGAAAGCTTGCGGATTCCCATTCCAGACGGAGCGGATCGATTCGATTTTCATGTTGCACCACACTACCACATCAAGTGTCGGGTTTGTAGTCAGGTATTTGATGTAGATATGCCATATCAGGGGAATCTTTGTGACCAAGTGACCGATGCACAAGGATTTCAGATCGAATCCCATCAAATTCTCTTTATTGGTGTCTGTCCGGATTGTCAGAAAAAGGAAAAGGAGCAGAAACCATGAAACCATTAAAAGGAAGTCGTACAGAAGCCAACTTAATGGCAGCGTTTGCCGGAGAAACACAGGCAAGAACCAAGTACACGTATTATGCTTCTCAGGCAAAAAAAGACGGTTATGTGCAGATTTCAAAGATTTTTGAAGAAACCGCTGCCAACGAAAAAGAACACGCAAAAATCTGGTTCAAGCTGTTGCACGGCGGTGCAATGCCGGCAACCACGGAGAATTTGAAAGATGCCGCTGCTGGTGAGCATTTTGAATGGGCTGATATGTATCGGGAATTTGCGGAGCAGGCACGGCAAGAGGGGTTCGACCAAATTGCTGCCCTGTTTGAAGCAGTCGGAAAGATTGAAAAGACACATGAAGAACGCTTTCGCAAGCTGCTTGCCAATGTCGAGGGCGGATATGTGTTCTCGAAAGACGGCGATACCATCTGGGAATGTGCAAATTGCGGACACATTCACATCGGAAAACAAGCTCCGGAAGTCTGTCCGGTCTGCAATCATCCGCAGTCGTATTTTCAGGTGAAAGCAGAGAATTATTAAACGGGATTTTCATTTTAACATCCAGTAGTAAGAAGTCCCCCACCTCTAAGGTGGGGGATGAATTGCACCCCCATTGACAAACTAAAAATAATATTATATAATGTAACCAATAAAAAGTATGATGAGCGTGTCATAT